>CAYLKN010000021.1:0-35620 GCA_964384335.1 uncultured Pseudobdellovibrionaceae bacterium
AGCATCAGGGGACAAGCATCAGGGGACACAATAACTATTGTGTCCCCCGCGCATTAGTTGGAGCAGCCCGGGGCACAATCATTATTGTGCCCCGATTGCGCTCAATCTCCTTCCATGCACATACTCTGTGAGAAGCTTCCCGGCAACGGCTTTTGTAACAAAACATCCGCCCGGCGTTATGCCCGTGTATGGGGAGGCGCAAAAATAAACCGCCTGACTTTCTTTCCTGAAATACCGTATGTGACTTCGTCAAAGGATATGGCTCTCAGATGCGCGGCGGCGGCGGCGCGGGCGGCGGCGGCGGCCGTACGGGCCGCTTTGCCGGACACGGTTCCGTTTTTATGCAGAATTTCAAAGGCGTCGTTGACGGCATAAGCCGGGAAAGCCGCGTCCTGACGCGCGGCGATGTCGTCCCGGAGGAAGGGAAAAACGGTGTTAACAACCGGCCCCGCTCTGACACGCCCGATGCGTCCGCCGCTTTCATCCGGGCGGACAGCGTTTAAAAGCGTATCCAGATCACGATCGTATCCGCCCCCCAGAAAGGCGTCCGAAAGCGCGAGGAAAAGCGCGTGATCACGGTAGATCAGGGCCTGCATCGCCTCGATGTCCGCAACTTCCGCATCGTTGATGAAAAGAATTCGCGGTCCGCGCGTGCTGTATCCCCGGTCGCGGAACATGATCTCGGCGCCGGTTTCGAGCGCCCTGTCGAAATTCCAGTCTTCCGCCCGGCCGAGTTTTGCAAAACCGCAGGCCGGATCGGCCCTGACGGCAGACACCAGGCCGAGCGCGAAAAGGTGATAACGCCAGAACCCGGACAATACAAAACTTTCAATATCCGCCTTTTTAAGGAGGCCGTCTTTATACGCCGTATGCATGCGTAACAGGAACTCGCCTGCGGTAAAATACCCGTCGTGACAAGTCCGGCCGAAATTCAGCCATATGTTGGATCCGATGGCACGCTGCTCCCTCAGTCCCCTGCCCTTCGTACCCTGAACCTTGGAATCCGCGCGGGCTCCGTTATTGGCAAAACCGGCCTGTTTCGGATTGCAAACGGCCTGCGCCCAGAGGTTCAGCACAGTATCGCTTTCATCCTCTCCGACCGCATCACGGTGGCGGGCGTAAAGCAGCATCATCTCATGGACATTGCGTTCCACAAACTGTCTCAGGTTATCGGAAACCATTTCACCGCCCGGCACAAAAAGAGCCGCTGCCGGATAATCCGTAACTTTTTCCTTATACCCTTCCAGCTCGAAAACATTCCGGCTCATCATCTCCGAAAGCGTACTGCAGATATCGTTCTCAACAAGTGCGGGGGTTGCACTGAACATTCTCATCGCGCGGCCCTGTTCGGTATTGGATGAGAATGTGGCCATCTGAAGAACTGTTCGGTCGTCAAGGGCATTCCGGTCGAAATGGTGACCTTTGCGGCGGCCTGCGATAAAATCGTTCAGGGCTTTGGCCACAAACCGTCCCGGTATGCGCGGGTTTCCTCCGCCGCGCTCTGGCGAAAAGCCGTTGCCCCACTTGATAACGATCCCGGTTTTCTTCTCGGCCGCGGTTTCTGTGATCTTTGTGATGCCGCAATATTGCAGATACCGCACAAATACACCCAGCTTTTTAACGGAATCACTGCATGGAACCATATGGCCGAGGATGTGCGTTTGCTCCGTGTCAATCCAGGGTGTCACTTCCATGCGGGCCCGGATTTCCTCATCACCGGACTGTTCCGCATAATCGGAAATGCTTTGCGGTGCATGACTCATGGACCGGTAATCCTCATTCAAAGGCGTATGAATCAGATTTTTAAGACCGAATGCCTGGGCCAGAAAAAGCTGGATATCCGCCGAAATCTCGTCGGCATCGGAGATTATGGCCATCGGTCCGAACTGGTTGTCATTCAGTGCCGTAAGGGAAAACCGTTCAAGGTATTCATGGGTCTGGACGGGATATCCCTCTTCGTTCGTGCTGTATGGATTGGCCCTGAAAAGATGATCGCGAATTTCAGCAGCCGTAAATTTCTCTTCCGTCTGCTGCAGTATATCGCGCTGCATGTTTGTATCAAAGCCGGAAAATCCCCGCTCGTTCAGCAGGATCATGTCAGACGGGGAAAGATCCAGCGCATGGATCATGTCCGTATCCCGGAAAAGATTATCCATGATTTCCTTGTAAACGCCGCCATTATGACGTGTTTCTATTTTTGCCGCACTCAGGCCGGACTGCCTGAGAAGAAATGTGGATTCATGAATTCTTGCCCTGGCCTGTTTTCGCTTTTCTTGATCTTCAGGTGTATATTGGTCTAAATTTTCCGTAATTTCAAAACCGGCGGCGTGAAGATACCTGCATATCTCCCGGGAAATCGCCCTGCCGGTGTTCAGAATTTTACCCTCTTTATTGTCTGCATATATCTTATTATCTGCGTATATCGTGTCTTCGTTTTCCGGTTGCCGTGCCGGGTCCGTCCTTTCCGGAATAACAATGTTTGTATGCAGACATTCCAGTTTTTCTTTCGCCTCGGTATATGCATTGCGTGCGATGGCCTTTTCTACTTCCTCAATACGCTCTTTTAAAAGGCCAAGCACGTTATAGGGTCCGGAGAGACTTTCAAGTATCTCCGCAGTTTCCTGTTCCGGCCTGAAAACGCCGCAAAGCCGTGAAGCCGAAAGGATATCCTCAAGATGATCATCTATGGCCGCCTTTTCCATCGCTATCATTGTTTTCAGCAATGCTGTTCTTTCGGCATTGACTTTGCCGTCCGCATCCCCCGCATGCCAGATACGCAAGGCAATGTCCATCCTGACCGAACCGGACAACAGATCAATGCCGCCGTCTTTTGCGTAATCCGGGTATTTTTCCATTGCGTCATTTATCCGGATAAAGACCCGGCGCATTGCCTTTCTGTGGATTGCGGCCTGAACAAGTGCGGCGGCGAGTTCGTCATCCATACTGGCCCGGCTTGAGGGTACGATATCTTCGGAAAGCATCCGGACAGCAATTTCACGAATCCTGTTTTCCTGTTTATCCTCCGGGAAATGGACGACATCAATAAGCTGTCTGAAAAGCTCTATTCCCCTGGCGGTCAAATGCTCCGTCGGGTGCGGGGTTATGGTTTTCCAGATTCTTATATCGGAAAGGAGTTTTGTAAACTTGTCCCGGGGATAGCCGGCCTGTGCAACGCGGTTGATGGTTTTTTCAAGGTTGAAGATATCATCTCCGTTAATAATCCTGTCCGTGAATATTTTCCGGATAACCGAAGCCGCATATAAAAGATGGTCTACAAGCTCAAATTTGGCATAAGCATAAAGATGTTTTTCGGGAAAGTCTTGAAGCGATAATGTCATCTGTACCTGTAATGCTTTTGTTAAAAAGGTTTTGCGACCTTTTATAATAAAACTTTGCGGGGTTTTGTGAAGGGAACAAATACCATCTCTGGCTCATCTCTGGCTAGGGCTGGCCGAATTATGCGCGAAAAACATCATACCGGGAACTTCCGCTTCAGGGCGTTTTTATGATTTTGGCATATTGCATCGCCTCATAATATATGATAGCAAAATGACAAAAAACAGAGATGAGGGATAATATTTCGTGATCAACCAGTTTTTCAGACCTCCGGAAGTCTTTCTGCGTTACGCTGATGCGCTTCTTGATCTTGGCCATGAACGCGGCGAAACGCAGACCATTGTTAAGAATACAGACGCCCTTCTCAAGATTATTGAAAATTCAGAGGATCTCAAATCCTGTATTAAGAACCCCAATATATCGGAGACCGAAAAACATAATGCGCTGAATGCAATATCCGACAAGGCGGGCTTCAGCGAGCTTTTCAGAAATTTCACGGGTGTTGTTGTAAAAAACAGGCGTATATCCTTTCTTGAAACAATTCTGAAAACGGTTTTACACCGTCATGATGAACGTGCGGGTATTGCGCATGCAGATGTTATCGTTGCAAACGATTTAAGCAGTGCCCAGAAAAAATCGCTTGAGGAAAGCCTGCGCAAAACCCTGAGTAAAACATTGAGCAGCAATCTGAAGCTGAATATTACAAAGGATGAATCCCTGATTGGCGGTCTTAAGGTTGTTGTCGGCTCGACAATGATAGATGCTTCCGTCAAATCAAAAATTGAAAGAATGCGCACCGCAATGCTTGAGGCCGGCGTGTCCGCTTAACGAAAACAAATTTTTGGGATTTGACAGCTTGTTGAAACACTTTAAAACCATGAACATATAACCAAAAAAGGGTAGAAGAATGGAAATTCGCGCTTCAGAAATATCAGATATTCTCAAAAAACAGATTGCCGAGTTTAACGAACAGGCCGATATTGCGGAAATCGGTATCGTTTTATCCGTAAGTGACGGCGTCGCAAGGGTGTACGGTCTTGAAAAAGTGCGGGCCGGGGAAATGGTCGAATTCCCGGGCGGGATCAAAGGAATGGCCCTGAACCTTGAATTCGACAATGTCGGCGTTGTTATTTTCGGAAGTGACAGGGACATTAAAGAAGGGGACATCGTAAACAGGACCGGCCGGATTGTGCGTGTTCCTGTTGGTAAGGAGCTTCTGGGACGTGTTGTCGATGCACTTGGCAATCCTATTGACGGCAAAGGGCCGATCAAGGCCAAAGAAGACCGCCGCGCAGAAATGAAAGCTCCCGGTATTATTCCCCGCCAGTCCGTTCATGAACCTATGCAATCCGGTATCAAGGCTATCGACGCGCTCGTACCCGTCGGCCGGGGACAGAGGGAGCTTATTATCGGCGACCGCCAGACCGGGAAAACGGCTGTTGCGGTTGATGCTATCCTGAATCAGAAAAGCGTGAATGAATCAGATAACGAAAAAGATCATCTGTATTGTATCTATGTGGCGATCGGCCAGAAGCGCTCGACCGTTGCACAGCTTGTTAGGGAGCTGGAGGAAAGAGGCGCAATGGAATACTCCATTGTCGTTGCGGCCACCGCATCCGATCCGGCACCGATGCAGTTTCTGGCGCCGTACACTGGCTGTGCCATGGGCGAATGGTTCCGGGATAACGGCTTGCACAGTCTTCTGGTATATGATGATTTGTCGAAACAGGCCGTGGCCTACCGTCAGATGTCACTGCTTTTAAGACGTCCTCCCGGACGGGAAGCATATCCGGGCGACGTGTTCTATATTCACTCGCGGCTTCTGGAGCGTGCGGCAAAAATGTCTGAGGAGGCCGGTTCCGGTTCCCTTACGGCTCTGCCGATTATTGAAACCCAGGCCGGGGACATTGCCGCCTATATCCCGACTAACGTTATTTCGATTACGGATGGCCAGATCTTCCTTGAAACGGGATTGTTCTATAAAGGCATTCGTCCGGCTATCGATGTCGGCGCGTCCGTGTCCAGGGTCGGTTCCTCCGCCCAGATAAAGGCAATGAAGCAAGTTGCCGGTAAAATCAAGCTGGAACTTGCCCAATACAGGGAGATGGAAGCCTTTTCACAGTTTGCCTCTGATCTTGATGCGGCCACACAGAAACTTCTTGCCAGAGGCGCACGCCTGACACAATTGCTGAAACAGCCGCAATATTCCCCGCTTACCGTGGAGGAGCAGGTTGTGGTTATTTTCGCCGGAACCAGAGGCTTTCTCGACTCTATCGAGGTCAATGAGGTCAATAAATTCGAGGAACGCCTGATCCAGGATTTAAGGGCAAAAGAAAAAGATCTTCTGAACGAGATTAAACAGAAGAAAAAGCTTGATGACGCACTTGAAAAGAAAATTTCAGGTGTGCTTGAGTCATTCAGCAAAAGCTTTAAAAATTAAAGGGCCTGACCACTTATGCCAAGTTTAAAAAATCTTAAAGACAGAATAGGCTCTGTTAAATCCACTAAAAAGATAACCTCTGCCATGAAAATGGTCGCGGCATCGAAACTGCGTAAAGCGCAGGAACAAGCCGAGGCCAGTCAGCCTTATGCAACGGCGATGGCCGAAATGCTGAACCGGATTGCAAAAAATATCATCGTGAATGATAACAGTCCGCGCCTTTTGGTAGGCACAGGCCGGGAAGAAGTTGTATGTCTGCTGATCGTTACATCCGATCGCGGTCTTTGCGGCGGCTTTAACAGCAATCTTGTGCGCAAGGTCAGGGAAGAGATCAGAACCCTGAGCGGTCAGGGTAAACAGATAAGGCTGATCTGTGCCGGACGCAAGGGCTATGACTTGCTGAAACACGAATTCGGCAGCCGTATCCTTCATAAATTCACGAATATTGGCTCCCAAAGCAAAATCGCTTTCTCAGAGGTTGATAAAATCACACAATCCATATTGGAACAATTCGAGGAAGGGTCGTTTGACGTATGCAAACTTGTCTATAACGAATTTCAATCCGTTATAAAACAAAAACCGTCTGTTCATAAATTAATCCCTTTCGATCTTGAAAGCGGAAGCGGTGTTGTATCCAATACTGAGCAGAAGGATGAAAAGACAGACAAGGTTAATACCGGACCCTACTCTCCTTATACTTTTGAGCCGGATGAAGAAGAAATACTGAGCAAATTGTTGCCGCGTAATCTGGGCATTCAGGTATACAGGGCCATTCTGGACAGTGCCGCGGGTGAGCAGGCGGCGCGGATGACGGCCATGGATAACGCCACACGCAATGCAGGCGATATGATCAAAAGCCTGACCCTGCAATACAACCGGGAGCGGCAGGCGTACATCACAAAAGAACTGATCGAAATTATCTCGGGCGCCGAGGCACTTTAACTTAAACGGGCTTAAAACAAAAATTCTAAACGCAAAAAAAAGGGTAGAAAATGGCACAACAGGCAACACAGGCAAAAGGAAGCATTCAGCAGATCATGGGTGCGGTGATAGACATCCAGTTTAATGAAGGTGAGGTTCCGCCGATTTTAAATGCGCTTGAAACCCGGAACGGAGAACAGACGCTGGTCCTGGAAACAGCTCAGCATCTTGGTGATAATGTCGTGCGTGCCATTGCCATGGACACAACCGAAGGTTTGATCCGCGGACAGGAAGTCATTGACAGGGGACAGCCGATTACAGTTCCGGTCGGACCTCAGGTCAAAGGAAGAATATTTGATGTGATCGGAAACCCGATTGACGAGCAGGGGCCCTGCGAGACGGAGCTGCGTATGCCAATCCACAGGGATGCGCCCGCTTATATTGATCAGGCAAAAACGACGGAACAACTTATCACAGGTATTAAAGTTGTTGACCTTCTCTGCCCTTACGCCAAAGGGGGTAAAATCGGCTTGTTTGGCGGTGCCGGCGTCGGCAAGACTGTGACGATCCAGGAACTTATCAATAACATCGCCAAAGAACATGGCGGCGTATCCGTCTTCGCCGGTGTTGGTGAACGTACGCGGGAAGGAAACGACCTTTACCATGAAATGATCGGGGCGAATGTTGTAAAGCCCGGCGATTACGAGAATTCAAAAGCAGCCCTTGTGTACGGACAGATGAACGAACCGCCCGGCGCACGTGCCCGTGTGGGTCTGTCAGCACTGACAATGGCCGAATACTTCCGCGACGAAGAAGGTCAGGATGTTCTCCTCTTCATTGATAACATTTTCCGTTTCACCCAGGCCGGTGCGGAAGTGTCTGCCCTGCTTGGCCGTATTCCATCAGCCGTGGGTTATCAGCCTACGTTGTCAACAGATATGGGGAACCTGCAGGAACGGATTACATCCACCAATAAAGGATCGATCACATCCGTTCAGGCAGTATACGTTCCGGCCGATGACCTGACCGACCCGGCCCCGGCAACTACCTTTTCGCACCTTGATGCGACAACGGTTCTGTCCCGTTCAATTGCGGAGCAGGGAATTTATCCGGCCATTGATCCTCTGGATTCAACAAGCCGTATTCTCGATCCGCGGATCGTCGGAGATGAACATTGTGCGGTTGCCTCTTCCGTTCAGAAAACCCTGCAGACTTATAAATCTCTGCAGGACATTATTGCCATTCTGGGTATGGACGAACTGTCAGAGGAAGACAAGCTGACTGTTGCGAGGGCGCGAAAAATCCAGAGATTCCTGTCTCAGCCTTTCCACGTTGCCGAAGTCTTTACGGGAACGCCCGGAACATTCGTCCAGCTTGAAGACACAATCAAAGGATTCAAGGCCATAGTTGAAGGTGAGTATGATTACCTGCCCGAGGCTGCGTTCTATATGGTCGGCACAATTGAAGAAGCCGCCGAAAAAGGCCGTAAAATGGCTCAGGAAGCCGCTTAAACAAAAGGAAAATGTGCACCATGGCAGAGGCAAAACAAAGTTTTAATTTCGAACTGATCTCACCCGAACAGAAGCTTATTTCCGAGCCTGCTTATATGGCAGTTATACCTGGCGAGGAAGGAGAATTCGGTGTTATGGCCAGTCATGCCTCTTTAATTTCGAGCATAAAACCCGGCGTGGTTTCCATTTTCAAAGAAAAGGATGACAAAAACCCGCGCCGTATATTTACTGCCGGCGGTTTTGCGGATGTCACAAATGAGCAATGCAGCGTCCTTGTGGAAGAGGCCATTGACGTCAAAGACCTTAACAGTTCAGAGCTTGCACAGATGCGCCACAATCTTGAGGAAGACTTAACTCTTGCCGAGACCCGCATTGATAAAGCCCGGATAGAAAAAAACCTGTCTCTGGTCAAAGCCAAGCTGCAGGCCGTTACCGGCGGTGTGATTGGTTAGCACTGCCTGCTCGAAAGCCAGAAAATTTTTTTCCTTTCAGTGACTGATTTTATATATTCTTCAGCCGGCTTACAGTTCTCTGAAATTCAAAAGCATGTTCGTGTCCGAAATACAGTTTTTCGGGCGGCTGTTCGGCCGAGATTACGACTTTTTTTCCCTGATCGAATAAAACGTCAATCAGGTTCATAAAGCGGCTTGCCTCATTACGGCGATCATATCCCATACGGGGCACATTCTCGATAAACATAACATCAAAATTCTTTGCAAGATGCAGGTAATCCTCTGTCCCCACAGGTCTTTCACACAATTCGGCAAAATCAAAACGGGCGACGTTCCCGGCGGCTTTGACTTTAAGCACACGTCCCTTGACAGTGAATTCAATCTCTTCCGTGGCTTTGCCCTTTGAAAGATTTATAAACCTGTTTTCAATCTCTTGACGCGTCCGTCTGTTCAAAGGGGTGAAGTAGCTCTCTTCACCCTGCTCTCCATCCATACTTCTGTAATCCTGTTCTCCTTCAACTGGTACGATTGTCATTTTGTCTTTCAGAAGATCAATAAACGGCAGAAACCGCTTTCTCTGAAGTCCGCCTTCATAAAGGGAATCGGGATGGCGGTTGCTGGTCATTACAAAAATCAGCCCCTTTTTAAACAATGAGGAAAAAAGACGGACCAGAATCATAGCGTCGGCCACATTCGTTACAAAAAACTCGTCAAAACAAAGCAATGTCGTCCTTTGTGAGACCGCCCTGGCAAATCGGTCTATACCCTGACCGGTTTCCTGATTTCCCTTGTCTTTACGATAGATGTGGAGCGCATCATGAACTTCAAGCATAAAATTATGAAAATGTGTGCGTTCTTTTCTGATCCCGGCGGGGCAGGTTTCGAAAAACATATCCATCAGCATGGATTTTCCGCGGCCTACACCCCCGTAAAGATACAAGCCTTGCGGCATCACTGTGGCCTTTTGCCCGAAAGGCCAGAAACCGCCCCTGTCTCTTTCCTGGTAATGTTTGAGTTTGCCCTGAAGTTCGGAAAGAAGATGAACGGCATTTTCCTGAAAACGATCCGGTTTAAGGGATCCGTTATTGCGCAGTGCGTTGTAACGGGAAGACAGAGTATCACTCACGGTTCAATGCTCTTGCCTGCGCTGACTTCTTTTGCCGGGCGTTCCTGCACCGAAACCAAACGCACCATTATAATAGAAATTTCATAAAGCAATAGAACCGCTCCGGCCAGTGCAATCTGGCTGATAACATCTGGCGGCGTAAGAAAAGCGGCAAGGATAAAAGCCAATATAACAACATAGCGCCGTTTTTCCGCCAGTGTTTTGTGGTTAATGATACCTGCCCTGCCCATCAGTGTAAGCAGAACCGGCAGCTGAAAACACAATCCGAAGGCAAATATAAGCGTCATTATCAGATCCAGATATTCACTGACCCTTGCCTCAAGCTGGATCGGCAGAACAGTCTCCGCCCCGCCGCTTTCAAAACTCAGAAAGAATTTCCACGCCAGGGGAATGACACCGTAATACACAATGGCACCGCCGGCAAAGAACAATACAGGTGTTGCAACCAGAAACGGCAGAAAGGCATTTTTTTCATTTTTGTAAAGACCGGGTGCAATGAATGCCCATATCTGAACAGACAGAACCGGGAATGTCAGAAAAACACCGGCAAAAAATGCAACTTTAAGATATGTAAAAAACGCCTCTGTAAGACCGGTATAGATAAGGCGTCTCTGATCGTTATCTGCGCTTGCTTCGGCCAGAGGCCTGACAAGAAAGCCATAAATTTCCTCAACAAAAACATAGCTTATGGCGGTTCCGATCAACATGGCTGCAAACGCCCAGAGAAGACGATGACGCAGCTCAATAAGATGAGCCAAAAGCGGCTGGTTGCTCCTGTCAATCTCCGAAACCGAATCCTCTGTCACCGCATGTCACCTCTATATTTCCGTGTTTTGATCTGCCTTACTATTTTTTTCATTCCTATCATTTCTGTCGGGGGCAGAAATATAGTTTTCATCCATATCGGCAAGGTCCTCATAATATTCAGTTTTCCGTACGGGCTCCTGATGTTTTCCGGCAGGTTTCTCTTCTTCCTCTTCTTCCATCAGTGCATCAAATTGCCGGGTCAGGGCAAAACGCATATTCTGAAGCCTCCTTACAAACTTCCCGACACTGCGCATGAGCCGGGGCAGTTCTTTCGGACCAATGGCAAAAACGGCGACCGCAAGAACAATCAGAAATTCAAACCAGCCAAAATCAAGCATTTTATCTTCTCAATCAGCGGAAAAGCTATCACGGCATATGCGGGTCATTAAACCAAAACCGGGGGATATAAAGGATAAGAGGTCCAAAGAATATCCGCGCTTACTCTTTCGACTTGTCTTCATCGGTACTATTGATTTTTTTTGTATCCTTTCCGCTTTCATCCTCATCCTTCATACCTTTGCGGAAACTTTTGATACCTTTGGCCACATCCTCCATGATGCGCGGCAGGCGTCCCGCACCAAACAAGAGAACAAGCAATACTACAATAATTAAAATCTGCCACGGTCCGGGTGTCATCGTTTTATCCTTTACGTTAAGTGGGTTTCCTTACTCTCGCTCTCACCATATTCTTCGAACAGATCGTTCATATCCGGCACAGCCTCTATTGCCGGGCGGCTGTCCAGAAGGCCGGAAGCCTTCATTTCGTCAAGTCCGGGCAAATCCATAATAGAGCCCAGATTAAAATGATCAAGGAAATCGTTTGTGGTGACCCATGTCAGGGGACGGCCCGGCGTATCCCTTCGGCGACCCGGCTTGATCCATCCGGCTTCAATAAGCGTGTCGATTGTTCCCTTGCTCGTTGCAATTCCGCGAATATTTTCGATCTCGGCGCGTGTCAGGGGCTGGTGATAGGAGATGATGGCAAGCGTTTCGAGGGCGGCCCGGCTGATCTGTTTTTCCACCGGCTTTGTCCGGCTTAAAACGGATTTCAGATCCGGAGATGTGCGAAACACCCAGTGTCCGTCGCGATTTACAAGATTTATTCCTCTTTCGGCATAATCCTCCTGAAGTTCTGCCAGAACCGCTTCAAGATCGAAGTCTTCATCGAAACAGTTCATGATGTCAGCTTCCTTTACCGGTTTGTCAGAGGCAAACAAAAGGGCTTCAACCGCGCGCTTTTGATGGTTTACCGCCGTCATCGCGCCTCTCCCTCAAGCTCTGACTTCACGGCCCGTATATATATGGGTTTGAAAAGTCCGTCCTGTCGAATTTCTGCAGATTCCCGTTTAACAAGTTCCAGCGATGCGGACAATGTGGAAGCCAGTATGGAACGCGCCCTTAAGGGATCGTCCTCTTTCCCGTTTAAAAAACTGGCCAGGGTTGTCCATACAGAAACATTTCCATTTTTGGGCAATGCGCCAAGCATGGAGGTAAGGCGGTCATACGCCTCTTCAAGGGAAAACAGATTGTAATGTTTGGGTGTGTAGGGGACAGGATTGGTGCGCCTGTGCATATCCCCGTATGCCTTTAGAAGGGTATAAAGATCGGCTTTGAAAGTTATGTTCTCAACCTCAGTAACCTTATCGGGCGCACCGCGGGCAAAGATATCGCGGTTCAAGCGGTCACGGGTCCCGAGCTTTTCCGCTGCCGCCTTGATTGCCTCAAGCCGCCTGAGCTGGAAAGCCAGAGCCGCCGCCACCGCCTCACTGTCCGGTTCCTCATCTTCCGTATCAGGCCGGGGTATCAGCAGCCTTGATTTCAAAAAGGCAAGCCAGGCAGCCATTACCAGATATTCGGCGGCCAGATCGAGGTTTTTCTTACGGGTTGCCTCGACAAATTCAAGATACTGATGCACCAGCTGAAGAATGGAAATCTGGGTCAGGTCAACCTTCTGTTTCCGTGCAAGGGTGAGAAGAAGGTCTATCGGACCTTCGAATCCGTCCAGTTTCAGAATAAGATCATCTGACTGTTCCTGGTTAAGTCCGGGGTTATCATCTTCAAAAAATTCCGCATCCGTCATATCAGGCAACTCCTGATATTTTTTTACTGCTCGTAAGAGGAAAGCCGGAATTATAAAGGCGGTCGCACGCTTCATCGGAAAGCGGCGGCAGTTTTTGTGCCAAAACCTCCATATCGTCAAGATGCCCCGCGCAATACAACGCCGCATCACACCCCGCTTCAACACATGAGAAACCTCTTTCACCGATTGAACCGGCGGCTGCCAGTCCCTCCATGCTCAAATCATCCGAGATCAGAAATCCTCCAAATCCGATTTCCGTTCTGATTATGTCCTGAATGATTGTCTTTGACACACTTACCGGTAGGCGGGGATCAATTTCTTCGAAAACAATATGCGCAGTCATGGCCCACAATTTATCGGCATAATCCAGGGATGATATTTTCCGGAAAGGGATAAAATCAGTTTCACACAGTGTTTCCAGATCTGTCCTGACAACGGGAAGGGCATCATGACTGTCCTCTTCCGCCCTTCCATGGCCCGGTATATGTTTGATAACCGGAGTAACGCCCTTTTCAAGAAAGCTCCGGCAGACGATATCCGCACAGCCGTAAACGATTTCGGGATCCCCG
Source organism: uncultured Pseudobdellovibrionaceae bacterium (assembly GCA_964384335.1). GTDB lineage: Bacteria > Pseudomonadota > Alphaproteobacteria > Micavibrionales > Micavibrionaceae > JAUICS01. Next base: position 13,243 of record CAYLKN010000021.1, read on the forward strand.
GCATAGGCACGGTCGCCGATAACGTCGTGCATCTGCGGAGTTGCAACATCCATGACCGGCGCACAATTTACGATAATGCCAGATTCGGCCAGATCTCCGGCCAGAATGTCCATCTGCCTTTCCAGTTCCGCCAGATCCCCTGCCAGTTCCCTTGCGGACGGAATTTTATGCCAGTGTGGTGGCTTTAACCGGGCGACCCGGCCACCTTCCTGATCGATAAGAATGGGGCATTCACGACCCACAACGTCCTTTAAACTTTTTACCAGTGCCGCCGTCTGCGCCCTGTTGTCTATATTCCTTGAAAAAAGAATAAATCCCAAAGGGTTGGAGCGTTCAAAAAAACGTTTTTCGTGGTCTGTCAATTCCGTGCCTGCAACTGAAACTATGCAGGAAAGCGGAGCCATCCCCGTGTTATTGTGCCGTAACAAAACAACCTCCGCCTTCCGGGAGGGCTTTAACCCTGTCGCATAACGCTTTTGCCTGATCTTTGGAATACGGACCTGCCTGCACCCGGTAATATATCCCCTTACTGCCCAGATCGGCTTTTTCGATTCTGTGGCGATCATCGGGCAATATGGCGGATAATTCATCAAGCAGACGTTTCCATTCGAATCGTGCCCTGTTTTCATTCCTGACACTTCCGAGCTGGACATAATGCGGCTGCTCTATTGTCTGTACACCCGCGGCCGGCTCTTCCCGTGAAAGGGTTGCAGTTTTCTGATTCTCAGGCTCTGAGTTTTCGGGTTTTTGAGCTTTCTCATTCTGATCGTCGGCCTGATCGTCGGCAGGAAGATTTTTAATGAATTTGGGTTGCTGAATTTTGGCAACCACTTCATTAATATCGCTTGAAGCCTTTACAGAACCTGATTCATCATCCGTAATTTCAGTTGCGGCATTTTCAATCGGTTTTGGGCTTGGCGGAAACTCTTCAGCCTCTTCATCTTTTCTCGTTTCAAAAAGATTTTCAATTTTTCCGGATTCCCCTTCACTGGCCGGTTTGTTCCGGTCTGCGAAACTGTCATAAATGGTGCTGTCTTCATGGTGCACGTCCATGCCGCCGGGGTCCTCGGGCCGGACACGATAAGCCATTGGCTCGGCCTTTATTTTCGGAACATGAACCGTGGCGCCATCAGCAGCTTCATCCGCGCCTCCCCCGATCATGGGCCAGCCCCATTTGAAGGCCGCAACCAGAATAAGCGCAAGCACGGCATACCGGAGTTTAAAAATACCGGAGGGCATAAGAGCCCCGATAATGCGGAAAAACTTGTTTTCTTTTTCCTGTCTTTCAAATTCGTCATCTGTTTGCATAACGCTCAATCTATGCCATTTCAGAGGTTAGAACAAGGATTTTGAGAATTCCATGTCAATTAATCAGTGAACATTTTAAACACTCACTCAATATCCCAGCGGTGAAGTTCAAACATCCGCGCATGTTCCCGCAGGGCATAGCGGTCCGTCATGCCGGCAATATAATCTGCAACGATACGGGCGCGGTTTGTCGTGTTATCGACGCCGGCCGAATCTTTCACTTTCTGTTGCCAGTTATCCGGAAGAAGTCTGTAGTCATCAATAAAAGCCTCAAACATATCTGTCACAATTGTTTTGACTTTAAGGCGCAGTCTGCGGATCGTGTAATAATGATACATGCGTTCAAACAGAAATGCCCTGAGTTCCTTAACGGCCGTGTTAAGTGAATCTGAAAATCTGACCAGAGGGTCGCCATGACTGTAAATATCCTGGGGGGATGAAGGATTGAGCGTTTCGAGGTTTTTGCGTGTTTCCGTCAGAACGTCCGTTACCATTGTGCCGATCATCTCCCTTATCACTTCCTGCACAAGAAGCGTGTTTGGCAAATCCGGGTATGTGCGCCGCGCCCTGGCAATCAGATCGCTGAGAAATGACAGTTTCTCAAGCTCTTCCAAAGTAAAAAGCCGCGCCCTCAGGCCATCCTCGACATCATGGTTGTTATAGGCGATATCATCCGACAGCCCGGCAATCTGAGCTTCCAGCGACGGCTGGGTTTTCAGGTCAAAATTATTTTCTTTCTGGAATAAAGCCAGCATAAAGGGGAAATCTTTTTTCCGCAGCATTACCGGACCGCTGTGCTTGATAATACCCTCAAGCGTTTCCCGCGTGAGGTTTAACCCTTTCCAGCGCGGATACTTATGCTCTAAAACGGTCAGGACACGCAGGGACTGATCATTATGCTCGAAACCACCGTATTTTTTCATACACTCTTTAAGATGCTCCTCACCAATATGCGCAAAAGGTGTATGGCCGAGATCGTGAGCCAGCGAGATCGCCTCCGTCAGATCTTCGTTTGCATTGAGTGCCCGGGCAAGCGTTCTTGCAATCTGTGATACCTCCAAAGTATGCGTAAGGCGGGTTCGGTAATGATCACCCTCATGATAGACAAAAACCTGTGTTTTGTATTTCAGACGCCGAAAAGCACTGCAATGAACGATTCTGTCCCTGTCCCGCTGGTAACACGTGCGCGTCGGACTTTCCGGTTCTTCATACAATCTGCCCCGGCTTTCCTGTGGCCTGCAGGCATAAGGTGCCAATCCCGCCGGGTAACTACGATCATTATTAAAGCCAGATGTTTTTAGTGGTATCATTGATTTCTCCGGAAGGGTTTCGAGATGATCCCAGCTTTCTTTACCGTGTGCATTTGTAACTGCAAATCATTTGAATTTTTACAGTAAAAAGATTACATATCTTGGTAAATATTGTAAGATAGAAATATGTCTGACGTAATTGAAAAAGTAAAAGTTTCCGACTCGGCCTGCAAACGGATTGATGAAAAACGTGCGGAGCTTGGTGCGCCCGACATGTGCCTCAGAATCACTGTGGATTCAGGCGGATGCTCCGGATTCGAGTATCAATTCAGCCTGGATAAAACAGTTAACGATGATGATCATGTGTTTGGCGACAGGGTAATCATTGATTCCATTTCCCTGGATCTGCTTAAGGGCTCAACAATCGATTATGTTGAGGAGCTGATCGGTGCGGATTTCAAGATTCTGAACCCGAATGCAACGGCGGGCTGCGGATGCGGCCATTCCTTTTCCATCAATACCTAAGAGCGTCCGGCCGGAAATGAGTATAAAACTGGCCTCATGGAATGTTAACTCCATCAAGATGCGCCAGAATCATGTTATAAACTGGCTGGACGATTGCAGGGCAGATATCCTTTTTCTGCAGGAACTCAAAACTGAAACTTTCCCCGAAGACGCTTTCAGAGATACAGATTACGCAATTCTGGCAAAAGGACAAAAAGGCAGGAACGGCGTTGCCATACTCCTTAAAAAAACACTTTTTGAAAAGGCAGAGCTTGTGGCCAACACGCTTGAAGGCGATTCAGATGATCAGGAGTCCCGGTATCAGGAAATCAGGTTAAACGGTCTAACACTGATCAACATTTATCTTCCTAACGGCAATCCCGTGAACACCGAAAAATACGACTACAAAATCAAATGGATGGAACGCCTTTTTAAGCGTATGAAGGCCTTAAGATTACAGTCTGTGCCCTTCCTCATCGGCGGGGATTTTAATGTCATCCCCGAGGATAAAGACTGCCATGACCCGAAAGCCTGGGATGGCGATGCCCTGTTCCGTCACGAAACCCGCAAGGCTTTTCGCAAAATGACTTATCTCGGCCTTTACGATGCTTACCGGATCAAAGATAACCGTCCCGGCGCCTTCACATTCTGGGATTATCAGGGGGGAGCCTGGCAGAAAGATAACGGTATACGCATCGATCACTTTTTGCTTTCACCCGAGGTGGCCGATGCCGTGATATCATGCAGGATTGACAAAGATCCCCGCAATCTTGAAAAACCGTCCGACCATACCCCGATCATTCTGGAAGTTGACAGGATGTATTTCTAGAATTCCCCTGTTAACAAATCCCTCGACGGTAAAAACGCACTGGTCAAAGTTTTGTTGTGCCTTTATCATAATGATTAAATAAAAAATAATTGTTATCCAGGCTTTCCATGCGTTTCACATTATTAACCCTGCTGATTTTAACACCCTTTCTGTCTGCCTGTAACAGTATGTTTCAGGGGTACCGTATGGAAACCACCCAGCGTCTGGCCAGCAAAAATCAAATGTATAAGCGGGTTGTCACCGGGGGTATATTTACCCTGACCACATATGAGAGGATCCACAACAAAGGCGGCGTTGCAACGGTTTATATAGAAGGTGACGGCCAGGGCTTTTTCATGGATCATGATGCGGGATTCAACCCAACCCCCGTCAATCCTATCGGCATGCAGCTTGCCGCGATTGATCCTTCAAAGAACGTTATCTATATGGGTCGTCCCTGCCAGTATACAAGCGAGGCGAATACTGAATTCTGCCCCAAAAGGTACTGGACAACCCACCGTTACGCACCAGAGGTCATCGACACCTATCAGGATGCTCTTGATCAGTTTCGCAGGCTGCATGATATCAGTGCCTTTCACATTGTCGGTTATGATGGGGGTGCAGCCGTTGCTCTTTTGACTGCCGCGAAGCGGAATGATGTTCTTACCGTCCGGACTGTGGCGGGGGTTCTTGATCATGCTGCCATGACCAATCTGATGGACCGTCCGGCATTAAACGGATCGGTTAATCCGGTCGATGTTACCGGGTATCTCAGAGATATACCGCAACATCACTTTATTGGCGGGCAGGATGAAATTACTCCCCCGTCCGTGTTTTTCAGCTATAAACAGGCAATGGGCCCATCTCCCTGCCTGCGCTACACACTGGTGGAGCCGGCGACGCACATCCGTGGATGGTATGAGCGTTGGGACCGCTTGTTGCAAAAACCTGTCGATTGTAAAGCGCATGTTAATGCGGGCGCCGACCTTCGGCCATCCGGGCGTGGCCAGGGTCACTCAAGCAGAAATATGACAGACGGAAGAGAAAAAGGTCTGGGTGCGCACATGACCGAGAAAGGACGTCTTGATAATGAGCCGCCTGCTGTGCCGCCAATGGATGTCAGACAAAATTCCAGACCTTCACAGCCAGATGTTCGTGGACAGATGAATGATGAAGACATTATAAGATGGAACACCCCGGATACGGGTAACAGACATCAGGCTCAACACAGTCCGAATATATCCCGGCCGCCCGGTTACAAACCCAATGCCGCGGACATGCAGAATCAAATGCAAGGCCCCAGAATTTCCAGACCGCCGGAATATTAAAATCCTGCCACCTTGCCATAAAGGAGAATAGGTATTACCTTTCCCTGAAGGAACAGGAATAGTAGGATTTAGATTCATGACACAAATGCATACACTGGAAGGACAATACGTTGCCATCATCACGCCCGTGACACCGGATGGTGATATCGATTTCCGCAAGCTGGACACTCTGGTTGAAGACCTGATCCGGGCGAAGGTTGACGGTATCTGCGCATGCGGCACGACCGGCCAGAGCGCAACCCTGACCCATGATGAGCATGTAAACGTTGCAATACACATAAAGATGCAGATCAACGGAAGATGCCGCTTTATTGCTGCGGCGGGATCAAACAGCACACGTGAAGCCATGCATATGACCAGGCTTCTTGAAAATGCTCTTGGTCCGACAATTTTCCTGCATGTTACAGGATATTACAACAATCCCCCTCAGGAAGGTCTGATCAGACACTATGAAACACTTGCCGAAAACCTCGTCCATGAAGACAGCAATATTATCCTTTATAATGTTCCGTCCCGAACAGGGAGTTTTATTGAAACGGAAACCGTTATCAAACTCTCCGCCAACCCCAGAATTATTGGTATAAAAGAGGCTTCAGGGGATCTTGATCATATCCGGAAAATAATTGAAAATGTCTCTCCGGACGATTTCAAAGTCTTAAGCGGTGAATGCCATCAGACCGCAGACATAATAAGGATGGGCGGTAAGGGTGTTATCTCCGCCACGGGCAATGTCGCGCCTGTTATGATGCGCAACATTGTGCAAGCTGCACTGGCTGGTAATTACGAAGAGGCAGACAGATTGCAGCAAGATGCCATACCGGTTATTGATGCGGTATTCAGGGCCAAAAACCCGATCCCCCTGCTTATGATGTTCGGCAGTCATATCCGCCTTCCTCTTGTCCGGCTGCCGGAAATCGAAGATGAAATTCTGGCAGTTATATCCAGATTTTCAGTGGAGGACAGAGGCGTTGATTTGGCAAAATACGTGGCACCTTAGGGCAGATCGTGTTCAAATATAATCACTATGATTATATCTGAAAAGCGTGAATCTGCCCTAACCTATTGAAACATTACACCTAGGTCCGGCAGATTATTTTTCACCGGAAACCATTGGATAGATAAGGTACTTTCCGGCAAGATAAATCAGTAGCCCCCAGAAAACGACCCAGTAGGCAATCTCTATTGTATCAAGGTAGGGCAGAAGAAAACGTTGGACTGCATTCAGAGATGTCGGTTCGTTGCCAGGAATCAGGCTAAGTATTGGCAGTTTCTCAAATTCTTCCGGATCGTACATTGCTCATCTCCTTACACATTTATTTATCTGTAAAAATTTTTGACGGGACGACCAATCATTTCGGCATCCTCATAGTTTTTTATCCATTCATTTCTTTGAAAGGGCTTGTACTCCAACGCGCACAAATCCCTTTCCTTTACAATGCGATAAAACGGCCCGCCGTTAATGCTGTGTTCCATTGAAAATCCGTACTTTGCCCCAGATCTTACATTCCCGTCAGAGCAGTAGTTGTGCTGCAGTCTTTTGAGATATGCATATGGACTGCATCGTGAACGTGCATTTGTCGAAACATGTCGGCGCATGGCCTCACCCGTCTGCATATCGTAAACCCTGATTGTGCATTGATGATTGGCTTCAAACATGTAAAGGCCGTAAAAATTCCCCTCAAGTGTCAGTTTCTCGTCACCGGGAATCACATGCGAGACCATCTGCAGACAAAGAAGAATAAGAGCAAAGCTCCATCCCGGAATCGATTTCCAGTCCCTTGGTATTTCCGGCGGCCTGTAAAACGGTCCGAAAAGAATCAAAAGCGGGGTCAAAACAATGAGAGGATAGTGATATCCGACAAGAATGCCGGAGTACAAATGGAAAATAACGAAAAATATAAACGCCGCCCTTTGCAGAACCATGTTGCGGCTGAGCAGAAACCAGGCAAATACCATCTCCATCACAATAACCAGGTTGGTGAATACCGGAGCCAGCGAATCCGGAAAAATCGGGAGCCCGGTTTCAAGAGATGTAAAATATGTTCCCAGTATCCAGGTTTCGTGAATTTTTGCGGCCGTGGACAGGAAATAGAAAAAAACGATGGCAAACATCGCAAAAAACCGTTTATACGGCAAAAACAGAAAGATCAGCGCAAAAGTGGAGTGATAATAATCGTAATTGGCGTTATACCAGAAATGGATTAACGTAACATATATCTTCCAGGCAAAGAGAATAAGAACGCCGAAATGCGCAAGCGCCCATTTTTTGTATATGGCCGCATAGACTGAACCCGCCATTACCGCCATGAGGGACATGTAGACATATTGCTGGGAATACCCGTCCGGAAGGGTCTGGAATATGATCCAGTCCCCGCACCCCTGAAAGAAAGGCCAGCAGGTCGGGCCGGATATTCCGAACACGTTCTCGGCCGTATTCTGGTTCATAATCCAGCCATGATAAACCAGGGCGAAAGAGAAGATGAGATACCCGAAATACCAGTGAAGAACAGGTTCGTTTTCAATTTCGTGAATTGAAAAGATTTTTCGGTAAGTTCTCCCGATTGTATTCAATAATGCCATGGAAAAGAAATCCCTTAGTAAATATCTTATATTTATTTTACAGTAGCACTGAAACGCATACAGTAAAAATTTCGATTTTACAGGAGGGAGAGTTTTTATGAAGCCGGAACGCATGCTTGTTTATGTTATTGCCGATTATGGCGCCCTCCATGATCTTGCTTTTGCCGAGGTAAAACAACGGTTGTATTATGAGTTCGATAATATTGACGCCCATGTCGCCACATACTCCGTTCCGGCTTTTGATACGGTTGCCACCGGTTTTGCGCTGGCCCAGACAGCCATAACCAGCAAGCTCGGAAAACACCACAAATTCTATGTCAACACGGCACCAAGAAAGGATAATCTGGCACCCCGGGTCAAGAATGCAGGCGAAGGGTTTGCCTATGTCCGTCTTTTTAATGGTGTTGAAATCTGTGCGGTAAACAGCGGCTATACCTTGTCTTTTCTGAAACCGGCCGCGCAGGAAATCCGTCTTATCAACTGCGAAAATGCCGGTTCACAGTTCCGGTCACGCGATATCTTTCCGCCGTCTTTCGGTAAAATCGCACGCGGAAATTATGAAGAGCTGGGGGAGGATTTGACCGGATCCGTACCGGATTATCCTGAAAATGTAGTCTGCTACACGGACGGATACGGCAATATGAAATGTTCGATTACAAGCGATATGATCGATTCACGGAAAGGACAGGACATTATTCTCGACCTGAACGCTCATCACCAGATTGCCCGGGTTGCAGACGGCATTTTTGGCGTTTCTGACGGACAGTTCTGTCTCTCCCGCGGCTCTTCAGGCTGGGCTCTGCCGGATGGAAAAACGCTGGAGTTTTGCGAAATCGTCAAACGTGGCGGAAGTGCGGCGCAGACATTTAATTTCCCGGCCGGCGGCGCTTCGATTTCCTGGCGGGCCATTGGCTAAGCTAGGACCCTGCCAGGCTCGTCTCGTTAATTCTGAGCGTAAGAAATGTTTGTAAGATTTCGTTTTGTGATTTACAGAGTAAATAATGGCCGAAAACAATCCTCTTTTACATATTGAAAATCTCTCCGTTTTCTTTAAAACGCAGACGGGAATTTTCCAGGCAGTAAAGACTGTTTCCTTTAACATCAATAAGGGCGAAACACTCGCCATTGTGGGCGAAAGCGGGTCAGGAAAGTCGGTGACCGCTTTGTCTGTCATGGGTCTTCTGCCCTATCCACTGGCCAGTCATAATGAGGATGCCTCAATTCTGTTTGAAGGAAAGGATATCCTGAATGCCGATGATGCCGCGATGCGCAAAATCCGCGGCCGGAAAATCAGCATGATTTTCCAGGAGCCGCTGACGGCGCTTAATCCCTTGCATACTGTTGAAAAACAGATTGGTGAGGTGCTTATCCTGCATCAGAAAATGTCCAGGGAAGCAGCCCGCAAGCGGATCAAAGAACTTCTGGATCTGGTCGGTCTTGGCAATCTGAAAGAACGACTTGGCGCCTACCCGCACGAACTCTCCGGCGGTCAGAGGCAACGTGTTATGATCGCCATGGCTTTGGCAAACAATCCGGAAATCCTCATCGCCGATGAACCGACAACGGCACTGGACGTTACAATTCAGGCCCAGGTACTGAAATTGCTGAACGAGTTGAAAGACAGGCTGGGTATGGCTCTGATCATTATATCCCATGATCTGACCGTGGTTGAGAAAATGTCTGATAAGGTCTGCGTTATGCAGAACGGCGAAATTGTCGAATATAAAAAAACGGAACAGCTGTTTAAAAATCCGGCTCACAGCTATACCCGTCATCTTATGGCCGCCCAGCCAAAAGGCCGTGCAATACCGGCGAACCAGGAGGCGCCAGTGATTGTCAAAGGTGATGGTATCTGCGTCTCTTTCCCAATAAAAAAAGGCGTTCTGTTCGGCACGGATACATATGTTCACGCCGTTCAGGACATCAGCCTTAAAGTGAGGCAGGGCCAGACTCTGGGCGTGGTAGGGGAAAGCGGCTCCGGAAAAACAACGCTGGGTATGGCATTGCTGCGCCTTGCCCCCCTGACGCGGGGACAGATTGAATTTGCCAAAAATGATATTTCGCATTATTCACGCAAAAAAATGAAATTCCTGCGGGCAGGAATGCAGGTTGTTTTTCAGGACCCCTACGGCAGTCTTTCACCGCGTATGAGTGTTGAGGATATTATCGGCGAAGGTTTGCGCGTTCATTATAAGAATCTGGCAAAAGCCGAAAGAGAGGACAGGGTCGTGGAGGCCCTTCGTGATGTTAATCTTGAACCGGAGATACGCCACCGGTACCCACATGAATTTTCCGGCGGCCAGAGGCAGCGAATTGCCATTGCACGGGCACTTGTGCTGCATCCAAAATTCCTCATGCTGGATGAACCCACATCTGCGCTGGATGTTTCCGTTCAGGCACAAATCATTGATCTTTTAAGAGCCCTGCAGGAAAAACGGAACCTTGCCTATATGTTCATAAGTCACGATCTGCGCGTGGTCAGAGCCCTTGCCCATGACGTTTTGGTTATGAAAGACGGGAAAAACGTTGAATCCGGTCCTGTACAAGACATTTACGACAATCCCCGGGACGCATATACAATAAAACTGATGGCCGCGGCTTTTGAACTGAAAGCAGCCTGAAAACCTTTATGTCCCTCTCAGATCCAGGAAATCAAGCTGCCAGTCCAGTTCGGCATTTTCAAAGGGGTAATCAACGCCATCCCTGGGATAGATAAGATCTTTCAGCGGCACTTTCAAAAGCTCCTTCTGCAGCTGCAAAGCCAGGCGCATCGAAAGACCCGCCTTCCAGCAAAGTGCAATAATGGCTTTCGGAGCCTTTAAACTGATAACGCGGTCAACATCCTTCGGATGAATTCCGGCAAGCGTGGCCAGTGCGTTTTTGACCAGATCGTAATCCCGCATGGCCAGCGCATCACTGATTGTCTCCTCATTTAATATACCTTTTTCCTTATAACGGTTAATGCGCTGACTTGTATTTTCGACACCGCTTTCCTTCTCATTGGCAAATTCCAGACGCCGGCGGAAAGCTTTTGTTATATCCTTTTTTGCTTCCTCAGATATATCGGTTCTTTTCATCAGGATTTCACGGATGCTTTCATCTGCGACGTCCGCAAGCTTTCTGGCGATCGGTTCGGGAAGATTGGCCCGTGACGCCACCGGTTTCTGCCATTCCGGGGTGTTCTGGGCCTTGACTATAATTTTCTCCAGAACGGACAGTGTGATTTCGGCCCCTTCATTTTGAAGAAGGTATTCACCCGCCTTGACATCGCCGGTATCAATTACCGCATCTGACACGGGCTCGCTGACAGTCTTGCGTTGTGCAATTGCCTGAACGGCCCATCCATCGGGATGCCCTTTCAGAATTTCAAGGAGATCCTCATCCTTTAATGCGGAACAGTATAACAGAAGGGGCTCCGACACCCTGCGCTCAATATCCCGCGCAAGCTGTCCGACAACTTTCGGGGGCGCATAGGCATAATCCTTAAGAGCTGAGGAGAGAGCCACCCTGATTTTCAAGACTTCATCCAGGGCCAGATTTCCGAGAGCCTGAACCGTATAGGCATAAAGCTGGCTTTGTTTTTCGCAGGACAAATCAGGCAACAGGATCAAAAGCCTTTCCGCCAGTGCCATACGGACGTCAGGACTCTGATCCCTTGCCAGAATAGGGCTTAGCTGATAAGGGCTGGAAGGGTTTTCGGCAACCGCCTTGCGGATATCGGGATCCGGGTCTTTCTCGCCAAGATAATAAAGAATTTCTTTTGTTGTGGAATGATCACGCGCAATCGCCAGCCTGTCTTTTTTGTCCTCTGAAGAAAGCTTCCTTCTGGATTCCTCATAACGTTTTGAGGCATTACCCTTTTCCGCATCACCGGATTTGAAAAATCTGCCAAGCCATTTCAACATCATATCTTAATTTATCTAACAGATGCTTCAAAAGGGCAATTGTTTTCATTGCAAGGGTGGATTATTGATAGAATATGAATTTTGAAAACAGCGCCATCAAAAAAGGACTTGTATGGGCCATCTGGCCTGTACTGTTAACGGGTTGCATAGGTTTGACCGCCTACGGCTTTGAAACCGGAATGCCATTGACTTTTTTTAACATCGCCTATGTCTGCCTTGCCATAACTCTTATTGTTCTGGAGAGGGTCATGCCGCACGAAAAAAAATGGCTTGCCCATGACGGTCAGACTTTTGCCAGTATTGCCCATACTTTTTTGAGCAAAGGAACAGTACAGGGCCTGTTAATCTTTGGTGGTATTATCGGACTGACCGACTATTTCGCGGGACAGGGACCTCGTGCACTCGGCTGGTGGCCATATGACTGGCCGCTGGTTTTTCAGATTGCGCTTGCACTCGTGGTTTCGGAATTTATGCTTTACTGGGCCCACAGACTCGCGCACGAATGGCCGCTTCTCTGGCGTTTTCATGCAGTACATCACAGTGTTGAAAAACTCTGGGTTGTTAATACGGGCCGTTTTCATTTTGTTGACAGTCTTATCAGTGTCATCTTGGGTTCCTCAATTCTTATTGTACTTGGTGCACCGCTTGAAATCATCAAGTGGCTGAGTGCGATTACAGCTTTTATCGGAATGCTTACACACTGCAATGTGGAAATGAAATTCGGGCCTATATCCTGGATCTTCAACACACCCGGTCTGCATCGCTGGCACCACAGCAAGAAGCTGATTGAAGGAAACCGGAATTACGGCGAAAATCTGATGATCTGGGACCACGTCTTCGGCACATGGATCAATCCGGACCGCCGCCCGCCAGCGAATATAGGCATAACCGAAGCTATGCCCAGCGATTTCGTTGACCAGCTTCTCTTTCCTTTCAGATACCGCCGTTACAAAAAATCTCCCAAAACGGGTAAAATCGAAAAGACCTGAGTTTTTTATACAACCTGCGAAGGATATTAACCTCTTACACGTAATATATTAATATATTACCAACTTTAAGGAGAGAGATTATGTCCAGATCACTAATCGTAATGGCTTTGGGTATACTTGCGGCATTTGCATTCAGTCCTGATACCGCAGATGCGCAAACTTACCAGGAACGTCTTGAAAAGAGAAAGGAATTATACCAGCAAAACCAGTCTCAAAGACAGGAAAGACGCGATGAATACGGCGAACAGTTAAAACAGAAATACGAGGAAAATCCGGAAGCATTTAAAGACGCTGCGGAAGATGTCCACGACCGCCGAGAGAATCGCCGCGACCGCACTGAAAACCGTTATGACCGCCGTGAGGATGTGCGGGATCGCAAGGAAGATATTCGTGATCACCGGCATGATGGCGGTTACTGGGATAAAGTCGAGGACCGTTACGACCGGCGCGAAGACGTTCGGGACAGAACCGAAGATGTCTACGACCGTCGTGAGAATCGCCGCGACCGTATTGAAAATCGCTATGATCGCCGTAACAACCCGGGACAAAGTGAGTAACAGGTATTGGAAGCATAACCCCGGCGAATGGGAACTGGTATATACGCATACACATCTGTACCCCGCCGGGGAAGCCTGAACAAAAAATAGCTGAAAAAGAATTTAGCGGAGATCTTACTCTTCTGATAAATCAACAAATTCGGCATGAACGGTACTTTCAGGGCGGCATAAGCCGGCAATACCTTCCGCCACGTCATCCGGCTTTTTTAATCTGGCTTTTAAATCATCAGGCATGCCGCCAGGAAAAGCCTTTTTAAGAAGATCTGTGTCAATGACGCCCGGCCGGACAACGTTAATTTTAATCGGTTTCTCCGGGTTCTCGTTGGCATAGGTCAGAACAAGAGCCTTTAATGCAGCCTTTGTGGCAGCGTAGACCCCCCAGAACGGAAAAAAAACACTGTTCCCGATACCGCTTGAAATAAAAACGGCCCGGCCTGCCTCCGCTTTCTGCAAAAGCGGATCGAGTGTGCGGATCAGGCGGTGCTGGGCATTCAGGTTGATGTCCATAACCCGCCGCCATTCTTTTGGATCAATATGCCCGACCGGCGACAGCTGCCCAAGGATTCCGGCATTGCTGACAAACACATCAAGCCCTCCAAAACGCTCGAATATCGTCGGACCGAGGGTGTCCAGACTGTCAAGATCGGATAAATCGGCAGGCATGATCGTGGCCGTCCCGCCCTGGGCGGAAATCCCGTCATAAACGGCTTCAAGGGCGCTGACCGTACGGGCCAGAAGAAGAACATGACAGCCCTGTTCCGCAAGTTTTTTAGCGACCGCTGCGCCTATGCCCCTTGATGCACCGGTAACCAGTGCAATCCTTTTATCCGCTGTCTTCAGTCCGTCGTCCGGCATTTTCAATTCTCCTTTTCCTGAAAAATTCCTTTAAAATCTGTCCGCATTCCTCAGCCATGATTCCACCAATGACTTCCGGTTTGTAATGCATGACGGGGGATGCGTAAAGCTTTGGTCCGCTTATAACACCGCCACTTTTATCATCCGCTGCGCCAAAAACAAGACTCTGAAGCCTGGCATAGCTTATGGCCGCCGCACACATCGGACAGGGTTCCAGCGTAACGTAAATGCTGCACTCCGGTATTCTCTGGGCGCCCGCCTTGCGGCAGGCTTCTTCGATGGCCAGAATTTCAGCATGGGCACAGGGATTATGTCTCTGCCTGGTTTCATTTTTTCCTTTTGACAGTATCGCTTGCGTTTGTGTATTGATGACAACTGCCCCGATCGGGACTTCTTCACAGTCGGAGGCCTTTTGCGCGGCGTCCAGGGCGAGTTTCATAAAATATTCGTGATCATGAGCCATTAAGGATGTATAGATGATTAATGAACGGGAATAAAGACGGTAACGAAAAAGGGGAACGCATTGCCAAGCACATTGCCGCATCCGGACTGTGTTCCAGGCGTGATGCGGAAAAAATGATTGCAGACCGCCGCGTCGCCATAAACGGCCAGATTCCGGATACGCCGGCCTGTTTCGTCAGGCCGGAGGATATTATTCTGGTTGACGGCAATCCTCTTCCCGAACGGGCGGGTGTGAAAGTTTTTCTGTATTACAAACCGGTCGGGCTTGTCACCACACACAAGGATGAAAAAGCCCGTAAAACGGTCTTTGACTCACTGCCGGCAAACATGCCGCGTGTTGTCTCGGTTGGCCGTCTTGATATCGCAACGGAAGGCCTTCTTATTCTTACGACAAGCGGCGAACTGGAACGGTACCTGGAAAGTCCGCAGACAGGGTGGCTCCGGCGGTACCGGGTTCGGGTTTACGGCAAGGTAAATGAAGACAGCCTGAAAAAGCTCAAAAACGGCATAACGATCGACGGCGTAAAATATGGCGGCCTGGATATCACGGTTGATACGGTCCAGAACACAAACGCCTGGCTGACCATTTGTCTGCGCGAGGGCAAAAACCGGGAAATCCGTAAAGTCATGGGTGCAACGGGACTCCAGGTCAATCGTCTTATCCGGACGTCTTACGGTCCTTTCCAGCTTGGAAAAATGACGAAAGGTTCGGTACGGGAAGTCCCGCTAAAGATCTTAAAAGAGCAGATCCCCGGCTTTTTTCGAGGACGGTCGTGAGGGTGACCGGCGGATCACTGCGCGGACGCATTCTGCATGCCGGACCGGACGGCAGTATTCGTCCGACTTCGGACAAGGTCAGGCTGGCCTTGTTTAATATAGTTATGCCCATGCTTGAAAAGTCAGATCCACTGATTCTGGATCTTTTCTGCGGGTCGGGATCCCTTGGGATTGAAGCTCTTTCACGGTTGCCGGACTCAACATGCGTATTCGTTGACCAACATCCAAAAAGTCTGGCCATTTCCCGCAAAAACATCATGTCTCTGGAACTGGACCGGAGAGCCTCGTTTGTTAAAGATGACGCGGCAGGTCTTCAGAAAACGGAGGGGCAATACGGCCTTGTATTCCTCGATCCGCCCTATAAACGCAACTTGGTCCCGCCGTGTCTTAAATCCCTGGTTCAGAAAAATCTGGCTGCGGACAAATGCATTGTTGCAATTGAAAGCGAAATTACCGATATTGTCGCACCGACCGGATTTGCAGTCCTGAAAACCAGGGTTTACGGGGAAACGCAGATCACGATTTTATCAAACAAACCCGTATAGATAGATAAGCAGGCCTGCCCCAAGAACGACCCTGTACACGGCAAACGGCGTGAAGGTGGAAAAGGACAGCCACTTCATCATCAGGGCAATGGATATCCAGCCTGAAACGAACGCCAGAAAAGCGGCCAGCAGGGCGCTCATCGTCAATTCGAAATCCCCTTTGTCAATCAGATCAAGTGTGGCCAGCGTTCCCGCACCAAGAATGGCAACAATGGCAAGCAAAAGCGCATAACGCGCGGCCTCCGTCCGGCTGAAACCAAGGAACCGCGCCGCCGTCATGGTTATTCCGGAGCGGCTTGTGCCCGGTATAAGGGCAAGGCATTGTGCAAGCCCGATAAGAAACGCACCCCGCCATCCAAGACGGTCAAGCGTTTTGGTATCCGGCCTGAACCTGTCAGCCGCCCATAATACAATTCCGAAAACAAGCGTGGCCCAGGCCATAACCTCGACGGAGCGCATCCAGTCCGGCTCCACCGCAAAAACAATCAGGCCGCAAAGTATGACCGGTAAAGAGGATACAATAACTAAACTGCCGAGCTTTCCCGCGGGTGTCCACTTGCCCTGAAGCAGATCAAACCCGCCCGCCGTAATGGCAAAAATATCCCGGTAAAAGTAGAGACAGACGGACAGAAGAGTTCCGACATGCACGGCAACATCAAGCAGAACATCTTCACTTTTCCACAAAACCTGCCTGAAATCTCCTTCAATCCAGGCATGGGCCAGAACAAGATGACCGCTTGAGGATATCGGTAAAAACTCGGTCAGGCCTTGGATAACAGCAATAATAACTATATGATGTAAAAACATGTATGCAAGCTGCCGCAAAATTTTGATATGACTCTACCATGGTCTGGGTGTTTGGCATAGTCGGTTTTATCAGCGGATTTCTTCTCGGTCAGGTTTTCCTGATGAAGTGGCTGAAAAACAAAAGCCGGGAGGAGCTCCTGAACGACAGGAGCCTCAAATGGAAATACGGGCTTTTCAACTGGGGCATTGCCATACTGGTCTGTTTATGCGCCATATATGTCCACGGGTATTTCCTGGATTAGACGTGTTCCTGGATTAGACCTGCATATATTATAGCTTCATTTTTTTGCAGTGCCGAAATGCGTTCACGGTTGTCCGTCCTGCATTTAATCGTTATAGTTTTATTTCATCTTAAAAAAGAAAGGAAGAGGAAAAATGTTTCAGAAAGTTATGCGTCTGTCTCTTTTTACGCTGGTTATTGCCGTTATCAGTACAGGGGGCGCTTATGCAGCAAAGGAAAAATATACATTCGACAAAGCGCATACACAGATCCTTTTCTTTGTCGATCATCTTGGCTTTTCAATGTCACAGGGTGAATTCCACGACTATGACGGGCATTTCGTCTTTGATAGAGAAAACCCTGAAAATTCCAGTGTTGAGGTCAATATCAAAACCGCCAGTATCGATATGGACCACGAAAAATGGAATGCCCATATGAAAAACGAGGATTTCTTTCATGTCGAGAAATTCCCGGAAATGACGTTCAAAAGCACATCGATTGAGCAGATTGATGACAACAAGGGCAAAATCACCGGCGATCTTACAATCCTTGGTGTGACAAAGCCGGTTACTCTTGATGTGACTTACAACAAATCCGGAACGCATCCGTTCAGCGGTGATTTTGTTTCCGGGTTTTCCGCAACGACAACTATTGACCGCAAAGAATACGGCATGACTTATGGCCTGCCGAATATCGGACAGATGGTCGAGGTCCGGCTTGAGGTCGAGGGCGTCCGCCAGGAAACAATGTAGGTCATTTTCGACAAAAGGCTTTCGCATGCCTTTCAGTAATACAAAGCATCGATACGGGGCCGTATCCGGGTTTTTTCACTGGAGCATGGCCCTGATTGTTATGGGCTTGCTGTGCCTTGGCCTGTATATGGTCGGGATGGATTACAGCCCGTTAAAGCTTGATCTTTACATGCTGCATAAATCGTTCGGGATGGTTATCCTCGCCATGGTTGTTCTCAGGCTTGCCTGGCGGTTTTATCAGCCGCAGCCGGAGCCTCTTCCAACACATCGCCCGTGGGAGAAAACGCTCTCAAAAACCATTCATGCGATGCTTTATATCGGTTTGATCGGAATGCCGCTCAGCGGCTGGATAATGTCATCGGCCGGTCAGTTCCCGAACACATTCTTTGGCCTGTTTCCCGTTCCGGATCTTGTCGGAAAAAACGATAACCTCTTTCAGATATCACGGCGCATTCACGAGGTGGCCGGACTTTGCCTTGTTGCCGCCATAGGCCTGCATTTCGCCGGCGCCATGAAACACAGCTTTATCGACCGGGATAATACGCTCACACGCATGATGCCGGACGGGACATACGCATCGGGTAAATTCCTGCTGCTGGCACTGGGTCTTGCTTTTCTTGCTTTCGCCGGCTTTTTAATTGCAAATGACTTTGTCAGGGCCTTGTCAGAACAGCCCGTTTCACAACAACCCGTTGTATCAGAAAGAGAATCTGGACAAAGACAAACCTCCGCAGTTTCCGGTACGGTTAACCAGGGCCGGGATAAACCGGCACAACACTGGACCGTTAACAGGGAGAAAAGTCGCATCGGATTCAGTGTTCCCGTATACGGCAAACCGTTCACGGGGGAGTTCAAAACCTATGATGCCGACATATGGTTTGACAGCGATAATCTCAAGGAAAGCCTTGTCCGGATTCGTATCCAGATCGGGTCCGTCGAAAGCGGCAGCGCGGAAAGGGACGGATATATGGTTAACCCGGCGTGGTTTCATGCGGAAGAATACCCCCATGCGACCTTTGAGGCACGCAGTTTCAGACATGGTGATGAAACGGATTATGTCGCCGACGGAACCCTGACCATGCGCGGCGTCACCCGCGATGTTGCGCTTCCTTTCGATCTGGACATTACAGGGGAAGACGGGATAACACGGGCGCGGGCACAGGGCAGTCTGAAGGTCAGCCGCCTTGATTACGGCATTGGCCAAGGCCAGTGGGAAAGCACGGACGTTGTGGGCGAAACCGTCACAATTTCCATTGATGTATCCGCCGTGCGGAAATGACTTCTCACGCCCGCGCATTTCTGGTTTACTGCGCATAAATCTTGAAACGGGAGAATGAATATGGTCTGGCTTTATTATATGATTGCGGCAGCGGTAATGATGGCGATACATATAAGTTGCGTAAAAGCTTTGGGCACAAGAATATCTCCCATTTTTACTGCAACTATTTTTTTGTTTGTCGGTGGATTAACGACGCTGACGATTGGATTCTTCAAACGCGGGGAGCTTGAAATTTCCCAGCTTTACGACGTACGCGTTATTATTCTGTGCGTTCTTGCCGGTGTTTCAATCGGGTTTACAGATTTCTTCGTGGCCAGTTCTTATGCGCATAAAGCGCCGCTTACACTAGGATATCCAGTTTTCGCATCTGTCAGTGCTATTCTTTTAGGTATTGCCGGAATGCTTTTGTTTAAGGAAATGCTTACAATAACAAATGTTTTGGGCATAGCCTGCGCGCTGGTTGGTATTTTCCTGATTGTGCGGTAAGCATTTATGAACCCGAAAGACACTTACCCGGCTATGTTGTTTAATCAGAAAAAGGAAAGGTGACAAAATGAAAGCAACGCTTTATATAGCCTCAACTTTGAATGGGCTAATGACAGAAGGAAAAACAAATACAAGCTGGGTTTCAGAACACGATGAAATCATGTTTGCCAAAACGTGCAATGAAACTGGTTGTATTTTAGTAGGGAGGCAGACATTTGATCAGTTTCAGGGTGTTGGCGGTTTCGCAAAAGTGAGATTGACGCATGGATTGAAAAGAAAGAAGGGAAACGAAAATGACCAGCACTAAAATACAAAGCCTCAGCTCCTTTGCTTGGTCTATTGCCGACATTCTCCGCGGGGATTTTAAGCAATCCGAATACGGAAAAGTGATCCTGCCCTTTGTTATTTTACGCCGCCTCGATTGCATTCTGGAGCCTTCAAAAGATCGTGTCATTCAAGCCTATGATAGCCTGCCCGAGGGAATAGACGACCAAACAAAAGACATGATGCTCTTTGGTGCAGTCGGAGACGGGCTTAAAGTCTATAATTACAGCAATTTCACATTCAAAACCCTCCACGGGCAAGACCCTGCCGACCTGCATAAAAACCTTTTGGACTATGTTACGAAATTTAACGGCAGCGTCCGCGATATATTCCTTGAGAAATTCTTGTTTACGGATCAGCTAAAGCGCCTCAAAGACGGTGGCATTCTCTGGCAGGTCTTTGATCGTTTTTGCCAGATTAACCTGCACCCTGATCAAATCTCTAATATTGAGATGGGTTATCTCTTCGAAGATTTGATCCGTAAATTCTCCGAAATTTCAAACGAAACTGCCGGGGAGCATTTTACCCCGCGCGAGGTTATTCGTTTAATTGTTGACCTGCTTCTTATCAATGATGCGGACGCTCTGACCGGATCAGGGATCATTCGAACGGTTTATGACCCTGCCTGTGGAACAGGCGGTATGCTGGCGATCATGGAAGAGGCCATGAAATCCTTTAACAGCAAAATTCGCGTGGAGCTTTACGGGCAGGAATTAAACGGCGAGTCGTTCGGTATTTGTAAATCAGATATGCTCGTGACAGGCCATAACCCGGAGCAAATCGCATTCGGCAACACCCTTACTGAGGACGCTCATAAGGACAAGAAATTCCACTATATGCTTTCAAATCCTCCTTACGGCGTGGACTGGAAAAAATACCAAGACCCGATCAAAGACGAGGCCAAAGAGCTTGGCATGGATGGACGTTTCGGGGCAGGATTACCGCGCATATCAGACGGACAATTGCTTTTCCTCCAGCACATGATTGCAAAAATGCGTGATGACGAGGCCGGTTCTCGCATCGGTATTGTTATGAACGGCTCGCCGTTATTTACGGGCGGTGCTGGTTCTGGTGAAAGTGAAATTCGCCGCTGGATGTTTGAAAACGACTGGGTGGAAGCGATTATAGCTCTGCCCACTGACCTATTTTACAATACAGGCATACAGACTTACGTCTGGATGCTTACGAACAAAAAAGACGAAAAGCGCCGTGGAAAAGTGCAGCTGATTGACGGAAGCAGCGAGCGCTTTTGGCACTCAATGAGAAAAAGCCTCGGCAGTAAACGCAGGGAGATACCGGATAGCGCGCGGAATGAAATTGTCAAAATATACTATGAGATGCTGAATGGCGGCTCTGGCTGGGGAGAATTTTCTAAGATTTTTGACAATGAAGATTTCGGCTATAGAGAAATCCGCGTTGAGCGCCCGCTTAAACTCAATTTTCAGTGTTCGCAAGAACGCATTGATCTATTAAAAACAGAAAAAGCCTTTATAAAGCTTGATGAGGCAGAAAAAGAGAAGGTTTTGAGTGTCCTTTCTTCAAAAATGCCGACCGAACTTTTCAAAAATAGAAACCAGTTTGAAAAGGCATTAAGACATGCCTTTGGCGATTTTGATTTTAAACCCTCGGCCCAACTTAAAAAGGCTATACTTTCAGCCCTTTCCGAAAAAGACGAAAGCGCTGATGTTTGTAAAGATACAAAAGGAAATATTGAGGCCGATAGTGACCTACGCGACCATGAAATGGTGCCTCTCAAAGAAGACTGGGCAGGTTATATTGAGCGGGAAGTCAAACCATTCGTGCCAGATGCATGGGTCGATGAAAGCCATAAAGATTCCACCGATGGTGATGTGGGCCGCATAGGATATGAAATCAACTTTAACCGCTATTTTTACAAATACGTGCCACCACGTCCAGTTTCTGAAATTGACGAGGAGCTAAAAGAGTTGGAAACCGAGATTGCAAATCTCCTAAAGGGGGTTGCGGCATGATGACATTGCAAGAGCGTGTGCACGGCGTTAAGCCTCCTCAGAATTGGCCTCTAAATAAATTGCATCATGTTCTGACCGTTCGTAAAGGAAATAAGAATACAGGAATGCTTAATGATAACCTTTTGTCTTTAAGCTACGGACGAATAGTCAACAAAGACATTGATACAACCGGTGGATTGCTTCCAGAGAGTTTTGAAACTTATCAGATAGTACAGCCCGGTGATATTGTCATGCGTCTTACGGATTTGCAAAATGACAAACGCAGTATCCGGCAAGGATTGGTTAAAGAAAAAGGAATTATCACGTCCGCATATGACGCGGTTTATCCCGGATCGGGACACGATTCCCGCTTTTGGGCTTACGCGCTTTTGGCTCTGGACTTAGCGAAATACTATTACTCGCTCGGCGGCGGCGTTAGGCAGTCCATAAAATTCAAAGATTTTCCGAATGACTGGATTCAGACGCCAGATCGTGAAACCCAAAAAGAAATCGCCGATTTTTTGGATCAAGAAACTGCTCGCATTGATAGGCTGATAGAGAAGAAAATACAGTTTATAGGGGTATTAAAAGAAAAATGCGCAGCTTTGGTGACTGAAAATATTACTCAAGGGCACAGAGATTTTTCGACGCGGTTTTGTACAGAAGCGGATA
>CAYLKN010000022.1:0-32901 GCA_964384335.1 uncultured Pseudobdellovibrionaceae bacterium
CTAATACACAGTTATCAACGCTTCCTGCATTTCATCAGGAAAATCTGTAATGAAGCAGTCAACCCCGGAAGACTGTAACCGGCGCAGAATGGTATCGTCATTTATAGTGTAGGATGCAAGTAACAGCCCTTTCGATTTAAGCTCATCAATCGCATCTTTGGTAATGTCATTTCCATTGAAATTAATGGAGGCCGGTTTGAGATAATCAATAGCAGCGTCAAGATCGTGAGGCCACCTGTCCGGCCAGCCGCCGGGGAGCAGTATACCGCGCCGCCATTCCGGTATCATCTCAAGGGCCGTTTCGAGCGCGATCAGGGAGAAACTCGAAACCAAAATGCTGTCTGTATCATCCCATAATCGTGACATAATATCGAGAACGTTCTCCGCTGTCTCTTTCTCACGGCCTTCGCATGGTTTAATCTCAAGATTAAGGCTTAAGTCCCTTTCTATAAGAACCTCGACAGCGTCTTCAAGTGTGGGTATTTTTGCCCCGGCGAAACTTTCACCAAACCAGCTCCCGGCCTCCAGATTACGCATTTCCTCCCAAGGTATATCCGCGACTTTCCCGGATCCGTTTGTTGTCCGGTCCAGAGTGGAGTCATGAAATAATATTGGAATTGTATCTTTGGTCAGTTTAACGTCGAATTCAACCCATTCCATACCGAGATCAGCAGCGGTATGAATAGATTCCAGTGTATTTTCAGGAGCATATCCGCACGCACCGCGATGGCCCATGATTTTTGGAAGTTTGAATTGTTCTCTGTCATCCATACGCAGGGTTTTATATGGTTTTAAACCCTGCGTCCAGATTGAAAGACAAATTTATCAGTTGCTGCTATTGCTGTCTCTGTATGTCGTCGTACTGCCTGTTCCTCCGGGGCCCATACCTGGAACGGAAAGCGCAGGTGCAGCCTCGTTTCTTGCAGCCGGGGCAAGATCAGGTGCCGGATTAAACACTTTGTGAAAAATGGACTCCAGCCCTTCTGCGGCTTTTTCAATAAATTTTAATGTCAGACTTATAAGCATTTCAAACACTCCTTTTTACAACGTATATACACATAATACATGATTGAATGTTGACATTGCAAAATTAACATACGGTTAAATTTCTGACAGAAGAGTTTCAGACAGCTCAGCTGACTTCCTGCCGGGTTTTGCGCGGGGTCGGTGCTGGTGCTGCGGCAACCTGATTCCGGCCGTTCTGTTTGGCAGTATACATTGCCGCGTCGGCACGTTCGATAAGTTCTTCGATGGTTTCCCCGACCACGGATTCGGCAGCGCCAACTGACATGGTGATCCGTCCCATGCTGTCATTTGTGACGCGGTTAACGATTTCCTTGCTGGCAACGGATTTGCGCAGAAGATTGGCAACGGTGACAGATGCAGAAAGCGGAGTTTCGGGCAGAATTACGGCAAATTCCTCACCTCCGTAGCGGCATGCAAGGTCACGGCCCTTGATATTATCTGTTATTGTCTTTGCAACCAGTTTAAGAACCTGATCTCCGACCTGGTGACCAAAGTTGTCGTTAAATTCCTTGAAATGGTCAATATCGATCATTAACAGACAGAAAGGCGCCAGTGTCTGATTCGAATCCTCAATAACCTCGTTTATTTTCTGATCAAACAGCTTGCGGTTTGCAAGTCCGGTCAGGCCGTCGGTCATTGCCTCCCGCCGGACAGTTTCCAGATTTTCGTTCAGTTCTTCAATGACCTGGGTTGACTGATCAAGCTTGTTTTCCAGGCTTTCATTGTGCTTTATCATTTTATGGGTGTCGTCAAGGATATCCTTAATTACCCCTTCCATATCATCCCAATTTTCAACCTTGTTCAGATTGAGATTAACACCCTCTAGCGTTTCCCCATATTCAGAGGCCGCATCACGAACGGTTTTAACCAGATCTGTTATATCAAGCATGGTTTTTTGCAGGTTGTCTCCCGCATTGCGAACCATATCCTCAGTTTTCTTGGAACTTAGAAAACGCTTGTAAAGCTCCTGGCAATGATCTTCCGTTATTTTCTTTTTGCTTGCCTCAAGTATGCCTATGGCTCTCGTTATTTCCGGGCTCATGTTCGCGTAAAAAGCATACCACAATTCATAATTTTCGGGTGTTGGCGAAAGTTCTTCTTTCTCCAGACGCTCCATAACGGATCTGGCAATGTCTTTTGCCTGAGGTGACGTGCTTTCGTACTTCAAGTCGGTTCTGCTCCCGGTAGTCCCATGCTTAAGTCAATTCTGATTTCACAAAAAACCCATATTTATTATTATATTACAATCATAGTTGTTAACCTGTAATTAACATCCTAAATATTTAACCAACAAATTTGCCAATTCATCTTATTCTTTTGTTTACATCCATTTGGTTTTGGGATTGAAAAAGGTATTGGGTTCCTTTTTAAGAGAAGGGATGACATCTTCCGTATTTTCGACAACTTTGAACATTTCCCTGTTTTCAGAAAGCGCAAACCGGTTTTGAATTGTATGGTCGATGAGATCTAACAATTTATCCCAATATCCGTTTATATTTACAATTGTAATCGGTTTGTCGTGAAGCCCGATCTGTTTCCAGGTCAATACCTCGAACGTTTCATCCAAAGTTCCAAGCCCGCCGGGCATGACGATAAACGCGTCCGAACGTTCAACCATTTTCATTTTACGTTCATGCATGGATTCAACAAAAAGCGTTTCGGTAAGATTTTTGTGATCAAGCTCAAAATTTTTAACATTTCGGGGCATGATACCGATGACTTCTCCACCGGAATTCAGGGCAGAATCGGCAAGCGCACCCATCATGCCCTTGCTTGAGCCGCCATAAACCGTGGTAATTTTCTCTTCGGCCAGAAGCCTGCCAAGCTTTGCCGCCTCCTTGTAATAGTACTGATCTACATGCACGGAGATCGCGCAGTAAACACAGACTGTGGAAAGATTATCAGGCATTATTTCTTTGAAATTATATTACTTCTAAATTTTATATGAATGGTTTGATAATATCGACCATATTCGCTATGTATTACCAAATGCTTAACGGAAAAATCAAGGTATCGGCGATTGTTGCGGCTTCAGAAAACAACGTTATCGGTAAAGATAACACGATGCCCTGGCATATTCCTGCCGATCTCAAACGCTTTAAGGCTTTGACCCAGGGCAAACCTGTCGTTATGGGCCGGAAGACTTTTCAGTCCATTCTAAGTGCTCTTGGCAAGCCATTACCGGGCCGGGATAATATCATTGTTACCGGAAACCCTGACTTCAGTCATGATGATGTGATTGTTGAAAGGTCTCTCGAGGCGGCAATGGATACGGCCGGCAAAATTGCGAAAAAAAAGAACCTGGAGGAATTTTTTGTAATCGGAGGCTCACAGATCTATAAACAGACGCTGGATTTATGCGATTGCATATACTTAACCAGAATCCATAAATCCTATGAAGGGGATGCTTTTTTTCCTTACCTCGACCCGGCGATATGGACGGAACATCAGGCCGTCCGATTTGACGGTGACCCGGCATACAGCTTTATCACTTTTAACAGAAATACTTTATAGCAGCTGAAATACACCCTATATTAATAATATGAGTATCTTAAACATAGTTAAAATTCCGGATCCGGTTTTGAAAAAAAAGGCTGAGCCCGTTGAAGCCGTAACAGACGACATCAGAAAACAGATCGATGATATGTTTGAAACTATGTACGAAGCACCGGGTATCGGCCTTGCCGCCAACCAGATCGGCAAACTGAACCGTGTTCTGGTTATGCATGTCAAATATGATGACGTCGATACAGGTCCGATTGCCATGATCAATCCTGAGAAAATATGGGAATCCCCGGAATATCTGGACTCTGAGGAGGGGTGTCTTTCCATTCCGGGACAGTATGCGACGGTGCAAAGACCGAAAAGCGTAAAAGTTCGCTACCTTAATATATCCGGACAGGAAGAGGAGTATGAAACAAGCGACCTGCCCGCGATTTGCATAAGCCATGAGATGGATCATCTTAACGGGGTTCTTTTTATTGACCACCTTTCAGGCCTTAAACGTGATATGATCATCAAGAAATTTCTCAAGCAGCACAAACAGTCCTAAACAGTGCAGGATAGAAACTTAAAAATCGTATTTATGGGCACGCCTGAATTTGCGCTTCCCGCGTTTCGGGCAATTAACGAATCCCGTCATGAAGTCATCACAGTCTATACCCAGCCGCCAAGACCCAAGGGAAGAGGGCATAAAACAAAAAAATCTCCCGTTCATGAATACGCCGATCGGCACTGGATTCCTGTCCAGACGCCGCAGAATTTTAAAAAAGACAAAGACGCTGTCGATGCATTCCGGAAGCTGAAATGCGATGTTGCGGTTGTTGCCGCCTACGGTCTGATTCTGCCTGTCGCGGTTTTGGATGCGCCCCGTTTTGGATGCCTTAATATTCACGCATCCCTTTTGCCAAAATGGCGGGGTGCCTCTCCCATACAGAACGCACTCTGGAAAGGAGATGAAGAAACCGGTATATCAATAATGCAGATGGAAGAAGGACTTGATACCGGAGCAGTTATATCGGAGGTCAGCATACCGATTGAAACAACATCCACTGCCAGCTCTTTGCATGACGAGTTATCCGTAATCGGGGCGGATATGATTGTAGGCGTACTTGATCAGATTGCGCATAAACAGGAAAAACCCTATGCCTATCCTCAAAAACAGGCTTTTGCAACTTACGCTCCGCTTTTGACAAAAGAGGACGGAAAGATAATCTGGGCCATGAATGCCCCTGAGATTGACCGGCAGGTACGCGCCCTTAATCCCTGGCCGGGCGTAACCACTATTCTTTCAGACGGACGCAAAATCAAAATTCTTGAAACGGAAGTTATCGATCATAATTGTGAAGAGAATACTGTTCCGGGTACAATTCTGGACAAGGCAGGCCGGGTGGCATGCGGCGGTAATTCTGTTTTAAAAGTTCTTAAAGTCCAGCCCGAGAACGGGAAAACCATGGATTTTCAGGCTGCGCTCAACGGTCAGTATCTGGCGGTAAACGATATTCTGGGCCAATGATTGATGGGCATTGCATTTATTCTTTTAAGTGCGTTTTCCTTTGCTCTTGAAACCGTTCTTCTGACACATTTTTTCCGCAAGCATAACAGCTTCCTGACGATCGGACTGCGCGGCATGGGTATTATGGCGGCTGGTTTGCTTGTTTTACCGTTTGTTGACTTTCAGAAACTGCTCAATTTGCAGGATTACATATTTCCTCTGGTATTTGCCGCTTTCTTTGCTGTTATAGGGAATTGGGGGTATGTCCGTTCAACCCGTCATTTTCCGGTGGGCATTGCAAACGCACTTGTTACTGCCGTTCAGGTTGCGGTCATGATTGCTCTTGGCTGGATATTTGCCGGAGAAAGGCTTTCTCTTATCCAGGTTCTGGCGATTGGAGGAATTGTGGCCAGCAACTCATTTATATATTCACAAAAATATCTTTCGGAATTTGTATTTCATCCCGGGAAGATCAAAGGTCTTTTCTTTGTGATGGTTAACGGCCTGTTCATGTCTTTTGCGTTTTTTATTCTTGCACTTTCCGCACGGGAATATGATCCATTGATTTCGGGTTACATCTGGGAATGTCTTATTGGTATAATGGCACTAATGATCGCAATTCCCTCCGCTTTGAGAAGAAACAGGAAGGAAAATGTATTGTCTTTAGGACGCGGGGATGTGATCAGTATTCTTATCCGGTCTTTTCCTGCCCTTCTGGGGACCCTGCTCTATGCCAAGGCCGTTACTCTTTTGCCGCTTGCAATCACACAGGCAATATTCACGTCCCTGGTGTTGTTTACGGCTGTGCTGGGCCGGATTTTGTATAAGGAAAAACTGACAAACACACAATGGCTTGCACTTGTTTTTGTGATTCTTATGATAGCGGCACTGAAACTGTACAGTCAGCCTTCTTAAATTTAAAAGCCTATGTCTCTAACGCGATGGAAACTGATAATTGAATATGACGGCAGTTGCTTTAACGGCTGGCAGCGGCAGGCGGGCCTGCCGACCATTCAACAGGCGGTTGAGGAAGCGATATATGGGTTTTGCCAGCAACGCGTGTCGCTGTACGTAGCCGGGAGAACTGATTCAGGGGTTCATGCATACGGGCAGGTGGCCCATTTCGATCTTGACTACGGAGAACGCCCGTTGACAGGGTTCAATCTTGGAAAAGCCTTAAACGCCCATTTACGAGACGTGCCAATATCAATTCTTCAGGCAAAAAAAGTTTCCGTCGATTTTCACGCCCGTTTTAATGCGGTTAACAAACAATATTGCTATAAAATTCTTAACCGGGCCTGTGGACCGGCGTTGGACAGAGGCCGGGTCTGGTATGTGAAGCACACACTTGATACCGATGCAATGCGAGAGGCTGCCGTATACCTGACCGGACATCATGATTTCACAACATTCAGGGACAGTGAGTGCCAGGCCAAGTCGCCGGTACGTACGCTTGATAAAGTGGATATTACAGAAAAAGATTACGATATATGCGGCGGAAAACTGATTTCCTTCTTTTTTGAGTCCCGATCCTTTTTGCATCATCAGGTAAGAAATATGGTTGGAACTCTTGTCCTGGTCGGTGAGGGCAAATGGAAATCCGATGATGTGAAATCGGCGCTGGAGGCGCGGGACAGGGCAAAAGGCGGAATAACAGCCCCGGCGCAAGGCCTTTATCTTATGAGAGTAGATTATCCTTTGTAAAATGTATTCCGGTAGGAGGGAAAAAGGCTTCAGCCGGATTTTTTGCTGTATTCCTTAAGTGAAAGCCCGTCTTTTTTATCCTGCGCGTTAAACAGAGAATCAAGACATTCTGAATAAGAAGCCTGTTTATCATCTTCGGTAGTATTAAAAACCACATGAAGCGGTTGTGTTTTTGTTATGCTGCGGATCTCATAATATTCCACCAGTCCGGGCCGGCTTGTTTTCTGAAGAAAATACACGTCAAGAATGCAGTCTTCAGAGGTAAACTGTAATAACAGAGATGTGCCTTCGCTGCGCACCAGACCGGGTTTACCGAATATCTTTATGACATCCCCGTGGTCCAGATGATTAACCAGGGTTGTATCTTCAATAAGCTGCTTTCTGATAGCGTCCTGGTGACCGGATTTGAAAATCTTTTTTTTAGGCTCGGTTATAAATTCCGGAAAATAAACTTTTTCCGGAGATTGTGAGAAAGAAAAGCTATTTACTCCGGAGATCCCGGAAAAATCCGGCACATGTATAATCGTACTCAGGGCAATTGAACCACTGCAGACCCATATTGTCAGCGAAGAGAACAACATGAGCAACTTGCCTGCTTTCATGAACCAGCCCTTTCCTCGGTGCTAAGGAATTATTCCGCCGGTTCGACAGCCTCATCCGAAAGCGGAAGCTCACTCCCCGCAGCCTTTTTTTCAGACTTTTTTGAGGAAGATTTTTGCGTAACTGTCTGTTCCTGCTCAGTGTCATCCTTGTAGGACTTGAAAGAGATTTTTGGAACGCCCTGGGAAGTGATTGGCACTACATTACCTTCAACCTGCGCACCGGCTTCAATAGCCAGCTCCTTGTATGCGATTGACCCGGTTACAATGCCGGATGACAGAATTGTAAGACGCCCGTGAACGATGAGTTCGCCTTCAAAGGACCCTCCAATTGTTGCCTCTTCAATCTCAACTGAGCCTAGAAAATTACCAGTTTCGGCAATCTCAAGAACGTTCGCGCCTTTAAGCGCAGCTTCAACGCGCCCCTCAACCATAAGGTGATCGCAGGCTTCAATTTCCCCGGAAAGGCTTATCCCCTGGCCAACAACGAGTCTGCGATCGTTTGATCCGCCGGGGCCGCCGCCCATATTGCCATAGCGTTTTTGTTCAGGTTTTCCGCCGCCGGTTTTACCCATGCCGTAACCGGGCATACCCAATCCGCCAATGCGTGAAGTTGCCTGATTTCTTTGATTTGTTGCAGTCTCAGGCTGCTCACCGTAGTGGGCCTGGGGCTCGGTTTGAGACTGCTGTTGATAGTCTTGCTCGGTATTTGTTGATTGAACCTGGCCGGGCTGCGCCTGATAGGAATTAATGTTGGCCGGACCCTGCCCGTTTTCAT
This sequence comes from uncultured Pseudobdellovibrionaceae bacterium, assembly GCA_964384335.1. Lineage (GTDB taxonomy): Bacteria > Pseudomonadota > Alphaproteobacteria > Micavibrionales > Micavibrionaceae > JAUICS01. The sequence goes on from CAYLKN010000022.1 coordinate 8,102, forward strand.
TTGCATCGCCTGTGGTTGACATGTTTTGCTCCGGCTGGCTCTGATTGTCTTTTTCCGGTTCAATTTTCTGGCGGTGAAACATTTGTATTCCTTTCTTTTAAGCTTTTCGTTTTATTCTCTGGAATAATAATTGAAAAATGATCCTAATTTTCACGATCATTTTCCCATAACAAAAGTCCTGATTTATATCGAGATTAAGTAGAAAGCTAGCACGCCGTAAGCGTGAATCGCAAGCTCTTTTTCCCTAAATTTTTATGACCTGGAAATCTAACGGAAAATATGCCAGAGAGCCCGCTTTTAGATTTATTTTCAGACACATTTGACGAGATAATGTTTTTTCCGCCCTGTCGAAATCTTGATATGTCCCTGATCCAGGTCATTTATCGTTATTTTATAATTCGGATCCCTGATTACCTGATCATTAAGTTTGAATGCGCCCTGCTGGATCAGTCTTCTTGCCTCGCTTTTGGAAGCCGTCATGCTTGCGGCGACCGATGTTTCAATCAGCAAAACACCGTCTTCAAGATTTTCCGCCGGGTACTCCACAACAGGCAGATTTTCCCCGACCGAGCCTTCCTCGAACGTTTTACGGGCAGTTTCCTCCGCTGCCTTTGCTGCTTCCCCGCCATGGCACATTTTTGTTGCTTCAAAGGCCAGAACTTTTTTTGCATCGTTAATCTCCTGTCCCTGCAGGGTCTCCAGTCTTTTGATTTCTTCCACTGTTAACGGTGTAAAACGTCTCAGAAGTGTGCCAATCATTGCGTCATCCGTGTTGCGCCAGTACTGGTAATACTCGTAAGGGGACAACATTTCCGGACTAAGCCAGACAGCGCCGCTTTCCGTCTTGCCCATTTTGCGTCCGTCCGGCGTGGTAAGAAGAGGTGCGGTCAGGGCGAACAATTCAACCCGGTCGGCTTTATGCGCCAGGTCAACGCCGTTAATGATATTGCCCCACTGGTCAGATCCCCCCATCTGAAGAATGGTGCCGTATCGACGGAACAATTCCAGGAAGTCATAGCCCTGAAGCACCATATAATTAAATTCAAGCAGAGAAAGCGGGCTTTCCCGTTCAAGCCTCTGCTTTACGCTTTCAAACCCCAGCATCCGGTTCACCGTGAAGTAACGTCCGTAATCCCTTAAGAAATCAAGATATTTAAGATCATCCAGCCAGTCATTGTTATTAACCATAAGAGCGTCCGTAGGTCCGTCACCGTATTTCAGAAACTGTTTGAAACTTGTATTCTGCATATGCCGGACATTGGACTCAATCGTTTCATTATCCATCAGTTTGCGCTGATCGTCCTTAAATGAAGGATCGCCGATTTTGGAGGTTCCTCCCCCCATAAGGGTGATAGGTTTATGTCCGCATTGCTGGAACCAGTAAAGCATCATAATACCCGTCAGGTTTCCGATATGGAGGGACCGTGCCGTGGCGTCAAAGCCGATATATGCACTTTGGGTGCCGGTTTCCAGCTTCTCGTCAAGGCTCTCAAGATTTGAGGACTGGTGAATGAAGCCGCGTTCGTCTAAAATATTCAGAAATTCGGATTTGTAACTCATAAAGGTTTCTATAAAACGCATGAATAAAAAAGTCTACACCTCAATTGGACTGATGTCGGGAACGTCGCTGGACGGTATAGATGCGGCCATGATTACGACGGACGGGTTCAGAATATATGAACGCACAGGATTTCTGAGCGAGAACTATACAAAGGATTTTCGGGAGAAGCTCAAAACCTGCCTTGGCAAAAGCAGCGACAAAGATGGCACAGTTTCAGAAATTGAAAGAGAGCTGACTGAAATTCATGCGGAAATCGTTTCAAAACTGATTGATAAAACGGGTAAGAAACCGGATATCATCGGGTTTCACGGACAGACAGTTTTTCACGACCCGGACAGGGGATTTACCTGGCAGATCGGGGACGGAGAATACCTTTCCCGTCTTACCGGGATCCCGGTTGTTTATGATATGCGGCAAAACGATATGCGTCATGGCGGGCAGGGTGCGCCTTTTCTGCCGTTATATCACTTTGCTTCGGTGCAGGACAGGAATCTGCCAAAACCTCTTGTTATCCTTAATATCGGTGGCGTGGCGAATGTTACCTGGATCGGGGAAGCAGAGTTTTGCGACAAAGACAATAATGCAGAGGATATCGCGTGGTCAGAATCCCTGATGGCTTTTGATACAGGCCCGGGAAATGCGCTTATCGATGATTGGGTACAAAATACAACAGGGTACCCGTATGACGTGCATGGGACGCTGGCCGCAAGCGGTAATATACATAATAAGGTGTTGCATTATTTATTAGATTATGATTATATAAAGCAGTTTCCACCGAAATCGTGTGACAGAAACGACTTATATTCAGTTATGCCTACTTGCCTTAACTCTCTTTCCCAACAGAGGGGAGTTGTGGAAAAGGGACTTAAGGACAAGGGGCACCCTGAAATAATTTCCAAAGACAGTGATCTCCCGCAAAATCTTTTATCGCCAGAAGATGGAGCAGCGGTACTGACGGAATTCACCGTACAATCGATTTCCCTTTCAGCAGCCTTTTTTTCTGAACAGCCCCGGTTATGGCTCGTTTCGGGCGGCGGGCGGAAAAACACGTTCATGATGCAGGAACTTGCAAAGGCGCTTGAAGCAACGGTTGCACCGGTTGAAGAATACGTTCCTGAACTTGACGGCGATGCGGTTGAGGCTGAGGGCTTTGCCTTTTTTGCCGTACGCTCGCTTTTAAACCTTCCGATTACGTTTCCCACAACAACCGGATGCAGCAGGCCTGTAAGCGGAGGTATCCTTTTCGATCCTTCTCACAAAACAGCATGTGAGGGATAGGGAAAGCGGTGTGTAGGCAGATAAGCAGATAACCTTATTGGGCCTCGGCGATGTCGAATGTTTCGGGCTGGTCAAGCGGGGTATAAAGCGGCCATTCTCCAGCGGCAACCATATCCAGGGTCGGTGTGGGCTGTACCATCCGCTGGCGGTATATCCAGTAATTGCTCATTGTTCGCTCAATAAACGTACGCGTCTCTGAAACCGGGATCATTTCTATGAATAATAACGGATCATTGATATCGTTCATTCTTTTTTTCCAGCGTGCAAGATTGGTTGGGCCGGCATTGTAAGCCACCGCAAGAGAAAAAAGATCGCTTTCGACATACCGGTTATCGAGAAGATAATCAATGTAACGCTGGCCAATCTCAAGGTTGAGGGTTGGATCCTGAAGGCGGCGTTTGCCGATGTGGGTCACGAAATCCCTGTCATTCATAATATAACTCGCCGTACGCGGCATGACCTGCATAAGCCCGGTTGCGCCGATATAGCTTTCCGCCTTGGGATCAAAGCGGGATTCCTGACGGGTGAAGGCATGGACGAGCGCCTTGTCGATTTTATAGCCGCTCTGCGGCTTCCAGGCCATTAACGGATAAAGCGCAGTTTCATAAAGCTGGCCTTCCGTATTTACAAAGGCGGAGCCAAGCCGCATGGAAAGCGCGGGCATTTTCGCTTTGTGCGCAAAACTGATTAAAGCTTCTTTGAGATTTTCATCGTTTCCGGGATGAATATGCGACAATTCATCTTCAGCCATATTTCTTTGCCCCGCCTGATACAATGCCAGAGCGCGCCTGCCTGAAGGCTGCGTAGATAAAATCGCATGTTCCTCTTCCCCGTAAACCGGCACATTCCAGTTTATGGATACCGGGCGGCCAAGAGCCCGTGTTGCAATAAGACCGTAAAAAGTTCTTTGGTAATACGCCGCCTTTTCAAGCCACTTGCTAACCTCTTTGAAATCACCGGTCCGCATTTTGGCACGGGCCGCCCAGAATGCGCCGGCAGAGGCCGTCCATCCCTTGGCGTAAGGTGATCCTCCGGCAATCGCAAAAAATTTTGCCGCCGATTCATAATCCTCATTCTGCCAGAGAAGAATCCCGGCAACCCATGCGGCCAGGGCGGCTTTCTCCCCTGATCTTTCTGCCGCCTTCATGGCAAGATCAAGGGCCTTTTCATGTTCGCCATGATGCATAAGAAGTTCAGCCACTTCTCCTGCAAACCGGTCGTATTCACTTTCAGGCAGGTTGTTTTTCGTATGCGTTGACTGAAGATCATTATACGCGGCATTGGATTTCAGCCGTTTAATATTGTTTTCTAACCGTTTTGAAACGCTGCGGTATTCAGTGTTGTTAATGGTTTTTTTATCGGCAGAGGGAGAAGGTGTCATTCCATTCATTGAAAGCGCATTTACCACGCCGTATACACCGCGTCCGGTATCGGGATTTTTCAACACACCCTTATACCCTGCAGGTTTTCTGGCAAGTGCCAGTCTGTAAATATTCTCTGCGCCGGCATGGTCAGCATAATTATCCATCCATTCCTTTAATTCGCTGAACGAAGAACGGTAATCCGTCGGATGCATGTAACGCTGATAAAGAACGTGCCCCATCAGAGATGTGTCCTCCAGTTTTGCAATAAGGCGGTCCGCCTCCTTCCACCTGCCGTCCTGCTGTAGGCTGAAAATACGTTTATAAAAAGCAGCCTGGCTGTTTGACAGAATATTGTATTTGCCAGTTTCACTTTTTGGAGTTTTCAGAAGAAGCTCGGTAAACGCAACCTGCTGCGCGGGCGGCAAATTCATAGGGCTCGCGGATACCAGCCCGGGCAGGACAAGCGAAAAAACAATAGCGCAGGCAGTTTTTCTGAATTTCAGCATATTTCTTATCACCCTGAATTTTTCAGGGATCCTGTATTTTTGAAAGACTTCATAAAATATCCACATATTGTAAATTGTAAAGGTTTTCTTAAACAAAAACTAAATTTATGTCAAATTTTAATCGCTGTCCGGCGTTGTCAGCTTATTCCTAATCATCAGAATATCTGTCCAGACGGCTTTTTTCTGGGCCGGATTCCGAAGCAGGTAAGACGGATGGTATGTTGGCATTACCGCAATCTCCGGTTTGTCATTCGCTCCGTCCAGGCGGTATTGATGCCACTGTCCGCGCAGCTTCGATATTCCTTCTTCGCGCTTAAGAAGGGATTTTGCGGCAATGCCGCCGGCAAAAACCAGAATTTCGGGAGCCGCAAGCGCAATATGCCGTTCAATAAATGGCAAAGAAACGGCAATCTCGTCCGGGTTCGGAGTACGGTTTCCCGGCGGTCGCCAGTTCAGTATATTGGAAATATACAGGCCTGCTTCCGGACTTTCGTTCTTTCTGGAGAGTCCAATATGCGCAAATATTCTGTCCAGAAGCATGCCGCTTACACCGACAAAAGGGAGACCAAGACGATCCTCATCCGCGCCCGGTGCCTCCCCCACAATCATAACTTTCGCATCCGCAAACCCGTCAGAAAAAACCATATTTGTGGCTGTATTTTTCAGACTTAACCCCTGAAAGGCAAGGATTGCCTCTTTTAACTCTGAAAGGGATCGGGCTTCACTCGCCAGTTTTAAGGCCTCTGAGCGTTTTTCCGCAACACCCGGCGGCAGTTTTTGTGGCTTTCCGGCAGTTGAGAGAGGGGTTGCGGAAAAGCGTTCCGTATTATCCGAATGCACCTGCCGGGCCGGCGGTTTATTAATTGTCGGATCCTCCTCGGGGGGTAAGACGGGCGATGGCGGTATAAACCTGTTTACCGGGGATTCCTCCCATAATTCGGCGGCCTCCTCATCGATATGCCACTGCAATGCAGCAATAAAAGGCGATTCCGTTCTCTTTTTCGTAACCGTATTCACTCTACACTCTATAAAATGGGTATTTTGTAATGTAGTATAATATGGAAGAAAAGAGAAGACTTACGGAGACAGGATATGCATAAGCCCCCACGTCAGGACAGAGAAGTAATGGAGTACGATGTTGTGATAGTCGGGGCCGGACCCGCCGGATTATCCTGTGCGCTTAAGCTGAAACAGCTTGCAAGTGCCGCGGAAAAAGAGATTGATATCTGCATTATCGAAAAAGGATCGGAGGTTGGCGCGCATCTCCTTTCCGGAGCGGTGCTCGAGCCGCGGTCTCTGAACGAACTTATTCCGGACTGGCAGGAAAAGGGTGCGCCGCTCGAAACGGAAGTTACAAAAGACAAATTCATGTTTTTAACGGAAAACAGAGCTTTGACTTTTCCAACCCCTCCGCAGATGAAAAATCACGGCAATTATATCATCTCACTCTCAAGTTTCGGGAAATGGCTGGCCGAGCAGGTGGAAGATGCAGGGGTTGAAATTTATCCGGGATTCTCAGCTTCTGAAATATTACTGGATGATAAAGGGGCGGTTATCGGTATTGCGACAGGAGATATGGGTGTTGACCGGGAGGGGAACAAAACTCCCCAGTATGAACCCGGTATTGAAATTCATGCGCGTCAGACCGTGCTGGCCGAAGGGTGTCACGGATCCCTGACCAAAGAGATCATTGAAAAATTCAATCTCCGTAAAAACAGCTCACCCCAGACATACGGCCTGGGTGTAAAGGAAGTCTGGGAAATTGAGAAAGACAGGCATGTTCCAGGTTTTGTAATGCACACAATCGGCTGGCCGATGGATAGCAAAACCTATGGCGGTTCGTGGATGTATCATTACGGGGATAATCTTGTTTCTGTTGGTTTTGTGGTCGGGCTGGATTATCAAAATCCTTATCTGTCCCCGTTTCACGAGATGCAGCGGTTTAAACTTCATCCGGCCATAAGGCCCTATTTTGAAAACGGGAAGCGCATCTCCTACGGCGCACGCGCACTGGTGGAAGGGGGGTATCAGTCCATCCCGGAACTTACCTTTCCGGGCGGAATACTGATCGGAGATACGGCCGGCTTTCTTAATGTGCCTAAAATAAAAGGCAATCATACGGCGATGAAAAGTGGTATGGTTGCGGCTGAAGCATTGTTCGAGATGCTGGCCGTTGATGAAAAACCCGATTTTGGATATTCCCTGTCCGCGTATCCTGAAAAACTCAGAAAATCCTGGCTATGGAAAGAACTTTACAGGGAAAGAAATATCAGGCCCGGATTTCACATGGGTTTATGGCCCGGCCTGATCCACGCCGCTTTTCAGACCTATGGCGGCTGGGTTCTGCCCTACACTCTGAAGCATCACGCCGATCACAATCAGCTTAAAAAGGCAAGTGAAAGCAGGGAAATCGAGTATCCCAGCCCCGATCACAAAATAACTTTTGACCGTACGGAGAGTGTCTATCTTTCCAACACATATCATGAGGAAAACCAGCCTGTGCATCTCAAGCTCAAAGACCCGGACATCCCGGTCAGCCAAAACCTGCCCGAATATGCGGAACCGGCCCAGCGTTACTGTCCGGCCGCAGTTTACGAGATTGTTAAAGACAATAACGGGAAAGATAAATTCCAGATTAACGCGCAGAACTGCGTGCATTGCAAAACATGCGATATAAAGGATCCGGCACAGAATATTTTATGGACCGTGCCGCAGGGTGGCGGCGGTCCCCGTTACTCCGGAATGTAATTTTTCAGTCCGGGCCGTTAAATGTTAGGAAATTATTTACGAAACTGAGGTAAGGTAAGAATATGTCAAGATTAAGTAGTGTTTTATTCGGTTGTGCCATTTTAACGATTGTGGCCTGTTCGCAAAGTTTTTCCGGAAATGGTGACGAAGTCTACATGTCTCATTCTCTTGCCATGGTTGAAACGGCATCAGGGGATAATGAGGATGGATCGTTTGCCGGACACTATCTCGCAGCCATAATTGCACAGAGAAATCATGACTGGCAGGCGGCAAGCCGGTTCATAAACAAGGTTCTGGATGGTGATGCCGATAATGAGGAATTGAAAAGCCGGGCTATGATCCTCGCAATGGGCGCCGGGGATTATGAACAGGCACTGAGTCTTGCGCATGACCTTAAAGATAACGAGAAATTTAATGCTATTTCCAGACTGATTCTGACAATGCATGCAATCAAGAAAGGGACGTTTGACGAGGCCTCGAAAGAAATTGAGCGCATAGAATCCGATAAGAAAGTTGAGCTGGTCAGACCGGTTATAAATGCCTGGATAGAAGCCGGACAAGGAAAGTTTGACAGTACGGCCCTTGCCGCAAATCCGCTTTATGTGTTTGACGCGTTGAATATGGCAGCTTTGCTCGAAAACAAAGAAAAAGTTGGCGCAGTGCTTAACGCCGCAATAGAAAACAAATCAATTATCACCGAAGATCTTGAAAAAATCGGTGATATTCTCTATCTGAACGAATTGAATGACGAAGCCCTTGCCTTGTTCAAGAAAGCTCTTTCAGTCAATCTGTATCCGGCGGGACGCATTGCCGAAAAAATCATGCTGCTGGAAAAAGGCAGACCATTTCCAAAAGAAATTCTGACCGCCACCGCGTCTGAGAGTATCCAGCATGGGACGGCGCGATCCTTGTATGACATAGCCACTCTCCTTTTTGACAAGGGCGCGGACAACAGTGCGCGTCTCTTTACCTCAATGGCACTTTATCTTGATCAGGATTTTAGTCAGGCCCGCTTTCTGATGGGAAAAATTATTGCAAGAAGCGGCCAGTTTGATGAGGCGTTACAGCAATTTTCCGCCATATCGCCTGAGGACAAAGTTTATATTATGGCTAAACGGGAATCTGCCGATATCCTGGAACACGCGAACCAGCATCTGGAGGCGATTAAAATCCTGAACACGCTGGCAAATGAATATGGAGATCTGGAGGCGCGTATACAGATCGGTGATATTCACCGCCGCCAGGAGAATTTTGAGGATGCGGTCGATGCTTATAATAACGCATTTGCGCATGTATCAAATCCGGATGATCCGTCAACCTGGCATTTGTATTATGTCCGTGGAATGGCGCTTGAAAGACTTGGGAATTCGGAAAGTGCGGAAAGAGACCTCAAGAAAGCGCTCGAATTCAGACCGGATCATCCTTACATACTCAACTATCTCGGGTACAGCTGGGCGGATCAGGGAACAAACCTTGAAAAAGCCCTGAAAATGATACGCAGGGCAGTCAAATTGCGTCCTGATGACGGGTACATCGTTGACTCGCTTGGCTGGGTTTTATTCAGAATGGGTAAGGTTGAGGAAGCCAGGAAGTATCTTGAGCAGGCCGTTGAATTACTCCCGTATGATCCTGTTATTAATGACCACCTGGGTGATGTATATTGGAGTGTTGGACGAAGGACAGAGGCGAAATTCCAGTGGAGACGTGCTTTGGGCTATGCCGAAGACCAGAAACTTGTGACTTCAATCGAGAAAAAAATAAACGGCGGCCTACAAAAAAACACCGTTATGGAAGCGATGATCAATGTAGAAGAAAGCACAGGTTACAACCCCTGAATCCCATGATAGAATTATTATTATGGTTTTGTATCCGTCCGAACTCAAAATACTTGCCCCTGCAAAAATAAATCTTTTTCTCCATATAACCGGCAAGATATCCGATGGTTATCACCTGCTTGATACTTTGGTTGTTTTTGCAGACTTTGGAGATATGCTCAAATTCGAGCCCGCAGACCGTTTTATGTTTGAGGTTTCCGGCCCATTTGCAAAAGATCTGACGGAAGGGGAGCGCGATCCCAGTCCTCTGTCGCGTAACCTGGTTGTCAGGGCGGCATATAAGCTTGCGCGGGCAATGGACAGGCCTTTAAACATGAAAATTACGCTTGATAAAGAATTGCCTATTGCCGCCGGACTTGGCGGAGGATCGGCAGATGCGGCGGCCTGCCTGCGGGCGCTGTGCAAATGGTGGGACCTGCCTTTGCGCAGTTTTCTTCTGAATGATTTTATGCTTGATATCGGCTCCGACGTTCCCGTTTGTTTTAAATCGATACCTTCACAGGTCCAGGGGGTGGGAGATATTCTCCTGCCGCTTCCCAATCTTCCCGCCCTCCCCGTCGTTCTTGTAAATCCCGGCGTTTCCTGTCCGACGTGGGAGGTTTTTAAAAGTTATGTCGGACCACAACGCAATCCGTGTCAGATTCCGAACCTCCTCATCGACAGGCAGGATTTTCTAATCTTTCTCCAGGGTAAAGTGAATGACCTTTTTCCGTATGCCAAAAAACAGGTTCCACAGATAGCCGAGATTCTGGACGTTCTGAAACATCAGAAAGGAATAAGCACATCGGGAATGTCCGGGTCCGGGGCCACATGCTACGGCCTTTTCAAAACTGAAGCAGAGGCGCATAAAGCGGCAAAGACGATCAAGTCATTCAGTTCGGAGTGGTGGGTCAGAACCGGGTGGATCAACCGTCAGACGAAATATGTTTATGCCATGAGTTAGGGGCGGGACAGAATTATTGTGTTCATTCTGTCCCGGTGTCCTTTATTCTAACCGTTACCGGCTTTTTTTTCGGGAGCTTTGGCGTCTTCTTCAGATTCTTTTGTCTTTTTGGAACCTTCGGATTTTGCCGCACTTTTTTTGTTCATATCGCTTTCTTCAAGTGCCGCACCCAGAATATCACCGAGTGATGCCCCGCTTTCAGTCGATCCGTAAGCGGCCATGGCTTCCTTGTCCTCATCAATTTCCCTTTGACGGATGGACAGGATAACCCTCTTGTTTTTCGGATCTGTTCCGATCACTTTGGCATCGACTTTCTCATCAACCGCAAAGCGGTTGGTTCTTTGTTCGGACTTTTCCCTGGACAGTTCGTTCCTGGCAATCGTTCCGGTCAGTACATCTTTGACCTGTACTACGATTTCCTTGTCATGGATTTCTTTAACCGTGCAGGTTACGACATCGCCTTTTCTAACGTCCTGAAGAGCTTTTTCGTAAGGATTATCCGTCAGTTGCTTAATACCGAGGGCAATCCGCTCCTTTTCAGGGTCTATATCAAGTATGCGGGTCTGAATTTTCTGGTCTTTTTCGAAACTTTCAAGGAGTTTGTCGGTTTCCGTGTCTTCCCAGCTTATGTCCGAAACATGAACCATACCGTCCATTTCTTCATCAAGCGTTACAAAAAGGCCGAATTCTGTAATGTTGTTAACCTTTCCGTCCACTGTGTCTCCGACATTATGCGTTTCGGCAAATTTCTGCCAGGGATTGTCGTAACACTGCTTAATACCAAGGGAAACACGTCTTTTCTCCCTGTCTATATCAAGAACCTTGACTTCAATTTCCTGAGAAGTCGATACGATTTTCCCGGGATGAACATTCTTTTTGACCCACGACATTTCAGATACGTGGACGAGACCTTCAATTCCGGATTCTAGTTCAATGAAAGCGCCGTAATCGGTAATATTTGTAACGGTTCCGGATACAACTTTCCCGATCGGATATTTTTCCTCGATACTTTCCCAAGGATCCGTTTCGAGCTGCTTCATACCAAGAGAAATCCGCTTGGTTTCCTCATTATATTTGATAATCTGAACATCAACAGTTTGCCCCAGCTCAAGCATTTCGGAGGGGTGATTGATACGTTTCCATGAAATATCAGTTACGTGCAACAGACCGTCAAGGCCGCCCAGATCTATAAAGGCACCGTAATCGGTTATGTTCTTCACAATACCCTGAAGCACTGAGCCTTCCGCAATATTTTCCAGCAGATCAGAGCGTGCCTCTTCCCTGCTTTCCTCAAGAACGGCTCTTCTGGAAACAACTATATTTCCGCGGCTTCTGTCCATTTTAAGAATATGGAACGGCTGGGGCGTATTCATAATGGGATCGACATCTCTTATCGGACGGATATCAACCTGGCTTCCCGGAAGGAATGCGACTGCGCCGCCAAGATCGACCGTAAATCCGCCTTTCACGCGACCAAAAATTACACCGTTTACGCGTTCCCCGGATTCGCAGGCTTTTTCAAGCTCAACCCAGACTTCTTCACGTCTTGCCTTTTCACGGCTGAGAACGGCTTCACCGCTTTTATCCTCGATATGTTCAACGTAAACCTCAACAACGTCACCAATCTTGATCTCCGGTTCGCCACCGGCATTGCCGAATTCCCGAAGGGGAATGCGGCCTTCTGATTTCAATCCTACATCCACAACCGCTTCGTCGTTTCTGATAGCAATAATTTTGCCCTTTAAAACGGTTCCTTCAAAGTTATCAGTATTTTTCAGGGAATTTTCGAGCAGGTTTGCGAATTCTTTGGAATCTTGGTTGTCTTCAATATTTGCAGCGATATGCGCCATATTTGTTTAATCCTTTCAGCAATAAATTCACATTACTTCAAAAAATAATGTGTTGCGGTTTTTTAGAGCTTTTTATACGAGTTTGTCAAGTTAAAGAGCTTATTTTTTTTGGAAAACCTTATTTATGAAGGATAAAGCTTCGTCAGCAACCTGCGCGGAAGTTTTGTGTCCGCTGTCTATGAATATTGCATCTTCTGCCGGTTTAAGCGGCGCCAGCGTCCGGCTCATATCCCGTTTGTCTCTTTGAAGAATATCTGACAAAACGGTTTCATAATTGATGTCTTCATTTGAATACCCGGAATTTTTAAGTTGCTCTACCCGTCTTTTCGCCCGCACTTCAGGATCGGCAGTAATGAAAAATTTTATTTCCGCATCCGGGCAGACAACCGTTCCGATATCGCGCCCGTCTATAATAACCCCGCGAAAACGTTCATCCTCTTTGAAATAAAATCCTTTGCAAAAGTTTCTCTGGATTTCAAGCAGGGATTCCCGCACTTCGGGCAGCGCCGAAATTTTGGAGGTAAGCACACTGATTTCCTCAGTTCGTATGGCGGGGTCTTTTGCAATGGAAATGCTAAAATTTCCTTTAACAGTTTCGGCAGCATCAAGTATAGCGTCTTTATCCTCAGGATCGGTATTGTTTCTTACAGCCTCAAGGGCCACTGCACGATAAACCGCGCCCGTATCAAGATGTGCAAAATTCAGTGCCTCGGACAGTTTCTGTGCCAGCGTTCCCTTCCCGCTGCCTGACGGGCCGTCGATTGCAACTGTAAAAAGTCTGTCTTCTCGGACGTCCGGTCTTAGCATCAGGCGTAGAGAGCTTCCGGTTTTTCAATTTCCTCGATCACCATACCAAGATCGTTCATCATATCCGCAAAACCCGGAAAACTTGTCTCGATACATCTACCGTCGTCAATCGTGACGGGTTCCGGTGTGACACTTCCAAGGACAAGAAAACTCATGGCAATCCTGTGGTCCATTGCACAGTTTATAAAGGCGCCGCCCCTGGGCGGTTTGCCATCCCCGTGAATAATCAAATCGTCGCCTTTTACTTCAAGATTAACGCCGCAGCTTTTGAGGCCGTTCGCAATCATCAAAAGACGGTCGCTTTCCTTTATCCGTAATTCCTTGAGGTTAACCATCCGTGTCTGCCCTTTGGCACAGGATGCGGCAACAGCGAGAACGGGAAACTCATCAATCATGTTAACATTTCTTTCCGGCGGGATGTCTACGCCCCTAAGCTCGCCGGAGGATGAGATTTCTATATCCGCAATTTTTTCTCCCGCCTCGATATGTTCGTTTGTAAGGACAATATCGACACCCATATCAGACAGTGTTTGATAAAGTCCTGTACGTCTTTCATTAACGCCCACGCTTGAAATTTTTATCCTGGAATTCCTGTGAATCGCTGCGGCAACGGCTGGGAAAGAGGCCGAGCTTGGATCTGCGGGGACGCTTAACGCACACCCTTTTAATTTTGGAAATCCAGAGAGCGTAACGGACAGCTCACCGTTATCTTCATTTTTTTCCGTCTGTATCTCGGCGCCGAAATGGTGAAGAATATTTTCGGAATGATCACGCGTAGGGGTGGATTCGACCACTGTTGTTTTTCCTTCTGCGGTGAGCGCACAAAACAAAACAGCCGACTTAACCTGAGCCGAAGCAACAGGGAGTTTGTAATATATTGCCTGTGGGGCGGGAGACCCCTTTACGCCCATAGGCAGATTTTCATTATTCCTGGCCATGAATTTGGCGCCCATATCCTCCAGAGGACGCATTATCCTTTTCATCGGACGCTTTGTTAAAGAAGCATCACCTGCAAAAAAAGCGGTAATGTCAGAACCGGAACAAAGTCCTGCCAGAAGGCGGCTTGAAGTCCCGCTGTTCCCCATATCCAGAACAGTGTCAGGTGAAACAAGGTTTCCCGGGCCGGGACCGGAAGCGTGCCACAGACCGTCCCCTGTTTTAACGATTTTTGCGCCAAGATGATTCAGAGCGGTTGCCGTGTTAATAATGTCTTCGCTTTCCAGAAGTCCGGAGATAATTGTCTCACCCTGTGCAAGGGCACCCAGTATGAGCGCTCTGTGTGAAATCGACTTATCCCCGGGAACCTTAGCCGTACCCTGTAATCTTTCCGATCGTGCGGAAATCATTGGCCTTGTCTTAGAGAGTCCCATAAATTTAAAGCCTTTTAGGCAACATCTCCGTACGTTTTGATATGCTCGGGAATACGTTCATTTTTGCCGTACATGAAGTGGTTTTCCATTCTTTCCGAAAAGCGGCTGGCTTCCGTTACCTTTCCTGCGGCTTCTGCAACTTCGCGGGTCAGCATGGGCGTATTTCCGCAACATACACCGAGATAGCGGACATCAAGACTGTGTGCTTCCTCCGCGAACTGCCTGATTTCATAACGATTCACATAAAGAGGATCAAGGGCCGTTGGGAACGTCCGTCCATGCGGTGACGGACAGTTACACCCGTTGTCGTCGGGAAGGTTGAAGAAGGTCGGGTGATCGTCCGTTGTTCTAAACGTTACCGGAAGGGCCGCCACATGACAGGAAACGGCTTTCCGGATTTCCCGGATATACGGCATCATGGTTGCAGGTCCGCGGAAACAATTCATGCCGACCACATCGGCTCCTTTTTGCTCCAGTTCGCGGCATGTTTCAACCGGGTCGGGGCCGTCGCGCATGACATTTTCGCCCATAGGCGCGATGGTGACCACACAGGGAACGTTGAACTGCTTCATCGCTTCGAGCGCGCAATAGGCTTCACCGGCATAATAAAATGTTTCACCAATAAGCATATCTGCACCTTCCTCAATCGCCCAGCCGCACATTTCCTCAAACATCTGCCGAACTTCGTTCTGAACTTTATTGTCGTTTGGATCCCAGATATTGGTGTTTGAAATATTGCCGGCCATAAGGTTTGGCTCGCCCTCGGCACTATCCGCAACTTCCTTGGCAATTCGAAGTGCAGCCCGGTTTAGGGGTTCGAGTAAATCTTCCTTGCCGATAACACGCATTTTTTCGCGGTGTCCGTTGTAAGTAAAGGCCTCAACAATATCGGAACCTGTTCTCTGGAAATCCCGGTGAAGCGTTTTCAAAGCCTCGGGATATTCAAGAGCCACTTCCGGTACAAATTCTCCGGCACTTAAATATCCGCGCTTTTCCATTTCGAAAAGGAAACCTTCCGCGCATATAACCGGACCTGCATTCAAACGCTCTATCAAACCCCGTTTTTCCATTCTTTACCTACCTTCTGAAACAGTTAATTATTAACGTAACGTTATGCTTACATAATGACTTTATCAAGAGGTATTTGCAAAAGTTTAAGGGCGATTTATTCCACAAATCTGAGGCTGCATGATCTGAAATCAGTTTTTTCCAGCCAGTCGATCTCCCTGTAAAAACAGGTTTTGCGGTCCGTGTGGCATGCGTTTCCGTTTTGTATAACCTCAAGCAAGAGGGTATCCTGATCACAGTCTGTTTTCATGGAAACCAGTTTTTGCGTATGACCGCTTGTTTCCCCTTTCTTCCATATTTTTTTTCTGGAACGGCTCCAGTAATGCACATATCCGGTTTCCAGGGTCTTTTGTAAAGACACCTCGTTTACCCATGCCATCATAAGAACACGGCCGTTTGTGCTATCAACGGTAATTGCCGGCATTAAGCCTGTCCGGTCAAAGTGCGGGAGAAATTTTTCCTGTTCTTCAATCTTTTTCTTCATGGTTTTCTAAAAAAAGAGTACTATTTGCTTTGTGATTTTACTGCGTTCAATACAGACTAAAATAAAAAGTTACAAATAATCTTTTTTCAATCCGATTTACATTTTGGTAACAGTTTTCAGATAACTTATCAAAAAGTTGCTAATCTTTAGTTTATATAAACCTATGATTTAAATAAATTGTTAACCATTTCCTAATATATTATGAAAATGAAGTCTCATTATATGCGTGTGGGCTTTGAATAAAAGGGATTAAAAATGAAGACTGTAACTGATAGTCCGGAATATGATTTTGTAAAGTTTCTGGAAACGATCAATAACCGTCGAGATGACTGGAGTACACTTTATTTTGGGTTATCCCGCGCAATTGATCATGACTATCTCATGGATAATTTACCGAACCTTAAAACAATTCTTGATGAATATTCCAGAAAATTTGAGGATCTGTATTCGACAATTCAAGAGATGTGTTCCGCTGCAAAAGCGGATGCAATTTATAAATTTACGGATCACGACATTCTGGTAATGGTTAAAATCAAGAATGCCGATCAGAGCTTACAGTTTCAGGATATTTTTTCGCAGCTGAGTAACAGGCTGACAGTTGCAAAATGCACCTATACTCATGTTTCCGATGATTATCACAATCTTGTCAAACTCTCCGACAAAAAAATACTGAGTATGAAAAAGATGGAGGCGTATCTTGAACTTACGGATTTCAACAAGGTTTCAAGTATAGGTCTTCGAAGATCCAAGAGGTTTGAGCCCCGTGTTATGATTGTGGAGGATGACAGGTTTACCGCAGCGTATACGTCCAATCTTCTCAACAGGGATTTTGAAGTTATTCATGCCCGTAACGGGGAAGAGGCGATACGGTATTATATCGAATACGCGCCCGATACGGTTTTTCTGGATATCCACCTGCCAGGTATGACGGGTCATCAGACCCTGAAGACTCTCAGGGCCGTGGACAGTAAAGCCTTTATAGTTATGATGAGTGTGGATACGATACGGGAAAATGTTATGGCGGCCTGTAAGCTTGGTGCTCAAAGTTTCCTGAAAAAACCGTTCAACAAGGACAGGCTTTTGAAAGTCGCCCGTAAGTCCCCTTTCCTTTCAGCCCAGAGTAATCAGCATGAAGAAGGTCAGCAGGTGCTGGGGGCCTGATTGCTTATCAGGCAATCTGTGCAAGAAAGCGGTTTTGTTTGTCCGGTTCCCTGAAAACGCCGGTGAATGCGTTTGTGACTGTTAAAACGTCTTCTTTTGACACGCCGCGTGTGCTCATGCATGTATGTTCGGCCTCAATCTGAATTGCCACGCCTTTCGGCAGCAGCGAGTCCTGGATGGCATCAACAATATTCTGTGTCATCATTTCCTGGCTGATGAGCCGTTTGGCAAAGATATCAATTACACGGGCCAGCTTGCTTATACCCACGATCCTTTTGTCAGGCCAGTATGCAATCGATGCTTTCCCGGTGATAGGATGTATATGGTGCTCGCAAAAAGAATGAAACCGTATGCCTTTAAGCAGGATAATGTCGTCGTACCCCTCAATATCTTCAAAAAATTTGGAAAGTTCCGCCTTCGGATCTTTATGATATCCTGAAAAATGCTCTTCCCAGGCTTTTGTGAACCGGGCAGGCGTATCACGCAGCCCCTCTCTTTCCGGATTTTCGCCAATCCATTTCAGAAGCGTTACGACTGCCTGCTCTGCGTCTTCTCTTGACGGTTTTTTCTGATTAATGGACGAAATTCCCTTTTCATTGTGTGGAGTTAAAGAGGATAAAGGCTTTGAAGTCATTGAAAATTCGCTGTACCTTTTAAAAAAGTCAAAACAGAGGTTTTATGAATCATATTAAATTGTACAACACACTCTCCGGCGAAAAGCAAGCGTTTCATCCGATTGACAGGGAAAATGTGCGCATGTACGTCTGTGGTCCGACCGTTTACAATTATGCCCATATCGGTAATGCAAGGGTTTCTGTCGTTTTCGATGTTTTTGCCAGAGTATTGCGCATACTTTACCCCAAGGTAAGCTACGTCTCCAACATCACTGATGTTGAAGACAAGATTATCAAAGCGGCGCACGAACAAAAAATCAGCATAAGTGAAATAACGGAAAAATTCGCCGCGATATATAACAGGGACATGAAGGCTCTTGGATCCCCGGAACCGGATATACAGCCAAGAGCGACTGAATATATCGACCAGATGATCACCTTGATCGGACGGCTTATCGAAAACGGCAATGCCTATGAGGCGGAGGGCCATGTTCTGTTTCGTGTAAGCAGTTTTCCCGCATACGGCAGGCTTTCACGGCGGACACAGGATGAGCAAAAGGCGGGGGCGCGTGTTGAGGTTGCACCTTACAAAGAAAGCTCCAATGACTTTGTCCTGTGGAAACCGAGCTCCGGTGACGAGCCCGGCTGGAACAGTCCCTGGGGATATGGCCGGCCGGGATGGCATATCGAATGTTCGGCCATGGCTGAAGCTCTGCTCGGTCTACCATTCGATATTCACGGGGGAGGTGCCGATCTTAAATTTCCTCACCACGAAAATGAAATCGCGCAAAGTTGCTGTGCTCACGGCCATTTGCATGACATATCGCAATTTGCAAAATATTGGGTTCATAATGGGTTTGTCACGGTGGACAGCGAAAAAATGTCCAAATCCCTGGGTAATGTTATTCTTGTGAATGATCTTCTGGAGCAGGGTGTTAAAGGTGAGGCCATTCGCTTAACACTTCTGTCCGCCCAGTACAGACAGCCTCTCAACTGGACCGGCTCCCTTCTTGGACAATCCAAGACCCAGCTTGACCGTTTTTATCAAATTCTGCACGAGCTTCAAAATATCAGTGATGATGAACAGGATAACGGAGATTTTGAGAATGACGATTTTATGAGTGCGTTATGCGATGATCTGAATACCCCCCTTGCCATTTCTGTTCTGAATGAAATTGCCTCGGCCGCGGCAAAGGAGAGAACGCCCATGGCAAAACGCAGGTTTAAAAACGCCATGCATATTCTGGGCATTGGACAGGAGGATCCCGCAATATGGCTTGGCTACGGCGTACTTCCTGAAGGAGTTACAAAAGAGGATATTGAGAAAATGGTGAAGGAGCGCCAGACAGCCAAAGACAATAAAGATTATGCGCAAGCCGATGCTATTCGCGAAAGGCTGGCCGCACTCAATATTGCAATTGAAGACAAGCCGGAGGGTCCGGTCTGGAAATACAGCCCCAGGTAATGCGTTCAAAGCCTAATCTTGTTTTTCCCGGCCGTATACATCTTCGAGGCGGACAATATCATCTTCCCCAAGATAGCTTCCCGTCTGGATTTCGATCAGTTTTAACGGGATTTTGCCTGGATTTTCAAGACGGTGAACCGCCCCGATTGGGATATATATGGATTCGTTTTCGTGAAGTGTTATCTGTTCCTCATTACGTCTGATGTGAGCGGTACCCTCCACGATGATCCAGTGCTCCGCCCTGTGATGGTGTTTCTGGAGCGAAAGAATTTTTCCGGGCAGGACTTCAATAATCTTCACATGAAACCGCTGACCTAGCGCGATTGTACGGAAGGATCCCCAGGGTCTGTAGTCGATGTCGTAGTGTGTCGCCTCACTGTGTCCTTCCGTTGCAAGGGCTTTGACGAGAGTGCCTATTGCGCCGTTTTCAGACTTTGTGGCGACAAGCGTTACATCCCGTTGTGCAATCACAACCAGGTCTTCAATACCGTATGTTGCAAGCAAAGGCCCGTCACTCCGCAGATAGCAGGAGGATGTTTCCCTTGAAAACGTTCTGCCGGATATAACATTGCCGCCTTGATCCTTTTCCTGAATGTCCCACAGTTTCTTAAAGGTTCCGACATCCGACCAGGGAAATGAAACCGGCAGTACCGCCGCCTTTTTCGTACGCTCCATAACGGCATAGTCAATGGATATTGATTTGCACTGTGTGAAGCTTTCCTTCCCAAGTCTCAGAAAATCAAGATCGACATGCGCATTCTCAACACTGTCTTTTACGGCGGAGGCTATCTCAGGCTCGTATCTTTCAATCTCCTTAATCATAGTATCCGCTCTGAACAGAAATATACCGCTGTTCCAGACGTATTCGCCGGTCTTGAGATAATCCTGTGCGGTTTTCAGGTCCGGCTTTTCCTTAAAGGCTTTTACAGCCTTACATGTATCCGCCTCTTTTAACGTTTTGCCTGTCTGTATATACCCGTATTCTGTTTCCGCGGTTTGGGGTTTAAACCCGAAACAGACGATATATCCTGCTTCTGCTGCCTTTGCGGCTTTTGTAACGGCTTCCTGAAAGGCCTGATTATCCAGAATGATGTGATCGGACGGCATAACGAGAAGCAGTGTTTCTTCCCCGTATGTTTTTTTAGTATATTCGGAAACGGCCGCAATTGCAGGACCGGTGTTTTTTTTATCCGGCTCGAGTATGATCGAGTCGTACGCAATACCGTAGGACTGAAGCTGGTCGGCGATCATGAACCGGTGCTGATGGTTGGCGATGACGACAGGTTTATGAAACAGACCCGGTTTTTCGGACCGTTTTGCAGCCTGTATCAGTAAGGGAGTATCCCCGCCGAGGGCATGAAACTGTTTTGGCAGATTCTGCCGCGAAACCGGCCAGAGCCTTGTGCCCGTACCGCCGGAAAGAATAATGGGAAGGATCGCCTTACTGGTTGTGTCGTTGCTCATGGGGATAGGCTCCTGCTTGTTTTTTTCTTATACTGATTTTGTTTTGTAAGTTTTGTAAAATAAAAGAATAAACTCTTTAACATATGAATACACGGATTTATGTATGGCTAAACCCGCCTTTCAATATGTGTGCCAGTCATGCGGTTCCGTCTCCCCGAAATGGTCGGGGCAATGCCCGGACTGCGGAGAATGGAATTCACTGCAACAGGAAACCACCCAGATCGCAAGCGTTCCAAAGTCGTACAGAACGAAAACGCCGGCCAGGGCTGAAGGGATGGAACTGGTCAGCCTTAACCGGATAAAGCCAGAATCCGGCGCAAAACGGCATTTGTCAGGTGACGGGGAATTTGACCGCGTGACGGGAGGCGGACTGGTTGGGGGATCTGCCCTGCTGATCGGCGGAGATCCCGGTATCGGCAAATCAACGCTTCTGCTTCAGATTATGGCCGCCCTTTCAGGAAAGGGCCTCAACTGCGTCTATGTTTCCGGTGAAGAGGCACTGACCCAGATTCATATGCGGGCGGAGCGTCTGGGCCTTGATAAAAACCCGGTTGAGATGGCGGCATCAACCCGCGTTGAGGATATGCTTGCCCTTATGCGGGACCCTCAAAGAAAGCCGGACGTTATGGTTATCGACTCTATCCAGACTATGTTTCTTGACGCGATTGAAAGCGCGCCGGGAACCGTCGGCCAGGTCAGGGCATGCGCTCATGAACTGATCCGTGTTGCAAAGAAAACGGAGACGACACTTCTGATCGTCGGGCATGTCACAAAGGAAGGCCAGATTGCCGGTCCCCGCGTCCTGGAACACATGGTGGATACTGTTCTTTACTTTGAGGGGGACCGTGGACATCAGTTCCGGATTTTGCGGGCGGTTAAAAACCGGTTTGGGCCGACCGATGAGATCGGCGTATTCGAAATGCAGAATGGCGGCCTTGTTCAGGTTGCAAACCCGTCCGCCCTGTTTTTGTCACAAAGGCAGGAAAATGTTGCCGGAAGTGCTGTTCTTGCAGGACTGGAAGGGACGCGTCCTGTGCTGGTAGAAGTTCAGGCTCTGGTTGCGCCGACATCTTTTGCCACGCCCCGGCGCGCCGTTATCGGCTGGGATGGAGGACGGCTTGCCATGGTAACGGCCGTCCTCGAATCGCGTTGCGGGCTCCAGTTTTCAGGTTGCGATATCTACCTCAATATCGCCGGTGGCATCAGGATACAGGAGCCTGCGGCCGATCTTGCCGTTTGTGCGGCGCTTATCAGTGCCCTGAGAAATAGTCCCCTGCCACATGATCTTGTTTTGTTCGGGGAAGTTGGCCTCGCCGGCGAAATCCGCTCCGTCGCCCAGCCGGATGTCAGGTTGAAAGAAGCCCGAAAACTCGGTTTTAAAAATGCTTTTGTTCCGAAAACCGGCAGGAAAAATGGGAAAGATACTTCCGGCGGCACGGATTTTCCAGGACTTGAAATTACACCGCTTTCGACAATGAATGATTTGATCTCGGGTTTAAGCTGAAACTGTGTACACAACACATTTGCAGGATTTTACATTTTCAGGGTATGGGACTCAGACGCATTTTGTCCGCAAAGCTTTGCAAGCTTGTCCAGTTCTTCTGAAACTATTTCTAACCCCTCATGCCAGAAGTTTTCTTCATAAAGGTTCCACCCCAGATTTGTGAAATCACTAACAGATATGTCACCCCCTTTTTCCAAAATTTCCATAAAGTTTTCGGAGAAACCTTCCTCTTCTCTCGCGGTCCATAAACGCAGCGCCAGAAGAGCACCAATAGCGTAAGCGGAAACGCCAAAAGGTTCGCTGGTAACGGGAAGTGCGGCACCAAAAGAGTATTTGAAGTTTTCTACGGGAGGTGCAACTTGACCGTTTTTAGCTTTTGATAGACGAAGCCATATTTTCATTAAAGCATCTTTTTCAATGCGTTTATTTAGGTCGTGTATCGCGTGGAATTCCTGTTCAAATTTATGTACGACTACCTGATCCATAATCTTGTTCATCATTCTTTGCGTATGGATAAAGCGGAGGTGCTGTTTTAGCTTTAGTTCTTCATCATAAGATAAGTATTGATTATCAACATTACGAATAAGTTGATCAAATACCATACATTCAGCCAGAAAGCTTATCGTCTCTTCCCAGACCAAAGATATTGGCATATGTCCCGCATTCCCTTCATGTACTGCAATATACTCAAAAATGCCATGGCCCAGTTCATGTGCAAGCGAAAGAACGCATTCTGGCGTTCCCTCGAAACTTGTTTGTATTCTGGGTTCTACAACCAAATTAGGACCCCTGATTCCGGGATATGTAAACGCCCGGGGGCTTTTATTGTCTCTTTTTCTGGCATCTATCCATCCGTTATGAAAAAATTTTTCCGCAACAATACCCATTTTAGGATTAAAATTTTTAAAGGCATTTGTTATTATTTTTTCGGCTTCTTCCCAGGAATAGTTCTGTTCTGGAACTTCCTGCACAGGAGTTCCAATCCTGTATTCAGGCGGCAGTTTCGTACTACCAAGCATGTTTGCCTTTATTTTTAAAAACCTATGCATGATTCTAAAATTTGCAGAGACGGCATCAACGACTGTTTTGGTCATTTCGGGTTTAATTCCGTCCCGAATATCATTAATAGCTTCAGGTTTGCATTCGAGTTGGTCGGCTCTTTCTTTCATAATGCCGGCCAGTTCATTAAAAAGGCCACATATATTATCAATAATTTGCTTAAGTCCGCTATAATATGCCTTTACAGCTTCTTCTCTTTTAGCTGGATCGGGATTCTTTATCCGGATGCCATCCAGTTCTGCTATAGATAATGACTGCCCTCTAAAGTTTTCTCTTATTGAACTAAGTAAACTGTAATGTTTATTACGAATACTACTTAACCTCTTTAGAAATTCTGGATCTGGCGGCGGACATCTCCATAGCTTTTCAAACCAGCTTTCGTATATTCCCAGCTCTTCATGCTGGGCAAAATGATGTGTTATTAAATTTTGATTTTGAATTATGTCGTTTATAAAGAATTCTAATTCTTTATGCTTATTTATTACTGCCTGGTTAGATAGTGTAGTCACGAGATACTAATCCAAAGAGCGATGCATCTGATATGGATTGCGGCAAGGAATGAAGCGGAGTTTTTGGCGTAACGTGTTGCAATGCCCCGCCATCGTTTAAGGTGCAGGAAAGCGTTTTCCACTAAGTGGCGCAGCTTGTATAATTCTTGATCGTAGCCGCGCTGCTCTCTTCTGTTTTTCTTTGGTGGGATAACAGGTTTCATGCCCTGTGCGGCCGCCTGGGCAATAATGTCGTTCGTATCATACCCTTTATCAGCCAGCAGACAGTCTGCTGACAGGCCCTTAATCAGGCGGCCTGCCTCGCTACAATCTGCTCTTGTACCTTGTGTAATAATCGCCCGGATCGGCATACCATGCGCATCCACGGCCAAATGCAGTTTTGTGTTGAGCCCCCTTTTGTGCGGGACATATCCTGATTGCCGCCCCTTGCGCCAGCGGCATGCGGGTGGACTTTACAATGGCTCGCATCAATCATGAGCCACTCATAATCCGGCTGGTCGATCAGAATCTCCATGAGCTTTTCCCACACACCGGCATCCCGCCAACGGATAAAACGGCGGTGCGTATTGCTCCAGTCACCGTAATCCGGAGGCAAATCACGCCACGGCGCGCCTGTGCGCATGATCCAAAATACGGCGTTGATAAACTTGGCGATTGTCCTTTGCAATGCCGCCCCAGCTGCCCTCTCGCCCCGGTAAATGCGGCTCAAGCAACGCCCATGCCTTGTCTGTAATGTCGTGTCGTCGATGTGAATGGCTCATGTTAACCCCTTTCGTTAACATGATTCTCTCATATTTTCTATCTCGTGACTACACTATCTAAAACTTTTTATCTTGTCATAATCTATCCTGTCATAGTCGGAGCACGGATTTACGTCCCGCATCATATCTAAAAAATTTGTCAGCTTGACTCTTGTCGCCTCAATATCAAGGTAAGCTTGAACAGCTTCAGCTAACTCATCGGGATCATTGAAGGATAACTTCTCAAATTTTTCCTGGAACTGAGTGATTGCCTCTCCAAACTTGCCGATGGCAGTTTCAAAGCTTTCGACTGACGGATACCACTCGCTCAGGTCCCAATCGGGAGGACCTCCCGAATAAGTTTTATTGGATGCTTCATTAAATCCGGTCATTAAATAAACCCAGTAGTAATTTTATGGGAAGTGTAAGTTGGAATGTGGTGAATATCAAAACTTTTCTGGAAATTATGT
>CAYLKN010000023.1:0-29975 GCA_964384335.1 uncultured Pseudobdellovibrionaceae bacterium
CTTAAAGAGGAAATGGAAAACGCTGCGCAAAGGTTTAAGCGCAAATATATTTAGCTTTATAGATTGTATCTAAACAATCTCTTCCTGCCTGCACTTTGGAATTTTTTTTGAACTTGTTTTTCCGTCACTCCCGGTTTTGCGAGATCCGGATTTTTTAGTCTTACTAATCCGGAATTTTGGAAATACAAGAGTGGCCGTGGTTCCAATCCCCTTTTCCGAGAAAATATCAAGACGACCGCCATGTAATTCAATGAGCGATTTTACTATTGTCAGACCAAGGCCGGTTCCGGAATTTTTTCTGTCATGTCCTGTTTCAAGCTGACTGAATGGCTGCAGCGCCTTTTCAATTTCACTCTCGTTCATACCTGAGCCCGTATCTGAAACTGAATAGACATACTGTCCGTCATGATCAATGGAAGACTCTATTTCGACTCTTCCACCTTCCTGCGTGAATTTGATGGCGTTTGAAAGTAAAGACATGATCATCTGTTTGATTGCAATTTCCTCACCAAATAAAAGCGGCATGTTTTTACCGAGTTTATTGATAACACTAAGTTTTTCGTAGTCCTTTTTACCTTCAAGAATTTTAAGGCATCTTTCAGTCACACGTTTGATATCGACATTGCTTTCAACCAATTCCCTCTCTCCCGCATCAATCCGTGAAATGTCAAGAATATCGCCAATTATTTTAAGCAGGTGTTTGCCGCTTTCATAAATATCCCCGGCATAGTCCTTATAAGCCTCTTGCCCGACAGGTCCAAAAACCTCGCCTTTTATGATTTCCGAGAATCCAATGATCGAGTTCAGCGGTGTTCTGAGTTCATGGCTCATATTGGCCAGAAATTCCGATTTCGATCTGTTATCAAGATCGGATTTTAATTTTGCCTCTTTCAACACCATTTCAGTTTCTTTTCTGATCGTTATATCTTCTATGCTGCCCTCAAAATAAAGGATCTGATCATTATGGTCTTTCACTGCGCGGGCGTTTTCGTTAATCCACAAAATATCCCCGTTTTTATTCCTGATTTGTGTCTCAAAGTTCGACAGACTGCCTTCTTGCATCAACTTGTTAAGCATATGGTTCCGGTCTTTCGGGTTTACGTAAATTTCCTTATTGGCGTTTTTGATATCCTGGAGGGCGCTGATCGGTTTTTCGTATCCCAGGATCCGGGACATTGAAGGATTGAGGCTTAGATATTGCCCGGTCGGTGTTATCTGAAAAATACCGCCGGCAGCGTTTTCAACTATTGTTCTGTATTTTCTTTCCGCCTCGCTCAGGGCACGTTCTGCCTGGCGTCTTTCCTCAATATCTGTAAACATGCCGACGACACGCAAGTTATTGTTTTTGTCCGTTCGTAACATTGAGATCGATATTTCAACCGATCTGAATTTTCCCTGCGACGTTCGCAGACGGGTGAAAGCACGTGTATTTGTTTCTTTTCCATCGACGACGGACTGAAAAAGTTTTCTCTGTTCACTCTGATCCTGTTTATAAATCATCGAAAAAAGATTTTTTCCAATTGAACTGTCAACCGTATGACCGGTTATTTTTTCCCACTTATTGTTTAAAAAGAGTATCTTGCCTTCCGTATCCGTCTCGAAAATAATGTCGTTGACTGAATTAATAATCCCGAGATTTTCCATCTTTGCCTTTTCCATGGCCTTGTAAAGATGTTCTTTCTGGATAATCTGCTTGCTTAACTCACTGTTCTTTATGGATATCTGGGAATTTATGGCTTTAAGTTCATACGACTTTTTCTGGCTCGAATAGACATACAAAGTTCCGGTTATTGTAAGAAGGAGCCCAAAAAACAACAACAGATTTGGAATAAGCATAAGGAAATTCGCCTGCTCTGTCATATTCATATGCAGTTCAAAAATCCATTGTCTGTCTCCGGCTTCCACCGTGAAGGTTTGATGAACTGTTTCGATGTCTGTTGCATCAGTCTTATTACCCGTTCTGTCATATTGAAAAATTGTTTCACCGGTTTTTTCATCATGAACATGAATGGAGCTGATAAAATTATGATTTTCCAGCCATTCCACATCAAGTATGGTCATTACACTGCTTTTTGCGGCTAAAACTGTCCTCAAACCGGAGGTGTTTTCATATGACGTAATCAGAAAATAAGGTTGAAAGTCTATGGTTTTGAGAAGTGACTTCTGATCTTCGCCCAGGACGTCTTCGCTTTTGCTGAATGGTGAGGGCAGTATTTTTACAAAATCATGCCCCTGATCGGCATTTAAACTGTTTTCACGTAAATACCGGATAACTTTCTTTTCATTTTCGTTCTCTGCCGCGTTTTGAAAAAAACCGACTGGATTGACAATCCGGATACGATCCTTGTCTGCATTCTTATCCTGATCGGCATCAAAAATAAAAACTTCGTATAAATAATCATGACCTCTGATATTGTCGAAAATTTCTCTTGCCCTGCTTTCATCGGGAATTGTTTCAAGCACCGAAAATGCCACATTTAGTGAATTGACCGCATTTACTGCATTGTTGAGTGAGGAGGAAATGACCTGCTTTATGTCATGCCTGGCCGCAATAAAATCCTCTTCCACCATTTTTTTTGTGAATGTGGACACGACAGAAAATACAATGAAGGTCAGCATTATTCCGTTCAGTGAGACAAGAAAAGTCTGAAAACTGAACATGAAGTTTTTCTTATTCCTGTTCCCGGCATCCAGGTTATCAAGTTGAAATCCAGACATAGCTTAACTTTATAAGTTTTTTCGGGCTTATTACCCTCACTCTATACATGCCAGAATACGGTTAATGCTTTCCTAATTTGTCCGCAAAACCTCTAAATTTTTCAGTTAAAGGATTTAATCAGTGTTGATTTTTTATATTCGCAGTCCTATAAGGCTTTTGTATGCAGGTCATGAGATTTGCAGGTAATGATTAACTTATATATTTAGGGGGACGGCTATGGCGGTTGAAAGAACCTTGTCAATAATAAAACCGGATGCAACAAAGCGGAATATTACCGGAAAAATCATTCAGAAATTCGAGGACAATGACCTTCGTATTGTGGCTCAGAAACGTATTCATCTTTCGGAAAGTCAGGCACAAAAATTTTACGAGGTCCACAAAGAACGTCCTTTTTACAATGATCTCGTTTCATTCATGACATCCGGTCCGGTAATCGTCCAGATTCTTGAAGGGGAGAATGCCGTCGCCAAAAACCGTGAAATTATGGGGGCAACTAATCCCGCAGATGCTGCACCCGGAACGATAAGGGCAGAGTTTGCAGAAAATATCGAGGCCAATTCCGTTCACGGATCAGACAGCATTGAGAATGCGAATATCGAAATCCGTTTCTTTTTCAGTGATATTGAGATCGTCGGTTAGGTTCGCAAGTGAAATCCTGAATGAATTAAGGCCTTGAACCTTTAACGTGTTTAAGGCCAAAATTCGGGGTGACCAAAACCAGTAATACAAATTCCACCCTGATTTCCGTTCTTGTCACGGCACCGGTTGACAAGGCGTATACCTACGCTGTTCCTGCGAATACTGCGCCCCCTGAACCCGGATCGTATTGTTTTGTTCCGTTCGGGAAAAGAATAGTGCCGGGTGTGGTCTGGGGTTATTCGGATTCTGAAATTCCGCCAAAAAATCTAAAATATATTGAAAAGATTTCATCGGCCCTTCCAATGCCGGATATCCAAAGGAAATTTATAGACTGGCTCGCCGCTTATACCATGAGCCCGCGCGGATCTGTCTTAAAAATGAGCTTAAGCATAACGGAAGCTTTGGAAGAGGAAAAGGGAGATACAGGCTATAAACTAGCCGGAACCTTTCTGGAAAATGAATGGAAAGGCAATCCGTTAACTGAAAAGCAGAAAGCTGTCATCAGAGTGCTGGGGGACGGAAAGGCCAGAAAAACATCAGAGCTTTCGGCAAAGGCCGGATGCAGTCCCGGGGTCATTCGAAATATGGAAGATAAAGAAATGCTGGCGCCAGTCCGGATTTATGCTCCATACCCATGCAAAACGCCGGAACCGGATAAAGCGGCGCCTGAATTATCTGAAACGCAGCAGAAAGCGGCAAACGATATCAAGTTATTTCTGGACAGGAACAGTTTCTGTGTCGGATTGCTTGACGGTGTTACAGGGTCAGGAAAGACGGAGGTCTATTTTGAAGGGGTGGCGCAGACGATTAAAAAAGGGAAACAGGTACTTATTCTCTTACCAGAAATCGCCCTTTCGGAAAGCTTTATAAGCCGGTTTGAAAAGCGCTTCGGATGCAAGCCGGGGATCTGGCATTTCGGAATATCCAGGGCACAAAAAAAACGCACATGGAAAGGCGTGGCGGACGGCAAAACGAAAGTTGTCATCGGTGCCCGTTCCGCACTTTTTCTACCCTTTAAAAACCCGGGCCTTATCATCGTTGATGAGGAACATGACCCGGCCTATAAACAGGAAGACAAAGTCTTTTACAATGCCCGTGATATGGCGGTTGTCCGGGCCATGATGGGAGACTTTCCGGCTTTGCTTGTATCCGCAACACCCAGCCTTGAAACAATGGCCAATGTATGGTCAGGGAAATATCAGCATTTTGTTTTGCATTCCCGTTATGGAGGAGCGGAAATGCCATCTTTAAGTCTTGTTGACATGCGGGAGAATAAAACAGAACAAGGATATTTTATAAGTAATCCCTTATTTCAGGATCTCGTTGAAACGAAACAACACGGTTTGCAAAGTCTTTTGTATTTAAACCGGCGGGGTTTCGCGCCGCTTACGCTTTGCCGGGCCTGCGGACACCGGTTTGAATGCCCACGATGTACCGCCTGGCTGGTTGAACACAAAAAAACGTCTTCTCTTAACTGCCATCATTGTAATTTTCTTATGAGAGTTCCGGACGAATGTCCCTCCTGCCATAATAAAAATTCACTGGTGCCGTGCGGCCCGGGAGTGGAAAGAATTATCGAGGAGTTGAAACAAAGATTACCGCAAGCCCGGATGACAGTTTTATCAAGCGATACAGTTGAAAATCATAAAGACCTGCAAAACAAGCTTGATGAAATCCGATCAGGAAATGTCGATATAATTGTAGGCACACAGATTGTAGCCAAGGGCCACCATTTTCCAAAACTGGCCTGCGTTGGTATTATCGATTCCGATCTTGGCCTTTCAGGTGGAGATTTAAGAGCAGCAGAGCGCACGTACCAGGTTTTGTCTCAAGTTTCCGGAAGAGCGGGGCGGGAAAAATTCAAAGGGCATGTCTATCTGCAGACATATATGCCTGAACATCAGGTTATGCAGGCTTTGCTTGGCCAATCCCGCGACAGATTTCTGGAAGTCGAAGCCGGGCAAAGACGAGATGCCGGCATGCCGCCTTACACGCGGCTTTCTGCCCTTATCATATCCTCTACAAAGGAGAATGAGCTTGATCTTTTTTGTCGGGACCTGGCCTCAAAAATACCATCTGATCTGGAAAGCAACACAGACATTAAAATCCTGGGCCCGGCCGTTGCCCCAATTGCAAGAATACGCGGACGTTTCAGGCGCCGGTTTCTGATTCTTGCCTCAAAAAAATTCCCTATTCAAAAAGCATTGCGCCAATGGCTGGATAGTGTCAAATGCCCGTCCCACATCAGAGTTCTCATAGATATCGACCCGCAGAGCTTTTTTTAAAAAATTAAAAAAAGCTTAAAACAGTAAAAAATCTTTTACTTAATTTTTATTGAGTATATTTTAAATAAGCGTCTAAAAAAAATTGGATCGTAATAAGTAAAATAAATATAATTAAATTTTTTACATAAATTCCTAAAGGAGGAAAGAAATGCGTATAGTATCTTATCTTGCATTATTAGTTTTGTTTTCCGGGCCAGCTTTCGCTCAGGATTACACCGGTAAAAAAATACTCTGGATTGATGCCTATCATCAGGGGTATGGATGGAGCGACGGTATTGAAGAAGGGGTCAGATCTGCAGTTGAGGGCACCGGTGCGGAATTAAAAGTTCACCGCATGGATACAAAACGAAACACTTCTGAAGAGTTTATAATAAATGCCGCAGACGAAGCCAAAGCGGTCATTGAAGAATATGGTCCTGATATTGTTATCGCCTCTGACGATAATGCTTCGAAGCATCTGGTTGTAAAATATTACAAGGATGCAGATCTCCCAATCGTTTTTAACGGCGTGAACTGGAGCGTGGAAGAGTACGGATATCCTTTCAGCAACGTTACAGGAATGATCGAAGTGAATGCGGCCGATGAGCTTGTGGACATTCTTTTATCAATGACAGACGGCGACCGGATAGGATATTTGACATCCGATGTCATTACAGAAAAAAAAGATATTGATAACACGAGAAAGGTTTTTGACTTTGAATTTGAACATAAACTTGTCAAAACCATGGATGAGTGGAAAGAGGCATTTAAAGAATTCCAGAACAAATATGATGTGGTTGTTTTGCAAAACAACGCGGGAATAAATGACTGGGATGAGGATGAAGCTGCGCGTTTTGCCGAAGCTGAGACAAAAGTCCCGACCGGAAGCTTTTACGATTGGATGGCGCCATATTCTCTCGTTGTCTACGGAAAAGTTGCCCAGGAACAGGGAGAGTATGCCGTAAAAACCGCTTTTGAAATTCTTGATGGCAAAAAACCCGGTGATATTCCACTTGTTAAGAATGAGCGCGGGCAAATTTTTATTAATGCAAAAATCGCTGAGTCTGCTCAGATTGAGGTTCCGGCTGAGCTTATAGAAGCTGCAGATACAATAATTGAATAAGACAAAAAAGGAGAGTGACCTGTTTTATACAGGTCACTTCCAGATTGCAAAAGGTGCTGTGGTATGAAAATCAGAGACCAAATACTTCTGCCAAGTATTGCCACACTTGTAATTGTTCTTCTTATTGTAACCGGCTTTAGCTATTTTTTGCCCAAAAAAGCGTTGGAAGATTTTTCGCGCTCACTTATTCACAAAGAAGCTGTCAGAACTTCGTCCATTCTTGAATATACAATTCTGCGAACAGGTGCAGATTTATCTTCCCTGGCCTCTGAAACGATTATCGTTAATGCATTAAAACAGAGTTTTCTTGCCAAAGCTGCGATACGCAGAGCCGCGTCCGATTTCAGGCAAAAGGTCAACGAATCCAGTGCCATTTTACAAATAGATCTGATTAACAGTGAGGGGATAGTTCTTGCCTCATCCTCCGGCAAAGCAGGAAGCCGTTCCAATTTTGAAAATCTCGATATTGTCTACGAAAATGGATTTAAGATTTCCAATATTTACCGCCATGCCGAAACAGGCAAAGCTACTTTCTCTTACATTATAGGAGTTGACGGTGCCAGTGAAGCGGAGTCCGGACATATGCACGTCATTGCTGACCTTAAGTATATTTCTGAGAAATTTTTTGATAATGCGGAGCTGGGTGATACCGGACGTATCATTCTTTTTAACAGTCAGGACGAAATCGTTTCGCATCCCGATCCTCAAAAGCTGTTCAATAAAACGCTTGAAGACATGATAGAAGCGGAAAACTATAAAAACGAAATTCATTCTGTGATTCGTTTCTATGATGAAGACGCAATGCGCCTTGGAAGCCTGACAATTTTTGAGCAACTCCCATGGAAACTGCTTATTGATAAGACTGTCGCGGAAATCAATGCGCCTGTAAACAGAGTAGCTCTTGTTATATTAATTGTCTCGCTTATCAGTCTTTTCGCTTTTGTGGCAATTATTGCGTTTTCAACAAACAGGATTGTTACCCCGATAAATATGCTTACCAAAATTATGGGGGCATTGGCAGAAAAAAAATACGATATCGAAGTTCCTTCAAGTGATCGAAAAGATGAAATCGGTATGATGGCAAAAGCTGTGCTTATACTTCAGCAGAACTCTATAGAAAAAGAAAAACTCGAAGAAAAACAGAATATTGAAGCCCGACAAAAAATTCAGCAAGCTGAAAAGATGAAGGATATTTCCAGCAAGTTTGATGAGAAAATGCGTGGCTTTCTCGAAGATCTCAAGAATTCTTCGAATACACTGCTTGAGACGGCCAATTCCCTTTCTATCCTTGCAGAAACCGGGGCGAACCAGTCAGAAGAGCTTACACGCGCTTCCGGGCAATCTTCAGATGATGTTAATACGGTTGCAACTGCCGCTGAAGAGCTGGCCGCGTCAATTTCAGAAATTAACAGACAGGTTACAAAATCTTCTGAAATTACAAAAGCAGCAAGCGAAAAATCGTCAAAAGCAACAGCCTCTATCAGAGAACTTCAAGGGGCGGCAGACGAGATTGACAGTATTGTCGCGCTCATCAACGATATTGCAGAACAAACAAATCTGCTTGCGCTGAATGCCACGATTGAAGCGGCGAGAGCAGGAGATGCAGGAAAAGGATTTGCAGTCGTTGCAAACGAGGTAAAATCGCTTGCTTCCCAGACATCCCAGGCAACCGCAAATATCACTGACCAGATTACGACTGTCAAAACTTCCGTTGAAACAACCGCGCAAACGATAAAGGACGTTGCCGACAGTGTTTCCCAGATTGAACAGATATCAGGGACAATATCCTCCGCTATTGAGGAACAATCTTCTACTACTCAGGAAATTGTAAGAAGTGCGCAGAATGCAGCCTCTGGCACTAATCAGGTTTCAAATACGGCAACCGACGTTTCAAAAAGTTCCAATGGCACGCACGAAGCATCCAAAAAAATAAATACTGCATCTGAGGATATGCTCCTTAAAACAACGGAACTCAAAGAAGAACTGCAAAGCTTTCTTAAAGATATTCAATCACAGAGTTAACCTCCCGCACCTGAAACAATTTTTGATACAAAAACGCGCACCTTTTTAAATCTTATAGATTTTTTAAGTTTTTGGGTGTTGACTCTGTTAAGGAAATATAAATTCGTGCTCAGACGTTATATTAAAAACTGGTTCATACAAAAAAACAAAAATTATTAAACTGAAATATAAGCGGAGAATATAATGGAGGATAATAATCGACTGGGTTTTCTGGCAACCACGGATGCGGACTACATAATTCACCTTTATTCGCTGTATCTTACAAATCCAGCCAAGATTGATCCGAGCTGGCGGTCATTTTTCAACGATCTTAATGACGACGAAACGTCATTGATGGAGGAGCTGTCCGGCGCCAGCTGGACACCTCCGGAATACAGAAAAACAAATGGGTTTTCAGATTTTGCAAAGGCAACGCACGTCCCGCTAACTAACGGAGGCATAGCAAAGACGGAAACAGATTATGTCCCGCCCGTGAATATTGCCGAAACGGAAAAGGAGAGGCTTCGTCAAGCCGCACATGATTCAGTAAGAACCTTGATGCTTATCAGAGCTTACCGGGCGAGAGGCCATTTGATTGCAGATCTTGATCCCCTGAATCTTAAGGAAAAAGATTACCATCCCGAACTGGATCCTTCGCATTACGGCTTCGTTGAAACCGATTATGACCGGGAAATTTTTATCGGCGGAGTTCTGGGTATGGAATACTCTACTTTGCGGGAAATTATAAAGGCCCTGCGTGAAACATATTGCGGCACGATTGGTGTTGAGTTTCTGCACCTGGCCGACCCTGAGGAAAAAGCATGGATACAGAAAAGAATTGAAGAGCCGCATAACCGTACGGATTTCACAGTTAATGGAAAACGTGCCATTTTGCAGAGAATCACCGCGGCTGAGGTTTTTGAGAAATTTTTGCATGTAAAATATACGGGTACCAAGCGTTTTGGCCTTGACGGCGGAGAGGCAATGATCCCGGCCATGGAACAGATTATGAAGCGCGGCGGCCAGCTTGGATTGAAAGAAATCGTTCTGGGTATGGCTCACCGGGGCCGGCTTAACATCCTTACAAATGTTATGGGTAAACCGTTTACTGCAGTGTTCTCTGAATTTCAGGGACAAAGCTCCATGCCTGACGATGTTCTGGGATCCGGGGATGTCAAATATCACCTTGGCACCTCAAGTGACAGGGATTTCGACGGGAACATCGTTCACCTTTCCCTTACATCAAATCCATCTCACCTGGAAGCAGTAAACCCGGTCGTTATAGGAAAGGTGAGAGCAAAACAGATACAGAAAAATGACAAGGAAGCCGAGCAGGTGATGCCGATTCTTCTTCATGGTGATGCGGCATTCGCCGGACAGGGTCTTGTTGCGGAAACGCTTATGATTTCGGAGCTTGAGGGGTACCGGGTTGGCGGAACTCTGCATATTGTAATCAATAATCAGATCGGATTTACGACAACACCAAAATATGGTCGCTCCGGGCCTTATTGCACGGATGTGGCAAAGATGCTTTCAGCCCCCATCTTCCATGTAAACGGTGATGATCCGGAAGCGGTTGTACACGTCACACGGATTGCAACGGAATTCAGGCAGAAATTTAAAAAGGACGTTGTTATTGATATGTTCTGTTACAGACGGCATGGCCATAATGAAGGTGATGAACCGTCCTTTACGCAGCCTCTCATGTATAAACGTATCAGCCAGCAAAAGACAACGCGCGAAAAATACGCCATGCAGCTTGTGAAAGAAGGGATCATTAGTCAGGAAGAAGCTCAGGAGATGTATGATGAATTCTATGACTTCCTCAAACAGGCGTTTGAAGCGACAAAAAGCTATAAACCCAACACCCTGGATTTTCTTGGCGGAGCCTGGACCGGTCTTAAGGTTGCACATGGCGAAGACAGGCGAGGGGAAACGGCCATTACCGAATATATGTTCAAATTAATCGGCGAAAAAATAACCACAGTTCCTGAAAACTTCACCTTGCATAAAAAGCTGGTGAAACAGATGGAGGCCAAGAAGAAGATGTTCGCGAAGGAGCAGCCTTTTGACTGGGCAACGGCCGAGGCACTGGCCTTCGGAAGCCTTGCACTTGACGGATACTCTGTAAGACTGTCCGGACAGGATTCCGGGCGGGGCACTTTCTCACAAAGACATGCAATTCTCTATGATCAGGAGAATGGAGAAAAATTCATCCCCCTCAAAAATATCGATAAGGACCAGGCCCGGTTCGAAGTACATGACAGTCCTTTATCCGAAGCTGCCGTTCTCGGCTTTGAATACGGCTATTCTTCCGCAGATCCCATGACTTTGGTCCTGTGGGAAGCACAGTTTGGTGATTTCGTGAACGGCGGCCAGGTGCTTATTGACCAGTTTATAAGCAGTGCGGAAGCCAAATGGCTGCGGATGTCCGGGCTGGTAATGCTTCTGCCTCACGGATACGAAGGTCAGGGACCGGAACATTCCTCCGCCAGGCTTGAACGTTTTCTGCAAAACTCTGCAGAGGATAACTGGCAGATTTGTAACTGCACAACACCGGCAAATTACTTTCACGTCTTAAGGCGTCAGATGTGCCGTGATTTCCGCAAACCTCTTGTGTTGATGACGCCAAAGTCACTTCTCCGGCACAAGCTCGCTGTATCAGACGCTGTGTCCATGCTCGGTAAGACAACTTTTCACAGAGTTTTGTGGGATAATGACAGGGATGCGCTTAAACCGGCTAACAAAATCAGACGCGTTATTTTGTGCTCCGGCAAGGTTTATTACGACCTTCTTGAAGAAAGGCGAAAACAGGAAATTGACGATATTGTGATTCTCCGTCTTGAGCAGCTTTATCCGTTTCCGGACAAACCTCTTGAATCTGAACTTAAACCATACAAGAACGCTGAAATAGTCTGGACCCAGGAAGAGCCCAAGAACCAGGGTGCATGGAGCTTTGTTAATCCTTACATTGAAGATGTTCTGACCAGGCTTGGGCTTAAAGAAACACGACCAAAATATATTGGCCGAAAGATGGCCGCTGCAACCGCAACAGGTATGGTTGGCCGTCATCAGTCCGAGCAAAATGCGCTGATACGAAAAAGCCTGATGCTTGAAGACTGAGAATTAACCGTCAACTTATCTTTATAAACGCATAAAAGCGGTTGTGATTCGCAGCCGCGTTGTTAGTGTTGTTTGATGAAAGAATTTCAGATGATCGCAAAATATTTCGAGCCGCTGACAAGTGCACGGCTTGAGGCCGGTGACCTAAAGGACGACGCGGCAATATTCAACCTGCCCACCAATCATGAACTGGTGGTTACTACGGATACTATTGTCGAAAATGTTCACTTTTTAAGTACTGACCCGGTTGAGACGCTTGGTAAAAAAGCTTTGCGTGTAAATTTATCCGACCTGGCGGCAATGGGTGCCCTGCCCCATGCCTATACAATGAATCTGACCATACCGGAAAAATTTTATAATGACACGTTTTTGAAGCAATTCACCCGCGGCCTTGCAGAGGATCAGAACAAATTCAATCTCTTTCTTGCGGGAGGAGATACGACGCGTACAGACGGCCCCCTGACAATTTCCGTAACTGCGTACGGGGTTATACCCAGTGGCTTACGCCTGACCCGCCGCAATGCAAGGCCGGGTCACATATGTGCGGTCACGGGGACGATTGGCGATTCTTATCTGGGGCTTATGTTTAACAGGCAAAAACTGAGCGGTGCGGATGATGACACCGCCAAATATTTTCTACACCGCTTTCTGTTGCCTGAACCGCGCATAACTTTTGTGCAGGCCCTTGAACAGTATTCAAAAGCCTGTATCGATATTTCCGATGGGTTTCTGGCCGATCTCGAACATGTATGTGCCAATTCTGAGGTGGCAATCAAAACCTCTATCAATACTGTACCCATTTCAAAAGATGCCAGAAACCTGTGCGCACAAACCGGAATCCCGGTCAATAATCTTCTGTGCGCGGGCGACGATTACGAACTGATCATTGCAGTTGAGGAGAAGAACTGGACCTCTCTTAAGAAAAAGGCTGATAATCAGAAATTACCCCTCACCGCAATTGGGTATTTTGAGAACAGTTCTCCGGACATGCCAAATGTAAGCATCACGGATGATGACGGCCGGCCCTTGCTTTTTGAGACACACGGATGGTCGCATTTCCTGTAAAGACAACATGGGTACCATAAATTCTCTCTACCTGCGTAATTTTCGCAATCATTCGGAGCTTTACCTCAAAGACATTGAGAGCAGTTTTATATTTTTAACAGGACCGAACGGCGCGGGGAAAACAAACATTCTTGAATCCCTGTCCCTTCTGATACCGGGCCGGGGTTTCCGCAGGGCAAGGATCAAAGATATACAGAAACAGGGCACTGAATCCGATCCTTACGGAAGCTGGACAGTAACCGCAGATGTGAAGGCAGGGCATGATAAAGCTGTTGTCGGCACCGGCTATGATCCGGTAACGGAAAAAAGGATTGTACGTATTGACGGAACTGCCTCCAGTCAGGCTGAAGTCCTCGATTATCTGAATATTCTCTGGCTGACACCGTTCATGGACAGTCTTTTTCTTGACGCATCTTCCGAACGCCGCCGCTTTCTCGACAGAATGATTGTTGCCTATGATCCCTCCCATATGGGCAGGGTTACAAGATATGAAAATGCCATGGCCCAGCGTTCAAAATTTTTAAGGGAGGACAGATCCGAAACGGCCTGGCTTGACAGTCTGGAAGCACAGATGGCGGAAACCGGTGTGGCAATTGCGGCCAGCCGTAATGACTTTCTTTCCCGCTGGCAGATCAAAATCGCCGATACCATATCCCTCTCTTTCCCCGAAGCTTTGGTCTGTCTGAATGGAATGGCGGAACAGGCCCTCGCCGGATTGCCGGCCCTGGAAGTTGAGGAACAGCTGAAATCATGTTTTCACAAATCACGCAAAACAGACGCCTTAACGGGTGGTGCGGCTTTCGGACCGCATAAGACCGATCTGGAAATCGTTTATAAGGCAAAGAATATGCCCGCCGCTTCATGTTCTACGGGGGAGCAGAAATCATTGCTTATTAATCTTGTTCTGGGGCATTGCCGGCTGCTTTCCGAAGAACGGGGTCTGCCGCCTGTACTGCTCCTTGACGAGGTTGCGGCTCACCTTGATTCAAACAGCCGAAAGACTCTTTTCGAAATTCTGGCCGATATGGGTGCGCAGGTCTGGGTGACAGGAACGGATCATACGACTTTTCAGGTTTCTGAAGGACGTTTTTATAACTTAAAAAACGGAATTCTGGAGAGTTTTTAGGTGTTCGCAGGCATTTCATGTGCTATACAGTGTATATCTAATATAAATAAACTTTCTTTATTTTAACAGGCAGTGAGTATTCATGGCGGAGTCAGATTCATCCGAAGATATCAATTTGGATAACAATACAGAAAACAAGTCTTCCTATGGCGCGGAACAGATAAAAGTCCTTAAGGGACTTGAAGCCGTGCGCAAGCGTCCCGGTATGTATATTGGCGATACGGACGATGGAACAGGCTTGCACCATATGGTGTATGAAGTTGTCGATAACGCAATTGACGAGTCTCTGGCCGGTCACTGCGATCTGGTTGAGATCATTCTGAACGCGGACGGCTCGGTCACGGTCTGTGACAACGGCCGGGGTATTCCGGTTGACATGCATGAGGAAGAAGGCGTTTCCGCCGCCGAGGTAATTATGACCCGCCTGCACGCCGGCGGCAAATTTGACCAGAATTCCTATAAAGTTTCCGGCGGACTTCACGGCGTCGGCGTATCTGTTGTCAATGCGCTTTCTTCCTGGCTTAAAATGCGTATATGGCGGGACGGCAGGCAGTGGGAAATGAAATTCGCGCATGGAGATGTTGTCGAATCCCTCACGGACACAGGACCTTCGAACGGTAAAAAGGGCACGGAAATAACGTTCATGCCATCGACCGAAACATTCACCATGACAGTATTTGATTTCAAGATACTCGAGAACAGGCTCCGTGAACTGGCCTTTCTGAACTCAGGCGTACATATACAGCTTAGCGACAGACGCGGTGAAGAGGCCAAAACAGAGGAACTGCACTATGAAGGCGGTATTATAAGCTTTGTGCAGTGGCTTGACAGATCCAGAAGTGCTCTGTTTAACCCTCCTGTCTTTGTAAAAAAGGAAGATAAATCAGGCGTCGTTGTGGAGGCGTCTATGGAATGGACAGAGTCCTATCATGAAACGATGTTGTGTTTTACCAACAATATTCCGCAGCGGGATGGAGGGACGCATCTCGCAGGATTCCGCGCTGCACTCACGCGTACGATTAATAAGTACGCTGAGGAGACAGGTCTGTTGAAACGCGAAAAAGTGATGCTGAGCGGGGATGATATGCGGGAAGGTCTGACATGCGTGTTATCTGTGAAAGTGCCGGATCCAAAATTTTCATCCCAGACCAAGGACAAACTCGTTTCATCTGAAGTGCGACCGATCGTGGATTCCGCAATTACAGAAGGTCTTGGAACGTGGTTTGAAGAACATCCCCAGGAAGCCAAAAAAGTAGTTGGAAAGATTGTTGAGGCTTCAATAGCAAGGGAGGCGGCCCGCAAGGCAAGAGAACTATCGCGGCGCAAAGGGGTTATGGATATTTCCAATCTTCCCGGAAAACTGGCCGATTGCCAGGAAAAGGATCCGGCCCTGTCAGAGCTCTTCATTGTTGAGGGGGACTCGGCTGGAGGGTCTGCAAAACAGGCGCGCGACAGAAAAAATCAGGCCATTTTGCCCCTGCGCGGAAAAATCCTGAATGTTGAACGCGCCCGGCTTGATAAAATACTGGCCAGTCAGGAACTGGGGACTCTCATAACCGCACTGGGTACAGGCGTTCATGATGAATTCAACCCGGACAAAGCCAGATATCACAAAATCATCATTATGACGGACGCGGATGTTGACGGATCTCACATCCGTACCCTGTTGCTGACTTTCTTTTACCGCAGCATGCCTGAACTGATCCGCCGCGGCTACCTCTACATTGCCCAGCCTCCGTTGTTCAAGGTCAAGCGTGGCAAGGCAAGCGAAGTCTACCTGAAAAACGAAGCCATGCTTGAAAATTATCTTTTTGACACAGCACTGGCCGACATCGTTTTTGAGGATTATAACGGCTCGGCACGTGCGGGTAACGATTTGCGTGACATCCTCGGTCGATGCCGCACCCTGCGCCAGCATATTATGAATATTGGCGACCGTATAGGCAACCGGTTCATTGCTGAGCAGGCGGCGATTTCCGGTCTTTTTGATGAAAGATATGAATATGAGACACAACTGGCCGAGGAGGCGGTTGAAAGATTTGCAAAGCGTCTGGACAGTCTGTTTCCCGATCTGGAAAAAGGATGGCGCGGGGAATTTACGCCCGTTGGCGGTTTTGTCCTCAAACGGACCTTGCGCGGTGTCACGGAAACCATCCGTATTTCGGTTGACATGCTGAAACACGCGGATGCGGTCAGGCTTGTCTCGCATCATGACTGGCTCATGGAAAATTTCAAAGGCGGCGGCGTACTGAAAACAGATAACAAAACACTTGCCAGGATTTACGGCCCGACGGAACTTCTTGAAAAGATTTTGGAAATCGGACGCCGGGGTATGCAGATTCAGCGATATAAAGGTCTTGGTGAAATGAACCCGGATCAACTCTGGGAAACAACGCTTGATCCGTATTCAAGAACCCTTATACAGGTCCGGATTGAAGACGCCGCAGATGCGGATCAGGTCTTTTCTACACTGATGGGCGATATTGTTGCCCCGCGCCGGGAATTTATTCAGGACAATGCCCTTAAAGTAAGTAATCTTGATATATGATCAGGCGGCAATAACACGCCCCAGGTACTTTTTTAAAACTGCCTGATCCTCGGTAAGATCATCCGGAAATTCTTGTATCACATGAGGTATGTCAGTTATTACATCGAGATCGCATAGGGTGTGCAGGGTTTTCGGCCTGGACGGAAGTCTCCGGATTAACATTTCGCGTGTATCGTTCCGGCTGTATTCCACCGACGTCCATATTTGCGGGTC
The DNA here is from genome assembly GCA_964384335.1 of uncultured Pseudobdellovibrionaceae bacterium. Taxonomy (GTDB): domain Bacteria; phylum Pseudomonadota; class Alphaproteobacteria; order Micavibrionales; family Micavibrionaceae; genus JAUICS01. The sequence continues at coordinate 16,822 of CAYLKN010000023.1, forward strand.
CAGTGTCCGGCGTCCGCCGAACAGATAAAATCCCCCGTCTTTTGCCGGTCCTATAACGAAATCCGCCTCTTCCAGTGCATTAAAAGCGTCGTCAAGTATCCCGGATGCTATCTGGGGACTGTCCGTACCGATAAGCAAAACTTTCTCATTGGACGGTATTAAGCTGCTGTAAACTGCATGGAGTCTATGTCCCAGATTCCCCGGCCCGGTCCAGAATGCCGGAAACGGGTAGCGTGACCAGAAAGATTTTTGCGTTTCACTTTCTGCCTCTGCCAGGGCCCAGATGACATGGGTGTCGTTCATCGCTTTCAGGACAGTGGCTGTTGCCTGGACGCTCTGTCTGTAAATATCTTCGGCCAGATCTTCACCGATATCTGCCGCAAGGCGGGTTTTTACTTTTGAAATACCCGGTGTTTTGGCGAATACCGCAATTGCTTTATTTATAAAAATTTCCTGATCCTTATTATCCAAAGCCTCGCCAGTTCCGGCAATGCCTGTTTGATCCACAAAACCTGACGCAAAAGAGTCAGGCGTAACCATCCTTTATTTCGGTATGCGCGGGCACTTGTTACAATTTTTATTCCGACAGGCTTTATTCCGTATCCTTTTTGATACAGACGCCACACAAAAACATGATCTTCACCATATGCTCTGTCTTCGGGAAACCCCTTTGCATCAAAAAACACGTCCCGATGAATACAAAAGGCCTGATCACCCCAGGGAATACCCAAAAAACGCGCTCTGATATTCGCCATAAAAGCATTTATTTTTATAAGAGCCGGACCGTCAGTATCGAATTCCAGATCAAAGAAATGGAGGCTTTTCGAACTTGACCGTATTGAACTGCGTAAGGCATGGATATGCGTTGTATCAAGCACGGTATCGGCATGAACAAACCAGAGATATGTATTTTTTGCTTTTTTTGCACCCTCATTCAGGGATTTTGCCCTTGAACCTGCATTAACCGTCAGAACTTCGATACCCGTATCACCCAGATTTTTAAAAAACGTTCCAAGTTTTTTATGCCCCTCTTCCCCGTTTCTGTAAGGAATAATAACGGAGAGGTCAGGACCGGAGGACATTCAGCCAGGCTTTCTGATCATTCGATAATGCCGAATCAGGTGTAAGGACGGAACCTTTTAAAGCATTGCGAATCCAGTCAGGCGTCTCCGAAATTTCGGATTGACACAACTCATTAAGGATGTTTTTCACCTTTTCTATATTGGCCTTGTAAGTTGCAAAGACCTCTTCCACACTGGCGTGCTCATCCGGATCATCTTTCCAGCAATCGTAATCCGTCACAATCGCCAGAGTGAGGTAACCCATTTGCGCCTCCCTGGCCAGAAACGCTTCCGGAACATTTGTCATACCGACCAGATCACATTTCGCATCGCGCAGGAAAAAACTTTCGGCACGTGTCCCAAGACGCGGACCCTCAACACAGGCATAAGTTGCACCGACATGCAGAACAAGACCCAGATTTTTTGCCGCTTTCTCAACATCCGATGTCAAGACAGGGCAAGCGGCACGCGCCATGGAGACGTGAGCGGAAACACCACTCCCAAAAAAACTCGGCTCTCTTTTTCCGCGTGTATGATCGAAATATTGTGCAACCAGGCACATGTCACCCGGCCTGTAATCTTCCCTCAAGGAACCGGTTGCGGATACACTTAAAACCGTTGTGACCCCAAGGGATTTAAGTGCGTATATATTGGCCCTGTAATTGACCTCAGACGGCAGGAACTGGTGTGACTGACCATGACGGGCAATAAAAAACAGATTTTGAGAATTCAGCTTTCCTTCGATGACAGGGGCACTGGGCGTTCCGAAGGGTGTCTTAACATCGTGCTGCTTTACATTCTCAAGATTTTCCAGGGCATATAGTCCACTTCCGCCGATTATTCCAAGCATTTTTCCAATCCGGTTTTAATAATTTTCATGACAATACGGAACAGATTAAAAAGGGTCAACAGAGTTGCCCCCTCAATCGTATCCTTAACCTGAAACAAAGCTCTTTAACTTCAGATAAATAACTATAGGTTAATTGGTATGAAAACAGATACGGACAACTGGCTTTTATATGATGGCGAGTGCCCATTTTGCACTCGCTATGTACAATGGATGGATATTCAGGAAAAGGCCGGGCCTATTCGTCTGGTCGATGCGCGAGTGGACGGCCCGGAAAAGTCGATTGCGCTTCAAAACGGTTATAATCTTGATAAAGGTATGGTTCTCAAATTTCAGGGAGATTATTTTTATGGGGATGAAGCCCTTCATAAACTTTCCCACTTATCGACGGGCAAGGGTATTTGGAACGGTGCAACATCGGGATTGTTCAGAAACAGGACAATATGCGCCCTGTCATACCCTTTCCTTAAATTTTGCCGGAATGCAGCCATTTCAGTGCTGGGGAAGGGAAAGATTCACAATACGGAGAAAGTCTCCGGTCCCCGTTAATTTTTTTCAACCCACCACGTTTCCCATACATGGCCGTAAAGCGGTGTTTGTTCCGGGCCTTTAAGATGATTATGATATGCGATCCAATCGGATCCCTGGTAGAACAGTGGAATCATCATAACCTGGCTCATTAATATGCGGTCGAGGGCACGAACACTGGTGACAAGATCTTCCCGTGTTTCGGTAAAGGCAATGTCTCTGGCCAATGCATCGACGGCAGGGTTGCATATACCGGAAAAGTTCCACCTTGCCTTTTGTCCGGCGGATTCACATCCCCAGTACAGTATTTGCTCTGTGCCGGGAGACAGGCTTGAAAGCCAGTGATAGAGAACCATATCAAAATCATAATCATTCAAACGCCCTCTGAATGTTGCCGTATCGGCCATCCGGATTTGCGGTTTGATCCCGAGACTTTCAAGATTGCGGGCAAAGGCGAGTATGATTTTCTCATCGTCCGGATTGTTTACAAGAATTTCAAAATTGAGGGGTTTTCCTGATTCCCTGTGGACGCGCCTGCCATTATTCACGATCCATCCTGCATCCTGAAGAAGACGGGATGCTTCACGCAGGTTCTGACGGTATTCACTTCGGTTTTGCGGCATTGGCGGACGGTAAAGTTTTTCAAATACCACACCGGGAAGATTTTTTTTGTGTTTATTCAAAATGTCCAGTTCACGCCCTTCAGGCTTCCCTTCGGAATAGGCGGAGGCGGCAAGCTCGCTGTTCGGAAAGAAACTGTCAATTCTTTTATAAAGACCGTGAAAAAGGTTTTCATTGACCCATTTGGCGTCAAAAGCCAAGTTAAAGGCTTTGCGTACGCGGATATCGTCAAAAGGCGACCTGCGCATATTAAAGATTATGGACTTTACCTTTTCCGGCCTTTGATGCGGCACAGATCTGACCTTTATACCGGCTCCCGCTTTTGTTTCCTTAAGTAAATCAGCCCAGCGTGAGGCGTCATTTTCCCGCCAGATGGAAAGTTGACCGGCCCTGAACGCCTCATAGGCAGCTGTCTCGTCCTTGTAATATTCAAAAGTTACGGTATCAAAATTGTTATGACCCGCATTGGCCAGGTGATCACGGGCCCAGTATCCGGGGTTTTGTTCGAAAACAATTTCCCGACCGGGATCGACGGATTTTATAAAATAAGGTCCGTTCCCGTTGGGAATATCCAGAACCGAAGAATCAAATTTCCGCCCTTCCCACCAGTTTTTCGACAGGACGGGCATCATGGCAAGGATCATAACTGTTTCCCGGTCGTACCCGTCCTTCAGATCGAAGTGGATCCTTCTGTCATTTTCAACGGCGACGGTTTCGACAAGATCATAGACCTGACGCATATTCGGGCGGCCATGTTCGCGCAGTGTTTCAAAGGAAAAGCGGACATCCATGGCGGTTATCGGCGTACCGTCATGAAAACGCGCATTTCCGTCAATTACAAATGTAACTGCCGAACGGTCATGAGCAACAATGGCCTCCTTCGCAATAAGAGGATACATCGTAAACGGTTCGTCCCAGACCCTTGCCATAAGGCGGTCATAAAACAAATGAAGTCCGGATGATGCCGTTCCTCTGATGGCATAGGGGTTAAGGCTGTCGAATGTACCGATTATCGCGGCCTTGTAATCGCCGCCATGCGGTGCGGCAGGATTCGCGTAATCCAGATGCGTATTGTTTTCTCCGTATTTTGGCTGGCCGTGCATGGCAAGTCCGTCCGTTTTGATTTCTGCCGCATGCGCATGTGTGGCCGAAAGACTCACAATACAAACAACTGCAGTTAAGAAACAAAAAAAAGCAAATTGCACGCTTTTGACCGGTAAACAGTTTTTAGAAACGGGAGTGTACCTAAGCCGCATTTTTTATCAGATCTGACAAAGGTGTTTCCGGACGGGGGCCCATATGGCTTATAACCTCTGCCGCAGCAAGACTGCCCAGATGGCCGCATTCCGGCAACGTTTTTCCGTTAACATAGCCGTATAGAAAACCGGCGGCATACATATCACCGGCCCCTGTTGAATCGACAAGCTCCTTTGGCGGTATTGCCTGGATTTCATGGCGTTCGTTTCCATTCAGGATAAGAGATCCCTTTTCACTTCGTGTAAGTACTGTCAACCCGCAATTGTCAATGACGGCATCAATTGCCTCTTCAAAAGTATCAACTTCATAAAGACTTTTGATTTCATCCTCGTTAGCGAAAAGAATATCGACATGGCTTTGAATAAGATCCTTAAAATCCTGCCTGTGGCGATCCACACAGAAGCCATCGGAAAGGCTCAGAGCAACCTTACGCCCGGAGGCATGGGCAATGTCGCAGGCCTTCCGAAAAGATGCCTTCGCTTTTTCCTTATCGAATAAATAACCTTCAAGATAAAGGATTTCAGACACTGAAATCGTGAATTCGTCAACGTCTTCGGGAGTAAGTTCCGTACACGCGCCCAGATATGTATTCATTGTTCTGTTTGCATCGGGTGTCACAAGAATAAGACAGCGCGCAGTTTCGGGCCCTTTTGTCAGGGGCGGCGTGTCAAAGGTTACGCCCTGTGCCCGCATATCGTGGGTAAACACTTCACCCAGTTGGTCATCAGCCACTTTTCCGATAAAGGCGGCCTTTCCGCCAAAAGAAGCAAATCCGGCAAGTGTATTTGCAGCCGATCCGCCGGAAACTTCAACAGCCTGTCCCATCTGGCTGTAAAGGTCTTTTGCCCGGTTTTCATCGATAAGCATCATGTGCCCTTTGTGCATGCCGTGGGGTTCCTGGGACCTGACAAACTCCTCACTTGTATGGGCAAGAACATCTACAATGGCATTGCCAATGGCGGTCAGCTGAAAACGTGTTTCTGTCATAAAAAAACCTCTTGAGTCATGTTTGCGAAAATGGCGTTTGAAAAAACCTGTAATCCAAACTACCCTGTAATAAGAACATATTTATAAATATGAAGATTAACAGACCATGGCAACAAAAACAAAACAATCAAACAGGGACAAGATTATCGATGCTGCCTTGCGGCTTATACCCGGACATGGATGGTCTTCGCTTTCCATGCAAGATATTTCAAAGGAAGCGGGACTGGACCTTGCGGAAATACACGATGAATTTAAGTGTAAATCCGCCATCCTCAGGAGTTATGGTGATCGTCTCGACAAACGGGTTTTAAGTGTGGCGGAAAGCCCCGAACAACACGCAAGCCCGAGAGAAGCCCTGTTTGATCTTATGATAGAACGATATGAAATAATGAATGAAGACAGGGACGCCCTTGTTACACTAATCAAGGAACTGCCGCTTGACCCATGTCTTACATTCTGTTTGATGCTGCACGGAAAACAATCCATGGGATGGATTCTGGAGGCCGCAGGAATTTGTACGCAGGGTATTCGCGGACGCATAAAGATCAAGGGACTTTATGCCATTCATCTTTTTGTATTAAGGAAATGGATGGATGATGAATCGCCGGATCTTTCCGCAACAATGGCGTGTCTTGACCGCGCCCTGAACCGAGCCGAGCAGATAGCAAACAGCTTTGGCCTCGGCGGTGCGGAGAAAACGCAAGACAATACCGCCCCTGCATAACCGGGATGCTTATCCATTATGACAGAGTACACAGCGCCAGTTGATGACATGGTTTTTATTCTCGATACGGTTTACCGTATCGGGGATATTAATCCCGAGTGCGACCGGCAAACCATACAAGCAATTCTGAATGAGGCCGGAAAACTTGCAAAATTCACACTTTCTCCCTTAAATGCAACCGGCGATAAAACGGGATGTTCCCTGAAAGACGGAAATGTAACGACAGCGGCGGGCTTCAGAGAAGCCTATACAGAATTCAAAGACTCGGGATGGAACGGTCTGCCGTTCGACAGCAAGTACGGGGGGCAGGATCTTCCATGGCTTCTGGCGTTTTGCGTACAGGAAATGTGGCAGGCCGCAAATATGGCCTTTGGTCTTTGTCCTCTCCTTGCGCAGGGTGCAATCGAAACGCTTCACGCGTACGGAACTGATAGCCAGAAAGATACCTATCTGAGAAAGCTTGTCAGTGGCGAGTGGACGGGCACCATGAATTTGACGGAACCGCAGGCGGGGTCCGATCTATCCGACCTGAGAACAACGGCGGTGAGGCAGGATGACGGAACATTCAGGCTTTTCGGTCAGAAAATATATATCACATACGGTGAGCACGACTTTACGGAGAATATCATGCATCTCGTACTTGCCAGATGCGAGGACGCGCCAGAGGGTACAAAGGGCATATCACTTTTTCTGGCCCCTAAATTTATTCCCGGGGAAGATGGCAATCCGTCTCAGAGGAACGATCTGTACTGCTCCGGAATTGAGCACAAGCTGGGCATACATGCTTCCCCGACATGTACAATGCAATTCGGAAACGAAGGACATGGGGCGTATGCAGAACTCGTTGGCGGGGAAAACGAAGGCCTTAAAGCGATGTTCACGATGATGAATAACGCCCGGCTTTCCGTCGGGCTGCAGGGTATTGCAATAGCAGACAGGGCGATCCAGGCCGCAAATGCCTATGCTGCGGAGCGCGTTCAGGGAAAACCGTTATCCGGTGGTGAAGACCAGGTTCCCATCATAAACCATGAGGACGTACAGCGTATGTTCAGAACCAGCGGCTCGCTAATTTACGCCATGCGTCTTCTTGCACTTGAAGCCGCCGCCAGTATAGACATAGCAAAAAAAGGAGATGAAAAGGCAAAAGCCCGTGTTGATTTCCTGACTCCTGTTGTCAAGGCATTTTGTACAGACAGGGCGGTAGACATAACCTCCGAAGCCATACAGATATTCGGCGGCATGGGTTTTATCGAAGAAACCGGAGCCGCACAATATTTCAGAGACGCCAGGATACTTCCAATTTATGAAGGGACAAACGGGATACAGGGTAATGACCTTATGTTCCGCAAAATTGTTAAAGACAGGGGCAAAACACTTCAGGTTATGTGCGAGGAGATAGAATCCGTTATGCCGGAAGATATGCAAAACCATGCAAAAGATCTTGAGGCGTTGAAAAATGTTATTCTTGAATGTGCTGATAAAAGTGAAATTTCAAAACTCGGCTATGCCGCCGGTCCGCTTTTGACTTATCTTGGCTATATTCTATGCACGTGGATGGTGCATAAGGCTGAAAAAATTTCCGCAACAAAAAGCCATAAGAATTCCGAGCCTTACAAAACTTTACTGCGGCATAAAGATGATTTTCTGTGCTTTAATGCGCCGCTTGTTGAGGGATATAAAAAACAAGTTTTTACGATACTTGAAAAATAGGAAGGTCAGAGCGGATCCTTTTTTCTCTTCCCGTTTCCAAAGAACGAAAACAGTCTTTTGCTTTTTTTAATCATCCGGCTTGTAAACTGGCTTTCATAGTGTTTAACCGCCATGTTGCAGACATTTTCGAGTTTTCCGCCGTTTTCCTCCATAATCAGCTCTGCAAATTTATGAAGCCTGGTAATATTTTCCGCACTGGCGTCGTCAATCTGTTCGCTTGGTGCGTCTTTGGGACTGATATTGCTGAACATTGACCGGTTGAAAGGATAGACATTATTGCCAACTTCCGCATCAAAGGCTTCGAACAAGGCCGATTCGGACGCATGAAAAAATATATTGATAAGCGGCAGATCATTAACCGGATCAACAACACCCAGTCCCCCATACCGGTTCCAGTCCTCATGTTTGAAGGACCGGTGGGTGTATCCGGTTCCGAGTATAACCATGACCACCTCCGTGTCTTTGGGCACGTAAGGGCCCAATGCCCCGAGATAACTAATGCAGGGGTTGTCAAAAATCGAGCCGTCTATCCCGGTGCATGTTCGGGTTGTTTGTCCGTCTTCGTGAAGCAGGCTAAAGTAATGACTGGGAAAATAGGTCGGCGCCGCGGTACTGGCCCTGACTGCGTCTATCAGGGGCACATCCCATAAAACGGGAGATCTCTGGATACCATCAAAATGAAGATTTTTAAGCCATACGGCATGCCCGCCCCCATCGACAAAATTGTTTTTCGTCCGGACCGGTGTATCACCTGTTTCATCTCTTTCCTCGGCCAGTGCAATCTGGCCTCCGTCGATATTATAAGTGGGAACGATAAGGCTTTTAAGCGTTTCTCCCAGCCTTGTTTTCCCGTAAAGATTGCGCAGGGCGCGGTTAAGGTTTGAGGGATCGTAGTGCCCGTGTTTCAAAAGCCAGTTAAGCTGGCTGATTTTCATCGTGCGGTTGTTGAAGTCATGAATAAAAGAGCGGAATGTCCGGAACTTGTCGCTTGTAAATATTTTTATCCCCTGGCGCTCATAAAATCTGACCATATGTCTGGCCCTGAATTTCGGCCGGCCCGGATTATGCGGGTGAGGAACATTTAGCGCAGCATTGAGAATAGCGCCCGTGGAGGGACCCATGAAAACATCGAACATGTCTGTCATGGCAAGGCCTGTCTTTTCCTCGATTTCCTGCATCAGCCTTGCCGCCACAAGACCCCGTATTCCTCCACCATAGGTAAACAGCACAAATAATTTACGGTCACTCATAGTTTTATTATATCAAAATTCTTTATTTTCAGATATATAGCGCGTGTTAATTCTGAAGAAATATGTGCAGCACTGCAAAAAAATCAAAAAAAACCGGGACAGCTAAATCTGACCCGGCGAGTTGAACAGGGAGGTTTCACGTCTGGGAGACGTTGGATACGAATATCCAGCAGTAAAAACTGCAAACCCTGTTTATAATGATTTGTATCTTTTGGCTACATCTTTTTTTGCATATCTGATATGCACTAAATGAATAAATCATGTTAAGTTCAGACTGTTGTCCATTGTCATTAACGGTATCCAAGACAATGAGCCTGCACCGCAAGTCCGGGGGAAAGTTTGTCGGGGAAGCATGACCGTCAGCATTGCATAAATGGCTATCAAGCCTATATAGTATTGAAAATCACGATAAACCCTTTAAAAGTTCAGGTATGACGTTTAGCAATAAAATAGTGACAGTTTTCGGTGGCACCGGGTTTCTGGGTCGCTATGTCATCGGGGAACTGGCGGCGGAAGGTATGGTTATAAAAGTGCCGACCCGCGCTCCGGAAAAAGCATATCATCTCAGAACGGCCGGCACCGTCGGGCAGATTGCGCCGCTGGCCTGCAATATCTATGATGAAGCCTCCGTGCACCAGGCCGTAAAGGGATCGGATTACGTTGTAAACTGTATCGGAATACTCTATGAAAAGGGAAAATCGAAATTCAATGCAGTCCATACCGAATTCCCGTCTACGCTTGCAAAAATATGCAGAGAAGAGGGAGTAAGCCGTTTTGTACATATTTCAGCTTTGGGAATAGAGGAAAGCACCGCAGATTATGCACGAACAAAATTCCAGGGGGAGCAGCGTGTTTTATCAAGTTTCCCTAGGGCCACGATTTTGCGTCCCAGCATCGTTTTCGGACCTGAAGACAATTTCTTTAACATGTTTGCAAAGCTGTCATATTTTGTTCCGGCCTTTCCTCTGATCGGGGGCGGAAAAACGAAATTTCAGCCTGTTTATGTCTGTGATGTTGCACAGGCAGTTCGAAAATGTATTGTTTATACCGGATTGGCGGAAATGGATCCTGCAGGTGCTATTTATGAACTTGGCGGTCCTGAAACACTGACGTTCAAAGAAATTTATGAACGTCTTTTTAACAATACCGGACGCAAAAGGGCATTGATCCCTGTGCCCTGGAATATTGCAAAGCTTCAGGGCAGTATTTTGGGTTTGCTTCCCTCTCCCCTGCTTACCAGGGATCAGGTGGAACTGCTCAAGACAGATAATGTGGTATCCGAGAACGCAAGAACGTTTGAGGATCTTGGCATAAACCCGACCGGCATGGAGCTTGTTTTGCCTTCCTATCTTGTTAAATATCGAAGGGGAGGAAAATTCGCACAGGGAGAGAAAGCCGCATGAAGCAGTTTTGGAAGTATCGGTATTTGTTTTGGGTTTTAATGTTGACCATAAGTTTTGCGGTTTCACCTGAAACGGCAGAAGCCGAAATGCTGGAGAAAATTGCAGCTGTCGTAAATGAAGATGTCATCACGCGGTCCGATGTCGAAAACCGCATGGAGCTTGTATTATCGAGTGCAAATATACAAGGCCAGGTGGAGGTGAGGGACAGGATCAAAAGACAGGTTCTTTCACAGCTTGTTGAGGAAACATTGCGCCTTCAGATAATGGAGGAAGAAAATATCGAGGTTCCGGAAAATGAAGTCCGGGCCGAAGTCATGGATATCGCAAAACGGAATAAAACATCGTATGAAGGATTTCTTTCCATCCTGGAGATGCAGGGTATAAACCCCAATACTTTACTCCGGAAAATCAGAACCGAAATCGGCTGGGCCAGATTTGTGCAGGAAAAACTGGGGCCGCAGGTGCGCGTAAGTCAGGCTGATGTTGAAAACGAAATGCAAGCCTTAAGGGAGAATATCGGCAGATCACAGTTTCTTGTGGCTGAAATTTTTCTGCCCGTTCAGTCGCCGGAAGAAGAGGATGAAACGGAAAAACTGGCAAGACAACTGCTTGCGCAAATGGTTGATAAAGGTGAATCTTTTCCGATGCTTGCCACACGGTTTTCACAGTCGGCGACTGCCGCCCGTGGCGGAGATCTCGGCTGGATAAGACAGGGTCAGCTGAATGCCAAACTTGATAATGTGCTTCAGAAAATGGAACCCGGGCAAATCAGTCCGCCTGTGAGGGACGATGACGGATATTATATTTTCTATCTGCGGGACGTGCGAGAAATCAAGGAAGAGAACCTGCCGCCTCAAAGGATGATACAAAACAGTATCGCGAATGAGCGTCTGCAAAAACTGCAGGATAAGTATATGCTCGACTTGAAATCCTCGGCGTTTATTGAACTGCGTGTCTGAGAAGTACGTGTCCGGTGATCTCCCGCCATTGCGGCAGGTAATTGAGGAATACGGACTTTATGCCGAAAAATCCCTCGGTCAGAACTTTCTTCTGGATCTGAATTTAACCCGGAAAATTATTAAACTTTCCCCCGCTCTCACAAACCTGCATGTTATTGAAATCGGTCCCGGCCCCGGCGGACTGACACGAAGCATTCTGGAAGGCGAACCCGGATTTCTTACCGTTTATGAAATCGACCAAAGAGCAGTAAACGCACTGCAGGGCATAAAGTCCCGATATTCTGATCGTCTGGAAATAGTATATGCGGATGCGCTTTCGGTAAACTGGCCGGATGTGATGAAGGAAGGGCAGAGCTATGCATTTATTGCAAATCTGCCCTATAGTATTGCAACGCCATTGACGGTATCTTTTCTAAAGGCACTATCGGAACATCCTGAACGGATTGCGTTCATGACACTTATGTTTCAAAAGGAAGTCGCGCGCCGCCTGACCGCAAAACCAGGATCAAAGGATTACGGAAGACTGAGTGTTCTTGCCCAGTGGCTTTGTGAAACGCGTATTCTTTTTGATATTCCGCCCAACGCGTTTGTGCCGCAACCCAAAGTCACTTCTTCCGTGGTTTTTTTCAAACCGGCGAAAATTAATCACAATACAGTTCCGGTAAGCGCAATTGAAAAAGTCACCTCAAAGGCCTTTGGAAAACGCCGGAAAATGATACGATCAAGTCTGGAAGATTATGCTGCTTATTTTGAGCCGCTTGGATTGTCCGGAAATGAAAGAGCGGAAGATATACCTGTTCAAACATATATTCAGCTGGCTGAAATGCATGAATAAAGACAGTTTTGCAAAGAATGACCGTTTCCAGGATCAGACCCGGAATATTGTGATTACAGGCGCATCCAGCGGGATAGGCGCGGCCATCGCATTCCTGTATGCCGGACCGTCTGTTAACCTGGCCCTTTCAGGGCGTGATAAGGTGAGGCTTGAGAAAACCGCCCAGTTATGCCGGGAAAAGGGAGCCGTGGTTATAGATGCCGTGATGGATGTGACGGACAGGGAAAAAATGCTTGGCTGGCTTAAAAATGTTGACCGCCAGATGCCTGTCGATCTTGTTATTGCCAATGCGGGTATTTCAGGCGGCACGGGAGGCGAACCGGGTGAAAGCGGGAGTACAGAGCCCGAATGGCAAAGCCGCAGAATTTTCGAAGTCAATATGATGGGCGTTTTGAATACTGTAAATCCACTTATCCCGAAAATGAAGGAAAGGGGGCGCGGCCATATTGCACTCATGTCTTCGCTCGCCGGTTACAGAGGATGGCCGGGCGCTCCATCTTACAGCGCATCAAAAGCCGCAGTCAGAATTTACGGGGACGGCATCAGGTCGGGACTTGAAAAACATGGCATAAACGTTAGCGTTATATGCCCGGGATTTGTAAAGTCGCCGATGACGGATTCGAACACTTACACTATGCCCTTTTTAATGGACACGCATAAAGCTGCCGCCATTATTCAAAAAGGCCTGCGAGGCAGGAAGGACACAATCGCCTTTCCATGGCCCACCGCTCTCTTTGCAAAATTTATTGGTATTCTTCCCGGTTGTGTTGTTTATCCCCTTCTTAGAAAATTACCCGCAAAAAACAAGATGGGTTAGCAGGTTGCGGCCCAATTCACTTTATCTCATGCTCTCAACCCGATAATTTTAAATTCTAAAGAAATTATATTACAAAACAGAAATTCTGTGATTAAATATTAAAATTATATTTCTTTTTCAATAACACTAATGGTTATTATTAAAACCATTATTCA
>CAYLKN010000024.1:0-29020 GCA_964384335.1 uncultured Pseudobdellovibrionaceae bacterium
CGATACCTCCTTGCTCATGGGCGATATCGGACAATCACATACCGGACATTTAACGTGGTAACTAATCGGACATATCACGTGTTAGTGACAGCTTTTGCTTTTTGTATTGACCAATTTGACGGATGTATATATGATAAATTCATTATATAAAAAAGTGAGTTGAACAGGAATTAAACGCCTGAAGGTGCCTTAATCAATCACCTTGGCGAAAATAAATATAAATATTGATTTATCGTGCTCCAAAACCTTTACGGCGGTTCTTTTTTTTCAGGCTTGAACCCGGGAAATCATGTAGTTTTACGTTCCGGATATTTGGCCCGGATATTTGGCCCGGATATTTGGCCCGGATATTTGGCCCGGATATTTGGCCCGGATATTTGGCCTTGCATTTACAACACTTTCCCGTTAATAAATTCTTCTTTGAATAGTTTTTCAGGGTGGTTAGCTCAGGGGGAGAGCGCTACGTTGACATCGTAGAGGTCACTGGTTCGATCCCAGTACCACCCACCATAATTTATGACACGGTTCACTTATGTCGGAATCCAATATTTCTTCTCCCCCAATTCTGAAAAAAGTGCGTGCGGATATCCGCGCAATGACCGCATACAGTTCGGCCAGATCCATTATGGGGGCCGATGAGGGGATGATTTTCCTGGATGCGAATGAAAGCCCTTATGAACCCGTGCCCGGCGTTCTTGGGTATTCCCGTTATCCATCACAACAGCCTGAGGGATTGCTTCGGCCTTTGGCCGATCTCTACGGCGTTGCGCAAAAAAATGTCTTGGTATGCCGCGGGGCGGATGAGGGCATTGATATTTTAATTCGCACATTCTGTGACCCCGGAAAAGAAAACATCATAACATGTCCTCCCACATTTGCGGTTTACGCCATAACCGCAAGAATTAACAAAACGGACTGTAAGGAAGTGCCGCTTACAAAAACATTCCAGCTTGATGTACAGGCAATTAAAAACGCGGCGGACGAGCGCACAAAAATAATCTTTGTCTGTTCCCCCAATAATCCGACAGGCAATTTAATGCGTTATGACGATATTATGGAGATTGTGACGGCATTTTCGAATGAAGTGGTGGTGGCTGTTGACGAGACTTACATCGAATTTGCGGATCGGGAAAGTCTTGTCAGCCGCATTGAAAACTATCCAAACATCATTGTTCTGAGAACAACTTCGAAAGCCTATGCCACGGCAGGCGTTCGGTGTGGAGCGGTGATTGCGCACTCGGAAATTATTGCGCTTATGCGCAAGGTGCTGCAGGTTTACCCGATACCTGTGCCGGTTCTTAAGGCCATGCAAAATATACTGAAGCGTGATAACATCCGGAAACTGCAATCACTTCAGAAAGATATTGTTGCACGCCGGAATGGTTTTGAGGCGTCGCTTGAAGGGCTGGATTGCACCGATCATATCTATCCCAGTGATGCAAATTTTCTGCTTGTCCGGTTTAAAGACGGCCAGTCTGTAAAAGAAAAGCTTTTGAAACATAAAATCGTTACAAGGGACATGTCCGGCCAGCCGGGCCTCAAAAACTGTCATCGCATTGCAATTGGCAGCGCAGAGGAAATGGACGCATTGCAAAAGGTTCTGTCAGGCAATGTGTTATCAGACAATAACAAAACCGTTCAAAGGCGAGCGGAAATTGTTCGAAATACAATAGAAACAAACATTACCGTCAAAGTAAATCTTGATAAAGACGGCCATGTGTCAATTGATACGGGCATCAAATTTTTTGATCATATGCTTGAGCAGATTGCCAAACACGCAGGATTCTCTTTGAGTCTTCAATGCGCGGGGGATCTTGATATCGACACCCATCATAGTATTGAGGACTGTGCAATTGCCCTGGGTATGGCTTTGGATAAAGCGCTGGGCGACAGGAAGGGCGTGGCCCGGTATGGGGCTTACGTTCCAATGGATGAGGCACTCGCATCAGTTATCCTGGATCTGAGCGGCAGGCCATTTTTAAGTTTTACAGGAAAATTTCCGGACAGGTACGCAGGGGAAATGCCAGCTGATATGGTCGAACACTTTTTTCGTTCCCTGGTTGATCAAATGAATGCGACTTTACACATTGAAGTCAAAGGGGAGAATACGCATCATATGGTGGAGGCCTGTTTCAAAGGTTTCGCCCGGGCGATGAGGCAGGCAGTTTCCGTTGAAAGTGACAGAATTCCGTCAACCAAAGGCATGCTTTAAAGTTTTCTCTTGAGAATTGAATTTGCGTGTGCCGGAAATCTTTCGTACATGGCGATATCAGAAACTGGTTTTTTTAAGGCATCAAACCCTTTTCTTTCCATTTTGACTACGCTTGTCCGCTTCAGAAAATCCCATATTGATGTACAGCTATATGTCTTGGCATGCCCGCCGGTGGGTAAAACGTGATTGGCTCCTATACCATAATTTGCCATGGATAGCGTTGCAACAGGACCGATGATTATTTCGCCGGCGTTAAGGAGTCCGGGCAGCCAGTCATCAGGCCTTCTGACGTTCAGATACAAATGTTCCGGCGCATATGCGTTACAGAATTCAACGGCCTCATCATCATTTTCAGTGACAATAATTCCTCCATAATTCTGCAAAACATGCTGCGCTGTTTCCTTTGAGGGTTGGGGAAGGTCTTCAATAAAAACCCTTATATTTTCTGCAACCTTTTGGGCAAACTCTTCATCTGAGGTTACGAGAATTGATGCGGAGTCATTTCCGTGCTCGGCCTCGTTAAGTATATCAAGTGCGGTATTCTCCGGGTCGGCCTCTCCGTCTGCAACCACAATGGCGTCGGTCGGACCTGCCGGCATACCGGGGTCTATGACACTTGAAAGAACGCGCTTTGCGGCTGCAACATATGCGTTTCCCGGGCCTACGACTTTTGTCACTTTCGGAATGGTTTCCGTACCGAACGCCAGGGCGGCGATGGCTTGCGCTCCCCCGGCCTTGTAAACATTATGAACCCCTGCCAATTTTGCCGAATAAAGTGCGGCGGCATCAATCTTTCCGTCTGAACCCGGTGGTGAGACGATATGAATTTCCGGCACACCGGCAACCTTTGCGGCAATTGCAAGCATGTAAAGCGCGGAGGGGTAAGGGTTTCTGCCGCATGGCGCATATATACCCACCGAGGGAATAGGGGTGATTTTCTCCCCTGCCAGGATGCCGGGCGCCACTTCCTCAAGCCAGAATCTCTCTGCCCTTCTGTTCTGAGATTCATGATGGTTTCTTACATTTTCTATACATACTTTCAGGGCGTTTTTAATGGAGTTGTCCAGAGAGGCGCGTGCAATATCAAATTCTTCATGACTAACCTTAATGGCGTCAGAATCCAAATGCGCGCCATCCAGCTTCTGTGCGTAGTGGACAAGGGCATGGTCGCCTCTTTTCCTGACATCGTCAATGATAGGCATGACCGTTTCCGTCACTGCGTCAACGTTTGCCTCAGACCGGCGGAGGATTTTTTGTTTCTCGGATCTGGACAGGGATTTCCATTTATGTATTTGAACCTGAGTATCCATAACACTTTACCTTTATCACTCCGCATCGGAAAATCAAAGGGATATTTGATTGCTTTACACGGGTTCAGGTAAAAACTGATCTCTAATAATATCCGTACCGTAATCCACACCTAGATTTAGGGCGCCGAGAAAAACGCTTAAGGTTCCAACCAGAAAAACACCTTGTGCAGCCTGATACAAAAATTCTTTATGCAATCTGAAATTATTACGGTTATGAAGTACATATCCCGTCGATGCAGCATAAAGCGCTATTGCCATCCCGGTTAACAGCGGAGGAGCGCCAAACGCAAAAGCTGTAAACACACAAAAAGATGCTGATATCTTGGCTAATTCTTTAAGTGTTTTTAAAAGAATGTTCCCCAATAAACAAGATGTGCTTTGTGAGTTATTAAAATCACTTTTTAATTTTGCTGCATGTTCTTGGGCAGTCAAGTTTTTACTGTTTCCTTCCATGAATTCAATCCCCGTTAAAAATCATTATTTCTTCTTTTCTAGGCTACTTTTTTCTAGGCTACTCTGGGAGCTTCAATGGCGGTCTGTTGCTCTCTTATTGCATCTGCAAATCGTCTTTGCTGATTATCAGATATGTCGATCTGGAATTGAATGAGTTCCTGCAAACGTTGATCCAATGCTTGAGCGTGTTCGGCTGATAGTTTACTTCTGTCGATACTTTCAAGTTGCTGAATAGTTGTTTTTAACATGCCTTCTCTTGTTGCTCTCATTTCCGAAAACCACGCTTCATGTTGTTGCATAATTTCCTCCTGCTGCATAAGAAGGCTCTTTTCAGCTATTCTTTTTTCTCCAAGTTCCCTTTGCAAAGTTAAATACGGCATTTCGGCTTCCTGGATTTGCACCTCTAAAGCTGTAATTTCAGCATTTATTTTTTCATTCTCAAGTCTTGCCAACTCAAGCTTAAGATCAGTAATTCTGGCACGAATTTGTTCCGCCGCGACCATTCTGGCTTGTTTTTCGACTTCGTGTAAAAACGCCCTTTTTTCGCCGGGGCTTACATCTTTTTCCAGGGAATAGATTAAGAAATTTGCTTCCGCAACGGCTATTATTAAAGCCAAGGATCCATATCCCACCTGAACAATTGGATGTGCTTCTGATACAAGTTGAACCATTTTTGCAAGTTCCTCGTTAATACCCGGATCAAATTCCGTATATCTGGGATCCTGCTTTGCAAGGTCTTCAAAATTTCTTGCTTCCTGTTCGGCAGCAAACGCAGCATCCAGTCTGGATTTCGCTCTTTCCAGGGCTTGATTCAGTCCCTCTCCCTGTTTTTCAAGTATACTGAGTTGCTGCTCCCTCGCTTGATCGGATAAGGCCAATATTTGCTCTCTCTTCGTTTGAATCTGTTCCTGTATTTCTTGTGCTGCCAGTTTAGCTTTATCACGGGCTTCTTCTGCTGCATAATATAAGGGTCCATATCCTGCATCGGCTCCATCGGTGCCTGTTTTTTGTCTTATCATTTCGGCCTGTTTCTCTTGAACAATTTCCCACTGCTTTTCCAATTGGGCTTTTAAGTCTTCAATATCTTGCTCAAGACCTTTTTTTAAATCTAACAAGTTTCCAGTTAATTCAACGTCGCCGACGTCTCCCGCAAGCTGAGCCTCAATTTTTCTAACCTCCGCCTCTGCGTCGGCCCTTTCCTGAGAAAGTGCTTCGTATGCTGCCTTATATTCTTCAATCAGCTCAGCATTGGAAAGGCCTTCATTCCCCGGACTGTCTAGATCCTGTTGAGTTTCGGCGAAATCTCTTCTCAGGCCCTCTTCGATCGATTCTGATAAAGAAAAAGTCATTATACCGGTGACACTTGCAAAAGTAGTTGCCCCTATTGCAAGTGTTCTGGGGATTAGATGTCCGTATTTGGACATCCAGGTATTGCGATCAAGAGTTTTCGTATCATTCGATAATTCCATAAAATATTTTGTTATTTTGCGGCGCGTGTTGCTTACAATGCCCTTATCCATTCTGGAAATAATCCAAAAGATTGCCGCGCCTGCGACTGCAAAGCTTACAACACCCATTACGGTTGAACCGGCAAGAAAAGCTTTAATACCTATGAGTGAGGCAACTGCAGAAGTTGCGATGGAAATTGATACAAATGTTAATTGTCCTAACAGTTTTTCATGGAAAGCTTCATCCGCAGGATAATACTGAGGATCTTTATGCGCCAATCTCATAAACAGATTTGTAATGCCGCCCCAAAATCCTTTTGCCCTTTTTTCTGGGGGAACGATAAAAACACTGTCGCTTGCAGTAGTATCTATCTCTTTGTAACGTTCCTCTAAACCGTTTATTTCGGCAATTACAGCGTCCAGTTTTCTATCAATTTCACTTTTATCTGAATTGCCAGTTTGTTGCGCATCTGAAACAGTTTGATCTGTGTCTTCATTACTCATTTCTTGCCCCCATGTTCTGGTTTATGTTTATTTCTGAGTATTCAGCACACACTCCCGATCCGTCTTTTTCAGGGCAAAGGAGAGGGTTCGCGGAAACCACTGTTTCAACGTCATGCCTTCCAAAGGCCCGGTTTCAGGCACAAACTATGCTGCGCAAAAACTATGTTTTGCGGGCCGTGCCTTTTTTTATTTCAGGAAACAGATGCAATAGAGGCTTTTTATACCTGCACAAGGGCTAAAAACTTACAAAATTGTAATTTTGTATTGCCTTGTAGCATAATATGAAGTATGAAATTGCCCAGTTATTATATTGCGTGTTTCCTTTTTGGTTAAAAGTTTAACACCACCTAAAACCGGGCCGTCTGGATATGAAAACGCTAAGTTTTCATGTTTTGAGGTTTTGATTTTCGCAAGGAATTAAAAAACCTGCAGTTATCTTATGATATTTCTTGCCGAAATTTATTATCTAAGCACACATCTGTTAACTTCAGTATCTTACATGTGTGTATAGAAAACAGAGAAATATCAGTCATGTCACGCCGGTTACTCAAAGGAGAAAATGTAGGTAAATTTCCCTTTGGAATCCTTCGCGAAACCTCCTGTATTTTTTTATTATTATGTCTAAAAAAACCACAAAAAACCTTTATTGTCAAGCATTAAGTGCGCAGCAAAGCAAATGCAATTTTGCTGACTTATCCGCACAAAAAAATGCATTCTTCAGGTTTGGATCCCATCAAACATGACTACATGCATGGCATCCCGCGCCTGCCAGTGCCAATCGGCATAATCAGATTTTTCATGGTACACTCTGTGTTTCAAGCCAGGTATCCAAAACCGGGATTGATGTTAAGTCAATCTCTGTTATAGTTCATACGACTTAAGTTAAATCTTTGAATATTTGATAATAGGAGAAATATTATGTCTTTTCGTTTGCTTCTGCCTGCGCTTTGCTCAGTCTTACTGGTATCCGCCTGCGCGTATAAATACGACGAGCTTAAAATGCTTGAGATTCACAAAGAAAGTTTCAATGACCACCTTGCCCATGAATACAAAAAGCTGGCCATGTTTGAAGCTTATGAAATGCATGATTACAAAGATGCGGATTATTTCACTGAAAAGGCCTTTATGGCGGCCGATGACAAAACCGTTATGCCGACCCTGCCGAATGCGCGCAAATATCCTTTGAAAAAGGAAGCGGCGATTAAGGAAGCTTACAATAAAATGCTCTACGTCCTTGATAACTATCGTACGCCGGAGAATTACGCCGCCCTTGCGGAGGCCCAGGCGAAGTACGAATGCTGGATAGAGCAGCTTGAAGAAAATATACAGCCTGATCACATCGCGGCCTGCAGAAAAGAATTTTATGCGGCGCTCAAGAAAATAAAGATGGCGAAAAAAGATCATAAAGTTCTAGAGACTTACATGATTTTCTTTGATCACGACAGTGCAAAGGTAAAAGACTCGGCCATGAAAATCGTTAATAAGGCAACAGAGATCATTAAAAAGCATGAAAACCTGTCCGTGCTTGTTTCCGGTCATACAGATACGAGCGGATCTGAAGAATATAACGAAACCCTGTCTCTGAAGAGAGCGTCCGCGGTCCGTGACGTTCTGGCAAAGCACGGTATTGATAAAGACCGCATACGCATTCTTGGCAAAGGCGAGAGCGATCTTTACCGTGCGACATCCGATGGAGTTAAGGAGGCACGAAATCGCCGTGTCGTAATCTATATTGCCGAAAAGCTTTAAGGATTCACCGCCAGGTATCGGTTAACCTGTATACATAACTGTTAAAAAGCCGGATAAATTCCGGCTTTTTTATTGTGACAATACATTACGCGTGCATTATAATGAAGAAAAAGGTACCGGATTTTACAATGAAGTTTTTTTCTGCGCTTACTACGTTCATGTGTGATTTTCGTCTCATGCCGCCCGGGAAATTCAGGCTGGTTTTCGGGTCGCTGCTTCTGGGATCTCTTGCCCCTTTGTCCTGCTTTGCTTCTGAGCAGTTGAACACGCTCCAGGTCAAACCTGTCGATGTTGAAATCAGTAAGCTGGAGCGCAAAACCCTTTCCGATCAGGACCATTTTGACTGGAAGCAGGCTCCGATGGTTGTAAGTGTATCCGCCGACGGTAATATACTCGAATTTGCAGAAAAAAACCTTAATCCGGAGCAGATTGAGCCGGCCGCCGGTGAAGGATCCGAGACCCCTGATGAAAGTGCGGGTACCGGACGGCCTTATAATCCCGCCGACATGCGTGCGGCAAATCCAAATCTTGATCTTAAGAAAAACTACACGCTTTACAGATTAACCCCTGATAAAATCAAGATTGTTGAGCTGCCCCGGGAGCCTGACAGCGTTATTGTCGGTAACCAAGATCATTTAAGTGTTTTTTTCGATACGCAGAGACGTGCGGCTCTGGTCCCGCGTCAGCCTGGTGCATCTTTTTTCCAGATTTATGATCGTGAAGGGCGGATTATGGTTCAGGGCCATGCCATTGTGGCCAGCCCGGAGAGGGATTATGTCAGAATACGCAGAACCTGCGCAAATGGCGGAGAAGGATGTGAAACGACCAGTGTTTATTTTTGCCCGGGTATGTGTCACAGGGTTTCTGTTCCTCTGGAGGATGATGCCGGAGGCTCCTCAGGCACAGACGAAATCATTGAGTCAACAAGTGTTACAACATCATCACAGGGGTCTGAGGAGCAGGTGCCCTTGCCCTAGGTCTGAATTTTTGCATGCAGGATAATAAAGGAAACAGGAATGTTTAAAAAAACCACGAGAACGATATCTTCTTCTATGGCACTGGCTTTTGCTTCAGTTTTTCTTGTTACCGGCTGTCAGACGACCTCACAAAATACACAGAGTGCATCACTTACACCTGCTTCGGCTGAGACTGTCGATTCCCTTCTCGATAAACTGAGGGCGAATTACAGAACTGGCGTTCCAGATGTTGATTATCGTCAGGCTGAGCGAGCTTATAAACAGGATTCGCAAAATCCGCAGAATGCAACATTGTATGCGAAGGCCTTGCGTCAGAACGGGCTGACAAAACGTGCAGAGATTATTCTGACCCCGTTCCTTAAAAATGACCCCGATGCGGCCCTTCTTGGCGAGTATTCCTCAATTCTGCTTGAGGAGGGAAGGTTTGCGCGGGCTGAGCAATATGCCAATATGGCAATGGATAAGGACCCCGGGTACCATATGGCTTATCAAACGCTTGGTATTGCGCTTGATGCGCAAGGCTACCACGATCGTGCGGAGGCGGCATTTCGTGATGGTTTAAGTATCTGGCAGGGAGATCCGGTTCCTATTCTCAATAACCTGGCACTCAGCCTTTCGGCGCAGGGATACATAGAAGATGCCCAGGATATTCTCCGCAGGGCTTCGGAGGCCGCGCCGCAGCGCAGGGAAATTGAGCGTAATCTTCGCATCATAAGCGCTCTTCAGAAAAATATACAGGACGGAAGGTCTGGTGAAGAACTGGAACCCATTACCAATTAGGGTCAGGCCCCGCTAACATCAAGTTTCTTACATCTCGCCGACTTGTATTGAAGCCGGACCGGCAATTACAACAAACAAAGCCGGCAAAAAGAAAAGAATCATCGGTACCGTCAGTTTTGGGGGCAGGGCAGCCGCTTTGCGTTCGGCTTCCATCATCCGCTGGTCTCTTAGTTCGCTTGCAAGAACACGAAGCGCCTGTCCAACCGATGTTCCGTATTGTTCCGCCTGGATCAGGGCTGTTGCAAAAGTCCGTCCCGCGCCCGTGCCGACACGGTCGGCAAAGGACTGGAGCGCATCTCTCCGGTTGTTTAAAACGGCCATTTCCGCACTAAGCAAACCCAGTTCCTCCGCAACGACTTCGGAGTATTCCATCATTTCTTCAGATACGCGTTGAACCGTTTGTTCAAGACCTATTCCGCCCTGGACACAAATCAACATAAGGTCAAGAGCATCGGGAAATGCGATACTAATTTCCTGCTGGCGTTCCTTGGCGCGGCTTCCAATAATCAGGACAGGCAGTTTATAGCCAAGGAATACAGCAACGATCAGGCCGACAAGATCCATGAAACTTCCCATAGAAATTCCGGCCACTTTATTCAGATAAAGAGCTATCCCCATCGTCACAAAAGGTCCTATAATCTGGGCAACCAAAAGATAAACCGGAGCTTTGGGATTTCGTATGCCCGCCTGCATAAGGACCGCCTTATGTTGCGATGCCATTGCACCGCCGACTTTCTCAACCCAGTAAAGTGTTGCCAAAGACTGGGTAGCAGTTGGAATATTACCGGTTTTTTTGTTTTGTTCCTTTTCAATATTTTCACGCATCGTTCTGCGTTTTTTTTCTATGACTTCACGGAAATGTTTTTTTCTCTCCTGTTCCTTCAGAAAAGGCATCACAAAGAAGGCGACTGATACTACCGCCAAAAGAACTGCACCTGCAAATATAAGTTTACTTTGATCGATATCCATATTTTGAAATCTCCCGGCTGTCAGGGCTTGCGTTTATAATTTTCATGCCCTTGATGTTTATACCTAAACTTTAAAGTTTATCATTTTTCTCATTATAAAAATGCCAATCCCCATCCAGATAATTGCACCGCTTAAAAGCATTCGCCCGAAACTGTCCGTAAACAGAAGTGTAATATATTCCGGATTGATGAAATACAGGGCGGTACTTACAAAAACAGGTAAGCTGCCGATAATAACGGATGTATATTTTGCCTCTGCGGACAGTGCAACAATCTTGCGTTTAAGCTGGTACCGGGCCCTTAAAAGAGCGGCCAGGTTGGAAAGAACCTCGGAGAGAGAGGCTCCCGTTTGCTGCTGGATCGTAATCGCCGTTGCAAACATTTTCATCTCGGTGAGCGGCATGCGTCTGGCAGATTTGGTTATAGCTTCCGGCAATGGTGTGCCAACCCTTTGTTCATCATAAATAATGCTCATTTCCTCTGCCACCGGGCCTTTATATTCCCGTGCGACCATGGCAATGGATTCACTGACCGGCATCCCGGCTTTCAGCATACGAACCATTGATTCCAGTACATCGGCAAAGTCATCCAGAAATTTTTTCTGGCGCATACCGGCCATGATTTTCAATATGATGCGCGGTACACCCAGTCCCGCAATTATTCCGGCCAATAAAGGTAAAAAAGAGACTTCCATAAAGATATAAGCCGTAAGACCGACCATAAGACCAAGAAGACCTGAAAAGATAAAAAACTGGGTCATGGAGATAGACAAGCCCGCCTGCTGTATAAGTATTTTGTAGGAGTCCTTTGCGTTTGTCTGTCCTTCCTTTTCTTTGTCTTTCAGCTTTTGGGTAAGGTTTTCCTTACTTTTCGGCGTGATCGAGCTGAAGTCTTCCTTGGTTGTTTTTGTGCCCTGGGAAGATCCTTTGATAATTTCCATCTTTCGCTCTTTTTTTTCATCGCCGGATAAAAGAATCAGGATAAGGATGGTTATAATGCCAAATACGCCTAAGGCGGCTACGCCGATAAAAACCGGGTTATCGAAAGGTATGTTTTCAGGGATCATCCGTAGGCTTCCTCCATGGCATCCTTAACAATATGATCCACGCCAAACTGTCTGGCCTTGTCAATGAAACGCGGGCGCAGTCCGGAAGATTTCAGGTGCGTTAGCAGTTTGCCGCTGTCATCTTCACCTTGAATTTCAAGCTTGAATAAATCCTGCATTGTAACAACCTCGCCCTCCATACCGGTTAATTCGGTGACATGTGTTACTTTACGGGACCCGTCACGCAGTCTCTGAACCTGGATGATAACCTGGACGGCGGATGCAATCTGTTCCCTTACTGCAACGGTAGGAAGGTTAAGGCCGCCCATGGCAATCATGTTTTCCATACGGGATATGCCCTCACGGGGATTATTGGCGTGAACGGTTCCCATGGATCCGTCATGACCGGTATTCATTGCCTGTAACAGGTCAAAAGCTTCGGGGCCGCGAACCTCACCGACAATAATTCTGTCCGGACGCATCCTCAGGCAGTTTTTGACAAGATCGCGCATTGTCACTTCCCCCATACCCTCCAGATTGGGCGGGCGTGTTTCAAGCCTGACCACATGTGGCTGCTGTAATTGCAGTTCACAGGCATCCTCGCAAGTCACGATACGCTCTCCGCTTTCGATGTAACGGGTCAGACAGTTCAGCATTGTTGTTTTCCCCGATCCTGTTCCGCCTGAGACAAGAACATTTACACGGCTGCGGCCGATTGCCATGATCAGTTTCGCGCAGCTGGGAGTCATTGATCCGAATTCGAGCAGTTTTTCGAGTGTCAGTTTTTCTTTGGTGAATTTCCGGATTGTCATGCAGGAGCCGTCAACCGCGAGAGGCGGTATGATGACGTTAACACGGCTGCCGTCCGGAAGCCGCGCATCGCAGATTGGAGACGATTCATCAACACGGCGTCCGATGGCACCGACGATCCTCTGACATATTGTTGTCAGGTGCTGGTTATCCCTGAAACGAATATTGGTCCTGTCAATTTTTCCATTTCTCTCGACATAAATAACATCCGGCCCGTTAATCATGATGTCATTAACGTTATCCTGTTCGAGTAATGGTTCGAGAGGTCCAAAGCCAAGCATGTCATCGGCGCATTCCCGCGCAATTTTCGACAACTCGCCTGAGGTGAGATCAAGTGCCCGGAATTTGGAAATTTCCTCCACTGCTGTTAAAACTTCTTCCCTGGCGCGCTTGCTGTCCATACGAACAAGTGCTTTCAAGTCTATACCGTCCTTAAGATCAAGCCATATTCTGTTTCTGGCGTTTTGTATCCGTAATGATTCCTCCGGGTGCGCGTTGTCCTGTCCAGATACTGCATTATTGACGCTTTCGGCCAAATTGTCCGAGTCAAACGCCTTAGGGCTTTTTTCCTGTTTTTCATCACCGTTCTCATCACGGTGACCGGAATCGATACCCGCATCGGCGTTATCTTTTAATGGACTGCGAGCTGCGTTTTCTGGAGCGTTATCATCTGAGGACATTTTCTCAGATTCGTTAATATCCAGAGTGCCCGGAAAATCTTCGGCAGAAGGTACGGAGCGGGCATCTTTTTTTTGCGGTTTTTGAGAATGTTTTTGCACCTCTTTCCGCGCTCTGTCATCAAGTGCCAGGTCTTCCTTATCTGATGAAGTCGGTTTTTTTTCCCCTCTGCTTTGTTTCTTTTTTCCAAACATTATTTACCCATAAAGCTGAACAAGCCTTTTGATTTTTTATCCTTATTCATTTTATCATTATCTGCTGTGTTTTTGCGTTTTTCTTTCTGAAGTTTATGCAAAATGGGTTCCAAGGATTTTATGACTCTTTTTGCTGATTTTTCTTCTGCCAGTTTTTTATTTTCACTTTCGAGTGTCAGGAACAATTTTGCATCATACGGGATAACGGTTAACGGTTTCTTTTCCATGGAAGCCTCAATATCGGCCTCTCCAATTTCCTTACCGGGAAGATTTCCTTTTTTGTTGATGATGTATTCCACACCTTTGTCTTCATTTCCGCGAATGACTGAAACTTCCTGCAAAAGTGAGCGGGCAGCACGCATAGACGGCAGTTCCGGTGACGCCACAATAAGAACATGCTTGGATTTGGAAACAAGCATTCTTGCAATTCCGGGGTCTGCGGTTCCCGCATCCACTATAACAAGCGGATATTTTGTCATCAGACCGTCAATAAGTCTTTCAAATTCTTCAATATCGGGGCCATGCTTAAGAATATCCTCCGTTCCGATAGACAGCATACTCAGATTTTTTGAAACTTCTGTAATAATCCTGCTCAAAGCATCTTCATCATCGTGACAGGCGGCCTGCACGGCTTCTTCAAGATTGCCGGTGGGCTCGTCCCCGGTTAATGCAATGCTTAGGTAGGAGCGCCCTCCTGAAAGATCGGCAATTATAGATTTTTGCCTGGTCTGTTCCGAAATCATCAGTGCGATATTCTGTGCAATTGTGGTGCTTCCCGTGCCACCCTTACTGCTTAAAAATGTGACGAGACGGCTTTCCGATACACCAAGCTGTTCAATCAGTATACCTGCGACCGTGTTGCGGAATACCGTTTCCTCAACAGGACGAACCAGATATTCGCTGACACCCAGATCGATTAGGCGGCGATAAAGTTCAATATCATTTGTCGGGCCGATAATAGCCGCTGAAGTGTCCTCGTCACAGTTTTCGGCCAGTGTATCAAGTTTTTCAATAAAAGCGTCATCAACGTTTTGAGCTTCGATTATTATAAGGGCAGGAGGACGCTTGTTTGATATATGCTCAATTGCACTGTCAATATCACCTTCCAGTCCTTCCATCACAACCCTGACAAAGCGCCAATCCTGAGTAACATGATTACAATATTCAATAAGAGTTTTGTCCTTTGCGAAGACAAGGACTTTGGCTTTGGGTAAAAGCACGGAAAAATTACTCTGGGTGTTAGAGGCTGCAGGCATTATATTAATTTATAGAAAAGAATGAATAGTAATAATCAACTATAACATTTTAATTCCCGATGACTATTCCCCGGATGCACTTTCTTCCTGAAGAGGTTCCGGAGGTTCGCCGGCACGGTATCCTTCAACGACTTCGGATTGTCGTCTGCCGTCACCCGCCTGTCTTGATACGGGCCTGACAAAATCCGAAGGTCTGTAAATCTGGCGCGCAAAGTTGCTTTTGATGGTGCATCCGAAAAGGTAATCTTCTTCCGGCGGTTCTCCGTCCGGACCATGAGGGACGCAATCTGAAGGGGGGTGAGCCGTAACGGCGGTGTAGGATAAAATTGTCCGGGACGGGGAAGCATCACTTACCGGCATAATGTCTGTATGAAGATTTTTTACGCCTTCACGTCGAAGTTTGGCGGCAAATTCGCCAACTTTCTGCGACGCCCACAAAGCGGTCTCTGTTTTTGATGAGGGGTTATATGTAACGGTGACCCGCATGGTGTCGCTGCCGTATCTTTGATGAGCGTAAGCTTCGCTTTCCAGAGTGGCATTATCAACTTCCTGCGTGTGCAGAACTTTTTGAGCCATGTCTTCATGCAGTTCCATCGGGGATTCGTTAAGGCGGCTTTTTATGTCAAGATCACAGGCGCCGAGTGAAAAAGTCATAATTAATAATGCCGGGACAAAACTGGGTTTTATATATTTTCCGAAATCCATTTTTTATGCTTTCCTAATCAATTAAATAACCAAAATCATATACCTTTGTCGTTTTGGGCACCCGATCTCCATAAACACGGTAGAGATTGTCCAAAAAGGCAATTGATAAAGGTTTCTTTTTAGGTTTACTGATCTGCTTCACTCTTTCTTTGTCTTTATAGGCCTCAACAATATAGGGTGTCACCATAATAACGAGTTCGGTTTCACCGGAATTAAAGCTTCTTGATTTCATAAGCTCTCCAATTACGGGTGTGTCAATCAGGCCCGGGATGCCGGCCAGGCTCTTTACTGTCTCGGACTGGATAAGACCCGCGATCATCAGCGTGGAGCCGGATCCCATTTCAACAGTCGTGTTAGCGCGTCTTATGCTTCTTCCTGGTACAGTGATGGGGGGATTACTGATTTCCACACCGTTTGCAAAGGATATGGAGGAAACTTCCGTTGCAAGCTGCATTGAAATACGCTCTTCAGACAGAACCACAGGTCTGAAATTGATTGAGACACCGAATTCCTGAAGCTCGACTTCAATGTCGCCGCTTTCACTTCTCCCCTGAGGAACAGGAAATTCTCCCCCTGCCAGAAACCCGGCTTCTTCACCGGAAATAGATGTAAGATTCGGCTCCGCAAGCGTTTTAACAAGATCCCTGTCTTCAAGCGCATTAATAAGAACTTCAACAAGTCCGATACCGCTTATTTCCGTGTCTCTTATAAAGCGGCTGATAGCAAAAGGGTTCTGGGCCGTCAGCCCTGTTTGCGTGAAAACGTCAAGTATTACAGAACTCTGGTTATTGCCCGTATCCGTGACTGGCGGGTCAACGTCATTCGCATTGTCTACCACATTGGAATCAAAACCTCCGCCACTTGCATCGGTTACGGCAGGTCTGTTGGCCTGGGTCTCGATACCCAGTTCTTTAAGCGCGTTCCGGGCCAGTTCCAGAACCTTGACCTGTAACATAACCTGTTGCTTGCCCTGTACCTCCATCATATTGACGACGGCAGAAGAGCTGCTCCCTTCATCGCCCCCGGAGGCACCGGAAAAACGCACGGCAAAATTCTGGATTTTATTGGCAACCTCAGGTGTGGAAACAGAGCCGGCCAGTATAATCTGGTCGTTAATGGTTCTGACTTTGACGTCTTCT
Source organism: uncultured Pseudobdellovibrionaceae bacterium (assembly GCA_964384335.1). Taxonomy (GTDB): domain Bacteria; phylum Pseudomonadota; class Alphaproteobacteria; order Micavibrionales; family Micavibrionaceae; genus JAUICS01. Next base: position 16,229 of record CAYLKN010000024.1, read on the forward strand.
TCCGGAAAAAATTCCTTAATATTATTTTCAATCGTTGAAACATCGACACGCACATGAACATTAAGACGCTTCATAACATTGCCGTTCTTGTCCAAAGCAATCAAATTTGTATCACCAAGACTTGTACCGACAATATAAAGACGATTCGCCTGCAAGGCCTGAACATCAATGATAGAGGGGTCGGCGATCATGACATCGCTCATCGGGCCGTCGATTTTTATAACTTCGCCTTTTCCAAGCGTAAGAATTAAAGTCGGATCCTTTTTCTGCTCTTTTTCCGTGTCAATTAATGTTTGCGCCTTTGAGGCATAAGCAATGCCGGATGGATAGACCACCTGTGCTATTATGACAAGCAGCATGAATACTTTTCTTATAATTTCCATCTGCCCTGAAGGGTGTCCACAGTTTGTGCTGGTCCCTTTAGATTTCATTGCCTTTTAAATCAGTTGTTCGGATAGGCTTTGTACCTTGATGAAGAAGGGTCAACTCTTCTTTCCCCGCGGACGGGGATGTTTTGAACACCTTCCCGAGACAATGATCTCACAAAATTGGTGGGATTGCCAGTTGTGGTTTGCGTTTTTGCGATCTCCTTGTATATTTCTCCCACAGCAATATCGGAGATCCAGTTGCTGCTTTGTTTTTCTCCATCCTCGCCAAGGGGACGCAAGGCCAGGCTCATGGTTCCCATATTTCCTGCCAGCATTAATTTGCGCGCGCCTACATCATCAACTTCAAGAGTCGCCGTGCGGCCGACACGTGCACCTTTTTCAGGCCTCTCCGGGTTTTGGTCAATTGCAAGAACCTTAACATTACGCATGACTATCTGACTGGCAAAGCGGTTCACCATATGCTGGATCGTTGCGTCATCTCCTGCGCGGGGTCTGACTGCAAATGTGACAATGACATCGACATAATCACCCGGTGTAATAAATCCGCCTGCAAGCGTGGAAGCCGATACTTCGATGGCAACTGCCCGCATACCCGCTTCAAGGCGGGCCGACATGATATCTTTGTTCTGCAGTATGGCGTTGTTAAAAACAGCCTCCCCGGCCGGAACTCTTCTGACCAGTCGCGCTTTGTCAAGCGCCTGAGAGGGGCTTTGATTCCCTTTCCTGATAATCATACCTTCCACAACTTCATCTTTCGGTATTTCTTTCCATGAGGCCGTTTCATCTGTGATTTCGGTTCCTGCGGAAAGATTAGAGGCTGCAATTAAAATTCCTGATGTGACAACTTCAGGCTGTTCAACCGGTTCCGGCTTTTTTGAAAAACTCTGCATCATGAACACCGAGGCGCCCATGGTGAATACAAATCCGATCAGAATTATAATGAGTGTTTTTTTGTTCATCTTACTTCTCCTGTACCCGTGACATTAATATCATGTAAAATCTTAACAATTAGTATTTTCCCATAATCAGAATGCCTGCGCCTTTATAAGCGTATGCCATATATCCGACTGAGAGGCTGCGACAACAGCTCCGCCCATTATCGCTATGCCATATGGCAGATTACTTTCCCCCTGCTGGAGCCGGCAGATCCATCCGTCTTCGGGTGGATGCTGAAAGGGTTTTGCTTTTTTTATGTAGAGGGCTGAAAGTCCCAGCAGGCCGCCACTTACAGCCATCCAGAACAACAGGGGCTGCAAGCCTGGCAACCCGGTCCATAAGGCAAAGACAGCCAACAGTTTTGAATCGCCCGCCCCAAAAATTTTTAACCAGAAAAGAACAAAAGTAATGACCAGAACAATTCCGCCTGCAATAAAATTATGTAATATTGGTGTGAAATACTCTAAACCGCCAAATGCAAAATCAGCTAATACTGCCAATCCAAATAAACTCATGACAGTCAACGGAACGAAATTTGGTATTTTCAGAAAACGAAAATCATTGAATGCGCCGTATATGCCGAAGCCAAGGCTGATTATCAGGAGGAATGAAATAATAAGTATATCCATTTTAACTTTTTCTCAATTTATACAGTTAAATTTCAGTCCGGTCGTCCCTGTCAAAAAGTAAGCCCGCCGATTTCTATGACGGGCTTCTCTTTGTAAATAGTTCGATATAAGAAACAACTCGTGAATTGTTTCAGTTATATTATCATTCCTGAGGCGGAGGGTTGTTCGCACCGTCAACTGCAGTTGCCACGTTGTCAAAAGTTTCACCGAGGTTACCGCCAAGTGTTGTAACGGCCCCGATAATAACAACTGCGATTAAAGCGGCGATAAGGCCGTATTCAAGTGCCGTTGCTCCATCTTCTTTTTTAAAGAATGATCTTATTAGTTTTAGCATGGTCCTACTCCTTAAGTTTGTTTGTGTTAATGGAATTTGTCCCTAACATATTTTCATATTAGCAGTAATCATCTTAATAAAAAGTTAATATGAGTAATAAAAATCATTTTTTTCTTCGTCGTTACTGTATCTTTAAACTTATTTTTTTATCATTTACATAAACTTTACAAATTAATTTACTTGGGAAATACTTTAATTGATATAAAAAATAAAAGAAAAAGAAGTTAAAACTTAATTGAAAAATTATGAAGAAAAGACTATGCCGGCCACTTGCAGGCTGAACCTTTGAACCTTAAAGCATTCAGCATGACTTTTACATATAAAGAAACGGCGCTGTGACACGCCGCTTCTTTTCTTGTCTTGTTTAGCCGCTGATGTGCAGATTGCTTATCTGCTTTCCAATCGTCTCAAAGACTTCAATCAGCTTATCCTGCGACGGGGCATCAAAATATTTTGAACTGTCCGTTGCACATCTTTTGAAAATATCTTTCGTAGACTCTGAAATTTTGGTTGAGAAGGTCACGGTATAGACCGTAATGCCCTTGTCTTTCATTAAACTGCATGTCTTCTTCATCCGGTCATTCACTTCATCCTTTGCGCTGCCTTTGTTGGTCGTGCCAAGCACGCCATCTTCCAGCCTTTTGTAAGCCATGAAGTCCGAAAGCTTGCTGCTGTCCGTTCCCGGCTTTTTCCAGACCTGGTTTTCACCGTCCGTCATCATGACAATTGTTTTGGTCCATAACGGATCTTCATAGTTTGCGCCCTGCTGGAACGGAAATCCGGGTGAAAGAACCCGCCAGGCCCACGTCATCCCGAGATTGCCAAGTGTGCCGCCCCGGCACCAGTACTTAAGATCATGGGCCTGGGCAAGAAGAAAATTCTTGTCACTTGTCAAAGGAGTTATTGGGTTCGGGCATCCAAGATTTGGCGTGCGCCTGTCATTGCATTCGTTATAAGGCAGATTAAGATTTCCGCCCGTTGCCGCATCCCAATGATTGTCCTCGTTATCGAGAGGTGTATCTTCATACCAGAATGCATCCCAATATCCGCCGATGTTCGGGTGGGTGTCCTGATAATCGTGTGGATAGTCCCTCGCCATAACACATCCCTGCCACTCCAGAGGATCGTTCGGGTCATAAATAACACTCGGACGTGCGGGTACCGGGTCAATGGTTGAAACAATATTCGGCGCGATACTGCCGACATTCACAGTTGCAGAATAGGGGACAAGACCGATTCTGAGATCATCATGATCCTCAACGCGGTCAAATAAAATATTGATAAAGTTTACTGTAGCGGTCCTGAGGGCGCCGATATTATCATTTGACTGCATGGAACCTGTCACATCAAGTGCCAGTGCAACTTCGATGCCTCTTACTTCTCGCTTGACGCTGCATTCCGCGTGAAGAAATATAATCTCTTTTCCCAGAACGCTTGCAAACTGTGTTTTGTAAGCCAGTTTGAGCTTTCCTTTAAGGCTGTCTGCGCCGACAAGAGATTGATCCGAAGGAACGGGAAAGATATCAATAACTTTCAGTTCCCCAAAACGTTCTTCCGGAAAGTTGGCGTGCACAAAATTTCTGAAACGCTCCCTGACGGCTTCTTCTGTGTAAAGGCTTGTGGAGGCTGCGGTTGCGAGTGCCGCGGCGTCACAGGCTCTTACCAGCCTCTCTCTGGCCATATAGGCGTTTGTTATATCGATTCCAAGTCCTCCGGTTGCGAAAACGATCGGCAATGAAACGGCAAAAGTTATCAGTATGGCGGCTTTTGTCTCACGCCAGTACTGAAGGCACACATTAAAAAGCTTTCGCTTGTCATTTTGATTGGTTTTCTTTTTTAACATTTTCCGGTCCTCTTTTTTTATTTTAATGCGTTCTATAAATAGTTTTCGTTTTCAACCACGGCGTTTTTGCGTCCCCTGAAATAGGATGCCTCCCTTATTGTTATCGTCCCTGTAATGAATGCGGAAAACATAGGTGTATGTTCGTATGTGACAACCACCGCAAGGACACCTTCGCCCTCGGTGCCGAGCCCGAATGCATCTTCAACGACGTCCGGGTCTTCCGGCGTCATGTTATAGGTTTCCCGCCAGACAACATAAGGTTTATCAAGTTCGTCAAAAGATATACTGACAATATCAACACCCAGCTTATCCGCAGGCAGTGGATCAAGTGCCAGTTCAGCCGCTTTGATTGACTCGTCTATGTCCCCGGACTGCATCTGGGCTTTTCTGGTAAGAAGATCGGCTGTCATCTGCGCGGCGCGAGTGGCTTTCTGATTGCTCATAAGGGCCATGCCGAGATCAAATGTTCCGATCATCATTGTGACCATGATCGGGAAGACGATGGCGGCTTCAATTGAAGAAACACCACATGTTTCCTGAAAAAACTTTTTAATTTTTGTAATCATCCACAAACCAGTTCTCTTAACTCTAAATCTTCTCATTTTAATTTGACGGAAATTCATACGGTTCAGTTTGCATGATCAGGGAGGATGTAAAACGAAACGCGCCGTCTTCCCCGCCTAAAATATTTCCTATAACCGGTGTTTTTACGTCGTAATTATAAATGACGCGTATCAGAATAATCTCGCTGTTGCCGCCGGGTGTAAATGTGTTCCCCGGCTCGCCATCCTGGTTCAGCAATTCGCCGTCATCATTAAATTCCGGGGCCGGCTGCATCTGTGCCTCGTTAAAGGAACCGCCGCTGCCCAGGCTTGTAACCTGATACATTATATTGTCACAATCCACAAAAACGGATACTTCTTCGCATAGAACATCCTCGAACATTGTCACGGCCTCTTCGGGAGTGGCTGCATTCTGAATCTGCCCTGTCAGAATATTTCTGGAAGCCGACATTACAGCACCCTCAAGGTTTGAGGAGGCGGCAAAAGCCAGTGTTATTTCGATTGTACCAAGCATGATCCAGATCATGGGCCCGACAAGTAAAGAGAATTCAATGGCGGTTACGCCATCGTCCTTCTTTTTCCAGCGTGCTAATGCGTCTAAAATAAATTTCATGCCTGTTTCCGTTTTATTCCCTGTTCGTTTAATCCTTGCGCGCCAACATGTACTACAGAAATTCTGCAGCACTGTTACCGCGCAATGTTTAGGGACAAACCTATAAGTCTTAAGATTAGGTTAAAAAGTTAAACAGGGGATTAATTTTCTTCGGGATTTTCTTCAACTTTGTCATTAATTGGGTAGCCAAAACGGTCCAGTGGATAATCGCCGGTTACCTCTTTTCCCCATCGTCTGATCAGTTCTTTTTGTTCGATTTCAATTTCTTTCAGTCTTCTTTCGCCGGCCTTCACCATGATGGAAGCTACAATTCCTGAAATTGCCCATTCAACAAGATATCCAAGAACAGCGGCGGCATATATAATCACAATTGTCTGCGGATCTGTGATAAGTTCCATGCATTTATCAAGCTTTTCTTCCGCGTTGATAATTAAAAGTATGTAAGGATAACATCCGGCGAAGTTTAAAAAACCGACTGTAAGGCTTTTGACTTTTTCTTTTGTGTTGTCGATAAGCCCCGCAACAATCGTCGGTGCCATGCCCACAAGCATAAGTATTGCAACCGGTATGAAGGCGATAATTAAAAGAATTCCGCCGATAAGAAGTATCTGGCCGCGTATACCAAGTGGCTCCCTGTTTTTTAAAAACTGCATTTCCACCCTAGTTTAAAATCGAATTGATAGCCGACCCGTTTGAAAAAAACATAAAAGTTATCACAAGTATCAACAGAGCCGCCAGTATGCCCGAGCACATGGAGGCAATTTCACGCCCGGTTCCCTTGCCGTATGTATCTTTATCACGCAGGTCGTTTTTAAGCGTGTAGTGTTCCTTTTTAAGCTCGTAATATTTTTTAAGGGCTTTTTTATAGTCCTTGAAATCGTTATTAAAGACATCCCGGTCGTTGACGATAGTTGCTAGTCTAACAAGATCACCTTTCTTTCCGGCAACCTGAAGTTTATCCATCTGTTTTTTGCGCAGATCGCGGTCATGATATCTTTCCACAAAAGGTTTGATATAATTTACCATCCATTGAGAAAGATTATAAACGCCCGCCGTTTTTGTAATTCGCTGGATAATCGCCAGAATATTCAGTGTTGCGACGACTTTCTTGTGGTATAAGTCAGTATTCATTTCAAGGAAATAATCGCTTACCGACCTGTTTTCACGCACCGCCAGAAAAGCAACAACATGACGGTCCATAATTTCGCCGGGATCCTTGCCGGCTCCAATCATATGGTCCATTGCAAAAAGAAGATCTTCCGAGTTTTTAATGTAATAATCTGAAAATTTTTCGCTCAGGCACGGGACATTTTTATTAAGCGTGTAAAGGCAACGTTCAATACCAAAACCAATATTTGGGTTGTTTACAAAATTACGGCATTTTTCAAAATTACTGTGAAGGGATGCGGTTTCAAAATAAGGATCTTCCCTTATCGATAGCCAGAACGGAAGTTCCTTGTAGAGCAATATTTCAGCATAGACGTTCAAATTTTCATTTTTTGCAATTGCTTCTGCCAGAGCACTGCCTATGCCGTAGGGAAGAACTTTGGCTCCTTTGTACTGAACCGGAAGACGTGGTTCCATGGCAGTGCTTACACGGCATAAAAGCCTTTCCTGGTAGGACGTGTTTTTGCCGAATTCCGCAGCGGAATTGATCGCGGTTACGACACGCGCCTCGCATTTTTTATCTTCAACAGATCGTGATATCCATTGTACAAGACTGTTGTCATTAATAATTTCCAGCGCATGCGATGAATATTTTGTAAAATCAAAAGCCAGAATTTCGGGCCTGTAGTATTTTTTGTGGTCAAGGAAAATGGGCCGCGCCGCTTTATGTCTTTTGGTTGCCTGTTTGGGGCTGATGCGGGTGCCTTCAAGCCACTGGAAAATCTGTTCGATTTTAAGGCGCTGTGACGGGTCATCGTGCAAAAGTCCGCGTAGCAACTCAAGAACGCCGCCTGAAAACCTGTCTTTATTCGTCATTGCAATGTAAGAGCCCATTTCCATCTTTGATTTTATGATCTCATCCTGTGTCATGTCTTTCATTGGATCTGCGCTTCGTAAAAAGATTGCAATGCAAATTCCAAAAGCGTACATGTCATTTGGGAAGTTTCCGATTCCGCGTCCGCTTGGCTGGGCAACTGCACGTTCTATCGGCGAATAAAGAGAGGGCTGGTTATAGGACGGCGGAACTGCAAGGCAATCTCCCAGAACGATGCGCTCAATAATCCCCCCTGTTTCGATATAATACATATTTTCAACGGAAATATTCCCGTGGGTAAGGTCTGCATTTTTCAGCTCCATAAGCCCGTTTGCCAGTGGTTTTATCACAAGGTTCGTAACGTCTTCCGCCTTCATATTGAAGGCAAGCTCAGGGCTTTTTTCGATTAGCGGCTGGCCCATATGGTTTTCATAAACAATCACATAGACATATTTTTTGAGAGGAGGCCAGTAAACAACGCCATTACTGAACAAATGCAGCAGGCTGGTTGATTTCATAATCCTGTATGTTTCCATTTCATGAAAACGGGGAGCAAGATAATTTTTGCAGACATAGGCAAAAAGATTTGGCACTTCCGGCGTATGTGCCGCGTAAGCTTCAACAGGGCCTGCGTCAAGTTCCGGCAGACGTTCATGGCACATAATCGTGATCTTGTCTTTAAGCTTCGTATACTGCTGATCTTCTGAGGATTGTCCGGAATTTTTAATTGCCGACATTCCGTCCGTATCTTTTGCAGATTTACCCTGTTTATTTTTTCCAGGTCTGGAATCCGATCTTATCTCAATACCGATTTCTCGAAGATCCTCTTCATCATCAATGTCTTCTGCTTCAGCCATTTGTAATCCGGACCATAATGTATTGTTTTAAGATTATATTAGCATCAAATCGTTAAAAGGGATATAACACTGCCGGGCCTCAGGGCCTGGGCTTGCACAGAAAAGAATAGAAAACCTGAGACTCTTTATCAGAGGGCAAAAGGGTCGTGCATCAGTATTGTGTCGTCCCGCTCGGGGCTGGTGGATAAAAGTGTGACCGGAGCACCGATCAATTCTTCAATCGTTCTTATATACTTAACCGCCTGGGCCGGAATGTCTGCCCAACGCCTTGCACCACGTGTGCTTTCCTTCCATCCGGGCAAGGTTTCAAATATAGGTTTGACGTTTGCCTGCGCGGTTTGCCCGGAAGGCAGAAAGTCAATCTGTTGTCCATTCAGTTCGTAACCGGTACAGATATTCAATTCTTCGAAACCGTCAAGGACATCGAGTTTTGTAAGGGCAATACCTTTAATGCCGGAAATTTTTACAGCCTGCCTGACAAGGACCGCATCGAACCATCCGCAGCGCCTTTTCCGCCCCGTATTCGTTCCGTGCTCCTTCCCGCGTTTGCCGATAAGATCGCCCGTTTCGTTTTCAAGTTCTGTCGGAAAGGGGCCGGCACCAACCCTTGTAGTATAGGCTTTGGTAATACCAAGCACGTAGTGAATGCTCTGGGGGCCGACTCCGGAGCCTGTCGCAGCCTGTGATGCGACGGTGTTTGATGATGTAACATACGGGTAAGTGCCGTGATCGACATCGAGCATTATTCCCTGTGCGCCCTCAAACAGAACTTTTTTTCCGTCATGCTGCGCCTTGTCAAGATCTTTCCAGACGGGTTTCGCAAATGATAAGAGAAAAGGTGCAATGTGTTTCAGATCTTCAAGCAAGGTTTCAACCGATAGAGGATCTTCTCCAAGTCCCTTTATAAGAGCGTTATGGTGCAGCATCATATTTTCCAGCTTTTCCTGAAGCAAATACTCATCGCTTAGATCAGAGACGCGGATGCCGCGCCTTCCGACCTTGTCCTCATAAGCCGGCCCAATCCCGCGGCCGGTGGTTCCAATCGGATTTTTACCCCTTGCTTTTTCCAGGGCCTTATCAAGGGCGCTGTGAACCGGAAGGATCAAATTTGCGTTTTCGGCAATGTGCAGGTTCTCGGATGTCACTTGTACACCTTTGCCTGTCATCTCCTCTATCTCCTCTTTGAGGGCCCAGGGATCAATCACAACTCCGTTTCCAATTATCGAAAGTTTACCCTGACGCAGAATTCCGGAGGGCAAAAGCCTCAATTTGTATTCTATTCCATTTATAACAAGGGTATGGCCCGCATTATGCCCGCCCTGAAAACGGACCACGACATCCGCCTTGTTGGATAGCCAATCGACAATTTTGCCTTTGCCTTCATCACCCCATTGAGAACCGATTACCGCTACGTTAGCCATGTTTATTCACCCTGTTTGTTACCTTTGCATCAAGCTTTATTACATCTTTGTTCATGTACATATATTCACATCCATGCAATGCCGCATTTGTTTCATTATAATCCTCGTCTGATAATGCGCGAATGGTTTGATACCCGTCATTGTGGAGCTTTTGGAGTGTTTTCCAGTCCGTATCATAATGGACATAGATTTGTTTACTTTCATCTTTTTCCTTAACCGCATCTCTTAAAGCATGGGTGTAAAATGTAAACCCAACTGCGTTTTCCTGAATGGGTTCAAGTGTTCGGGCATCCTTGAATTGTCCCTCATACCTTCCGCCGCGTCCAAGTATACTTCCTGATTGTGATGTGTAAAACCCGAAAGCTATTCCTGAATGATATTCAAAATCCTTCATTTCCAGAAGATCAACTTTGAGCTGAACATCGGAAATTCCAAGCGCGTCTATCTCTTTTTTTATCTTGCATGCTGTTTCTCTGAGGGTATTAATTCTGGCCTTTGTATCCTCGTCCAGATTTGTGACGTATTTATTCTCAATATTTTCGATCGGACCGCTTAACTCTATCAGGTCATTGAGCGTTTCAATGTCAGCATCCTTAAATTGAGTAATTCCAGCTTTATCCCTGCGATCAATACATTTTCTGATAACTTCGTACTCTTTAGGAGCGAATTTTTCCTCAATCCTGTGCAGCAAATTTTTCAGCAGAGAAGGAAAGCAGAAATCAATTGTTACATCTTCGATACCAATTTTTTTAAGTGCGAGAACGGCGACGGTACATATTTCAATATCGGCATTCAGATCCGCGCTTCCGAACAATTCACACCCTACTTGCGTGAATTGTCTTTGCGGCTTTATTTCAGGAGATTCAATATTAAAGGAATCTGCAGCATAAAATATTCTGAGCGGCCTTGGCATATTTACAAGACGCGTCATTGCAATGCGCACGATTTGCGATGTGATATCCGCCCTTATACCAAGCATGTTTTTAGAAACTGGATCCATAAGCCGGAACATTTTCCGGCCAAGTTTGCGCCCCATCGCATTGTCAAGAAACCCGTGTTCATATTCCATTAAAGGCGGTTTGACATACTTATAACCGAAAGATGAGAATGTTTCGCTGAATGCATTCAGGATGAATCTTTCTTCGGTCGATTCCTCTGGCAATATATCCTGAAATCCGGGAGGGAGGAGTGCTGGATTATCAATCATAGGTGTTTCAGGACGCCTCTTTAAGTGAATTGAAATTTCGAATTTCAGCCGATACGGTGTTTACCGCATTTTTAAGCAAGGTTTCGTTCTCTGCTTCCCCCATGACGCGTATAACAGGTTCCGTACCTGATGCTCTCACAACTATGCGGCCTTTTTCGCCCAGTGTGTCGTTTATTTTTTCTATACAATTCATAATTCGTTCATTTTCAAGTGGATTGGGGCTTCCAGGATTGAATTGAATATTTTCAAGGCATTGCGGAAAAGGATCAAATCGTTTCAACGCTACGCTTGCGGGCTGGGCAGAAGTTTTTAGAATGGACATAGCCTGAAGAGCGGCCATCAGTCCGTCTCCGGTCGTTCCATAGTCTGTCATAATGATGTGGCCGGATTGTTCCCCGCCAAGATTGTGGCCTTCTTTTTGCATTTGTTCCACCACATATCTGTCCCCGACTTTTGTTCTTTTAAGCTCGATACCTTTGCTTTCAAGGTATTTTTCCAAACCGAGATTTGACATCACCGTGGACACAACGGTTTTGTTTCTCAGTGTGCCGGTTTCAGACCAGTGATCGGCGAGGGCGGCCATGATCTGATCACCGTCGATTATGTTCCCTTGTTCATCAACCATGATGACCCTGTCCGCATCTCCGTCAAGTGCAAGACCGATATGTGCCTTGTTATCAATGACTGCCTTTCTAAGGTTTTCAGGGCTTGTTGCGCCATAGCCGTCGTTGATGTTTTTCCCGTTCGGAGCCGTTCCAATCGGTATTACCTCCGCCTCAAGTTCCCAGAGCAGTTGAGGCGCAATCTTATATCCCGCACCGTTCGCGCAATCTATAACCACCTTAAGACCATCAAGAACCTGCCATCTTGGCAGACTGGCCTTTAAAAATTCCGCATACCTGCCAAGCGCATCATCAAGACGGCTTGCTTTACCTAGTTTGTCCGGAGGAGAGAGTTTACTTTCAAGCCCATTTTCAAGCGCCGTTTCAATTTTGTCTTCAACGTCATCGTCCAGTTTGAACCCGTTATGTCCGAAAAGTTTAATTCCGTTATCCTGGTAATGGTTATGCGACGCTGAAATCATGACGCCGATATCCGCGCGCAAAGACCGGGTCAGCATGGCGATACCAGGGGTTGGTATTGGCCCAACGATCAAAACTTCCATGCCCATGGCTATAAATCCCGCGGCCATTGCCTGTTCCAGCATGTATCCCGAAAGCCGAGTGTCCTTTCCAATTATGACTCTGTTCTGGTGATTTTCGTTGCGTGAATCGCGCATGGTTGCGGCTGTTGCCATGGCAATTTTCATCACCATTTCGGCAGTCATCGGATGGACATTCGCCTTGCCGCGTATTCCGTCTGTTCCAAAATATTTCCTGGACATGCCTGTGTGCTCTACCCTTTTTGCGGTCCGTCTTTTTTAAATAATTTCTATAAGGAGTTATAGATGGTTATTTGATATCAGTCCATACACAGCCATTAAGGAAGGGCTCAGTTTTCACTCGCAAGTACGGAATTATTCTTTAAAACTTCTGAAAGCTGTTCAAGGCTGCATCCTGCCAGCACATTGGAGCCGAATATAAGATCGTCCCCGTCGCTTCCCTGGCGGTTTTCAATACTTTTTGATAATACAACAAGGTAATAATTATCTTTGAACAGGATAACCTGCGCTTTTTGATTGATATTGTATTGACCTTCTTCAAGACCCATTACCCAGGAATGGGCCTTTTCTCCATTAAACTGAACACCCTCTTCCCCGGGATAGGCCCGTTCTTTAGCTTCACAGAATTCCTGTATGCGCTTTTCGTTAATCTTTTGTGCAAAAGATTGAGTTGTAAAGAACATACACAACGTAATACCCGCGAGAGTTACAAAAATTTTCATTACAGAATTTCCTATCTTCCAATTATGCATTGGGTGCAATTTTCAACTTAACTTTAATTCTAGCAGTTTGCGGAAAGAATTAAAAAATTAACGGGCCCTGATCCAAAACTCCGGTCACTTGTGCAAATCCCTAGG
>CAYLKN010000025.1:0-28255 GCA_964384335.1 uncultured Pseudobdellovibrionaceae bacterium
TTCCTTCACCGCCGTTCAGCGTGTCATTGTCTTCCCCGCCGATAAGAACATCATCACCCGCGCCACCGTTCAGCGTGTCACTCCCCGCCTCACCCTCAAGACGGTCGTTTCCTTCACCGCCATCCAGCGTGTCATTCCCGTCACCTCCGAACAGCATATCAAAGCCGTCATTGCCGTACAGACCATCATCCCCCGTCTGACCCCAGATCTCGTCGTTTCCTTCACCGCCGTTCAGCGTGTCATTGTCTTCCCCGCCGATAAGAACATCATCACCCGCGCCACCGTTCAGCGTGTCACTCCCCGCCTCACCTTCAAGACGGTCGTTTCCTTCGTCGCCGTTCAGCGTATCATCGCCTCCGTCCCCTTCTATTTGGTCATCACCGGCTCCGCCGCTGATCTCGTCATTCCCCTCATCACCCCAGATTATATCTTCCCCGTCCCGGCCGCTGATCTCGTCATCACCCGTCCCGCCACGAATAGTGTCTCCGGAAAGACTGCCCGTTATCGTGTCCGACCCCTCACCGCCACGCAGAATAACAGTGCCCGACACATCATCACCGATGGTTATTACATCATCCCCGCCGTTGCCGTTGATTTCAGCTTGAACATTCGAGGATACACCCCTCAGGGCGAGGAAATCGTTACCGGACTGTCCCCCGAAACTGATTGTATCCGGAACATCGGCGTCAAGAAGGGTAATGACAAGGGAGTTGCCAATTCTGTTAAGCTCCACGAGGCTTTCATCCGAATCTCCTAAATCCATTGTCGTGTCAGTAAATACAACAGTTTCATGTGTGTTGGACTGATAATTAAATTCTGTGGAGTCAGTGTCCATACTGACGTAAAAAGTTTCAAGGTTTTTACGATATCCTGTCTGCTGGATTTCGGAATATGTATATGTAATCCCGTTAAATGTAAAAAGCTCGATATCAATTGCGGAATCAATGCCTTCCGATCCGGAACTATCTTCAATCACAACGGTGTTTATATCAACGAAAGTGAATAGATAGTTCTCAATGCCTGAACTGTACTGGACTTCATCCGTTCCAGTGTGGCCAAAAATCAGATCATCTCCGGAACCGCCGGTAAGGACATCGTCTCCTTCTGCTCCATACAATTTGTCATTTCCGTCTCCACCATCGAGGACATCATTGCCGCTTCCGCCTCTCAGAATATCCTCACCCTCTTCACCATAGAGAAGATCGTCGCCGTTTTGCCCTCTTAAAAAGTCATCCCCTGCGCCGCCATTTAGATAATCACTGGAGTCGCCTCCATAAATAAAATCATTTTCGTGCGACCCGGTCAGGTGATCATTTCCGGACGCACCGCGCATAACCTCATCCATGGGCGCAACGTCAAAGCTGGCCGTTCCAGTTGCGCTCTCACCGTGCTGATCTATTAATGTGTAAGTGAAACTGTCGTTTCCGTAAAAATCAGCATATGGTGTATAGGTAAAATCGCCGTTTTCGGCTATAATTACTTCGCCGCCTTGTAATGTTGTATATGTCCCCGCCACAACACTCAGCATATCTCCGGAATCAAGGTCAAAATCCTCACCGTTACCGTTATCGGCCAGCAGGTTCCCCTCATACACCTCATCCTCATTTGTGTTAAAAACGTCATCCCGCGCCGTCGGGATATCGTTCACATTCTCAATCGATACTGAAACCGTCGCCTGTAGAATTCCGTAACCGGTTTTGACAGAGTATGCGAAGCTGTCCGGTCCATTATAATTTGAAACGGGTGTGTATGTAAAATCACCGTTTGCAGCTATGACAACAGTTGCACCAAGCGCAGTCGTAAGATTTGAGGCCACCACTTCGAAATCTAGGCCATTAATAACCCTGTCTTCGCCCGAGCCGTTATTATCCAGCACATTTCCGGAAATTACCGTATCTTCCAGACCGGTAACAAAATCATCGGATAAATTCATTCCGTTGACAAAGCTGATGTCATTGAATGTGATGAGTTCTATTGATGACAGCGTATCACGCCCCTGTCCGTTTGAAATGCTGGAAACGAAAATTTCATCACCCGCCGCCTGAACAGAATAATCCGTGTAATTGCCTTCAAAAAGGGCAGTGTCCTGGCCCTCACCGCCGTCCAGAGTATCATTTCCTTTTCCGCCTGTAATAACATCATTGCCTGCGCCGCCATTTACGGTGTCAGAACTGTCACCGCCTAAAAATATGTCGTCGCCATCGCCAAGCGAAACTTCTGAGGAATAATATTCTCCGGTAGTTGAAACGGTATCATTGCCCTGTCCGGCATCAATTACAGAAATTGTAATATTTTTATTACCGGAAAATTGAATGACATCGTTACCTTCACCCGATTGCACGACAAAGGTATTGGACCACCCGGAATTATTTGTTTTGGCTTCAATATTAATGGTGTCATTCCCGTCTCCGGTAACGATAAAGCCACGCTTGGCATCAAATATGTTAACAGTGGAATCGCCACCGTCACCAAGAGTCACATCAGTATGAACAAAATTCCGGAAGGTCACATCGCCTGCGGCGGATGATTTCGCCTCAATATTCTTTATACTGTTCCATGAAGAATTAAGCCCGACAGTAGCCGAATGAGAGTTATGATAAACATAGTTTACGGATGCGCCGCGTGATACACCACCGATCTCCATATCAGAGCCATATACAAGCTCATTGACGCCGTAGGAATCAGGCAGCAAGTCGTAACCGTCTGAACTGTTGATATATTTATTGTCAGTTGTACGATTGCTTAATCTGATTTGAAGATATGGGGTCGTTACAGTCATTGATATACTCACAGCCTTTCAAAACTTTTATAAACCCCATTTAATAATATTATGATATCCATAACACGCACTGCAAATTTATTTATAAAATTTTGGTAATCCGCAATTAGTTAAACAATCCTTAAAATTTTTTTTATTTTTTTTGTAATTTTTTAGAAGCGATACTTTTAACTGTCAGCGCAGAGGGGGAGATCAAAAAACATCTTCGCCAAACTCAAGCAATACCGTGCCGTTGCGGCAGGATATGATAAACGTCTGCGCCTTCCCCGGCCGCATTCATCCCGCCGCAACTTCATATGGCTCATTGGATTTTCGATTCATTTTCGTCGGAATTACACTTGTATTGGCAACTATGCTGGCAGCTATGTCTTTGATACCAAAGCCAGTTCCGGCCATATCTCTTGGCCGGGCAGGAGTAGTTGGGACAGCTTCGGTAATTGTATCCGCGTTTTGGCTTGGGATTGGTCCGGTTATTGTATTTGCGGGAGTCGCTTGCACCATCGTATATATTATATTTACGCTTACAATTTATAAAATTTATTCAATGAGAAAATAATCTTCAAATTGAAAAGCTATGATTGTAACATTCGTTCCTGATATCAAACGTTAAAAGCCAAAACACAAAATCTAATTTCAAGAGAAAGTCAGAAAAATGTTTGTTACGAGTTTATATATCGCGCTTTTGGGAATAATGTTTTTTGTATTATCCGCAATGGTTATAAGACAGCGGCGGAAACTTCTTGTCCCTCTGGGTGACGGCGGGGATGAAATGCTTCTGCGTCTTTCGCGTATCCACGGGAATTTTACAGAGATCGTTCCCTTGGCGCTGCTTCTGATGATCGCCCTTGAATTTCAGTACGACACAAACCCGGTAATCATGCATATTTGCGGAACGGTTCTTGTTATCTCCAGATTGGCGCATGCGCAGGGTCTTTTGAAAAGCAAAGGCACAAGTTTGGGGCGCATGGTGGGAACATTGTCCGCTTTTCTCCTTATATTGGGAATGGCGGTTGCCCTGGTGATACTTTACGGCATCAGTCTTGCCGGTTAATCAGCGCAAATGCGGAAAGGCAGAAAACTGCCGCTGTTTCTGTCTTCATCAGAGAGGGCCCTAAAGAAACGGTCCGGAAATCTGAAAGAAAGGCTCTTTCTTCTTTTGTAAAACCGCCTTCCGGACCGATAAGAAAAGCGGCCTTTTCCAAAGGGTCGAGTGACTTTGAAATATGCGCGGCGTCCGATCTTTCAAGACATATATAAAGAGGTATATCTTCAGGCCACTGCCCCAGTGCTGGAACAAGAGGCTGCACGGGGTTTAATTCAGGCAAAGAGAGCCGTTCACATTGTTCTGCGGCTTCTATAATTTGTTTTTTTATTTTCTCGGTTTTCAGTGAGCGAACCTCCGTGTTACTTGTCAGGACCGGATGCAGATGTGTAGCACCAAGTTCGACCGACTTTTCAATCAACCAGTCGAGCCGCACCCTTTTAACAGGTGCAAACAGAAGATGAAGCGCATGCTTTTCCGGTGCTTGCTTTCTGGTCTGTTGTTCGAGGTTCAGGACACATTCTTTTTTCGAGATTCTGTCAATACCGGCCAGCCATTCCCCGTCCGCACCATTGAAAATACGGATTTTATCTCCTTTTGTTTTTCGAAGAACCGTGCCGAGGTAATGTGCCTGATCCCTCTCAAGATTGAGTTTCCCGAATTCAAAGCTTTTATTAGTGTAAATCCTGGGCAGTTTGTGATAACCGGTCATTGGAAAGCAAATTTGATTTTGTGTCTGTTAATCAATATATCTACCTTATGTTTACCGATATCGTCAAAGCAAGCTGGATTGAAACCCTTCCGGAAAAAATCAAACCTTATGTTTATCTCATGCGGCTGGACAGGCCCGTCGGATACTGGCTTTTGTTCTGGCCCTCGGCCTGGGGGCTGGTTCTGGCCGCCTCTACCGAACCCATTCCCATGCCTGCGCTTATTTCCCTGCTGGCTCTGTTTTTCATTGGTGCCGTCATAATGCGGGGGTCGGGGTGTATCATTAATGATTTATGGGACAAGGATCTGGACGCGCGCGTTGAAAGAACGGCCGAAAGGCCCTTGCCCAGCGGATCGGTTTCATCCCGCAATGCTTTGATATTTCTTGGTCTGCTTTTGGTATGCGGACTGTTGATATTGGTTCAGCTTCCTCTTGCTTCCGTTCTGATCGGATTTTGTGTCGTGCCCTTAATTATTCTCTATCCGTTGATGAAGCGTTTTACCTTCTGGCCTCAGCTTTTTCTGGGTGTAACCTTCAATGCGGGTGCTTTAATCGGATGGGCCGCCGTCACCGGTGAAGCGGCAATTTCTGCTGTTTGCCTGTATCTGGCCGGGCTTTTCTGGACGCTTGGGTATGATTCCATTTACGCTTATCAGGATAAAGAGGACGATATAAAAGCGGGGATTAAGTCCACGGCATTTGTTTTTCACGACAGGCCAAAGCCTTTTCTGGCATTGTTTTACAGCCTTTCCATTGCTTTGATACTGAGTGCGGTGAGTTTTGCGGACGGGGCATTATGGACAAAATTCCTGTTTGTTCCTGTCGCTGTCCATTTTTTCTGGCAGGTCAGGTTCTGGGATCACAGGAATGTAAAATCGTCACTGAAAATGTTTAAATCCAACTGTTATGCCGGATTACTAATATTTCTGGCACTGTGTTCAACCCTGATATAACCGCAGGATGTGATTAGGAGGCGTTATGCTGACAACCCGGATTATTCCATGCCTTGACGTTTACAACGGCCGTGTCGTAAAGGGCGTAAACTTTGTCGATCTGGTCGATGCCGGTGACCCGGTTGAGCAGGCAAAGCTTTACAACGACCAGGGTGCGGATGAAATCTGTTTTCTTGATATTACGGCGACACATGAAAAGCGAAAGACAATACTGGACGTCGTTGAAAAAACGGCCAAAGAGATTTTTATACCGTTAACAGTTGGCGGCGGCGTAAGGGAAATGCAGGATATTCGGGACCTTCTGAACGCGGGCGCCGACAAGGTCGCCATAAACTCCGCCGCAGTCGAAAATCCTGAATTCGTCCGGGAAGCCTCAAATACCTGCGGTAACCAGTGTATTGTGGTTGCCATTGACGCCCGTCAGACAACATTTGGAGAATGGGAGGTTTTTACCCATGGCGGACGCAAGGAAACGGGTATAGACGCCTTGAAATGGGCCGCGCAAATGACTGAATACGGTGCAGGGGAAATTCTTCTGACGTCCATGGACAGGGACGGAACAAAAGACGGATTTGATCTTTCTCTGACAAAAGCGGTTAATGCCGCAGTCAGTGTTCCGGTTATTGCGTCCGGCGGAGCGGGAAGGCTTGACCATTTTGTTGAGGTCGTCGATGAGGGCAAGGCTGATGCCGTTCTTGCCGCTTCAATCTTTCACTTCGGCACATTTACAATCTCAGAGGTTAAGCAGGCAATGAACAAAGCCGGGATTAATGTTCGTGAATTGTAGTCATACACACAAAATTATATAACATAAAACAAGCTTTTTAATTGGCAGAGTGATAAAATGACGGATCATCATATACTGGACAGACTTCACACAATTATCATGGCCCGCAAGGGCAAGGCTCCCGAAGACTCCTATACGGCCAGACTTTATGACGGGGGCACCGCCAAAATCGCGCAGAAAGTTGGGGAAGAGGCCGTGGAAACGATTATAGAAGCCATGAAACACGATAAAGCCAGAATGGCTGAGGAATCTGCCGATCTTCTTTACCATCTCCTCGTCCTCTGGGCGGATCAGGATATCAATCCAAATGATGTCTGGGATATTCTGGAAAAACGCTTTGGTGGAAACAAATCCTGAAAAATAAAAACGGGCCGTTCTGTTGCTAGGCCGGCCCAAGCCCCACCTGATGAGTGTTCAGTTCAACAGGAATTTTGTTGTAGCGCTACGCTGCCAATTAGGCGGCAATAGCATTACCAGCAACAACGCCGTTGTCGTTGGCTGCTACGAACGTATGATTGTCGTTGGCATTTAATAGCCTTGGCCCGATAACGGCGGATACCATGCCGGACACAAACTTTGCCTTTACCACGCGTGTCGAACCTGTTTCGGCCCCGCCGGAATTCGCAATGTCACAAAAATTTGCAAATTCTGGTGGAGCCGCCGGGCACTGCCCCCGGGTGCACGTACGCTTATGCCGCAAAGCGTTTAGCGTCATAGCCGAATAAACGGCAATTACCAATATATATTATAAAAGGGTGCAAAGTAAAGAATTCGCCTTGAATTAATTCGCCCTGGCATATAAGATTGAAGTATAAAGTACTTGACAGAAAAGCAAGTATGCTAACACAATTCTTAAAATAAATAATTTTTCCCCTCAAAAACTTTCACGATTAATATTAAAATTAAATTTCTGTTAATATTTATACACCATAATGATTGAATAGCTTTGGTTGAATATTATATGAACACAAATAATCAAAACAAATCCTCGATGAGCGAGCTTAGTAAGGTGGACTGGGAGCGTATGAAATTTTATACGCGCCCTGAAGCCTTTAAGGATCTTGATAAGTTTCTGGATAAATTACCCGAGCGCACCGGTAAAATTGCCCTATACGGTGCTGCAGTTTCCTGGATCATTGCCGGTGCGACGCTGGTTTATACAATGACCCAGATCAACCGGGCCAATGAAATCCGGACGAATATTTTACAAATTGAGGCCGCAAAACCTCTCGTCCCTGTAATCAAAAAACAACCGGTTTCAGACACCGAACTGGAAGAATTTGTGGGGCGCGCCTCTAAAAACTACCGAAATCTTGATATGCAGGTGAAGGGGCGCGGGATTGTTGAAATTTCCGCCCCGGAGACGCGGTTTTACTCTGATTTTCAGTCTGCAATCAATCACGTGCAGTTTGGCGGACATCAATGGCAGACAACGGTGGACAGATTATGTGTAGGGCGGGAATGTAGTGCCGCAAAATTGCTTATAAGTCTGCGGGTTTCAAAAGTAAGCATTGAAGAAACGGAAAGTTAAAACGATACTTGAAAAGGAATACATCCGCTTATGCGGAGTATGGCAAACGTAAACAACCAAACGGAGGATAGATATGACCTTTTTGAATTTTATTAAACAAAAATGCGGGGAGTACCGCAGATCGGAACGCGGAAACGCCCTGTTCCTTATATTAATTGCCGTTGCACTTTTTGCGGCTCTCTCATACGCAATAACCCAGTCTGTGAGTGGTGGAGGCAGTGATTCGACATCTGAACAGAATACGGTTAATGCAGCTGCACTGACAAGTTTTCCGACAACTGTAAAAACAGGCATAACAAGGATGACACTGGGTGGTGCAAGTTTGAATGCGCTTGATTTCGACAGAGCCGGGGGTGGTAACGGGTCTGACGATTCCGATAATGACGTTTTTGGTAATGACGGGACAGGCATAGATGGCGGACTGACCTTTCTTCCCCCGCCTCAACCGGCCGCGATAACCGACGGATTTTGGTTTTTTAACGGAGCGCACGCAATCGACGGTATTGGCGGAACCGAGGCAGAACTTATTATGGCGGTAGAGGTCAGCAGCGAGGAGATTTGCAATATCATAAACGAAAACCTGTATGGAGACTCCGACGGAATAACAAACAATGACGATTCGGACTTTGCTCCACCTGCGGACGCAGCTGCAGCTGACGCTGCCGATGATACATCTGCTGCCGCTTTCTATCCGGCATCTGGTTCGGTTAATGATATCGGAGAGGCGTCAAATAGTGACTTATCCGGTCAACCTGCGGCGTGCCTGGATGATGGTAGTGGTAACTACTATTTCTATTACGTGCTTCAGGCGGACGCTGGTAACTAACAATTTTTGAACGGACCGTGTAGATCTATCCTCCGCACGGTTCGTTTTCTTTCTTTACTCAGTTAAAAATAATTATGTTTAAAAACTTTTTTTCTATGCACCGACCGGCAAAATCAAACCACGAGGCAGGGAATGTTTTGTTCCTGCTTCTTCTTGCTGTTGGTCTTTTTGCGGCACTATCCTATACATTTACTCAGGATTCCGGTGGCGGAGATTCGGCGCAGGCACAAAAAAGCTTTATGAACGAAAAAGAACTGGAAGCCCAGATTTCACAGATTCAGTCCGGAATACAGCAATGCAATCTATTGTATACGCAGATTAACCTTTCTTCAGCGAATCTGACAAATACGGCTGATATTGACTATCCTCTGGCTCCGGATGATTTTAGCTACCCATCCTCTCCGCCTTCGCCGTTGCCAGAGTCTCTTCCTGATGCAGATACAGAACCAAATCCGGCTTTTATGACACCTCTGGATGAACTTGTCTGTCCCGGAACATATGATTCGGGATCGGGAACTGTCGAACGCGTATTCGACGGCGTTGATGGACGTTTTCTTCCCAATCCGCCCACCGGTTTTGATCCGTGGACGTTCACAAATTACGACCCATCCAGTGACGGTATTTATGTTCAGATTACCGCAAATATTGAAGAGGGCAAGGAAGCTTTAAGCAGAATTGCAACCAGTACCTCAAGCTGTGAGGCAAGACTCAATTTCAATTCATGCGGAAATAACTGTCTTACATATTGGTTTGTCAGTGAACCCGGGTGCTGATAAAAGTTTTGATTTTCCCTGCAAATGGATTTGAGAAAATTAATCACACCTTATTCCGACGCGTTTTATGTTTGTTTTTCCGCACATACCTCAGAACTGTGTCCGTGTGAACAACCTATTGAAACATTACATCTAGTCGTTTTTAGTCTCTGGGGCGTTTGCACGGCCTAACTTATTTCACAAAACCTATCCCCGCTATTCACACCTATGTTTCCAGCTTGTGATATGTTTGCTGACTTCCCTTTGCTATTCTCTATCCATGGCTAAAGATTCATTAACCTTGGACAAACCAAAAATTCTGGAAGGGTCCTTTTCCTCAGGGTTTAGAAACAGTGAGGAAAATCTCGAATCCGCTTTGTACCGGACATTGCCGCGGAATATAGAGGCCGAACAGGGGCTCTTGGGGGCGATCCTCGTTGATAACAGGGTTCTGGAAAAGATCGCAGATACCCTTCATTACGATCATTTTTTCTATCCCGCTCACCAGAAAATATACAAGGCCATATTGACCCTGACGGAAAGGGGGCAAACGGCCTCCCCAGTAACCCTCAAAGGGTATTTTGAAAATGATGAGGAACTGGAAAACGTAAACGGGGCTGAATACCTTACCGAGCTTGCCGCCAATGTCATAACCGTAATTAACGCATCCGAATATGCCACGCTCATCTATGATCATTATCTGAGGCGCCAGCTTATCCAGGTCGGGGAAAACGTTGTCAATGAGTGTTTTGATCAGAATCCGGACACGACCGTTTCCACCATACTTGAAGACGCAGAAGCCCGCCTTTTTGATCTGGCTGAGACCGGAAATTCCGGCGGCGGATTTGTTACAATGCGCGACGCGGTTAAAGTCGCGATAGATATGGCTGAAAAAGCTTATAAGTCCGATAGCCATGTCACAGGTGTGTCAACGGGCCTTCATGATCTGGACAATCTGCTGGGCGGATTACAGGAATCGGATTTGCTTATTCTTGCCGGGCGGCCCTCTATGGGAAAGTCAGCCCTTGCGACGACAATCGGATATAATGCAGCAAAAATGCATGCTCAGAAATCGGGTCGTGAGGGCGCCGTTACAGCTATTTTTTCGCTTGAGATGTCAAGCGACCAGCTTGCCACGCGTATACTCGCCGGTGAAGCCCGTATTAAAAGTCATCTTATCCGGAAAGGCCAGATCCAGGAAAGCGATTTCAAATCATTTGTACAGGCCAGTCATATCCTTAGCCAGGTCCCTTTATTTATGGACGATACGCCCGCTTTGTCCATCGGTGCACTCAGAACACGCGCCAGACGTCTGAAGCGCCAGCACGGGCTGGATCTCATTATCGTGGACTATCTGCAGCTTTTGCGGGGCACAGGATCAAGGCAGTCTACAGAAAACCGGGTTAACGAAATTTCGGAAATTACAAGAGGTTTGAAGGCACTTGCCAAGGATTTAAATGTTCCTGTGCTTGCATTATCCCAGCTTTCGAGGGCGGTGGAACAACGTGAAGACAAACGCCCGCAGCTTGCGGATCTGAGAGAATCCGGTTCAATTGAGCAGGATGCGGATGTTGTCATGTTTCTCTACCGCGAGGAATATTATCTTGAAAGATCAAAACCCAATGAAGAAGATACGGATAAATTTCTGAAGTGGCAGGATAAAATGAATGCCGTTCATAATAAGGCGGAATGCATTATTGCAAAACAGAGGCACGGGCCAATCGGCACTGCAAATCTTTTCTTTAATCCGCACTTTACACTTTTTGAGTCCCTGCACAAAGGATGATATATGGCCGCATACGGTCTGGAAACAGATGATGGTTACAATGCCGGTAAAACTGCAAATGCCGTTTTGACCATTGACCGCTCGGCGATTTCCAAGAACATTCAAATTCTTGGCAGTCACCTGGTTTCGGAAAAATGTGAGATTGCAGCGGTCATGAAGGCAGACGCGTACGGCCTGGGTCTGGGCAATGTTCTTTCCGTTTTTCAAAGCCACGGTACAAAAACATATTTTATGGCCACGCCGGCTGAGGCCGTAACGCTTAGACAGCTTCTTGGCCCCCGCGGATCAATATATGTGTTAGGCGGATTCTGGAAGGATTGCCTGAATCTATACAGGGAATATAATTTAAATCCGGTCCTTAACTCCCTCCCGGAGATTGAGTTTTTTGTTCAGATCAATAAGGAAAATCCACGAAATCCCTTAAGGGCTGCGATTCATTTTGATACCGGAATGAACCGGCTTGGCCTCGATAATGAGGAAACAGAAATATTCATTGAACACTACCAGGATCATCCGGTTATTCTTAACGGCATAACCATGATGCTTAGTCACTATGCCTGCGCAGATGAACCGGAACATGCCCTGAATCATGAACAACAGGCAGCCTTCTCAAGACTTGGGAAATTTTTTCCCTGGCTTCCGAAAAGCCTGTGCAATTCGTTCGGGATATTTCTGGACACAAATTATCATTATGATCTGGTCCGGCCCGGTATGGCCGTTTACGGTCTGAATCCGTTTCCGCACAAACCCTCGCCTATACATCCCGTAATATCCTTGCATGCACGGCTTCTGCAGGTCAGGAAGGCAAAGAAAGGTCAAACCGTTGGATATGGGGCAACCTGCACTGTTGAGAAAGACAGGCTCCTTGGAACAGTCGCACTTGGATATGCGGACGGATACCTGCGGTCCCTGAGTAATAAAGGCTGTTTATACTGGAAAGGTCATGCGGTTCCGGTAACGGGAAGAGTTTCCATGGATCTTGTAACTGTTGACCTCGATGCATTGCCTGCAAACATAAACAGGCCTGTACCGGGCGATTTTATTGAAATCATCGGTAAAAACCGGACCGCTGATGACCTGGCAGACGCAGCGGGCACAATTGGATATGAAATCCTGACTTCCCTGGGATCAAGATATCGGAGAAGAGTTATTTAGGGTATGTTGCCCCTTATGCCTTACGCTTTTTTAAATCGGCCACAGCTGACTGAAGTTCCTCAAAATACCTGTCCCTGACAAGTCCGGAAAGGCAGTTTATGTTCTCAGCCATACCCGATTCGACCATATAGCGCGGAACGGCGTAAATCTTGTGCCATTTGATACTTCCCAGAGGAGTGCCTTCCCTGTGAGAGATTGCCACGTCAACCTCAATGTCCGACATTCTCCGGCCGCGGTCGGAGATCAGGCGAAAGCCTTTATCACCGACAACGCGGTAAGCGTAATAGATTTCCTGCATTGTTTTATTCCCACACACACTTGGCTTTAGACCAAATTATTTATTGTCATAACATATAAATCATTTAAGAGTTTATGTCAATTGCTTTATGGCAATTTATTCGCTTTGAGCTCTAATTATCTGTTTATGAGTATTTTTTTCGTTATCTTGATAAGATCTTATTAAGAAATATGTATGTATAATAAAATGTACATTAAGCTGTAACAAAAATTTGCATAAAATTTTATATAATTATAAAATTGAAACTGGTAGTAAACTTTAAAAGTGAGGTTTGGCTATGAAAACTTTAAAAACAATAATGATTGGTGCGGCTGCCGCTATAACAGCAGGATTAATCAGTGGTCCTGCACACGCCGGACAAACCCAGGGGAATTTCAATGACATCGCGGAAAATATCATTACAAACATTTCCGACCTGCCGGCACTGTTAAGCGGTATTGCCTATCTTATCGGTATACTTCTTGGCGTGCTTGGCATTATCGAGATCAAGGAACACGTTGAGGATCCGAACAAGAAAGAGCTGAAAAACGGAGCCATCAAACTCGCGGCCGGCGGCGGTTTATTTGCATTGCCTCTGATCTACGAGGCCATGTTAAGCCTGATCGGGACGGGAGGAAACGTTCAGACGCCTGAACTCAATGCCGTAAGATTCCAGACAGGGTAAAGGCAAAAATTAACTGTTATTTCTTATGGTAGGGTTTTGAAACGTTTAGCAATTAATCTCGGTATTGCCCGGCAGCCATCAAGCGTAAGAATGGCAAACAAAAAAGCCGGGCGTCCTTCCGGATCCGCTGTAAAGGATCCTCCGCAGGATATCAAGGACAAAGTTTTAAAACGTGATAGGAACACATGCAGGTTTTGTGGCTTCACGTCCGAAAAATATCAGGAAATTCTCAATTTAACCCATAACTATGCGGATACGAGGACGCAAAACCTTGCCACCGCATGTATTTTTTGCGCGCAGTGTTTTCATCTGGAAAAGGTTAGCGTGATGCGTTCGGGCGTCCTGATCTGGCTCCCGGAAATAACACAGGCCAGTCTGAATCACATTGCCAGAGCCATTTATGTAGCCAGGATCTCGCAAGGGGCTGTGGCCGATACGGCCAGAACGGTTCTGGAGCAGCTTATGGGAAGACGGGAAGAGGCAAAAAAACGGCTCGATACTGACGATCCGTTCATTCTGTCTTCTGTATTGAGGGATTATCTGACTGATGAGCAATATGACCTGCGTAAGAAAAGACTGGCAGGGGTAAGGCTTTTTCCACTTGATCGCAGGATAATAAAAGAAGGCGATCTTGAATTTAACCAGTTCCCGCAGATACTTGCATTCTGGCGTTCGAAAAACGGACCCTTTGCCGATAACCCTCCAAATAAATGGATAGAAACATATTACGACCTGATTGCGGCCTGATAACCTTATTTTCCTGATTCTTTTTCCTGATTTCCGGAATATTTCGGATATATGCGGTACGGCAAATATTTCCCTGCCCTTGGGATATGCTGTATTGTGAAATATGTTATATTTTAAAGAGTAACAATAAATTAAACAGTGTAATGCCCGGTTTTTTCGAAAAATTGCTCACCCCTTTTGAAATCGGCTTCAAAAAAAGCATAGAAACCTTTATCGACATTGAGACAGCGGATGACAAAACATCTATGGCCTCTGTTGACGGCTCCATCGTGTCCTATATCAAGGTGGACGGAAGCCGTCAGATTATAGGTCAGGAAGAGTACGAACACCTGATTGAAGCTGCAACAATCAAGATCGGCGCACGTTTTGACAGGCAGGGCCACGCCATGCAGGTTTTCTTCGTCCGCGATCCCTCACGGGTGACCAAATTCCTCAAGAAGAAAACCAAGCCCGTTTTCAATACATCCCGGAATATCGAGCTTAACGTCACCGATTTGCTTGAGGAAAGAGTGCGTCACCTTAGTGATTATGTGATTTATGAGGAAATGTATTTCGTTCTCTGGACCAGGCCTTCTGTTCTCACAAAAAGCGAGTACAAGAGGGCTCTTGAGGATCGTAAGAAAAGGGAGTGGTTTACCGCGCCACGGTCACAGTTTCCTCTTGCCGCCATTCCGGAAATCAGAAACCGGCACAAAAGTTTTGTTTCGGCGGTTTTGTCCTCTCTAAACGAACTTGGAATAAGTTGCGAGCTTCTGGAAAGCCATGATGCAATGAGATGCGTTAGAAACAATCTTTTTCCCGAGGAAGCCAACGACACATGGAAGCCCTGTCTGCCCGGAGATCCAATACCGCCAAGGGCACCCATGGATAAAAAGGACATGTCCGATGTTGTCTGGCCGACATTGCGTGAACAGTTATCGATCGGGGATGCCCGCGTTTTAAATGACTCAGTGGTCCGAATCGGCAACTACCTCTGGGCCGGGGGCGATATGACTTTAGGGCCGATGGAGGCAAGTCCATTCCCGCAACTGCTTAACCGTCTTTTTGAAGCGGACATTCCCTACAGAATATCATTTCTTATTGAAGGCGGTGGTGCTTATTCCACACAGTTCAGGGCATTTATCGCCACAATTCTGGGTGTTACCAATCCTCTTAACAAGCAAATTAAGTACTCTCTTGAAGGGCTTCAGGTTATGGCGCGCAGTGAACCTGTGGTCCGGCTCAGGGTTTCCTTTGCAACATGGGCTTACCGTGACCAGATGCGGCTTGTCCAGGACAGGCATTCCGTTTTGCTTCAGGCTATCGAGAGTTGGGGTTATTGTCAGGTCAGTCATGCTTCCGGAGATACGCTTGATACCATCATGTCGTCTGCCATGGGTATACATTGCCGCGGTACGGCCCCGCCCGGAATCGCGCCGATGTATGAAGTCATGAAGCTGATTCCATGGCAACGGCCTTCCAGTCCTTTCAGGGACGGTGCCCTTCTTTTCAGAACTCCGGATGGAAAGCTCTGGCCTTACCAGACCGGAACAAATCTGACCACAACATGGTTTGATCTTATTTTCGCTCAGCCTGGGGCAGGTAAATCCGTGTTGATGAACTCCATGAGTTTAGGGACGATATTATCGCCAGGCCTTTCAAAAATGCCTTTTATAGCCATTATTGATATCGGGCCTTCCTCATCCGGTTTGATTTCTCTGATCAAGGAGGCTTTGCCGGAAAACAGGCATTATGAGGCCATGCATTACAAAATGCAGCTTTCCCCGAATTATGCCGTCAACCCGTTTGATACACAGCTTGGCTGCCGCTATCCGATGATGGACGAACGGAGTTACCTTATCGAGCTTCTTACATTGCTGTGTACCCCGCCGGGACACAAACAGGCTTATGACGGTATCCAGCAGCTGGCTGGATTTGTGGTTGATGAAATGTACAGATGGCGTGATGATGATCAGGCCTCAGCGGAACCGCGTCCTTACCTTCCCAGAGTGGATTACGATATTGATGAAGTCTTAAGACGGAAGAAAATTGTTCTGCCAGAAGAACCTTACTGGTGGGATGTCGTTGAAAAACTCTTTGATGTAGGTGAGACGCACATGGCCCAGATTGCGCAGCGTCACGCAGTTCCAACCTTGACAGACGCAATAACGGCTGCGAGAAGGCCGCAGATTCGAACACTTTTATCTGAAACGAAAATCGGTGTCAGTACGGAAAGTGTGATTAATGCCTTTGAAAGAATGATAACCTCTGCCATACGCGAATTTCCGATTCTTGCCTCAGTTACGCGTTTTGATGTTTCAGATTCAAGGATTTGTGCTCTCGATCTTATG
Source organism: uncultured Pseudobdellovibrionaceae bacterium (assembly GCA_964384335.1). Lineage (GTDB taxonomy): Bacteria > Pseudomonadota > Alphaproteobacteria > Micavibrionales > Micavibrionaceae > JAUICS01. The sequence continues at coordinate 16,363 of CAYLKN010000025.1, forward strand.
GATGTTTCGCCCCAGGGGGATGATACAGCGGACAGACAGACTTCAATTATGTATATGCTGGCCAGATATATACTGGTCCGGAACTGGTGGGTTGGTACGGAATCAATTGAATATATACCCGAAAAATTCAAACAGTATCATGAGCTTAAACTTCAGGATATAGGTGAAACGCCCAAGCGTCTGTGTTATGACGAGTATCACAGAACCAGTAAATCCGCCTCTGTGCGGGCCCAGCTTATCAGAGATGTGAGGGAAGGGCGTAAGAGGGGTGTGCAGATTGTACTTGCTTCACAGCTCCTGGATGATTTCGATGAAGACATGGTCGATCTGGCAACGGGGATATGGGTATGCGGCGCGGCCATTTCCGATACTGCAGTTGACGATGTTCAGAAAATCTTTGGTTTGTCACAGACCGCAAGGGATGTCATACGGTTCAGACTAACCGGGCCGAAAGCGGGGGGGGCACCGGTTCTGTTTGTGCTTGCCACAACGGAAGGGCGGTATGAACAGCACCTGATAAATACGCTCGGCCCCATCGAAATATGGGCATTATCAACATCCTCCGAAGATGTTGCGGTACGTTCAAGACTTTACAAGAAGCTTGGTGCCCGCCGTGCACGTCAGATGCTGGCGGCCAATTTCCCCGGAGGCAGTGCACGCGGCGAAATCAAAAGACGGGTTTTTATGCGTGCGGATCAGGAAGGATCAACCAGTCAGGCGGTCAGCGAAATTATTGAGGAAATCGTTCAGGAACTCATAGAAGCAAGCCAGACAAAGCTGGTTGCGCCCGAAGATGATGAAGATGAAGATGAGGAAGAGCAGGAAAAAGAAAGCGCATGAGTTCCTCTGTAAAAACGGAAAAAAAAAGTCCGGGTACAAATTCGGGTACAAGGCAGAAGTCAGATAAAACAGGGCGGCGCGGCAATTATGAGAATACGCGCCAGGCGCCTGCAAAAAAGACATTAAGCCTTAAACTCAAAATTATTATGTGGTCTGCCGGAGCGGCAGCCCTGCTGATCCTGATCCTGGCGGTTTCCTGTACATCCGCACAGGGCACGATACGATACGGGATTTGTAAAACATTCCTTGAACTGCACATCGATTATCCCCTGACCATGCGCATATCCGAGGTCAGGGAACAGCAGGACTATGCGCGTATTCATTTTACGCATCTTGATTCGTTTGGCCAATACCGTTCAAGCCGTATAGAATGTTATTTCGAAGAGGATCGGAATTCAGCCGTCAGGTTATGGATACAGGAGGTGCTCGCCCGCTCGAACACGCCTGAAAACCTGCAGGCCGGACAGGTTCTTACCGTTGAGAGGCTGGCCGGTGCGGCCGGCATCCGTTCTGAAATTCTGAAATCATTTCTTGCAGGTGATATTCAAAGCCTGCCTGATAGCGGTGATGTCGGCAGGCTCGTCTCTGTGATCGGCCAATCTCCGCCACCCCCCATGCTAGTGCTGAGTAATGTAAGTTTTAACCAGCTTCCCGTGGAAACAAACAAGATAGAGGCATTTAACACCTCTATTCCGATTTTGCTTTCCAAGCCTTTGGATCTGACACTACCGCCACGATATCCTTCAAACCTCGCGGACCTTTATCAGCTGGACTGAGGCAGACTTAAAAAGTTATGAAAGTTTTATCCTGCCGCCTTTTTGCCCTTGGCTGCAGGCGCATCGTTAGCCGGTGCCTTCTCAACGTCATCATTTTGGGTTGACGGACTGCTGTCCTCACCCACAAGCATGGTGTCGGCCACCAGACCTGCATTCTTGCGAATTTCTTTTTCCAGTTTTTCGGCAACGTCAGGATTTTCCCGAAGGAACATCTTGGAGTTTTCACGCCCCTGGCCGATTCGCTGGCCATCATAGGAGAACCAGGCTCCGGCTTTTTCTACCAGATCGGACTGAACGCCAAGGTCAAGCAATTCGCCCAGTTTTGAAACGCCTTCACCATACATAATGTCAAAATCCACTTGCCGGAAGGGCGGTGCCATCTTGTTTTTGACAACCTTTACACGCGTCTGGTTACCGGTAACGATATCTTTGTCCTTTATCGATCCTATCCTGCGTATATCCAGACGGACGGATGCATAGAACTTAAGCGCATTTCCGCCTGTGGTTGTTTCGGGAGAACCGAACATAACCCCGATTTTCGAACGGATCTGATTAATGAAAATCACGACTGTACGGGATTTGGAAATTGAACTTGTCAGTTTTCTTAATGCCTGGGACATCAATCTGGCCTGCAGACCGACATGAGAATCGCCCATTTCCCCTTCAAGCTCGGCCCGCGGAACAAGAGCGGCAACTGAATCAATGACCAAAACGTCCAGTGCGCCGGAGCGAACGAGAGTATCGGCAATTTCAAGGGCCTGCTCCCCGGCATCGGGCTGGGAGATCAACAATTCGTCAACATTACAACCGAGTTTCTTGGCATAGCCAGGGTCAAGGGCGTGTTCGGCATCTATAATTGCACAGGATCCACCCGCCTTCTGCGCTTCGGCCATAATATGGAGTGCAAGAGTTGTTTTTCCGGAGCTTTCGGGCCCGTAGATTTCAACGACACGGCCGCGCGGTACACCCCCAATGCCAAGCGCAATATCAAGGCCAAGGGAGCCTGTCGAAATCGACTCAATCTGTGCAGTATCGTGTCCGGCACCCAGTTTCATGATGGATCCTTTACCGAAGGCACGCTCAATCTGGGCCAGAGCGGAATCAAGGGCTTTTTGTTTATCGGCGGATTTATCGGCGGTTTTATCCATGGCTTATGCTTTCCCGTAAATTTTAAAAATCGCTTACTGAATTAATCAATTCTGATCTAAGTTGGTTGTGACATGATTCCCTGCATTATGCAATCGGCATTCATTTTTCACCTAAATGTACACTATATGTTCTCATTTGCAAGAGGGTAAGTTTTAATTTTCACTCTCTTCTGGCAGCGCGCACGAGGCGATCATTAATTGCTTTGCCGATACCTATATCTGGAACGGGCATAACGGCAATGGATTTATGTCTTTCCGGGCTGTCCAGATCATGCAGCATCGCGAAAAGATTCACGGCGGCCTCGTTAAGATCTTTGCTTTCACTAAGATTTCGCTTTGAATCCTCCGGCAGGTCCCTGGCTGATCCACCTCCGCGAATCCCGATAAATTTTTCAGAACCGAAAGCGAGAAGGGCTTCGCCGGGCTCAAGATCAACCGCATTAATACGTATCGGCGTCAAAGGAGCATAATGTCTGGAAAGCTGGCCCGGGGCTTTCGGTTTTTCGGTTGCCTGCCGGTCGCTCTTATCCAGATCGATATATTCCGACAAGTCGCTTTCCGTGACCGCTCCGTGCCGCAGTATTGATGGCACCTCACAACTCAGGTCCAGAACAGTCGACTCAAGGCCGATACTGCAGGAGCCTCCGGCAAGAATGCAGGCAACGTCATTTTCAAAATCTTTTTCGGTATGAACGGGGCGTGTTGGGCTTAAACGTCCTGATTTGTTTGCACTTGGTGCGGCCACGGGCACACCTGCGTAAAGCAGCAATTTATGCGCCACAGGATGCGCGGGACAGCGCAAGGCAATCGTATCCAGTCCGGCAGTGGCAGTTCCCGAAATTCCGTTTTGCTTTTTCTGCGCCAAAACGAGGGTCAGCGGGCCCGGCCAGAACCGGGAAGCTATATTTTTTGCCCTTTGGTCAAAATCGGCAAGTGCAAATCCATGCTCCGGTTTTGCCACGTGAATGATAAGCGGGTTATGTGCCGGTCTTAATTTTGCCTTGTAAAGCCTGCTTACTACCTTGTCATCTGTGGCATTGCAGCCCAGACCATAGACTGTCTCCGTCGGAAAGATAACCAGATTCCCGTTTTTTATCCATTCCGCAGCCTTGCGGATATTATCGTCTGATGTGTTAAGCAGGACCATTACAGAATTTTACGCATTTTAAGCTCTTTTGGCGTCCTGTCCGCAGTGCTGCGCAATCAGGTCCAGTGCCTGAGCATGTATTTCAGGATTGGCGGTTGCCAGAACATACCCCTCACTCTTCTTCGTAAGGGGTTGCCCGGACCAGTCCGTAATTACACCGCCCGCATTTTCCACAACGGGTATCAGGGCGGCAAAATCATATGTGCTTAATCCGCTTTCTATAACACCTTCAAGCCATCCTGATGCAAGCAGGCCGTAGAAATAGCAATCACCGCCCCATTGAAAAACCGATGTGCTGGTTTCCATACCCTTTAAAAGCATGCCGTTAAAGGGTTTCATAAGCTGACTCGGGCAGGTTGAGGCAAATCTGGAATTTGCAAGTGTTTTGCACCGGGATGTTTGCACGTTTTTTTCGTTAAACATCGTTTTGCGGCCTTTGTATCCTGTCCATCGCTCATTAAGGATGGGCTGGTAAATCATGCCGGCAAGGGGCGTTTCCTCAACAAACAATCCAATGAGAGTCCCGAATGTTGGTTTTCCCGTAATAAACTGTCTTGTGCCGTCAATTGGGTCCAAAAACCACTGTATTCCGTTTTTTGAAGGTTTTTCCGGGAATTCTTCACCCATAATTCCATCATTCGGGCGCAAATCCTCCAGAATTTCGCGGCATTTTTCTTCAATTTCCCTGTCGGCGATTGTAACCGGCGTTTCGTCACTTTTCATTTCAATATCGAAATCCTGCCTGAAATATTTATGTGCTATTTTTCCGGCCTCATCTGCAAGTCTGAATGTACAGTCTTGAAACTCTTCATATGTCAGTGCCATAGCGTACTCCAATTCATTAATTAAAAAGATCTATTTTTTACCATAAGAAATAATTTATTAACGTTTCAAGATTACATTTTCTTTAAGAAAATAACATCTGGAAAATTAAAATATGATTCCTGTCTCGATCATTGCAAATCTCTTATTGTTTATAGGCTGACTGCTCCTTTTATCAATGTATTTCATGAAAAACAGACGTGTTTTTCTGATATCCAACACGTGTGTTGCGTTTCTTTTTGCGGCATCGCTGTTTTTGCACGATCAGCCCGCCGGTGTTATCCCATGCTTATTGCAGGGCTGGCCTCTTTCCTTCAAACTCTTTTCAGTCAGGATCAACTTCGAAAAACGGTTGTTTTCAGAAACTGTATCGCCGTCCTGTGTACAGCAATAGCAGTTGTTCTGGTTTATGAAACTCCGAACGATATCATTCCGGTTTTTTGCATTGCCTGTTCCCGTTTTGGTGAAACCTTTAGCCGCACGCAGCATATCAAACTTGGCTATGCCTTTTCCGCATCGTTATGGATCCAGTACAGTCTCCTGGAAGGCCTTTACTTTTTTGCTTTTATCCAGCTTGTATCAACATTGACTGGTATAACAACAACCTGGGTAGAGGAACAGAAAAGCAAATCTCTTAAGGCAGTCAATCCAATCGTGGCCTGAACGCATCCGTCATATGGACAAAGTTTCAAAATCCGCTATCTTAAAGGGCATTAAACTCATTTTATGATTTCGGATATAAGATTTACACATGAAAACCGTTAACCAGATCCGCGACGAATTTTTGAAATACTTTGAAAACGAGGGGCACGAAATTATACCTTCTTCCCCTCTCGTCCCTCAAAACGATCCATCCCTTCTGTTTGTAAATTCAGGGATGGTTCAGTTTAAAAACGTTTTTACAGGGGCGGAGCAGCGCCCTTACAAACGTGCAACGACTTCTCAAAAATGCGTCCGTGCAGGCGGTAAACACAACGATCTTGAAAACGTTGGATATACGGCACGCCACCATACGTTTTTTGAAATGCTGGGCAATTTTTCGTTTGGTGATTATTTCAAGGATGACGCAATTGCCTTTTCATGGGAGCTGGTTACAAAATATTTCGGCCTTCCGGCAGACAAGCTTCTGGTTACGGTTTATTCCGAAGATGATTATGCCGCTTCCGTCTGGAAAAAAGTGGCCGGATTATCAGATGACCGGATTATTCGTATATCGACATCAGATAATTTCTGGATGATGGGTGATACCGGGCCTTGTGGACCATGCTCTGAAATTTTTTACGATCATGGTCCCGGGATTCCAGGCGGACCGCCGGGCAGCAAGGATGAAGACGGCGACAGGTTCATCGAAATCTGGAATCTTGTTTTTATGCAGTATGAGCAGTTTGCGGACGGCAGCCGCGAAAACCTGCCAAACCCTTGTATAGATACGGGAATGGGGCTGGAGCGTATAGCTGCGATCCTTCAGGGCAAACATGATAATTATGATATTGACCTGTTGCGGAGTATTATAGACCATGTTGCGGATCTTACATCAACAAACCCTGACGGTGATCAGTCTGCGTCCCATCGCGTTATTGCCGATCATCTGCGCGCCAGTGCCTTCCTGATTGCGGACGGCGTTTTACCGGGTAATGAAGGCCGGGGCTATGTCCTGCGAAGGATCATGCGGCGGGGCATGCGTCATGCCAATATTCTGGGTGCGCAGGATCCCCTGCTTTATAAACTTGTGCCGACCTTAAATGCCCAGATGGCCGAAGCTTATCCTGAATTAAGACGTGCAGAAACCCTCATTACCGAAACGCTTTCTCTTGAAGAACAAAAATTCAAAAAAACACTGGAGCACGGATTGCATCTGCTTGAGGAAGAAACCGCAAACTTAAGCAAAGGCGACCAACTGGCCGGAGATGTTGCGTTCAAACTTTACGACACGTTCGGATTTCCGCTTGATCTGACCCAGGATGCCTTGCGGGCAAAAGGTATAGGCGTTGATCTTGAGGGCTTTGAAAAATGTATGGAGCGTCAGCGGCATGAGGCGCGCAAAGCATGGAGCGGCAGTGGAGATGCGGCGACGGAAAAACTCTGGTTCGATATCCTTGATAAACACGAACCGACTGAGTTTCTCGGATACGAAACCGAAAAAGCGGAAGGGCGTATTCTTGAAATTATAAAGGACGGAAGCCGTATAGAGAAACTGGACGAAGGTGATGAAGCCATCATACTCACAAATCAGACTCCCTTTTACGCGGAAAGCGGCGGCCAGGCAGGAGATACAGGTATAATCAAAACAGAAAAAGGCGCTGAATTTGTTGTCAAGGACACGCAGAAAAAACTCGGCAAGTTATGGGCGCATATTGGCAAAGTCAGCAACGGAACTATTAATAGTGGGGAAAACACTTATCTGGAAGTTGATCACATTAGACGTGCCAGAATAAAGGCAAACCACTCCGCAACTCACCTTATGCATGAAGCCTTGCGCCGGGTTCTGGGTGATCATGTTGCGCAAAAAGGCTCTTTCCAGAATAATGAGCGCACACGGTTTGACATCAGTCATAACAAAGCGGTTACCGAAGAACAGGTCAGAGAAATCGAAAGTATTGTGAACAAAGAGATCCGGGCCAATACCAAAGTTACAACACATATAATGTCTTATAATGATGCGCTTGAAACCGGAGCCCAGGCCCTTTTTGGTGAAAAATACGGCGATGAAGTCCGGGTTGTTGCAATGGGAACGAAGCCTGAAGACGAAAACAAAAGATTTTCTGTCGAGCTTTGCGGCGGGACACATGTAAACAGGACGGGCGAAATCGGTCTTTTTAAACTGGTGGCCCAGAGTGCGGTTTCATCAGGTGTGCGGAGAGTTGAGGCACTTACCGGAGAAAATGCCTTTGCCTATCTTGAGCGGCAGGAAGAAACTGTACAACAGGTTGCAGGTCTTCTGAAATCCTCATCCGCAGACGTTCTGGATAGGCTTGAGACACTTGTCGCAGAAAACAGAAAACTCAGCCAGGAAGTGAAAGATCTGCGCAAGAAACTTGCGACCGGTGGGACGGGGGCCGCAAACGGCCCTGAAATTACCGAGGTTTCCGGAATTAAGTTTACAGGACAGATTTTGGTGGATATTCCGGCAAAGGACCTTAAGTCAATGGCAGATGATCTTAAGGCGCAGCTCGGTTCCGGTGTTGTAGCCCTGATCACAAAAAACGAGGGAAAGGCTTCGCTTGTTGTCGCCGTAACGGATGACCTTACGCCCCGGATGAGTGCCGTTGACCTTGTTAAGGCAGGCGCGGAAAAACTTGGCGGAAAAGGCGGAGGCGGACGTCCCGACATGGCCCAGGCGGGCGGCCCGAATGCCGATGCCGCAAATGATGCGTTTTTAGCCATTCAGGAAAAACTATCCGGCTGACACTCACGCAGACAGTTTTTGCGGCATATTATTTAATGTATGCATAATTCCGGCAATCAGCTCCTCACCTTTTTCTGTAAGATATATTTCTTTCCTTCGTCTTTCGCTTGGGCTGATGGATATTCTGACCAGTTCGTAAGGTTTATTGTTTTTGCGGTAATCGGACAAAGCGCCAACAATCCTTGAAACAGTGGACAGTGTAAGGTTTGCGCGATCCGCAAGATCGGTAAGGCATATACCCTGATCCATGGCAATATGCGCAAAACATATCGAATATTGCAAAGGAAACTCTGAATCTATTTCTTGCAGATGTCGGAGGACATTGAGAAATGTTTTCATAGAGTCTTTGGTCTGTTTTTCATTAAGAATTAAGCTTTTCTTCATAGTCCTTTAAAATCTTTTTCTCGATTAACAGTTTTGAGTATGGTGTGAATATAATCTCACAATACGGTATATGGAGGATTACCTCACTGGAAATTTTATATACGCGAAAAAAAGGACGTGCGCCATATACCGATGATAGATGACAGTGCATCGCACACAACCGTGGCACTTGAAAGTAAAACTGCATTTTCCCTGTTCCTGTTTTTATTTATGTATTTTAAGGGCGTAAACGGCAAACGCCCCAATTATTTACAAGATTACAGTTTTCCTGAACTCGTTTCCGGCGCATTCCGGAATAAGCTGGAAGTGAGCATACTGCATAAATCCCGTGCAATATAGCGTATTGTATCCGCAGTAATCTGATACGCGTCGGCCCCGGTCAGGATATGCGTATCCAGAAACATCAGGGGGTGAGAAAGCCCTCTGACGATTACCGGCGGACGGGACATCGCGTATGAATTGCCGTTCGTGTGTCTGTAAAAACAAGGTAATCTCAAATCTATTTCATGGAAATTCAAAGAAAATACGCTTGGATCCTCAAATATACATCCGGAGAGTTTTGATCCTGCGAAATCCGTATCGCCGAAACGGGTTTGGATAAATGCACAATTTTCAATGCGGCTTTCATTCAAACATGCGGCCTGTAAAGAGCAGGAATAAAAAAAGCAGTTTATAAATACTGTCTCCGACAGATTCGCCCCTGTCAGATTGCAGTTAATAAAATGCGTATTTATAAAATATGCATCGTCGAACATTCCATCACGGTAATCTTCGCTATGAAAAACGGCGCCGTCAATCATAACGCCTTCTGCAACCGCTTTTTCGAGACAGAGCTTGCCGTCTGTACAAGAGGCCTGATATAAAATTTCGGAGGTTGAGTAATTTTTGATTTGCTGCATTTTATATTCCCACACGTTTAATAGTTGTCTTGTTACAAGTGTTTTACAAAATAATTTTTCATATGTCAAATGCTTTGCAGATTGGGACGAGTGGTGAATGAAAGAAATAAAAACAATGGCTTAGTATGATTTTTGATGCAAAATATTATATCCGCCTATGCATAAGTATATAAAAACCATGTGCAATGGCGCCCATATTTTTTAGAGAATAACCAATTTTACAGATCCGAATTCTGATCATATGACCGAAGAAAACGAGAGCTCTATTTCAATCAAACACGGGACGGAGGTTATTCGCAATGCTTCCAGATCCCTTCCCGATTCTTCCGGCGTTTACAGAATGATCGATCAAACGGGAAAGGTGCTTTACGTCGGAAAGGCAAAATCCCTGAAAAAGCGTGTTTATACTTATACGCAGACTTCAAGGCTGCCTACACGTCTTCAGAGAATGGTGGCTGAAACAAAATCGATGGAGTTTGTTTATACACATACCGAAGTCGAAGCCCTTCTGCTTGAATCCAACCTGATCAAAAAGCACCGGCCGCCGTTTAACATTCTGCTCCGGGATGATAAATCCTTTCCCTATATTCTTATAACGAAAGATCATCCTGTCCCGAGACTGACCAAACATCGCGGCGCGAAAAAAATAAAAGGCTCGTATTTTGGTCCGTTCGCCTCGGCAGGAGCAGTCAACAGAACCATAACCGCTCTTCAGCGGGCGTTTTTAATCAGAAACTGCACTGACAGCTATTTTGCAAACCGTAAACGCCCATGCCTGCAATATCATATAAAACGCTGCACGGCACCGTGTGTCGATTATGTCTCCGCCCGGGAGTATGAGGATCAGGTACGACTGGCTGAAAAATTTCTGTCCGGGGACAACAGGGAAATTATTGATGAGTTTGGCAGATGGATGCAAAAAGCCAGCGATAATCTTGAATTTGAGAAGGCTGCACGCTTCAGGGACCGGGTACGTGCACTGACCTCAATTCAGTCGAAACAGGATATAAATCTGAAAACCCTCAAAAACGCCGATGTGTTTGCCCTTTATCACCTTGAGGCACAGACCTGTATTCAGGTTTTCTTTTTCAGGAACGGGCAGAATTACGGCAATAAATCCTATTTCCCCAATCACCACAGGGAAGAAACGCAGAAATCTGTAATGGCTGCATTTTTAGGTCAGTTTTACGAAAACAAGCCTTTGCCGAATGTCATACTGGTCAGTGAGATGCCCGATGAGACAGAACTTCTGCAGGAGGCGTTTGGGCACAAGGCCGGCCATAATGTCGAAATTCGTATGCCTGAGCGCGGTGAGGGCAGGCGGGTTATGGAGTTTGCCTTGCGCAACGCCCGCGAAGCCATTGAGCGCAAATTGCTCGAAAACGAGAATACCGCAAAACATCTTGAATCGCTGGCCGGGTTACTGGATATGGACGACATACCACAACGCATAGAAGTTTATGACAACTCTCATAGCGGAGGAGAAAACATGATCGGTGTCATGATCGTTGCAGGCCCGGATGGATTTCTGAAAAGCGAATACAGAAAATTCAATATCCGCGAAGCCGAAAAATCGGATGATTATGGTATGATGCGGGAAGTCATGCAAAGACGTTTCGGCCGCCTGATCAAAGAAGACACTGAAAAAGACAGCGGCAAGTGGCCGGACATTATCCTGATTGACGGGGGTAAGGGCCAGCTTTCAAGCGTGCTTGAGGTTCTGGAAGATATGAATATCACGCAGGATGTAAACGTTGCGGCCATTTCCAAAGGTCCCGACAGAAATGCAGGAAAGGAAGTTATTTTTATACCTGGCCAGGACCCGGTTCTGTTGCAGCATAATGATCCCTTGCTCCATTATCTGCAGCGCATCAGGGACGAGTCCCACCGCTTTGCGATTGGAACACACCGGGCCAGGCGGCAAAACGCGGCTCACAAGTCAAGTCTTGATGAAATCCCGGGCATAGGGCCGAAGCGCAAGAAAGCCTTGCTCCACCATTTCGGATCCGCCAGGGCGGTGGAACGGGCCGGACTGGCAGATCTCGAAGCGGTTGATGGTATCTCAAAAGCCATTGCCAGAGAAATATACGAAACGTTTCACGGCTCTTAATTGTTTTCCCGCCTGTTATTAACTTCTTGAGAAATTTTTTTGCACCGCACCTAAAAATGCCTTGCGTGAAATCAGTATTTTATGGTTAACTTCAGGAATTACAGGAGATTGTTATGACTTGGCACATAAACATGAATCAGAATTCCTTTATGCACGGCGCTTCGGGTGAAGTCGCCGCCGAAGGTGGTTTTGTGCCATCCCCCATCACCCTTTGTGGGCTGAAAGCGCAAAATGAGACGACTCTCGAAAGCGTCCATACCACAAAAAAGGGCTGCCAGTTGATTTAAACTTTTTACTGTCAGCCAGAATAAAAAAGGCTGACAGATCTCCCCCTAAAATTTTCCAGAGTTTTGTCCGCCTT
>CAYLKN010000026.1:0-28087 GCA_964384335.1 uncultured Pseudobdellovibrionaceae bacterium
CGCCGGGGTTCGCATGATATTCGCTCGCATCAAGCTCAAATACCTTGTAATGATCATCTTTTGCGTCCGGGGGCGCATTCGGTTTTTCAATTTTAACTTTGACGGTTGCCGTATCAACGCCGTTATTAAAGTCTGTGATTGTATAAGTGAAACTGTCTGTTCCAATGAAACCCGGATCCGGCGTATATGTGATCGTGCCATCACCGTTATTAATCACAGCCCCGTTATTTGGCATGCTTAGTGTCGTTACCGCAATCGGATCTCCGTCAGGATCGGAATCATTCTGAAGAACATCGACATCAACGGCGGTGTCGGGTGCAGTTGTTTTATGATCGTCAACGGCATCAGGTGCACGGTTTCCGTTATCAAAAACATCGATTTCAATGAAACCCTCAACCGTATCACCGTCGAAATCGATGACATCAACATAAAAGTCGAGGGAAATAATGTCGCTGACCGGTGGATCATCAAGAGGTTTGTACTGGGTATAGGTGTATTTCCCGGTCGAGGAATCAATGTCCAGGCGAAAAACCGTGTGATGTCCGGCGGTCCCGATATAACTATTGTTTTGCCGTGCAACCTCAACTGTTATACCCATATATGTCAGTTCGAATTCCGAGGTATTCTGATCACCCTGTGAGGTGGCAGTGGTAGCCTTAACGGCAAAGCCTTGTGGCATGGCTTCAGCCCCTTCCTCTGCGGGTGCGTTTTGAAGATCCGCGCTATCTCTAACTTCAAAACGACCATTAGGGACAAGAAGGCCGGGACCGTCCTCACCAAAATCAAAATCAAGCTGTCCGGTCTTGGTTATCGGTCCGTGCTGAAGCTGGGCTTCATTAACAAACTGAGCGCTGTTTGTTACTGTGGGGCCATCATCCAGAACCTTAACGGAAATCATAGACGAGGCAGAGTCGCCATCATTGTCGCTGGCATCGAACCCGAAATCCAGATTGATCGGGTCATTCGGGTCTTTGTCATCGGGATGATCCACGGTATCAAAAAGGGTAAATACATATTCGCCATCTTCCTCAATCACAAGTGTGAAAACATGGCGCCCGCCTGCCGTTCCGGTGTATGTGTTGCCGTTCTGGATTACGTGGACATTCTCACCTTGAGATTGAAGATTTGCGACATCGGATGTGAATGCGCCGTTTGCCTCAATAGTACCCGGTCCATCGGACCCGAAATCAACAACTATCTTGTCCGTTACAATGTGCGGCCCATGACTAAGGCATGTTTCATCGACCACTTCTTTGAGAGGCTCGCCTTTTATTGATGGATTGTCATCCGATGGCGTATTATTCGATGGAGGTAACCTGTCTGGATTATCCCTGTTCAGAAAGTCACGGGCAAGTGCGGTTCCGGCCAGTCCGCCGAGGGGCGCAAGTGCGCTCAGATCGGCCGGTAAAAACACATCCTGAAATCCGTATCCGCCACGATCGCCCGGGCCGCCGCCCGCGCCGGGTTCGATATTTGCAAGGTCCTGGGGACCGGCCGCAGGCTCAATATTAAAAAGGGACTTTTCAAGAGCGGCCTGTGCCATGACATCGCCTTCCAAATCCTGACTGTTGTCAGCCGCCATGGGTTTATCCAGTGCAAGATCAACGACCTGAAAAGAATTCAGGTCTTCGACCAAAGCCTCATTACCCGCTACAGGTTCGATTTCAGCAAGCTCTTCTGCTGTAACCTCCGATACGGCCATTTTCATTTCATGGCGTGCCATAATTTGATCCGTTCCGAGCATGTATCCCTTGTTGGCCAGGGAAAGCAATTGCACCGTATCGATCATGCCGCCATCATTTGTAAAAAGTACCGGAGGATTGCCGGTGTTTACTTTTTCCCCGAAGTCCTGGAGCAAAAGAACGGACCCGTCGGGAAAGCGAATGACCAGAGTCCCGATTGGCGTAACTTCTGCAAACGCATTTTCAAGGGGCGAATCGAATTCGTATTTCTGGCCAGACTTCATTTTGTAGGATGCGGCTTGTTCTGCATCCGGTTTTTCAATGACGGTAATATTTGAGTCGTTGGGGTTTTCCGCCTGTGATTGCCCACTTTCAGGGCCGTCCTGCGGAGTTTGAACCTTTGCCTGGTCTGTGTCTTCCAAAACCGTGTCTGTATTCCTGTTCACTGCCTGCCGTGATATAGCGGCATCAATGGCGGGGTTTTCAGAGGTTTTTTGTATGGGCTGAGAAGCAGGGTCAGCCATACTGCTTTCTTCCTGTCCGGCATTTTCAGTACTGAGTTCACATTTTTCCTGAATGCTCGCAATTTCAGCCCCTGACAGTGAAGATTGCGACATGCCATCCGAGCTTATCTTGATTGGACTTCCGTCTTCCAGTCTTGGGGTAAGACCAAGTTCCGTAAGGGTCTTAAAATTTGTAACGGTTAAGGATCCGCCCTGGTTAAAGAATATAATCAGCTCACCGGCCGGATTTGTCTGGATTGCCGCTATTGCATCATTTGTAAAATCAAACCGGCTGGGCTGGCAGGTTGACAGATTCAGGTTTACGTCTTTTCCGTTTGACGGGAAAACATTAACTGTTTGTTCATTTTTCTGGACCATAATCAATTACCTCAAGCCGCAATATCCGGTAACAAAAACCGGAATTCTGGAAATTTTAATTTTCCTTATAATGAAGTGAAGTGAGTTTATAACAGCAGAAGAGGGCGTGCGTCAAGTTTTTATGTCAAAAAAACAATCAGGGGTATTTCAGGGAACACAATGTTTTATGTGTAAATTGTTTTGACAGGAGAAAAGAACAGGCTTGACATGTCATAACCGGGTAAATATAAATCCGATTTTCAAAATTGCGATTATCAATTTCCAGAACAACCGTGTGCATAACCTGTGGATAACTCATGGAATGAGTTTGATTATTCTGGGGATATTATTCTCTTGCATCCGGATGTTGATATCTAAATTTAAGATAAGTGGTTGATTTTTATTGATTTTTTTTAAAAAACATCTCGACATTTATCAGTTTCTGAGTCACTATACAGATATCATCAAAACCAAATATTATTTGGCTGGTGACAGAAGCGAGAGCTTCTTCGGGGTTTGAATGTATCTTACAGGCTTAATGCCTTTAACGGTTACAGAAACCCTTAATTGTCAGGCTGTGGAACGGTTTTTCCGGTTTGGTAATCTCCAGGTTGCTTTCCGGAATCATCTGGCAGCAGTCAGACATATGCAAGTCTTTAAGGCTTGTTGGCGGTTTAGGCCGCTGCGTCGCAGCGTAAGCTGTGCAAGAGCTGCTTTAAAGTAAGCTCTGAAAGCGATCCGGACTACTATGCAAAGATACATAAGTATCGCCTTATTATCCGCTAAGGTTTGCATATAGTTCAGATTGATCCCAAAATGGTCCCGGTGTGAATTTGAAGTTATCTTTAAATCTCACCGGGGCTTTTATATTCGATTGCTATGTAAATCGCATAAAGCTGTCAAGGGACTATTGAAATATCATCAAGTTCTTTTTTTGCTTTTTCCGGGTAAAGAAATCCATAAAGTGTCATGGTAATGGAACATATGGTGTCAGGGTCACCGCCGATCTTGAGTCCACCTTCGATAATGCTGCGTGTTCCGTTAGTTTCCGGTCTATCCGTCTCCAGATTGCTTAAAAGATAAAAAGCCGAGGCAACGACAAAGTGTGTTTCAATCCCGTCTTTTTTAATATCTGAAATTTTGGCATATGGGTCCCCGGTATCAAGAACGGTTTTAATTGCATCCATGACATCTATGTCACGATAGACAGGCAGGCTGTTTTCATCCAGAAATTGCCATGCCATTTTCCGGGCCTGAATTGCTTTTTGTTCAGCAATCTGCATGCACGTCTCGTATGGCATGCCTTTCATCGCTGCTCTTGCAAAGCTTTCTATTATATAAGCACCTTCAACAGCCTGTATATTGGCATGTGTTATCAGAAAAAAAGGCAGCATTTGCTCATCGGAAAGCTTGTGCGGGGCAAGGGCAGCCGCACGCATGGCCGCACCGCAGGATGAGTGCCTGGCAATGAGGATGCCGTACCGATCGACTTTTTTTTCCTCAAACAGCGCGGCGGCCCATGGTGAGTATTGTGCCCCGTATGCAAAATAATGCTGGCGGATCAGATCAAGAAAAACATCCCTGCTTTTAATTAAGGAATTGAGATCAGTGTTCCATTGCCTGTCCGAGAGCTGATGCATGGCAAGGCTTTCAGAAAAATCATCACTGTAATGCGGAAGCGCTTTTTGGGCCGCCCTTTCCAGAGAGATTTTCCCGCTTCCTTTTTCATAATGCTCACCCGATGATCCCAGAATATCCCCGCAAAATGTGAAATACAGATTATCAGGAAGCTCTTCGGCATTTAAGTTCTGTTTTGAAAGGGTATTACGGTAGTGTTCAGGTAAAGAGATCATGAGAAAGCATTGTGATTAATTCATTACGCACACACAGTTTTTTTTTAAAACTTCTGCATTGCTAATTTTCTTTAACACCGGTTTTTAGAAAACCATAAATCCAATATGTCAAGCAAGCACATAATTTGAATGCCTTTTTGGTTCGCTGCCTGCGATTTGCTCTGGGTATCGGACTCATAAACCGGTGGCCGTAAACTTAAAGTGGCGAGTTTTTAAAAGCCGGGAAGTTTGAAAAATGCTTTTCATATCGTGTTGTTATTGAACGGAAAGATTGTTTGATGCGGTCATACGCTTTATCTTTTTTGCTACCGCTAACGTAACGGCTTAATCTATTCTTTTTTATTAACTTTTCTAAACTGGCAGATATGTATTGCCAGTCTGGAGCCAATAATAAATCCGCAGTCTTCATCAAAAACAATACATAAGTATTGCAATTAATAATTCATTTAGAATTTTTCACTTCATAATGGTATTTATAAATAATACGCGGGTTAAAAAAACGGCTATTCCAAAATTCATTAAAACTCAGAGGCAGGATGATGTCAAAGTTGTTTGATGTGTTTAACCAGATAAAATTAACGACTAAAATATATGCATCTTTTGCTATAATGCTGGTGCTTTTGGGCAGTATAAGCTTTTTTTCAATTAATGGCACTGGCATCATCAGAGACTTATTCAAGGATTACAGGCAGGTTTCGCGCGCCACTCTGGTTGAGAATGCCTTTCTTGAAGACGTTCTTGAGGCGCGTCTCGCGCTCATGAAATACAGATTAGATAACAAGGATGAATATGCGAAAGCAGTCACCGAAAATATTCAGGAAATCATTGACGATAAAGCAAAAGCCCTGGAAGTCATCGATGACACTGAAAGTCTGGAGATGCTTGAAGCATTACTGGCCGATGCAAAGCAGTATCGGGAGACATTCGTGAAAGCAGAAATGCTTGAAAAAACCAGAAACGAAATCCTTCAGAAAATCGATACGCTCGGATTAAGAATGCAGAACAATCTCTCCGAACTCAGAA
Source organism: uncultured Pseudobdellovibrionaceae bacterium (assembly GCA_964384335.1). Lineage (GTDB taxonomy): Bacteria > Pseudomonadota > Alphaproteobacteria > Micavibrionales > Micavibrionaceae > JAUICS01. Next base: position 5,419 of record CAYLKN010000026.1, read on the forward strand.
AACAGGCCTATGAAAGCAGAAACATAGGAGGGGCGTATTATGCGGCGTCTGTGCTTGAACCCGTTATGCTTGCCAAGTACCACGCGGGCAGGTTTTTTTTTAAAAATGATGATGAAAGTTATAACAGAGCCTTGTCGGAAATAGACAGATCTGCGAAGGAAGCCGATATTTTGTTAAGAAGTATTAGCAACCCCGATCAATTCAGGATGGCTCAGCAAATACAGGATGATATTGAGAGCTACAGGAGCCTTTTTGGTGAGGCTGTGGGCGTCGTTCAGTCCCGCAACGACCTTTTTATAAACGGCCTTGATGTAATAGGCCCGAAAATGAATGCGGAACTTGAGGTAATGGTGGATAATGCCATTGCGACACAGAATGCCCTCGGTCCCAGGGCAGAAGCGCAGATGCAGGAAACGGTTGGCTCGACACTTTCCATCGCTGTGCTTTGCGGTGTCCTGGGGATTGTGTTCGCGTTTGTAATTGGCCGCACGCTTTCAGGCTCAATAAGCCGGGTGACAAAAAATATGAGCGAACTTGCAAACGGAAATCTGGACCTTCAAATTGACGGTACAGACCGCAAGGACGAAATCGGTGATATGGCGCGTGCTCTTCAGGTTTTTAAAGACAATGCCATTGAACGCAAAAAAATGCAGGAAAAAGAAGAGGAGCGCCAAAAAGAGCAAATCGAAAGGGCGGAACGGCTCGAAAAGTCGGTTCAGGAATTTGAACATCATGTCGAAAGCATGATCGGCTCTCTAAGTTCAGCAAGTTCGGAAATGCAGGCGACCGCGTCCCAGATGGCCGCATCGGTGGAAGAAACCGGAAATCAAAGCAATGCCGTTGTACATGCGGCCACACAGGCAAATACAAATGTACAGACTGTTGCATCTGCGGCAGAAGAGTTGTCCGCAGCAATTCATCAGGTTGCAAGAACGGTAACTGCCTCTGCTGACTTCGCCCGCAACTGTTCACAGAATGCCGAAAACTCTCAAAAGGAACTCGAAGCTCTGCAAAAAGCAATTTCAGAAATTGATGAAGTCGTAAATGCAATTACGGATGTTGCGGAACAAACCAATCTTCTGGCATTGAACGCAACGATTGAGGCGGCAAGGGCAGGGGATGCGGGAAAAGGTTTTGCCGTTGTTGCGTCCGAGGTCAAGAGCCTTGCGCTTCAGACGCATAACATGACGGAGGAGATTACAAATAAAGTGCGCAGTGTTAAGGAGTCTGCAAGAAACACCGTCCAGTCACTTCTTGTTATTATCGATCAGATACAGCAAATTACGCAATCTGCAACCGATATTGCAAGTTCAATTGATGAGCAAAGCAGTTCTACGTCTGAAATAAGCCGTAACGCGCAACAGGCAGCCACAGGAACCGATGAGGTAACCGACAACGTCAAGAATATTCAACAGGCCGCCAATGAAAGCAGTCAGGCGGCAAGCTATGTCAAGCAGGCGGCTGACGATCTCGCCTCACAGGCATCAGATCTAAAGAAGAATGTTGACAGTTTCCTGGCTGAGGTTAAGGCCGCTTAGAAAACAAGCTTGATGTTCATTGACTGGAAAAAGTATCTACTGTGATACCTTTTCCTTGTTTTTATGTTTCATAAGATACCGAATATGAGTTTTTCCGGTTTCTTCCTCGTATTTCTCGTAATATTGCTGATGATAATTTTCAGCCGGCCAGAATTTTTCGGCATTGTTTACTTTTGTTACAACAGGTTTGCCGAATGTTTTTTCCGCATTAAAATCTGCGATCATATTTTGCGCGATTGTCCGCTGTTCATCATTATCCACAAAAATGGCGCTGCGATATTGCGGGCCAACGTCAACACCCTGACGGTTAAGCTGGGTCGGGTCGTGCGCCTGTCTGAAGAAAATTTCCAGAAGGCCTTTATAATCAAGCTTTTCAGGATCATAAGTGATCTCAACCGCTTCCGCATGTCCAGTTTGTCCGGTTGTAATCTGGCGGTAGGATGGATTTTGTAGATCCCCGCCCGTATATCCGACACGCGTATGTAAAATTCCGTCAATTCCCCGGAATACGCTTTCAACACACCAGAAACATCCACCCGCCAGTGTTGCCACGGGATAGCCTTGCGGTCTGTCATTCATAAGGGTTTCAGTCCTGTTCTTAATCGCTGACACTTCATTATTCCCTGCAAATACATTCCATTGAAACATAGCTAATAAAATAAATGCTGTTCCTGTAAAAACCAGTTTTTTCATTTTTTTCTTCCCTGCACTATGCGTTTGCCCCATTAATTTATTATAATTTATATTGTCTATTCGTACAAAAAGCCATGAAAGTTACCGCATCCTGCATTCTTTACAATAAGAGGCGCTCGTGAAACGCTACCCGCAGCTGGCCTGGTGCTTTTATGACTGGGCGCACTCCGCCTTTTCAACAATTATAATAACATTTGTTTTCAGTGTTTATTTTTCCAGGGGCATAGTCGGCGATGAAACGCAAGGTGCCGGGTTCTGGTCCCTTGCCATGGGAGCATCAGGGTTTGTGGTGGCTGTATTAAGCCCCTATTTGGGCTGGGTATCGGATATAACTCAAAGGCGTCTGACCTGGATTGCGGCGTTTACGATTGCCGGGTCACTGGCAACGGCGTTTCTTTTTATCGGAGAACCGGATGCGTCGTATATTCTGATTCTAACGGTTTTGATCCTTGCCGGAGTTGCCAATGCCAGTTTTGAATTTGCATGGGTATTTGCCAACAGCCTTCTTCCCGGTCTTTCAAAAGACGGGAGAATGGGAACGCTGTCAGGCCGGGCCTGGGCTTTTGGATATGCAGGCGGGCTTATCGCACTTGTTCTGACGCTGCTATTGTTTGTCGGTATTGGCGATATCAGGCCGCTGTTACCCATTGCAGGCGACAAGTCGGAGAATATCCGGGCAACTTCAATTTTTGCGGCTCTATGGATAATCGTATTTTCCTTGCCTCTGTTTTTCTGGATCAGGGAGGAGCCCAATCCACAACGGTCAAAAGATGTCTCATTTAAGCAGAGTTTTTCCGGGTTTCTTAAACGGTCCAAAGAAATCTTCAGGGACAGAAACCTTATGCTGTTTCTGATTGCAAGTGCGATTTACCGTGACGGACTTGTGACATTGTTTGCTGTCGGGGGCGTATTTGCCGCGGCCGCGTTTGACATGAGTTTTCATCAGATTTTGCTGTTTGCAATCGGGTTGAACGTAACAGCGGCGATCGGGGCGTTTTCCATGGTTGCGCTTGATGACAAAAAAGGATCCAAATACGTTGTCCTTTTTTCACTGACATGTCTTGCAGCAACAGGAACGATTATTGTGTTTTTACAGGATGCAACGCAATTCATCATTGCGTCTTTGTTTCTGGGTTTGTTTATTGGTCCCGTTCAGGCCGCAAGCCGGACAATGGCGGCCAGTCTGGCGCAGCCCGGCAATGTTGCCCAGGTTTTTGGATTTTATACACTTACCGGAAAATCGCTGGCGTTTATCGGTCCTCTGATATACGGATGGCTGACACTTGGTTTTGACAATGCGCGCGCAGGTCTGGCATCAATCATTATGTTCTGGATACTTGGCGCAATCATACTGGCCTGCGTCAGAAAGCGATAAGTAAGACCTTTAAAACTTTTTATTCTGTAACTGTAAATGAAAACGATTACAAAGCGCCTTTCACCGAACTGTAATGACCGCAAAGACGGCAAGAAACCATATCTGATCATTATTCATTATACAGGAACCAAAACAGGGGAAGAAGCCGCAAAATATTACCTCAATGAAACGGTGGACGAACAGGCAGGACCAATAAGTCCTCATTATATGATCGATGAAAACGGGCATGTGACACAATTTGTTGAGGAGAACAAACGGGCCTGGCACGCCGGACAATCGGTATGGAAGGGTGAAACGGATATTAACAGCGTGTCGATAGGCATTGAACTGGTCAATGAGGGCGAATACGCAGACTATCCGCCATTCCCTGAAAACCAGATCAATGCGCTTGTCGCTCTTTGCAGCGAAATCATGCAAAACAATGCCATTCCTGTGGAAAATATTCTGGGCCATTCCGATGTGGCACCGCACCGGAAGAAAGATCCCGGTCCGTCTTTCCCATGGGCACGTTTAAGGATAGATCTGCACAATGCGCATGATGCATAATGCATAATGCATGCCCGAACCCTATAAGTAATTGATTTAAAAAGAAATTTTTAAAAGTTAATTTTCCCGGAAAGAAAGGCTTGATTTTGATAAAGCCTGAAGCTATATTTTAAGCACTCAAGGGTGGAGAGTGCCAAGTCACTTTTTTCTTTGAGCACAATAAGGATTAAAGTCAGGCTTTTGTCAAGCTGGGTTTGATCTGTTTAACATTAACCAATAAAGGAGGACAGTATGAAATTCCGTCCATTACATGACAGAGTGCTTGTACGCCGTATAGAGCAGGAAGAGAAAACTGCAGGCGGTATTATTATTCCCGACACGGCAAAAGAAAAGCCGATGGAGGGGGAAGTTGTGGCTTGCGGTTCAGGAAGCCGTGACGACAGTGGTAAAGTAACGCCACTTGACGTAAAAGAAGGCGACCGCATTCTTTTCGCAAAATGGTCAGGCAATGAAGTGACGATTGATGGTGAAGAATACACCGTGATGAGAGAGTCTGACATTATGGGTATTCTTGAAGGTAACAGCAGCGCCAAGAAAAAAGCTGCTTAATCCAGACAAATTTTTAAAATAGAAAAGAGGTAAAAATGTCAGCTAAAGATGTACGTTTTTCAACAGAAGCGCGTAACCGCATACTCCGTGGTGTGGATACGATTGCGAACGCTGTTAAAGTTACATTGGGTCCGAAGGGACGTAATGTTGTTCTTGAAAAATCTTTCGGTGCGCCGCGTATTACAAAAGACGGCGTGACTGTAGCCAAGGAAATCGAGCTTGAAGATAAGCTTGAAAATACCGGCGCGCAGATGATTCGCGAAGTTGCGACGAAGCAGAATGATGCAGCCGGTGACGGTACAACAACTGCAACAGTTCTGGCCCAGCGCATTATTCGCGAAGGTGTCAAGGCCGTTGCCGCAGGTATGAACCCGATGGATCTGAAGCGCGGTATTGAAAAAGCCGTGGACGCAGTCGTCCAGGATCTGAAACAACGCGCCAAGCCGATCAAGACCAGTGAAGAAATCAGCCAGATCGGTACGATCTCAGCCAACGGCGATATCGAAATTGGCGGTATGATTTCCAAGGCAATGGACAAAGTAGGACGCGAAGGCGTTATCACAGTCGAAGAAGCCAAATCCCTTGATACTGAGCTTGAAGTTGTTGAAGGTATGCAGTTTGATCGCGGGTACCTTTCACCATATTTCATTACAAATTCAGAGAAGATGATGGCTGAACTTGAAAATCCATACATTCTTCTTCATGAGAAGAAACTTTCCAATCTTCAGGCCATGCTTCCGGTTTTGGAATCTGTGGCTCAGTCAGGACGTCCGTTTCTGATTATCGCAGAGGATGTGGAAGGTGAAGCGCTTGCAACACTCGTTGTTAACAAACTGCGCGGCGGTTTGAAAGTTGCAGCGGTGAAAGCTCCTGGATTTGGTGACAGACGCAAGGCGATGCTTGAAGATATGGCCGTTCTGACAGGTGGTCAGGTTGTATCCGAAGACGTCGGCATAAAGCTGGAAAACGTCACGATTGACATGCTTGGTGTTTGCAAAAAAGTAACCATTACCAAGGATGAAACGACAATTGTTGACGGAGCCGGTAAAAAAGATGAGATTGAAGCGCGCTGCAACCAGATTCGTGCGCAGATCGAGGAAACCTCATCTGACTATGACAAGGAAAAACTGCAGGAGCGCCTGGCCAAGCTTGCCGGTGGTGTTGCCGTTATCCGCGTTGGCGGAGCTTCCGAACTCGAAGTGAAAGAACGTAAGGATCGTGTTGATGATGCCATGCACGCAACAAGAGCTGCCGTTGAGGAAGGTATTGTTGCCGGTGGTGGAACAGCCCTTCTTTATTCCTCATCATGTCTCGATAAAGTCGAAACTGAAAACAGGGATCAGCAGGTTGGCGTGGATATCATCCGCAAGTCACTTGAGTATCCTGTCCGTCAGATTGCTGAAAACGCAGGTGTGGAAGGTTCAATCGTTGTCGGCAAACTGCGTGAGCAGAAAGACAAGGACTTCGGATACGATGCTCAGAGAGATGAATATACGAACCTTGTAAAGGCCGGTATCATCGATCCTGTCAAAATCGTCCGCACGGCGATCCAGGACGCGGCATCAGTTGCCGGATTGCTGATCACGACAGAAGCTGTCGTTACAGAGGTTCCGGAGAAGAAAGAGTCTGCCGGCGCTGGTGCAGGAGGCATGGGCGGCATGGGCGGCATGGGCGGCATGGACGACATGATGATGTAAGCCTTTCCGGCCAGATTTAACTTTTAATCCATAAAGGGGCATAATCCGGGTTATGCCTCTTTGTTTATTTCGAATACAATTCTTTTCAGACAGCACTTGCAAAAATTTTTTGTAAGCCGCAATTTGTAAATAAAAAATTCTTTAAATCATGTTTGTTTACCTGCCAGTTGCGGAAATGAGTGTTGCAGCGGAATCCATTCTGCTTCTGGGCGGCGTTGTGGGATTTTTATCCGGTGTGTTTGGCGTGGGTGGAGGTTTTCTCACCACCCCTTTTCTTATCTTTCTCGGTATCCCGCCGGCGGTAGCCGTTGGTACACAGGCCAGCCAGCTTGTTGCCTCAAGCGTGACAGGCGTTCTGGGACACTGGCACAAAAAAAACGTGGACCTTAAAATAGGCGTCGTCATGCTAGCGGGAAGCGCAGGGGGGACTCTGATTGGTATTGGTATATTTCGTTTGTTGCAGCATATAGGTCAAATCGACCTGGCCATTTCCTTACTTTATGTTTTTCTTCTGGGGGCGGTAGGATCCATGATGCTGTTTGAAAGTACAAAAAGCTTATTAAACAGGAATAAATCACGAAAGGATTTCAAGCCACTTTACCAGCGGCCATTTTTGAGGAATTTGCCGTATGCTGTCAAATTTCCGAAATCAAGACTATATATCAGCGTGCTATTGCCCGGAGGAATTGGTTTTGTCGGTGGACTTCTGGTGGCAATTATGGGTATCGGAGGCGGTTTTCTTCTGGTTCCGGCGATGATTTATATACTTGGGATGCCATCTTTGCTCGTCGCGGGGACGTCACTGTTCCAGGTAATGGTAACGACTTTTTTTGCAACCATCATGCATTCGGTTGCCAGCGAGACGGTGGATCTTGTTCTCGGTCTTATGCTTATAATAGGTGGCGTTGTCGGCGCTCAACTCGGTATAAGGGTCTCCACGCATATCCGGGGCGCCAATGCCCGCTTTCTTCTGGCGTTTCTTGTCCTTGCCGTAAGTATTGCCCTGGCTGCCGAGCTTTTTCTGGAACCGTCCGATCTTTATACACTTCAGAAAAGATGAAACCATTTGCTTTCATAGTCTTAATATTTTTTGTTTGGTCTGTTCCCGTTGCAAAGGCCTATGCGGATTTGACACTTGATCTTGCAACCGATCGCGTGGATATCAATACGGGATTTAACGGTGCAGATATAAAGGTTTACGGCCATACTGATCGTGAAGGCGATATTATAATCGTGGTCAATGGCCCTCAAAATGACATGGTGGTCCGAAAAAAAAACAGAATTTTCGGTATGTGGGTAAACAGTGAAAGCCTTCGCTTTAAAAATGTTTATGGATATTACGACTATGCCGCGACAGACAATATCGAAAATATTCTTGATGAGTCTCTTCTTTCAAATCACAGGATCGGCCTGGACTATCTTGATTTCCAACCTTCTGAAGAGGCAGTTGATGATCAGAATAAAATAAACCGCTTTCATGAATCACTGATCAGAATAAAACAGTCTGAAGCACTTTATACGCTTAAGGGACAGGATATTTTCAGAATGAACAATACTTTTTTTAAGGCTTCGTTCAGACTCCCTCCCAACGTTCCTACAGGTCAGTATTCTATTCATGGCTATGTTGTGGCAAATGACAGAATTCTGGAAGATGACAGAATAATGCTGCGTGTGGCCCAGGTCGGTAAAGGCGCCGAAATCTATAAATTTGCCCATAACCAGTCACTGCTGTACGGGATTGCGGCGGCATTTATTGCCGTTATACTGGGGTTGCTGGCAAATGCTGTTTTGCGGCGTGATTAAAGAACCATCCTTCTGAAAGGAAAACCGATGATGCAAAAAAAACCACCTCAGCCTGAATTCAAGGATATCGATGAAAGTGAAACTGAGGATGTTGATACTGCAGATGGTTCCAAGGTTTATCTGGTCGTTGCCAATGAAAACGAAGAATTCAATCTTTCTTTAAGATACGCCGCACGCATCGCGCACAAGAACAAGGCACAGGTTGGAATTTTATTTGTAATTGACGAGGAAGACTTTCATCACTGGGGCGGGGTGGAGTCTATCATTCAGCAGGAACTGCGTCATAAAGCAGAAACATTTTTGTGGGAAAGCGCAAAAAAAATTAATGAACTTAATGGCAAGCTTCCAATATTTTACATTGCCGAAGGCACAAAAATTGATTCCATCATCAAAACAATTGAAAGCGATCCGACCATCAAAACACTAATTCTTTCAGGAAGAACAGGGCCGGGCGGGCCGGGAAATCTGGTCGGATATTTTACAGGCAAGGGATTAAGCCGCCTGACAGTTCCACTTACCCTCGTTCCCGGGAATATAGAACCTCACAGAATTGATGCGATTATGGGAACAAAAACTCAGGGCTGAGAAAAAACTGATTGATCAGTCTTTTCATTCACCCTGCGCCAGACTGTACCCCGGTTCGCCATTAAAATTGTGCAGATTAACAGCCTTTGTAAAGTCGAGTCCCTTATCGCTTAAACTTTTTAACAACGCAAGAACGTCGTTACGATCGACAGCTTGCTTTCCTTTGAAGCGCAGTCTCCAGTTATCGGCGTATGCCATGTTGCGTTTTTCTGCAGGCCAGACCTTAACGCCACGGTTTGCAATGATTGACAATTCCATATTACCGACATGGTCGCGTCGCACGAGTTCAGCAAGAACCTCAGGGTCTTTGCCTTCCCATGTTACTGCAACGTCAACACCCACAAGTTCTTTTTCGACAGGTTCGGGATCCTTCAGCGGAGGTATTTTGATACCGCCTGCCTTTACGGAGGCATAGCTGACAGGTCTGAGTTTTTTGGGCTCACTGCCCAGGTTATCGATAACAGCTTTTGCAAAATCAGTTGTGCCAACTTTCATGATACTGTGATCCTCCTTGTACAAATCAGCAGTATGAATGCCGTCCTCTATCGTGCGTAGCCAGGCATTGTGGATCAGCCGGGCTTCCTTGCCAAACCCCAGATGCACAAGCATCATGATGCTTCCCAGAAGAAGACCGGAGGGATTGGCAATACCCTGCCCTGCAATATCAGGGGCACTGCCATGAATCGCCTCAAACATCGCATGGTTTCTGCCGATATTCGAGGATCCTCCAAGGCCGACCGAACCTGTGATTTCAGCGGCAATGTCCGACACAATGTCCCCATATAGATTTGGCAGGACAATAACATCAAACATATGCGGTGCCGCGGCAACCTTTGCTGCGCCGATATCTATGATCATGTGATTTTTCTCGATTTCTGGGTATTCTTCGCCGATTTCATCAAAAATCTTATGAAACAGGCCATCTGAAAGTTTCATAATATTGTCTTTGGTCATGCAGGTAACTTTTGACCTGTTTTGCGCCTTCGCATATTCGAAGGCATACCGGACAATCCGTTCTGTACCGGGGCGCGATATAAGTTTAAGAGATGCCATCACATCGATACTCTGGCGGTACTCAATGCCACCGTACAAATCCTCTTCATTTTCCCTTATGATAACCAAATCCATGTTTGGAAATTTTGTATCGACATAAGGCGCATACGATACGCATGGCCTGACATTCGCAAACAGGCCAAGGGTTTTGCGAATGGTAACATTAAGGCTTTTGTACCCGCCCCCTTGCGGCGTTGTTATGGGTGCCTTTAAAAGTGTTTTTGTCCTGTTGATGGAATTCCATGCCTCATCCGGTATACCGGTTTTGACCCCTCTTTCATATACAGCTTTTCCAATGGAGATTTCTTCAAAAGCGAGAGGAGCCTTAGCTTTTTCGAGAATGGAAAGTGTGGCTTCCATGATTTCAGGACCGATACCGTCACCTTTTGCAATTGTAACCTGATTTTTTTTCTTAAGCATTGATTTTGCCCTCTTCTTTTGGTTTTTCAGTTGGTTTATTAAGGCTTTAGCCTGAATCATGTTTTATTACTAAGCGGCTCGTCCGGGTCCGTAGCGCAAGACCAGAAAACCGACAATCGCAGAAACGAATGACCCAATCAAAACACCCAGCCTTACGGTTGCCTGATACTCACTATCATTAAAAGCCAGTCCACCTATAAAAAGAGACATCGTAAATCCGACCCCGGCAAGAAGTGAAACCCCGTAAATCTGGGTCCATGAAGCTCTGGCCGGCTTGGACGAGAAACCAAGTTTTACAACAACAAATGTCAGCAGAAATATTCCGATTTGTTTCCCGAAGAAAAGACCGCCTGCTATTCCAAGCATAACAGGATCAAGGAGATCCTGAAATGACATGTTGCCAAAGGGCACGCCTGCATTCGCAAAGCCAAAAACCGGCAAAACAAGAAAAGACACCCATGGATGCAGATTGTGTTCAAGCTGTTCTGTGATTGATTTTCCGGTTGTGCCTTCTTTCCGGAGAGGGATCAAAACCGCGATGATAACACCGGCAAGCGTTGCATGAATGCCGGATTTCAGTATGGCAACCCATAAGATGATCCCGATAAGAATATAGGGGGTAATTTTGCAGACATTGCGCAGGTTGAGAGTTAAAAGGCAAAGAAAAGCAATGGCTGCGATTGCCATAGCTTCCAGCACAATTTTTTCTGAATAAAACAGGGCAATGATTAAGATTGCACCAAGATCGTCAATAATGGCCACAGCCGTCAGAAATACTTTCAGTGACGTCGGAACACGGGATCCAACAAGGGCGAGAACGCCAAGTGCAAAAGCAATATCCGTGGCTGCCGGGATGGCCCAGCCTGAAAGGTGTTCCGGGTTTTCGTAGTTGAGTCCGACATAAAACAAAGCCGGAACGGCCATGCCCCCGGCCGCGGCCATAATGGGCAGCAATAACCTGTCCCGGCTTGAAAGTTGGCCCATCATGACTTCCCTTTTGATCTCAAGACCGATAAGAAAGAAAAAAACAGCCATCAATCCGTCGTTAATCCACAAGAGGATGGACTTATTGATTTCAATGTCCCGCCCATTTGATATTTCGGAGAAACCGATACGGAAATTGATTTCGTTAAAGAAATAGTTATAGAAAGAGTAAAAAGGTGAATTTGCAACAATCAAAGCCATTACGGCGGCCGTAACCAGGATAATTCCGCCGGATGCTTCCATTTTAAAAAATTCTCTGGCTGCTTCTTTTATTGCAAGTGTCTTGCCCAAAGATTTCTTTTCAATCTTGTTTCCTAATTCTGAAGCCTTGTCAAAGAGATCGTTCATAGAGACCGGAAAATTCGTTGCAACCAGATTATAATATAGGACCTGCTAAAAAAACGAAACAGCTTCGGAACCTCTTGTAGTAAAATTCTGCCTTTCTAAAAAACCTTTTTCAAAATGCAAGTGTTTTGCAAAAAGCAATCGCATTATGCAATTTTTCTGGATGTAATTAAAAAATATAACAACTATAGGGCGGTAGCTTTGGATGTAACCAGTACCGAAAATATATTGAATATCAAAGACTTAAAAAAAATGTAAGCCGTTCTGGCCCCGTTTTGAAAGAATTGTACACAAAATGCATGTCCGGAAACAAAAGAGTTTCAACAAAGGTTCAAATATAATGAACGAGTGTGACGAAAGTGAATTTGAAGAATTGCTTGAAAAGATTGATGTGATTAAAGAGACCGGTTTAACGCTGTCACCAATGATACCGAGCAGACATATGTGCATTGAGGGTGCAAAAACCGGTAAAATTACACCTGAAACGGCAAGAGAAATTTATATGGCCATGATAAATGCATCAAAGGATTTTTTATTCACAAATGACAAAGTGTTTTAGCGAAAGGAGTTTAGCCCAAGCCTTGACGAACCCTCGACGAAACCCTCGGTACCGCCTTGAATACGTGTCTCTCTCCTCTTACTTACCCAAAGCCTAAAAGGCGGTACCGGGGTCCCTTTTTCAGCCCTGATAAAATTTCCGAACTTTACATGTTTATCCAGCTTTGCGCAGAGGTTTGTATTTTATGGATTGCGGCTGGTCTGCATTCTGGCCATGACGGCGTCTGAAATCCCTTTCATAGTCTTCATAATTACCTTCAAACCATACAACCTGGCTGTTGCCTTCAAAGGCCAGAATGTGGGTGGCAAGTCTGTCCAGAAAGGCGCGGTCGTGCGATATCACCACAGCACAGCCAGGAAAGTATTCAAGGGCTTCTTCCAGGGCGGATAATGTCTCCGTATCAAGGTCGTTTGTTGGCTCATCGAGAAGAAGGACGTTCGCCCCGCTTTTCAGCATTTTAGCTAGATGGACCCGGTTTCGTTCACCACCTGACAGTTGTCCGAGTTTCTTTTGTTGATCAGGGCCCCGGAAGTTGAAAGAAGAAACATAGGCTCTGCTTTGCATTTCGATTTTGCCGAGTTTTAAAATATCCTGACCGTCGGATATTTCTTCCCATACTGATTTCTTGTCATCCAATGAATCTCTTGATTGATCGACATAGCCAAGCTGGACCGTATCACCGACTATAAACTCACCCTTATCGGGCTTTTCAACACCGGTTATCATTTTGAAAAGAGTTGTTTTTCCGGCGCCGTTCGGGCCGATAACACCAACTATGCCTCCCGGAGGCAGATTAAAATTAAGATCCTCTGTCAAAAGGCGGTCTCCAAACCCTTTTTGCACATGGATGGCCTGAATGACCGTATCACCCAGACGCGGCGGCGTTGGAATCACAATCTGCGCATTTCTTTGTGTACTGGATTGCGACTCCTGAAGCAGTTCTTCGTAAGACCGGATTCTGGCTTTTGATTTTTTGCGGCGGCCTTCGGGCGTTTGCCGTATCCATTCCAGCTCCCTGTCCAGTGTTCTTTGTCGTGCCTCCTCCTGTTTAGCCTCCTGGGCCATTCGTTTTTTCTTCATTTCAAGGTAAGCGGTATAGTTTCCTTCGTAGGGAATGCCATGACCGCGATCAAGTTCCAGAATCCAGCCTGTGACGTTATCCAGAAAATAACGGTCGTGTGTAACCATAACAACTGTGCCTTCATATTCACGAAGATGCCTTTGCAGCCAGGCATTGCTTTCGGCATCAAGATGGTTTGTAGGCTCGTCCAGTAACAAAAGATCGGGTTTTTCCAGAAGAAGGCGGCAAAGTGCAACTCTGCGTTTTTCCCCGCCTGAAAGGGTGCTTACATCTGCATCGCCGGGCGGGCAGCGAAGGGCGTCCATTGCGATCTGGATTGTGCGCTCAAGTTCCCATCCGTCTGCGGCATCAATTTTCTCCTGAAGCTCGCCCATCTCGCTCATAAGGGAATCGAAATCCGCATCAGGATTGGCCATTTCTGCGCTAATGGCATTGTAACGGTCAACCATGACTTTAATGTCGCCGAGTCCTTCCATGACGTTTTCCATGACTGTTTTGCTGCCATCAAGCTGAGGTTCCTGCGGCAGATATCCTACTTTTGCGTTTTCGGCAGACCAGGCCTCGCCCTGGTATTCCTGATCGATACCGGCCATAATTTTTAGAAGCGTTGATTTTCCTGCGCCATTCGGGCCAAGTACGCCGATTTTCGCACCCGGAAAAAAGCTGAGCGTAACATTGTTCAAAACCGTTTTTCCGCCCGGATAGGTTTTGCCGAGGTTTTTCATCACATAAATATATTGATATGAGGCCATGGATATCTCTTGGTTTTTAAAATTTACAATTACAAACTGCTTAAATTCAGTCTGATATCTGTATTTCAGTGTTTCATATTTTCAAAAAACATTAAAAGACATTCGGCAAGTGTCAACACCTCCTCATATTCAGGCCTTATTATGTTTACAGGATGTTGATAGAATTAATATGATTATTGCTATGCGCTGCCATGAACCCTATTAATAAAATATAATACAATTAATCAGGCAGGAAATTTAACCGCAGGACTGAAGCATATTCAGCTTAAATGTTAAGAATATGGGAAGGGAGCGGTATCGGAAACGCAGCTTAATGATATTGGGAATGGCGCAAAAATTAATAAGGTACAGCGTATATCTGGTTGTCATTGCCGGATGTTTTCAAATGTTCAGTGAAAGTGCCCTGGCAGGATTTGAATGGCGTCCGCCTCCTGCCGAGCCGAAACACAGTTCTCCCGGATCCTCTGAATTCTCTTCGGATATTCCAAAGTTTGAACAGATGGGCGGATATTTTGATATGGCTGACCCGTCACTAAACGGTGGACGCTCTGCGGTTCAGTCATTTGCAAGGTATTCGCCTTTTCCGCACCGGTCCAGAACCTATGAAACGGTTGAGGGGTTTGGCAGGGATTTGCCGCTTTCACTCGCCCTTAGGCAGATTGCACCTCCTGAATATTCATTCCGCTTTGACGGTGTCGATCCTCAGGAAACGGTTTCATGGGAAGGCGGAAAGCCATGGAATGAAGTTGTAATGGATATGCTTGATCCTATAGAGGCCGAAATGGCCGTTACCCCCAATCATGTATTTATTATTCCCAAAGGAAGGCTGAATGCGCCAAACTTAGCTCCGCCTGATTACTGGGATACTGCAGGGGCAGGACAACATGGAATGCTCCCTCCTTACGGACAGGAAGAAAGCCGTCGCGTTTCGCGATCGCATGACGGCGGCAAACCGCATCAGGGGCCCATGGAAATGCAAGGCCATGGAGAGAAAGTTATGTTTGATGGGCCGCGTCAAAAAAATACCTTACAAGGCGCAGGTCCCATGCCTTTGCACAGTCGTGAAGGCGGGCAGTATCGGTCACGTTCACCTCGGCCGCAGATTGGCGGCAATCAGTATGCCTCGAACAGAAATATGCATGGCAGGATACAAAATGACGGTTTTTTGGACCATCTGTCCGAAACCGGACTTAACCCCATTCAGGTCAAGGCAGGCATTGTCGTCTCCAAAGATCAGCTAAACCGTACAACTCTTGATCCCGATGAAACCGGTAACTGGACGGCGAGTGCGGGCGGCACGTTACAAAATGTTCTCGCGCAGTGGTCAAGGCAGGCCGGGGTACAGCTTTACTGGAATGCAAACGTTGATTACCCGCTTTTGGAGGATATGCAGGTGAACGGCACCTTTGAAGAGGCGGTTGTAACACTTCTGGGGCATTTTAAACTGGCGCAGCCTGTCTTGTCCGCCCAGCTTTACCCTAATCTTCCTGAAGGGCCGTCGGTTCTTCTTGTACGTCAGGGCTAGAGCAAATCGCGATCAAAAAGAATCGCTTTGCGATTTTTGATCGCGTGAATTTGCTCGTCGATTCAATACGTCAGGGCAGATTCACGCTTTTCAGATATAATCATAGTGATTATATCTGAACACGATCTGCCCTAGGCTACAGGCTCAGGATCCGGTTTTTTTGAGGTCCTCATCCGCATTTTTTTCAATCAGTTCTTCGCCCGTTATTGTCCGCGGACTTTGTTCGAGGGGAGATACATCAGGCAGGTCGCGCTTACCCGTGTGAATGTGATAGTCTTTCAATCTTCTTGCACTGGACAGAACATTTCTTTCAAGAGAACCCACCGCATCATTGTAACTGCCCACGGCAGTCCCCAGGCTTTTGCCGAGCTTTTGCATATGTTCGCCAAATTTGGCAATTCTGTTGTAAATCTCAGTGCCCTGTTCCGAGATCAGTCGGGCGTTTTCCGCCAGTTGTTCCTGGCGCCATCCGTACATAACGGCCTTCAGGAGGGAAATAAGCGTAGTTGGCGTTGCCGGTATAACCTTGTTTTCAACACCGGCCTCTATCAGTGACGGGTCTTTCTCAAGCGCTGCACTGAAATAGCTTTCGCCGGGCAGAAACATGACCACAAATTCCGGTGTGTCAAATTGCTCCCAATACGCTTTTAATCCAAGGCTCCGCAAATGTTCACGGACATGTCTCGCATGGGTTTCGAGTGCGCGGTCCCTTTCCTCCTGTCCGATGTTTTCCCGGAAGGAATTCAGATATGCGTCAACCGGCGCTTTGGAGTCGATAATTATCGACTGACCACCGGTCAGTTTGACAATAACGTCGGGCCTTTGCCGGTTTCCTTCGCTGTCATGGCCGGAAACCTGTTCCACGAAATGCACGTTTTTCTGCATCCCCGCCATTTCAAGACAGCGGCGCAGCTGCATCTCGCCCCATCGCCCGCGTGTTGCAGGGCTGCGCAAAGCCTGGACCAGGCTTGATGTTTCCTGCCGCAGTTTATGCTGGTCTTCGGTCATATGCCTTATATGGGCATGCAATTCGCTGTAGGCGGAGGTTCTGGCTTTTTCAAGAGATTGAAGCTTTTCATCCATATCCTTGAGGGCCTTGTTGACCGGCTCGACCAGCTGCCTGATCGATTCCTGTCTTTTTTCAAGGTCATGGGCTCCTTCGCTTTGCGATTGTTTCAGCTTTTCTGCTGCCATCTGCAGGAAATGCTCATTTGTTTGATGCAAAGCCTGACGGCTGATTTCTGAGAATCGGGCATCAATATTTTCAAGCTGGGCATTTCTCCGCTCAAGCTCTTTATTCCGGCGCCTGAGAAAGGCCGCTCCAAGTACCGCGCCCGCAACAATTCCCGTAAGACTGCCAAGTAAAAAACTTGACCCGCTGATGGTGATTTGATCTATCATAAGAGTATTAAACCGGACTTATCGTCTTGATGCAAACGTGTATATGCAGCAAAATCCTGTACTTCTCTTTCTTAAATCAGTTTTCTATGCCGTTTTGGCAACCGTTTTGGTGATTTTATGCACAATGTGGCTGTCAAAATATATTGAATATGACCGCGAACGACAGGCGATAAACCAGGCTCTGCGTGCCAAGGCCGGAGATATCATATCCTATGCCGGGGTAATAAGGCAGATTGTTACGCAAATGGCCGATCAAGCCGGGGATACAACCGTGCTGGATTTCACGCGGCCGGAGGATATCGGCAGAAATAATAATATTATTTTAGAGAATAACGTATTTGTCCCGAAGGGTGGAGGGATAATTCTTATAGATCTTCCCGGGCTTGAAATTCTGAATACGGTTAATGACGGAATACCCCCCGGATGGTATCTGGGGCGGTTTAACGATGTTGCCTGGCGCGAAGGCGGGGACAGGGATGATGATATTATGCTGGCCGCATATAAGATATCACCGGCCCTGTGCCGTGAATTAAATCGCAGACTAACAGGACAGGAAAGTATTTCGCAGGCCGATGAAAGACTGGCCAGATTATTTGTAAACGGACAGAAGGAGGGTACAGACGACAAAATTCACAGGCTTGGCAATACGGATTTAACGGAGGAAGTTTGTCCCCGTTGCCGCAACCGGAATGCATTATGTGTCAAGGAAAAAGGGAAGGATATCTTCGCGTTTTACGTATCCGTAACGGCGCAGTAAAGTTCAGAGCATCTGTTTTTCAGAGCCCCGGTAAGAATGCAGTATGTTTTTGATTTGCGTGTATGCATGGTCGCTCAGATCCTTGAATTGTAAACCAAGACGGCTGGGCACCTTGCGGGCGACAATGGCACCGGCAGGGATGTTGACGATGCGGGTTCCGGTGTAAAAGCGCAGCATAAGTTCAACGTTCTGCCCTTTTTTGTAAAGACGGTCATCAGCCTGCACAAGCATGCCCCCAAGTGACCAGTTTTCAACCGGGACCATCCGCCCGTCAAGAACGGCCACGCAACATCCTTCCGTCATTCTTTCGTGTTGGCGCCTGTTTTTGCCTTTTGCGCGATTGACCAGACCGTACAGCTTCTGATTTAAACTTTTTTGCATATTTTTTTTATATCACAATTTAAATATCCGTCGCCCATTTATTTTTTTTCTTGACATCGTAAGAAAATATTCCTATTGTGGGTTTATCAACGCCACAACTGTATCTTTTACCGGAAAACAAATATGCCCTTTTGCCCTGACAGTGTGTAAGACACGATCGGTCTTGGTATAAATTTGCCCGGTAAATCCGGATTGCCTTTGGTGTACGGCCGTTTGCCACGAGAACCGTCAGTGCAACCACATCTGAAATCTCAATTCCAAAATATCAATTAAAGGAGACAAAAATGGCCGTAACTATCGACCAGGCTTTTGTGAAACAGTTCGAAAAAGATGTTCACATGGCCTACCAGCGTATGGGCTCAAAACTCAGGGGTACTGTGCGCAATGTGAATAATGTAAAAGGCGCCACAGCCGTTTTCCAGAAGGTGGGCAAGGGAACCGCCGGAACCAAATCGTATCACGGTTTGATACCGACAATGAACCTGTCACATAATTATGTTGAATGCACTCTTGTGGATTATTACGCAGGTGACTGGATTGACAGGTTTGACGAGCTTAAAATCAATCATGACGAGCGTCAGGTTATCGCCAATGCGGGTGCCTATGCACTTGGCCGGAAGACGGATGAACTGATTATCAATGCGCTTGCCAAGGCGTCTGACCTTACCGTTCTCAATAACGATATAGGCATGACAATCGAAAAGGTGCTGGAGGCATTCGAGCTTCTGGGTAAAAACGATGTTCCCGACGACGGGCAGCGTTATGCAATTATTGGCTGGAAACAGTGGAGCGAGCTTTTAAAGCTTGATGAATTCTCCAGCTCGGATTACATCGGCGCGGACGAGCTTCCCTGGCAGGGATCCCAGGCCAAACGCTGGCTTGGTACAGTCTGGATCCCGCATTCCGGCCTGCCGGTTGACGCAAATGATATCCGTTCCTGTTTCTGGTTTCACAAAACGGCTGTCGGTCATGCTTCCGGTTCTGACGTTCAGACAGATGTGACATGGCACGGCGAGCGCGCCTCTCATTTTGTAAACAACATGATGAGCCAGGGGGCGGAGCTGATTGACGGCGGCGGCATAGTCGTGATCGAAGCCGACGAAACACCGGACGCCACTTAATCCATTACTGTAAGGAGATCATTATGACCTATTCTTCATCCAATCTGAGCGTCCTGGCTTATGCCAACAATTTTACGCTCTGGCACTACACAACGCCTGACGATGCCATTACCGGCGCGGGTTATTTCAATGCCGCCGCCGACATGTTGCGTGTAAACGATCTGATTATTGCCAATGTCGATACAAACGGCGACGGATCGGGGCCACTGACGAAATTCTATATCGTCACGGGCAATAACGGGACAACCGTCGAAATAACCGTCTACTCCTGACCTTGCTTCCTTCCTTTTGACAGGAGCCGGAAGGTTATTTCCTTCTCCCCGCGCACAGCCTCTCTCCGTCCGTTTCCTTTCCCGCGACGGAGAGAGGTTTCTTTTTGAAAAACAAAATAATCTTTACCGCTGGTAATAGAAAAAGGACGACACAATGGCTTTATCAGATATTGCACTTGTCAGCCGGGCCCTTATACGTCTGGGCGCGGCTCCGATTTCATCTTTTGAGGACGGCACCGCCGGGGCCGAGATCGCAGGCGCCCTGTATGCGCCTGTCCGTGATTCGTTGCTTTCTGCCTATGCCTGGAATTTTGCCACGGGCCAGATTGCCCTGACAAAACTGGAAACCCCGCCTCAGGCAGACTTCCTTCATGCTTTCCAGCTTCCTCTGGATTTTTTGCGGGCTATGTCGGCAGGCTGCGGCGGACGCGGAAGGGGCCTTGTGTACCGTATTTCAGGGCACCAGCTTCATACAAACAGTGATACCGTTATGCTGACATATGTATACAGGCCGGAAGAGGGAACGTTTCCCCCATATTTCGATACGGCCCTGATTGCACGACTGAGTGCCGAATTCACAATTCCTGTAACCGAAAACACATCCCGGGCCGAAACCATGTTCCGACTGGCGGAACAGGAATTTGAAAAAGCCCGGCAGATCGACGCCCAGCAGGATACTCCCGGACGTATCGAAGGATTTTCGCTTATCAAGGCGCGAGAGTAGGTTGAATATGTTTGGGTAAGAATTTACCTCCCGGAGATCGATAAATTTCTACATTCCGACACCTCTGGCCTTCCGGGTTTGTAATATACGTCAGCTCCGGGTTTTCCGTGGCATGATGTGTATTTCTAACAGTAAATGGATCGTGAACATTTATTATTATTGGCGGCGCCGTTTCTCCTCTTATGAGAGAGGGATCAAAGTCTATTGCCAAGTCATAGTGACCCACATTGGGGCTTTCACACACAAACCGATGTTCGTCGACTGTTGGTCTGAAAGTGTCAAGAAGTGTCACAATAACTTCGGAAACAGACCTTTGTTTTCCTATTTTTATTGTTATGAAAACAAATGGATAGCCATTGAGGCCATAAGCTTGATTTTCTTGATTTTCTGATGATTTTATCCAATTTGGAATATCAAATACTAATCTTCTACCATTTCTTCTTTTTGCCCCCTGTTTTGGTTCGTATTTAAGTCTGTAAGGGACAAGAGGATTCTCGTTCAAGTATGGCCGTAAACCGCGATTGAAAAATAAATTATTCATATTACCCATAGATTTAAAATTTACTATGTAAATAAAAACATCTGAAATTTCAAGGAAAAAATGAAATGACACGCGTACGTGACGTTAAAACCACCTTCACTGCCGGAGAGGTGAACCGCGACCTTTTGGGGCGTGGGGATTTAAAAGCCTATGGCAACGGTGCCCTGACCCTGCGGAACGTGTTTATTTTTCCAACCGGCGGCGTTACCCGGCGGGCAGGTCTGAGCCTTATCGATACACTTGACACCACCGGGCGGCTTTTGTCTTTTGCCTTTAATACGCAACAGACATATCTTATGGTGCTGAGTGGCGGTAAAATCGATATCTATGCCGACGGGGTCAGGGAAGCCAGCGTAAATGCCCCCTGGACCGCGGAACAGATCAGCCAGATCGCATGGACACAAAGTGCGGATACGCTTCTTCTTGTGCATCCGGAATTGCCGCCCAAAAAATTCACACGCAATCCCGGTCCGGTATGGACTCTTGAGGACTGGAACTTTGTAACGGCGGATAGCGGCAGGGTATTCCAGCCCATGTACAAATTCTCCGCCGCGGACGTGACCCTGACTCCGGACGGAACAACCGGCACGGTTACGCTTACTGCTTCTGCTGCGGTTTTTACCGGGGATCATGAAAATACCCGTCTCCGGCTTAAAGGCAAAGACGTCCTGATTACCGATTTTGAGTCCTCGACCGTAGTGACCGCCGAAGTTATTGAGGATCTGGCGGATACAGACGCAACCGTGGACTGGCAGGAGCAGTCATTCAGTCCCGTCAGGGGTTATCCGGTTACTGTTGCTTTTCACCAGGACCGCCTGATCGTTGGCGGCAGCCGGGATTTGCCCAACCGCCTGTGGTTCTCAAAATCCGGCGATCTGTTCAATTTTGACCTTGGCAGCGGGTTGGATGACGAGGCAATCGAGTTTTCGATTCTGTCCGATCAGGTCAACGCCATACGCGGGGTTTTTTCCGGTCGGCACCTGCAGGTTTTTACAAGCGGCGCCGAATGGATGGTAACGGGTGATCCTCTGACTCCGGAAACGGTCCAGATTTTACGCCAGACACGCGTCGGGACAGTCAGCGACCGCTATATTCCGCCCGTTAACGTTGATGGCGCAACGTTGTTCGTGGCCCGTAACAAAAAGGAAATCCGGGAATTTTTATATACCGATCTGGAACAGGCCTATCAGGCCTCCGACCTTGCCCTGTTGTCGCGTCATATCATTATCGATCCGGTGGATCAGGATTACAATCCCCTGCGCCGTTTGCTGTTTATTATAAAAGCGGACGGCAGTTTCGCGACACTGACCATGTTTCGGGCGGAAAAAGTAGCCGCCTGGACCCAGCATAAAACCGATGGATTTGTGAAATCCGTTTCCGTCGTGGGGGAAGATGTATTTCTTCTGATTGAGCGGAACGGGACATACACGATCGAGCAGTTTGAGGACTCCCTCAACCTCGACTCCGCACTGGGCGGCAGCAGCGCGGAACCAACCGACACCTGGGCGGGGCTTGATCACCTTGAAGGCAAAACCGTATCAATCCTTGGCGACGGCACAGTGCAACCTCAACGAACGGTATCCGGCGGTTCGGTAACCATTGAAACACCTGTGCACGAGGTTCTGATCGGCCTGCCCTTTACCCATATTGTCGAGCCTCTGCCGCCCGTAACGTCAGGGGAGGCCGGAACGGGACGCGCCGTAAGGCTTATCGAAGCCATATTCAGGCTTCGGGAGACCGCGGCCCTGCGGCTTGATACGGGGCGCGGTCTGAAAGACATTGCCCTTAGACAGATTGGGGGAGATGAAATTCTGGATGCACCCCCGCCGGAGGTGAGTGAGGATATCCGGGTCCGCGCCCTTGGCTGGCAGGCCGACGGCACGCAGCCGTTATGGAAGATTGAGCAGGATACGCCGCTGCCTTTCACTCTGCTTTCGGTGACGATGGAACTGAAAGTGAATGATTAG
>CAYLKN010000027.1:0-23279 GCA_964384335.1 uncultured Pseudobdellovibrionaceae bacterium
CGTTCATCACAAACGGCATCGAATTCACGGACGGCGAAGGGGTAAGAAAAAAAACGGGAGGGATCAAGGTTCTGGAAGGACGGCATAGTTTTGTTCAATTGCTGGACGATGTTTACGAAACCATAAAGAAATACGGCGGTGAAATTAACGTAACGGATGTTGCAGATAAGAAATTCATTGAGCACATAGGCGATCATGACAAAGTGCATATATCAAGAATGAATGAGTTGAAAAAAACTAAAGGATTTGTTTGTCGCTCTTTGTCATCGGAGGGCCAGTCCAACATTAATGTCGATTATTCAGAATACAGATGGATGCCAAAGAAAGAATTTGGTATCGTACCTTTCTATCAATATGCTTACAAACTAGCTATGATTGTTTTCGAGGATCCTTTTCCGAAAGTGTTTATTCTCGAGTCTTCCGCGATAGCCGAGAGTTTTAGAATAAAATTCATGGCCATGTGGGATAGAGCTGAAATTCCCCCACCCGAAGGTGATCAATATGAATAGAAAAGAGCTTGAATACTCAATTCAACAAGAAAATGGTGCGCACCGCATACAATCGGATATTGTCTCAGATTTTGCCCTTGGCGTTCATTATTGTTTTAGCCATCAGTTCGCAGGGGCTTTAGGCAGTGAAATTTACTCCTCTCCAGACCCCTCTGTGCCTGGTGATCCGGTTAGAGGTAATGAATTGTGGGTTGAGCTAATCAACAATCAGCCAGCCTACTATATCTACAAAGACGAACCTGTTTTTATTCAGGAGATAGCGCGTGACGTCTGCTCTTTGGTCAGCGGTAACGTTTACGTTTATGATCTTGGCCCCGGATCGGTAAGCGCGATTAACGGCAAGACACTTCCGTTCCTGTCAGGCTTTTCGGATCTGGCGGGCTATTATCCCCTCGATATCTCCAGCAACTTCGTGGCGAATGCGGAGCGCATTGTTAAGGAGATTTTCCCCGATGCCTTTGTCAGAGGATATTCGCTGAACTTTCAGAAGGATCCGCTTCCGGTTGAGCATTCGGAAAACGGCGTTGTGCTGTATCTTGGCTCGACGATTTCAAACCTTCCTGGAATTCTGCATATGCCTTTTTCAAAAAACATGGCCGCAGGCAGAGAGTTTTCCAGACTGCGGACATTGCTTGGCGCGGGGGGATATTTAATTCTTTTGCACGACTCCAACCAGAATGCAAAAGAGGTCGTGTGTTCTTATAATAACAGAGAGCTGGACGCGCTTATTTCTAACGTTCTTTACAGGATAAAAAGAGACCTGCCGACACGGAATTTTGATCCGGAGGCATTTTCATACAAAGCCCGGTGGTATCCGGATTGCAGCCTGCTCGCCCATATTTTCGTATCGGAGCGCAGTCAGTCTGTCACGATTAACGGGCACACCTACCATCTCGAAAAAGGCGAAGAGCTTTTTCCCGTGAACTCCTACAAACCGACTGTGGCTGATATTTCGACAATTGCCGCGAAATGCGGGTTCGAAAACCTGAAAACATTCATGTGTTCTAAAAACCGCCTCGCCCTGCATGTTTTGAAAGCGGTTTAATTGCAACCGACGCCAATCATCCTTTTGCAATAACACAAGGCAAGCTTTCCGGAGGAACAATAAATTCCTAAGTTGAAATTACTTTAGTGGAACTCAGGAAAGTCTTGGCAGGAAAAAATTACAGCAGCTCAGCCTGCGGACAAGTGATTGTAAAAATTTCCAAGAGGGCCTGCAAATCGCTGTTTTAAAGTTTTTCAATTGCTTGTAAGGCGTTGAAACTATTAAACAATTTGGTTTGTGTGCAAAGTGATGGCGGAGAGGGTGGGATTCGAACCCACGGAGGGCGTTAACCCTCGCCGGTTTTCAAGACCGGTGCATTCAACCGCTCTGCCACCTCTCCTGATTTTTGAAGCCGGGTCGAAACTTCCCCGGCTATCCTTAATTCTTGCTCCTTAACGAGCAATGCAGTAATCTGTCATAAAGTTGTCTGGAGTTCAATCTCTTTTCGTTGTGTCTGCTTATCCTGATCTGGCCTTTTATCCATGTTTTTTACATTGTCTAAACTGTTCTGGCTTGTTTTTTCGCCTCTGAATTTTCTGATGATCCTGTTCGTTTTTGGGATTTTGACGGCCATTTTCTTTTCCAACAGGGCGGGGTCTTGGTTTGTTTTGTCCGGAACGGTTCTTTTTATTATTCTGGGTGTGTTTCCGGTCGGACATAACAGTGTCGCCAGTCTTGAAAATCGCTATCCGGTGCCGCAAAAAACCTATTTCTCAAAAACTATCGACGGCATTATTGTCCTTGGCGGCGGGATCAACACTGAATTAAGCGGTCATTACGATTATCCCGTTATGGGGAACAGTGCATCGCGGCTGACTGAATTTCTGCGCCTTGCGCGGGCATACCCCGATGCAAGAATGGTTTATGCGGGCGGTTCCGGCGATATGTTCAATCAGGATATAAAAGGTGCGGATGTTGCGGAAAAACTGTTCCGGAACCTTGGCTTTGATACAGGTCGCATGATTTTTGATAACCAGTCCAGAAACACCTACGAAAATGCACTTTATGCAAAAAGTCAGGTCAATCCGGAAGCGGGAGAAAACTGGATCCTGATTACATCTTCCTATCATATGCCGCGGGCGGTTGCCGTGTTCTGTGCGGTCGGCTGGCCGGTGACTGCGTATCCTGCCGACCACGAAACAATGGGCGATATTCGGCTTTTCCCCGGCGATTTTGATGTGGAGAGGAATTTTGAACTGCTTTCAACAGGGTTAAAAGAGTGGATTGGACTTGCGGCATACTATTTTTTCGGAAAAACTCAGTCTATACTTCCACCGCCAGTTTACGGAGATAAAAATGCAATGCTTACAGCCCCCTGTTCCTGATATGAAGGAGTTACGTTCTTTATTTGCGCCGGTTTTGGCAGTGATATCCGCCCTGATCCTGTGTTTTGCCGGGACCAGGGCCCATGCAGACGAGAATTTTGCATACTGGCTCAGCCAGATCAAACAAAAGGCCGTTCAGGAAGGCATTTCCAGCCAGACTGTGAACAAGGCCCTTAAGGGGCTTGAGCCTGTTGAGCGCGTTATCGCACTTGACCGCAAGCAGCCGGAGAAAACCATTACATTCGCAGAATACAAAAACCGTATTTTATCAAAAACCCGAATTGAAAAGGGCAGGGAGATGATGCGGCGGCATGCCCGTATCCTGAACGCGGTTTCAGATGCGTATAATGTTCAGCCGCAATACATAGTTGCCTTATGGGGTATTGAAACGAATTACGGCGGTTTTACGGGAGGGTTTCATGTTATTCCCGCGCTTGCAACACTGGCCTATGACGGACGCAGGGGAGAGTTTTTTACGGCAGAGCTTTTGACGGCCCTGAAAATAGCCGATGAAGGCCACACCAGGATCGAAAACATGAAAGGCTCATGGGCGGGCGCAATGGGCCAGAATCAGTTCATGCCGTCAAGCTTCAAAAAATTTTCGGTTGATTACAATCAGGACGGCAGACGCGATATCTGGCAAACGTATGACGATATTTTTGCCTCTTCGGCAAATTACCTTGCCAAAAGCGGCTGGCACGGCGATGAACGGTGGGGACGGAAAATCAAATTGCCTGTCGGTTTTGATATAACGCTGGTCGGCAAGGATATAAAAAAGTCACTTCACGAATGGAGGCGGCTCGGCCTTATGACCGTTAACGGTAATCCCATTCCCGTTGCCGAAGGGATGGAAGCCTATATAGTAATGCCGGACGGTCCGGAAGGGGACGTTTATCTTGCCTATAACAACTTTGAAACATTACTGAAATGGAACCGGTCAACATATTTCGCGACATCCGTCGGTTTGCTGGCCGATCTGATTGCCGGGGGATAACAATGGGCGGACATTCACGAGGAAAACTGTCACCAGTATTATTGAAGTCTCTGTTATTCATGGGGATCATAGTTTTGTCCGGCTGTACGGAAACACAGCTTTTTGCCCATATGGCCAAAAAAATTCCGCTTCCAGGGGATGCGCAATACCAGGTCGGTCACTATAAAGTTGGTACGCCTTACACAATCTTTGGCCGGCGTTATTATCCGCGTGAGCAGTTTTCAGGCACAGAAACGGGAATTGCGTCATGGTACGGCCCCAATTTTCATGGCAAGCCAACGGCGAACGGTGAAATTTTTGACCAAAACGCCCTGACTGCCGCGCACCGGACCCTGCAAATGCCGTCCATAATCCGGGTTACCAACCTTGAAAACGGATACTCTCTCATATTAAGGGTCAATGACAGAGGGCCGTATGCAAGAAACAGGGTGCTTGATGTTTCAAAAAAATCCGCCGAGCTTCTGGGTTTTAAAAATCAGGGAACGGCAAGAGTAAAAATAGAAGTTCTGGAAAACGAGAGCAGGCAGGTCGCCGAAATGGCCAAGGCCGGACTGGATACAAACGGGGTTGAGATCGCAATGAACCGGGGAAAAGATCCTTTCCGCACATCTCAAACGAAACTGACCTCACTTAGTTCTTATACTCCTCCGCCCGATGATATCCATTCGCCGGAGGTTGAAAGCGTCCCCGTGCAGAACGTCAGTATCAGAACAGTTCTGCCCAAAGACGCAGAAAGGCAGCTTGTCCGACAAAGCCAGCCCGTTGAAACATCCCTTTACGTCCAGGCCGGCGCATTTACGGAATACAATAATGCCCGAAAGCTGTCGCAGAATTTAAGCAATCTTGGTGAAACCGGAATTTATCCCGTAACAGTGAACGGAACCGATTTTTACCGGGTGCGCATCGGCCCGCTGATCAATGTCGCCTCGGCGGATCAGGTTCTGAACACCCTTGCCCTGCAGAACAATGATCAGGCCATGATTGTTATTGAATAACAGGAAAGACGGCACCTTCTGTTTTGATCAACTCTTGATGTTCTTTGACGAGCCTTTATAATCCGTTTTAAATATTAATTTTTGTAATTGAGTGCTCTGAAATGCAAACATCCCGTCTTTTCCATCTCCGTCATACTCCTGGTATTCTGGCCGTTCTCACGCTGCTGGCCGGATTGTGTTTTTCTTTTCCCGCTGTTGCCAAGACTGCATCAACCTCGGCGGATCAGGTTGTTATGATGGATTATGAAACCGGCGATATTCTGTATTCCAAAAACCCGCATCAAAAAATGCCGACATCGTCAATGAGCAAGGTTATGACCATGTATCTTGTTTTTGAAGCGTTAAGGGACGGGCGCCTCAGTCTGGACGATCAGTTGCCGGTGAGTGAGAAAGCATGGCGCAAAGGCGGTTCCAAAATGTTTGTCAATGTCGATACAACCGTTAATGTCGAGGATCTTATCAAAGGAGTAATTGTCCAGTCCGGAAATGACGCCACGATCGTCCTGGCGGAAGGTCTTGCCGGATCGGAAAAAATGTTTGCAGAGGCGATGACGAAAAAGGCCAGGGAACTCGGCATGAAAAACTCGAACTTTACAAATGCCAGCGGATGGCCGGATCCCGACCATTACTCCACGGCTTATGATCTTGCCGTTATGGCCAGAAATCTCATCAGGGAATTTCCCAGCTACTATGACTATTATTCCATAAAAGAATTTACCTATAACGATATTACACAGCAGAACAGAAACCCTCTGCTTTACCAGAACATCGACGCGGACGGTATTAAAACGGGACATACTCAGGCGGCCGGGTACGGCCTTATTGCCTCCGGAACGATGAATGACAGGAGGGTCATTCTTGTTATAAACGGCCTTGAAAGCAAAAGCGAGAGGGCGAGAGAAGGCAAGCGTCTTTTGTCATGGGGCCTTCGCGGGTTTAAAAATATAGATTTGTTTAACGAAGGGGACGTTATATCGGAGGCAAAGCTGCTGTTTGGTCAGGACCCCTATGTTGATCTGGCTGCCCCTTCCGATGTAAGGATATCAATCACACCCCATGAACTCCAGAATATCAGGGCCGAAATCAAATATGAACATCCCATAACAGCCCCGGTTCAAAAGGGTGACCGTATAGGCAGGCTGGTTCTGGATATACCGGACCGGGAAAAAACGGAATTCGATCTGGTATCCGCAGAAAATATCGACAGGGTCGGGTTTATTCAGGAAACCCTTCTGAAAGCTGGCATTATGCTTTCAAGCAGCCGGAAACAGTAACACAGTCATATCCCATGTTCATTACTTTTGAAGGTGGAGAGGGATCCGGCAAAACCACACAGATCAGCCTGCTTGCCGACTATCTGGAAAGTCAGGGACATGAAGTGGTAAAAACCCGTGAGCCCGGAGGAACCCCGGACGGGGAAAAGATAAGAGATCTGATTGTTTCACAATCTGAAAGGCATGACCCGCTTTTCGATGTTTTTTTACTGTTTTCCGCACGGCGTATTCATGTAAACGAGGTTATTAAGCCCGCGCTTGAGGACAATAAAGTGGTAATATGCGACAGGTTTACAGATTCCACCCGGGTTTATCAGGGATATGGTCTTGGCGTTGATCTGCAAGTAATAGAAACACTGAAAATTCTGAGTATTGGAACGCTTGAGCCGGATTTGACTTTCGTCTTTGACATTAATCCCGAAATCGGACTTTCCCGTGCAAAAAAACGGAGTGATGAGGATGGGACAAACGAACAGAAATATGAGACTTACGACAAGGATTTTCATGAACGCTTAAGGACAGGTTTTCGAAATCTTGTCAGGCAGAATCCGGGGCGCTTTGTTGTTTTGGACGCCGGGCAGGATATTGACGCAATCCGCATGGAAATTCAGGATGCGGTTACTTCATCGCACTTTGGAAAAGAAAACTGACGAATACCGGACATGTTTGAAGAAATTGGCACTGAGATGGAACAGGATAGAACCGGTGAAAATACCGGCCCGGAACAGTATACGGAACTCGATCCCCATGAAAACCCGCATTTGTCCGGCCATACGCATATTGAGCACATGCTTGCGGGAATGATTGAGAAAAAAAGGCTGCCTCACGGTATGATCTTTTCCGGGCCGGCCGGAATTGGAAAGGCAACGATGGCCTATCGCCTAACCAGAAAATTATTCCAGGAAAAACAGAACGACGCCGATCAAAATCTTCTTTTTGAGAATGCGCAAGACACCTCGGATGACAGCCAAACGCTTCAGATCGAAACGTCGGATCCGGTTTTCAAAAAAGTGGCACGGCTGGCACATCCCGATCTGATGGTTGTTCAAAGGCGTTTTGATGAAACCAGGAGCAGATTTAAGGAGAGTGTAGAAATTGACGATATACGTAAAGCGATTGCCTTCCTGCGTATGAAAGCGGCTTATGGAGGATGGCGCGTTGTTATTATCGACGACGCCAGTACAATGAACAGGAATGCGCAGAATGCGCTGTTGAAAATTCTGGAAGAGCCGCCGCGCAATTCGCTTGTTATTCTCGTTACCCATGTTCTGGGTAATCTGCTGGCCACAACACGCTCGCGCTGCCGTCTTATCAGTTTCGACAAACTTGACAATGACATTATGCACGAACTGGTCGGAAAGGCCCGGCCTGAACTGACTGCAAAGGCCAGAGACCTTCTTCTTACATTGTCCGGCGGCAGTATCGGCAAGGCACTGGAAATGTATGATGAAGGCGGAATAGAGGGTATGGAAACGGCCCTGAAATGTTTTGAAAACTGGCCTGCTTCTGACTGGGACACTCTCCATTCCGTTGCCGACAGATATATGGGGCAGGGGCAACAGGTTATTGACGATTATGAGAATTTCACATACTGCCTTCTCTGGCTTTTGAAAAATTTAGTCAGGGCGAAGGCGGAGCGCCTTGAAACACATAATCTTCCCGTTGAGAATGACGGCCTGTCCCGATTTTATGCAGAGCACGATTTATTTGGATTGCTGGATCTTTCGGAAAGTATTAATAATCAGATTCAGCAGGGTAAGGCAGGAAATTTGAAAGCGGGGCAGGTGACTCTCGGCCTTCTCTTTACACTTTATGATAACAAATAAAAATTAGCATATGATTAAAATGGAAAAACCAACATTCTATATAACGACTGCCATCCACTACGTTAACGGCTCTCCGCATCTTGGGCATGCTTATGAGGAAATACTGACGGATGTCATGGCGCGCTTTAAAAGACTGGACGGATATGACGTCCGGTTTTTGACCGGAACTGACGAGCACGGGCAGAAAGTCGCCAAAACCGCAGAAGAACGCGGAATGGAACCCAAACAGCTTTGTGACACGGTATCTGCAGAATTTATTGATATGTTTAAAAAACTGAACATCTCAAATGATGATTTTATCCGCACAACTGAGGACAGACACCATAAAGCCAGTCAGGCACTGTGGCTTGCCATTAAGGAAAACAATCCGGACGATATTTACCTTGATAAATATGCGGGATGGTACTCGGTCCGTGATGAAGCCTATTTTGGTGAGGATGAGCTTCAAACCGGTGATGACGGACAGAAATATACGCAAAGCGGATCCCCGGTTCAATGGATGGAAGAACCGTGCTATTTTTTCCGCCTGTCCGCATATGCTTCAAGATTGCTTGATCTGTACAGAGAAAGACCTGAGTTTATCGCGCCTGACAGCCGCAGAAATGAAATCGTCGCTTTTGTCGAGCGCGGGCTTGAAGATGTTTCGATTTCACGAACGACTTTCAAATGGGGTATTCCTGTTCCGGATGATGCCGACCATGTTATGTATGTATGGCTGGATGCACTGACCAATTATATAACCGCGCTCGGCTATCCCGACACCCAGGGCGAGTTCTATCAAAAATACTGGCCGGTAAACCATCATGTCATCGGTAAAGATATAACGCGTTTTCACTGTATATACTGGCCGGCATTTCTGATGGCCGCCAATCTTGAATTACCAAAACAGGTTTTCGCCCACGGATTTATCAACGTGGAGGGACGTAAAATGTCAAAATCAGTTGGAAATGTGATTTCGCCCCAGGACCTTCTGGACAGTCTGGGTGCAGACCAGACCCGTTATATTTTAATGCGGGATGTCCCGCACGGCCAGGACGGCAATTTTTCCCAGGAACATGCGGTGCAGAGAATTAACAGTGACCTGGCAAACGGCCTTGGCAATCTGGCTCAGAGAACCCTGTCCATGATTTATAAAAACTGTGATATGGCAATCCCCGAACCCGGCATGTTTGAAAAACCTGATCTTGATCTTATGAAGGAAACATACGCGTGCCTTGAGGATATAAGGGGCAAAGCGGATAAAATGGAGTTTCATCGTGTTCTGGAACGCATATGGCATGTGGTCGGTGAGGCCAATGCCTATATCGACACACAGGCCCCGTGGACGCTCAAGAAAACCGATTTTGAAAGGATGAAGACGGTGCTTTACGTTCTTGCGGAAGTCATTCGATGCCTTGGCATTCTGGTTTTGCCGTTTATGCCGGAATCGGGCGGCAAAATACTTGACCAGATCAGAATACCCGCGGATGAAAGAACGTTTGCAAATCTTTGCGAAGATGACTGCGTCAAACCCGGGTGCCCGATTGAAGCCCCGCAAGGCGTCTTTCCCCGTCTGGAGCTGCAGAGTATTGGCGATTAGCCATTCCTGGTGTGACGGTGTCGGATATAGGTGTCGGATATACGCCTCTGACTTTTGGGTGACTGCTTTTCCTATGCGCGTGTAAAAGAGTATGATATACCCTTGATCCGTATGGGGAAGGATTATGCACACGCCAATATGGATTCCCCGGTTTAAAATTCTTTAATCTGGATTACTTTAAAACATTATGTGGATCGACTCACACTGCCATCTTGATCATGAAAAACTTGCAGACGCGGGACGGCCGGAGGATATTGCCGCTGAATCCCTGAGCAGCGGTGTGCAGGGCATGCTCTCCATTAACTGCCGGATATCGGATGAGTTTCAAAAACTCTATACACTTACGGAAACGCTTGAAAATGTCTGGTGCACGGTCGGAACACATCCGCACGATGCGTGCGACCCCGCTGAAAAGTCAATTTCTGCGGATGCCATTGCAGAAATTGTCAAAACGCACCCGAATGTGATCGGAATAGGGGAGTCGGGCCTTGATTATTATTATAACAACAGCGATCCGGAGGATCAGAAAGAAAGCTTCCGAAAGCACATCCGGGCCTGTCTTGAAGCCGATGTCCCCCTTATTGTACATGCCAGGGATGCGGATGAGGATATTGCCGCCATATTGAAAGAAGAAGGCGACGGAACAAACCTTAAGGGAATTATGCACAGCTTCAGTTCCGGCAGGAAACTTGCGGAGGCTGCACTGGCACTGGACTTTCATATATCGTTTTCAGGTATGATCACTTTTAAAAAGCTTGAGGATTTGCGTGCCATTGCATCAATGGTGCCCAGGAATCGCCTCCTTGTTGAAACTGATGCTCCGTTTCTTGCCCCTGTTCCGCACAGGGGAAAAACGAATACGCCTGCCTTTGTTGTCCATACAGGCGCGAAGCTGGCCGAGATTCACCAAATGTCGCCCGAGGATATGGCGGCGATAACAACTGAGAACTTTTTCAACCTGTTTCCGAAGGCAAAGACGGCATGACGGGCAAATTCATACTACTGGGATCCGGCAATTCCTCCGGTGTACCGGCAATCGGCAATGACTGGGGCAAATGCGATCCGGACGAACCCAGAAACCGGCGCACACGACCCGGCGCAGTTGTAGAAAAAGACGACTTTCGTTTGCTTGTGGATATGGGTCCTGACCTGTCTTACCAGCTGACAAGGGAGGAAATAAAAACCGTTGATGCGGTATTGCTGACCCACGCGCATGCGGATCATGTCAACGGAATTGACGACATCCGCACGATCCGTTTCCGCATCGGTTACCCATTGCCGTTATACGGCCTTGGGAAACATATTGACGAACTCGGAAGTCATTTCCCGTATGCTTTCGGCAAGGCAACCAGCACGTTTTATAAAGCCTATCTTGAGCCCAAACCGATAAACGAAAAACAAATCGGGTTTCCCTACACGATAGGCCCTGTGGAGTTCACGCCTTTCATGCAGGATCACGGGACATGCCGCTCGCTTGGTTTTCGTTTCGGCAGTCTTGGTTATTCCACAGATATGCTCACGCTTGATGAAAAAGCCATTGAGATTTTAAAAGGCGTGGACACCTGGATTGCCGACGGCGCATCTTACAAAAATCCAAATCCTGTTCACGCAACCCTGGAAGAGGTTTACAGACTTAACAGTATGATAGGCGCAAAAAAAGTATATATTACGCATCTGCCAAGAAATATGGATTACATGAAGCTGTGTGAAGAACTGCCCGCGGGATACGAACCGGCATATGACGGGCTTGTAATCCCTTTTGATTAGCCGGGTCCGTTTGATCCGGGCCCTTCCCGCGATGTATATAATTTTTAATATGATCAATCGTACAATTATAAAAGGCTGCAGCAGCAGAGATTATCTTCATTTCATATCTTTCATATACTCTTAACGCCGCTTTTGCTTTATCAAAAGCTGCTTTCAATATAAGTTTTGAGTCACCAAAAACGATTTCAGTGTCGTTAATAAACTTGGTAATTACTGTATATCCCTTTGATTGTCTTAATTTTTCTGCTTGTATTTCAAGCTTATTCGTATATTCATTATCATCATTAATTTTTCTCACCGTATTTAACAACAGATAATATCTTATGTAAATATAAAGTATTGTCAAGTTATTATATAGTCCTATAAATTTTTTGATGTAATAAATTTTTTTAAATATTAAAAAATTATCTTATCGGGGTGTAGCGCAGCCTGGTAGCGCGCATCGTTCGGGACGATGAGGCCGCAGGTTCAAGTCCTGCCACCCCGACCATGCGAATCAAGGTCCAGCCCGGACACATGGGTAACATATTGTTAGTGAGACATAGGTAACAGTTTTATAGTAAATGGGTTACCTATCTCTCGGGACACTCATCAATCCGGCACTATAAATGGTGTTAAATGACTTACGAAATTCTCTCCGGCAAGCAGATGAAAAAGGCGGACGAACTGACCATCCGGGCAGGTATGGACGGATATGCCCTGATGCGGAACGCCGGACGCAAACTTGCCGACCGGATACTGGCCGTTCTTGATTTCAGCCAGGTACGGATCCTTTGCGGCCACGGCAATAACGGCGGTGACGGATTTGTTGCGGCCGTGCATTTGAAGGCTGCGGGCAAGACGGTTTTTGTCTATTCACTGGTCCCCGTTGAAATGCTGACCGGCGATGCGGCAAAAGCCGCCAAGGATTGCACATGCCCGATAAGACCTCTGGAAGATCTGCACATAAAAGACGATGACCTGGTTATAGATTCCCTTTTTGGAACAGGGTTTCATGGAGAGTTTGATAAAAATATAAAAAAAACACTTCAGTCCATTGAAAACAAAAGAAAAACTGTAAAAATTGCAGCAGTTGATATACCCAGCGGCGTAAGCGGCTGCACAGCCACGGCGGCGGAAGGAAGTTTAAGAGCAGACATCACGATTACATTCGCCCGCAAGAAAATCGGACATTGCCTGTATCCGGGTAAAGGGTATTGCGGCACCGTTTTTGTTGAGGATATAGGAATCACGGATGACAGCATCAGTCAAGCCGGTTACAGCGCAATGGAAAACGGACCGGATTTGTGGAAAGACGCCTTCCCCAAAAAACAGGAGGACGCACATAAATATATCCACGGCAGCGCATTGATCCATGCCGCCCCTCATCTTACCGGCGCAACACGTCTGGCAGCCGAGGCCTGCGCCAGGTCTGGCGCCGGACTTACGACAGTGCTTTCAGATACGCAAACCGCCGCAATCTATAAAGCCGCCTTGCCCGCTCATATTATTGTGAGGAAGGAAGGTGAGGATGCGAAGGCATCCCGGAATCAGTCATGGCAGGATAAAATCAATGTCCGGCTTGTCGGTCCGGGCGGCACGTCTTTGAAAAGTTTTACGCCTGAACACGGGAAATGGGTGATTGATGCGGATGCGCTGTACCTTATGTCGCCGAAATTGACGCCGGACTGCGTTATCACCCCGCATGAAGGCGAATTCAGTAAAATAAGGTCTTTTCAGGATTTTAAAGGGTCGAAACTGGACAGGGCCCGCCTGGCCGCCAAAACAATAAATGCCATTGTTGTTTTGAAAGGTGCGGATACGGTTATCGTTTCGCCGGACGGACATCATGCTGTTATTAATACGCATACGTCACCTTATCTGGCCTCGGCAGGGACGGGCGACGTTCTGTCAGGCATGATAACCGGGCTTATAGCCCGCAATATGCAGCCGTTTGAGGCCGCATGCGCCGCAGTATGGATACATGGTGAAGCCGCCAGAGAAACAGGTCCCGGGCTTGTGGCAGGTGATCTTATTGACAAAATTCCGGCTGTTCTGCACAAAATCCTTGAAATTTCCTAGGCATTCTGGCTTATGGAGAGGTGATGCGGGTGTGGCGGAATTGGTAGACGCACTGGTTTTAGGTACCAGCGGAGTAATCCGTGGGGGTTCAAGTCCCTCCACCCGCACCAGACGAAAGAAATGAAGGCAACTGAAAAACCTTCATAAAACATCTGGTTCGTAAGACAAAAGAAGTTGAAAATAAAAAATCTGAACAAATAAACGGAAAGCATATGCAGGTTAAAGAATTGAACAAAGAGGGCCTGAAAACGGAGATGGAAATTACCGTTGCGGCCAGTGAGCTTGATAAAAAAATCGACCAGAAATTGTTGTCACTTGCACCGCAGGTCAAACTGAAAGGTTTTCGTCCCGGAAAAGCCCCCTTAAAAGTCTTGCGTGCGAATTACGCCCGATCCGTAATGGGTGAGGTACTTGAGCAGGCGGTTAATGAATCCACACGGGACGCCATGAAAGAAAAAGGGATTACCCCTGCAGGCCAGCCGAAAATAGAAGTTAAAACGTTCGATCAGGGTCAGGATCTTGTCTACACGATCGAGGTTGAAAGTTTCCCGGAATTTGAATTGCCTGACTTCAAATCACTCGAAATCGAAAGACAGTATGCCGAAGTGACTGACGAAGAAATTGACAAAACGATTGAAAGATTTGCTGAAGCCTACAAGGAAAGCAAACCTGTTGAGGAAGACCGGCCCGCCGTTATCGGTGACATGGTTGAAATCGATTTCACGGGACAGGCGGATGACGGTACAAAACTACCCGGTATGGACGGAAACGGCGTTAAGCTCGAAATCGGCGCTCAACAGTTTATTCCGGGTTTTGAGGAGCAACTCGAAGGTCTGAAAACCGGAGACAAAAAAGAAGTAAAAGTTACGTTCCCTGAAAATTATCAGGAAAAGGCGCTTGCCGGTAAAGACGCCACTTTTAATGTAACGGTCAAATCTATTGCCGAGCCTGTGCGCCCGGAAATCAATGAAGAGTTTGCCAAAAAATACGGCTATGAAAGTCTTGAAAAGCTTAGAGAAGATGTATCGGACAAAATCGGCGCCGAATACGAGAATATGAGCAAATCCAAAATGAAACGCAGGGTTCTCGATCTTCTTGACGCGCAGTATGATTTCGATCTTCCTCAAAGCAACGTGGAAGAAGAATTCAGAAGTATTGTAAGCCAGGTCGAATCCGAACGGCATCAGTCGGAACATAATCATGATGGTGGCGGGCAAGATGGCGAAGAGGGGGATTCCCATGCTCATGATCATGCCCACGCGCACCATACCCATGTTACTGATGAGGAGCGCGAAGAATTCCGCGCGATCGCCGCACGCCGTGTGAAACTCGGTATCCTCCTTGCCAGAATTGGGGAGGAAAATAATCTTAAAGTCAGTGAAGCGGATATCCAGAAAGCCGTTATGAGAGAGGCGGCAAATTATCCGGGTCAGGAACAGATGATCCAGAATTACTACCGTAACAATCCCAATGCCATGGAAGCCCTGCGCGCCAACATATTCGAGGAATTAACAATGGATTTCATCCTTGAACTTGTCCGGAAAACGGACAAAAAAGTTTCCGCAAAAGATCTTGCCAAAGTTGAGGATGATGAAACCGGCGATGACAAGGATCAAAAAAGCGGTGATACATCCAAAAAAGAGACCGGGAAATCTTCCGCAAAGGAGACTTCCACAAAGGAGACTTCGGCAAAAGCCGCTTCAGAGCCCGAAACCAAAAAGAAAGAGAAAAAAGAATCGCCGGCAACAGAAAGTAAATCTGCAAAAACAACAAAGTCCTCAAAATCCAAGACGGCGAAGTAAAACCGGGCAAAGCGAGCCTGTGTGCAAAGAAATTATAAAGGATTTTAAGCCGGATTTATGCAAATCCGGCTTTTCCATGGAATATTTTTGCACATTTCCGCTTTTATTGGTCTTCACACTATTGTCTAGAGTTTCCTGACAAGCTAACTTCATAAAATCACAATGGTTAAAAGGCAAAAACAATGACAGAAACAGATCCTTTGGAAATTTATAACAACACGCTGGTTCCGATGGTTATTGAACAAACCAACCGGGGCGAGAGATCATTCGACATATTCTCACGGCTGCTTAAAGAACGGATTATTTTTCTTACCGGCGGGGTAAACGATAATGTATCGAGCCTGATTAGTGCTCAGCTTCTGTTTCTGGAATCTGAAAATCCGGATAAGGATATTTCTTTTTACATTAATTCCCCTGGCGGTGTGGTGACATCTGCCCTGGCCATGTATGATACTATGCAATACATAAAGGCACCCGTATCAACCGTATGTGTCGGACAGGCCGCGTCCGCAGGATCTCTTCTGCTTACCGCCGGAACAAAAGGAAAGAGATTCAGTCTTCCTCATTCCCGTATAATGTTGCATCAACCATCGGGAGGAGCCCAGGGCATGGCATCCGATATTGAAATTCAGGCCAAGGAAATACTGCGGATCAGGGAGATTCTCAATAAGATATATGTGAAACATACCGGGCAAAAATTAAACGTTATCGAAAAAACAATGGACCGGGATACGTTCATGTCTGCGGATGAGGCAAAAAATTACGGTATCATTGACGAGGTTGTCGAGATGCGCGCCTCGATTTCCAAGGACGGAAAAGGCAAGGACGAGAAAAACAAAGGGTCTAGTAAATAGGCGGTCAAGACTGAGTGGGAACACTGTTTAACCGTTATTATGATTTCTGGCTTTTCATGATGGTCTGCCGGGTTGAAACCTGTAAACAGAATGCCATTGTTATTTATACGTTAAAGATTACTTCATAATTAGACTTTACATTACATTTATAATGAACTCGGAGTGCGAATGA
This sequence comes from uncultured Pseudobdellovibrionaceae bacterium, assembly GCA_964384335.1. Lineage (GTDB taxonomy): Bacteria > Pseudomonadota > Alphaproteobacteria > Micavibrionales > Micavibrionaceae > JAUICS01. The sequence goes on from CAYLKN010000027.1 coordinate 16,204, forward strand.
CCCAGACATCATCAACCGAAACTCTTCCGGTTTTACCGCTGAGGGATATTGTTGTATTTCCATACATGATCGTTCCTCTGTTTGTGGGAAGAGAAAGATCTGTCGCCGCACTTGATAACGTTGTGTATCATGACAAGCAGGTGTTGCTGCTTACCCAGAAAAGCGCGGCAGACGACGATCCAAAACCAGATGATTTGTATTCCATCGGCACGGTCGGCAGTATTCTTCAGCTGCTTAAACTTCCGGATGGGACGGTTAAGGTTCTGGTTGAAGGCCTACGGCGTGTCAAGGTTTATGAATACACTGACAAAGAAGACTATGTCGAAGCCAGAATTGAGGAGTATAACAGCGAAGAAAATGAGGACGATCCCGAACTCAACGCCCTGGCAAAGGCAGTTTCAGGACACTTTGAGCAATATGTAAAGCTGAATAAAAAAATACCGCCCGAAGTCATTGTGTCAGTTAATCAGATCGAAAGCCCGTCAAAAATGGCGGATACAATTGCGTCTCACCTGTCTCTCAAACTTGATGAAAAGCAAAAGATTCTGGAGTTGCCGACAGCGGCGGAGCGTCTTGAAAAGATATACGGAATGATGGACGGGGAAATAAGTGTTCTTCAGGTCGAGAAGAAAATCCGCGGTCGTGTCAAACGCCAGATGGAGAAGACCCAGCGTGAATACTACCTGAACGAGCAGATGAAAGCCATTCAGAAAGAACTGGGTGAGGGTGAGGACGGACTTGATGAAATCGGAGAGCTTGAAAAACGGATCGAGGATACAAAACTTTCCAAAGAGGCCCGCGACAAATGCAAGGCAGAAATCAAAAAACTTCGCCAGATGAGTCCGATGTCTGCAGAGGCAACGGTGATCCGCAATTATCTTGACTGGATTCTCAGTATCCCCTGGAACAAAAGATCACGCGTTAAAAAAGACTTAAAGGAGGCGCAAAAGGTTCTCGATAAGGATCATTACGGTCTTGAAAAAGTGAAGGAACGTATTCTTGAATATCTTGCGGTTCAAAACCGGACAACAAAGGTTAAAGGGCCCATATTGTGCCTTGTTGGCCCGCCGGGCGTCGGAAAGACGTCTCTCGGCCAGTCCATTTCAACCGCGACAAACCGAAACTTTGTGCGTATGTCCCTTGGCGGCGTCAGGGATGAAAGCGAGATCAGAGGCCACAGACGGACTTATATCGGCGCATTGCCCGGAAAAATCATACAGGGTATGAAAAAGGCCAAAACGTCAAATCCTCTTTTTCTGCTTGATGAGATTGACAAGCTAGGCATGGACTGGCGCGGAGATCCGAGTTCCGCTCTGCTTGAAGTTCTGGATCCTGAGCAGAATCATAACTTTAACGACCATTATCTTGAACTGGATTATGATCTGTCCAATGTCATGTTTATCTGCACGGCCAACACATTAAATATGCCGCGTCCTCTTCTTGACAGGATGGAAGTCATCCGCATTTCAGGCTACACCGAGGATGAGAAAGTGCAGATATGCAAACGCCACCTTCTTGAAAAACAAAAAAAGGCAGCCGGTTTAAAAAAGAAGGAATTTTCAATATCCGATCCCGGTATACGGGATCTCATACGCTATTACACAAGGGAAGCAGGGGTAAGGAACCTGGAAAGGGAGCTTGCCAACCTGTGCCGGAAGGCTATTAAGGAAATTCTGATGAAAGGGCGGAAACAGGTCCGCATAAGTTCAACCAATCTGGGGCGTTACGCAGGTGTCCGCAAATATCGTTACGGTGAGATTGAGGAACAGGACAGAATCGGTGTTGTCAACGGTCTGGCCTATACCGAAACGGGTGGCGACCTTCTTTCTATCGAGGCAACCCATATGCCCGGAAAAGACGGAAAGTTGTCAACCACCGGCAATCTCAAAGACGTTATGAAGGAATCCATAACGGTTGCCGAAATGCTTATTAAATCCCGTGCGGCTTCTTTCGGGATACCGTCGGATTATCTAAAAGACAGAAATATTCACGTTCACGTGCCCGAAGGGGCAATTCCGAAAGACGGCCCGTCCGCGGGCGCGGCCATGCTTACCTCAATCGTGTCTACCTTAACGGGCATTGAGGTCCGCCGTGACATTGCGATGACGGGTGAAATCAACCTGCGTGGTTACGTTACGGCAATCGGCGGTCTTAAGGAAAAACTTCTTGCGGCACTCAGGGCCGGAATTAAAAAAGTCCTGATACCCAAGGAGAATGAAAAAGATCTGCCTGAAATACCGAAAAACGTGAAACAAAACATAGAAATCATCCCTGTAAATACGATTGAGGAAGTCCTGACTCACGCTCTTGTTAAGCTTCCGGTCCCCATCATTGAGGAAGATGAAGACGAAATTTCAAACGAAAAAGAAGAATTTCATCCAAAAACCAAAGAAAATAAGGATGAGGACGTAATTCGCCATTGAGTTTCCCTGAAAAACAGGCATAATTGATTTTGTTGTGAGCTGGGGAAATCAAAAGTTTCAGTTATTTCACCGCTTCACGGCAATGTGTTCCGGATTTGAAATCTTTTACTCAAAACCGAAATGCATTTGGGTTTATTATTTCAACTTTAAAAGAAAAGGGGGTTCCCGTGAATAAAAAGGAACTTGTTGCTAACGTTGCAAATGACACCGGTCTTAGCCAGAAAGATGCGCAAAACGCACTGGACTCTGTCATTAAAAACTGCACGCATGCGCTGAAAAAGGGTGATGACATCCGTCTCGTTGATTTCGGTACATTTGTTGTAACTCACCGTGCGGCAAGCAAGGGACGCAATCCGCAAACAGGTCAGGAAATCAACATTCCTGCATCCAAGCAGGTTAAATTCCGTGCCGGTAAGGCTCTGAAAGACACTGTTAACAGCTGATTTCATTAACACAATTGTTTCGGCAGGGGCTGTGTGTTGCAGACTTGCACACATGGCCCTTGTTGTGTTAAATCATTTTACGTTTTCATCAGGGGCGGTTAGCTCAGTTGGGAGAGCATCTCGTTTACACCGAGAGGGTCGGCGGTTCGAGCCCGTCACCGCCCACCAGTAAAAAAGCCCGATTATTCAAGAACGATTGATGCAGAATACGTTTAACCCCGATCATCTTCTTTCTCACCTGACGTTTATTAAAAAAGAAAAACTTACCCGTTTTGTTGATGAAACCAACCGGATCTCAAAAAAGGACATTCAAGACAGAAAACTTGTGATTGCCCTTGGAACCGGGGGCACGATCTCAATGAGGATTGAAAACGGTATTGGCGTACCCGATCTTGATTTTGAAGGCATGTTCCGTTTTGCCAATCCGATATTAAAGGATCATTTTGTTGTCAAAAGCCTGGACTTGTTCCAGATAGACAGCTCCCAGATGATCTATGCCCATGTCCGCGACATGGCCATTGCAATGATTTATATCTGGCACAGGCTGACCGTTCCGTTTATTGGATTCTTTGTTCCCCACGGGACCGACACAATGTCATATTCCAGTGCGGCGATTTCTCTGATGATGGGTCAGGGACTGCCCTTTTCGGCCGTCTTTACGGGGGCTCAAAAACCGATCCAGGAACCCATGAACGATGCGAACTCAAATATCAGGAACGCCCTTTATACTCTTGCATCCCTTCATGATAACGCCATGGCCGAAATAGTTGTTGTCATGGGTAACAAGGCGATACTGGCGACCAGTTCCGAAAAAATCGACGATATAGAAACGGAAGCGTTTGATGCCCCGTTGCATAAATTTGTGGCACGCTTCGGGCGTCTGGATTATCCGGTCAGGATTGCATCATGGCTTAAACCCAAGCGTGATGTGCCTTTTGAACCTGTTATCATCCCGGATGATTACGGCCACACACTTGTCGTTCGCTCTGTTTTGGGGTTAAACCCCGCTATTGTTAAAAGGCAGGCCATGGATCCGGATATCAGGGCTGTTATTTTATATTCTTACGGTGCGACCACATTTGAGAACACGATTATTGACACACTGGCAGAGGCAACTCAGCACCGCAAAATCCCATTGTTTTATATCAGCCCGGTGAATGCGGAACCCAGAATTGGATATGAATCCGGATTAAGGCTTAAAGAAAAAGGCGCGCATCCACTTTATATGACACTGTCCTCGGCACTGGCAAAGATTGAAATCGCATTTCATAAACACCCCGGGGATCTGGATACAATTACGGATTTTGTCACAACGAATTATGTCGGCGAAATACCCTCCGAATCCTCGCGCTACTATTAAAACTGCGGGCCAGTTCAGATGCAAGAGTGTGCGTCTGGCAGCTGGAAGCCGGGAGCACCAAACACTCCTACTGATAGCCAACGGCTTTTAGGCCAGTACAAAACATCGGGCCTTGAACATGACAGTCGCGCCCGGCCATAAGACCGAGTGCGACATCTTTGATAAGTTCGATGAAAATGTATTGAACGCATCAATGTCGGTTGATGCCAACCGCACAGTATCAAGGGGTCATCAAGCCCCGGACGGTTCATAACCGTCACTAAAGTGTATGCGTCAGGAACGTTGCGGTATCAAGCAATCAGAGAGCGCTTGTTCTTACTGCGGCAACAAGTGGATACTATCCATTAATAACTCTGTATGGTAATAATTGATTAAGGAATGTGTTCAACAATATAAGTCAAGTAAAACAAAAATGCGGCTTAGGAAGCTCGTGGCAGAACCGAAGACACAGAAGGATGATACGGATTGGCGTGGCGATGATATACCGCCACGTCATGCACCATGCTTTGTCAAAACTCTGCCCGTTCGTTCCGGTTGGCAATGGCGATCAGCACGCGCCGCAGTGAATGACAATGATCGTGAATACGTCTTATTATGTCGCTGTAACCCGCATCGTGATAATTGGAGTTCTATCCTCATTCTAAGAACGGAAGACGGTGGTTCTGTTATTGGACGGTTTGAATTCCACGGCAGCCATCCCGGACTACATATTCATGCGCATTGTGATCGAGGCGGCTTAGAAAGCGGACCAACGGGTATGGATAATTTGGCGCGTATACCGGATACCGAACAGGAGCATCGCCGCACGAATGCATGGACAGAAAACGGCTTCTGGGAAGCCTCCAAACGCTTCTTCCGAATAGAAGAAGAGAAGGGGCCATTATTATGATTGATGCTCTACAATTAGAGAAGGCTCTATGTTCCACCTTCTGTTCATCCATCACAGTGAACCCGGTTCCTTGTGGCTATGCTGTTAGTACACTGTTCAAGGATAGATCAGGAGATCGTCTTGGCTTCTATGTTGTAGAAGATGAAGATGGATATCGCATAGAAGATGATGGTGAATATCTCTCCCGCCTGATTGCATCAGGAATTGATGTGCAGAATGGTCAGCGAAACACTCTATTAGAAGGTATTCTAATGAATGGTCATGCTCATTGGGATGTAGATACATTCGAGATCAAGACTGAGAGCTTCCCCGCACCGGAGTTGCCGAAGCGCATGGTGTCATTCATATCTTCATTAATCCGTGTGCGTGACCTCGAATTATTGACACGTGAAGTTGTACGATCGACATTCAAGGAAGATGCAATATCGGCGATTGAAGAGCGCTTCGGCGAAGTTGCAAACTTCGATGAGAACGCACCAATTATGCCACAATTCAAGGAATTCCCGTCTGAAATGAACATTCGGCCCAAAGCGATGGGCAAGCCTGCGGCTGTATTCTTTGCAACCAATAGCAGCAAACTCGATGAAGCTGTTATGTTGAAGCAAGAAGCAAAGCTCGCCGGACAGAAAGACTTCGCTATTGTTGCTATGATTGAGACTGCGGACATGGCGAATATTAGCAAACGTAAGTTTCAACGTGCGCAGAACCGCTCAATTATCATGCCGATCTTCCGGGGTGATGAAGAGAACGCCCTCAGCCTTATTGCTGAGCGTATGGATGTAGCGGCTTAACAAATTACTCTGCAATCAACTTATGTGAACACAACACCTGGGCCGCTCATATCTAAGGAACCAAAGCCGGGTAGCGAGATGAAGTGTCTCTGGTAATTTCATAACTATCTGGTAGCTTACCTTTCCTAAGGTCGTATTCTTTCTTCAGAAGGCATTTTGAGGCTGACAAGGTCATCAGCCTAAGCATCGCGTCGAGCAGACTTGCGTCAGGTTGCAACCATGCCGCAGCAGATCGGAACGGTGTAGGCTCAACCACTGAGCCTGTTCTCAGATCAACAATGAGTGTTTTAGAGCCGGAACTGGCAACATCAAACTGAGCTTCTATGCCATACTTAGCAAATGCCTCTTTAACCTTAATAAGGTCTTCGTCGCTGCGCTGTCCACTCACAAGCGTTACAGTGGTTTTGCCCTGAGTGTGCCCATTGACGTTCATTAAACTCGGGATGGAGGCGTCTAGGTCCGTATATTCGTCAATGTGTGCAAGGCTCACGAGAGGATGCTCCTCTCCATGAACTTTCGTTACAACGGCGACGCCGACACATGGACCGATGCCATATGTACCTATGTAATTAACGCCAACTACAGGACCCTGGGCTGTTGCATACTTTCTTTGAAACACTCCCGCTATAATAGCATCAGCCTCTGGCATTTGATGAGAATATTGCGCAGGGTTACCAGCAACGGCAGCATCAACAACCTTTTTCTTTTGATCGCCCATTAAGTTTATATAATCTACCATTAAGTCATAAATTTTATTTCCTGTCCTGGTGCCAGCTGCCCAAAGTTTAAATAATATGTCATCATACGGAATTAATGGATGACCGGGTGCAATAGCAACAAGTCGTCCCTGATCATCCAACTCAAACTTCATGTATTCGAGGAGGTTGAGGCGATCTGATGCATTGCCGCTAAGAAACGTATTATTCTGCCGATATAGACCAAAGGCATCATTATGTGTTATACATATGGTGTTTCCGTTGCGGTGAGGTAAGAAGTCTTCCGCCAGTTTGCCCATTGCATCCATAAAGTGCTTTATTTCGAACTCTTGTGGCTCTGGTAATATAACTTTAAAGTCCTGCATCTATTCTTCCCGCTTCCAAATATATTAACAAATAATTAACAAATAATTAACAAATAATTAACAAATAATTAACAAATAATTAACAAATA
>CAYLKN010000027.1:23379-27564 GCA_964384335.1 uncultured Pseudobdellovibrionaceae bacterium
ATAATCTATTTGCCATAATAAATCAAGTTATATCTTGAAAGCTCTACAAACAGAGCTTTCAACATACTCAATCCCGCGTTCACGGTCTTTTTCACTTCCGGCCATGAGCACGGCGATGATGTCGGTGTGACCCATACCGCCGTGAGCAAGGTGTTTGACAATTGCAACATCAAGGATACTACGGACGATGGCAAGCATCCGCTTTATATGATACTATACTCGGCACTGGCAAAGATTGAAATCGCATTTCATAAACACCCCGGGGATCTGGATACAATTACGGATTTTGTCACAACGAATTATGTCGGCGAAATACCCTCCGAATCCTCGCGCTACTATTAAAACTGGGGGCCAGTGCACAAAACTTAAATTATTGCACACGCCTTTGCTGCGGTGCATATAGATTTCAGGATTTTTGGAGGTATAGTTGCATCATGCTTATTGGTGTACCGCGTGAAATCAAGAAACATGAATACCGGGTCGGGCTGGTGCCCGCCTCCGTTCGTGAGATTACGGCACATGGCCATGATGTTGTGGTGCAAAGCGGGGCAGGGGAGGCAATCAACTTTCCGGATACCGCCTATGCAGAGGCCGGCGCAGAAATCCTTGACGGGGCGGAGGCCGTTTACGACCGCGCCGAAATGATCGTCAAGGTTAAGGAACCGCAGCAATCGGAATACAGCCTCCTTAAAGAGGACCAGGTCTTGTTTACCTATCTTCATCTGGCGGCCGATAAACCGCAGGCGCAGGCTCTTATGGATTCAGGATGTGTCGCCATCGCCTTCGAAACCGTTACTGATAATTACGGCGGTCTGCCGCTTCTGGCCCCTATGAGCGAGATAGCAGGACGTCTTTCGGTCCAGGTCGGCTCTTATTTTATGCAAAAACACTGCGGCGGACTGGGCAAACTTATTACAGGCGTGCCGGGCGTCCAGGCTTCCCGTGTTCTGGTGGTCGGCGGCGGCGTATCCGGCTTTAATGCGGCGAGGATGGCGGCCGGTATGGAGTCCCAGGTCAGAATACTGGAACGCAACCCTGAACGCATGCGTTTTCTGGACAATCATTTCGCCGGAAAAGTTGAGGTTTTATTCTCAAATACCGACACAATCGAACGGCTTGTCAAAGACAGTGATATTATAATCGGTGCCGTCCTAATCCCGGGTGCGGCCGCACCAAAGCTGATCCGCCGGGACATGCTGGATTCCATGCGGGCCGGTACTGTTATGGTGGACATTTCCATCGACCAGGGCGGCTGTTTTGAGACCAGCAAACCGACAACGCACGATAATCCGGTTTACAACGTTAATAACGTCCTGCATTACTGCGTTGCCAACATGCCGGGAGCCGTTCCGCATACCTCTGCGCTTCATCTGAACAACGCGATCCTGCCTTATGTGCTCCAGCTGGCAGACAAAGGCTGGAAACAGGCCGTTGAGGATAACCCGCACCTGCGTAACGGACTTAATGTCCTGCACGGCCGTGTAACCCACAAAGAGGTTGCCGATGCCCTTGATCTGCCGTTTAGGGATTTGAAGGCGGCTTAATTTACCCGCGCAGTTTTTATTGCAACAATTCATAGCCCCGTAAATTCTTGACTTTTGGCCCATCTTCTGTATCGTTAAATTAAACAAAAAATAATTATATGAACAGGGAAGGGTACCATGAACACGACGCCTGAGAAGGTCGCCGACGCGCGTCTTACGTATAATTTAACAGACATCTTCAGATCAATCTTTAATGCAAAAAAACGGTTCCTCTTTTTCTTTTGGGAAAGAGATACTTCCGTTCCTCTTTTTCTTCCTGCCTTAATCCAGGCAAAACTATATCCGAAAGACAGGCTCCAGGATAAGATCCGGGAGTGGAAAGGCAAAGATGTTAATGAGATTGCAGATGATCTGCAGCGTTTTTACGGTCTTGAAGATTTCTTTAAAACAATTCAAAACCTTGCGGCTTCATACATTCGTAAACGTATAAATTTAAGGGAGCTTTCTATAACGGTTTTCCGAAGATACAGACAGGATAACATTATTGGTGGAAGAAAAACCCCTGCGTATCTTAAAGATGAAGCAAAAAAAATAATCAAAGCAAATTTAAAAGACAATGCGAACGCCAAAACAGCTTTATCAGTGGCGGTCTTGAGCTCCTTCCTAAGTTCCGAGAAAACTTTGGAAATTTTGAATGAACAGCCATATCCTGACCAGCTGGTAGATTTAGCGGCTGATGTCGCTTTCAATGAATGGGAGGAGGCGTACGGCAAACAGTGGATTTTCAATGATAATGTCCGTGACCAAATCGTTAAGTTTTTAAACGCCATAAATCCTGGAAGTCTCGTATTGGCCACAGCATACATAATACAACAAAATGCCCAAAATCCCGAAAAGCTCGCGGAATTTATTTATTCTCTTACAGAAATGACTGTAAGTGATATCGAGCGTTATCAGACAGTATTAGAAGAAGCAATAGCTGTATTGCAAACCCCTGATAATGTGGAAAGACAAAAACTCATAACACACATAAAGGGTAAAACTGCATCCTGGCGAAACAGACACGATCACGATGCTATTGAAGAAGAGGGCAATTTAGGGAAAGGGGACTTTTTATTTAATAATGAACAACCGCAGAAAGGACCCAAAATCCTCCTGGCATTTAACAGACTGGTAGGGCTGGTTTCTTACATATGCAAGAATTTTGTTCCCGAGAATCAATTTTCCGTCGATACAAATTATATGGGGGCAGTTGTTACGGTGCCAGGGTCACAAGATCAGCCAAAACCGTTTAATCGATGAAAATTGTGCCGATTTAAAGCTTTTGCAAATCCAGCGCATTTTATCTGCTTTGCAGGGAATTAGAAAACTATGTTTTTCTTATAAACCATACTGTGAGGCCGCGGCCATTTGCCCCGGCTTTGAAATTTGAGTAAGACTAAAATAAAAAAATAAAGCTGAATTACGGGGATGGAGCAACGTAATGCCGCCACTGAAAAAGTCGGATACGACATTATCGGGGATATTCACGGACATTCCGAAGTTTTAAAGGCACTTCTTGAGCATCTTGGGTATGAAGTCTGCAGAAATGGCAGGACAACATACCGCCATCCGGATGGGCGTATTGCCGTATTCCTGGGTGATTATATCAACAAGGGCCCGGATTCCCCAGGCGTTGTCGAAATCGTTCAAAACATGGTTAAAAATGCGGGAGCTATCGCCCTTATGGGCAATCATGAGCTTAAAGAGATCCTGAAACACTATAAAGAGGACAGGGAGAGTGCCTTATTTAAGCAGATCGGCGATATCGAAACCTATGAAAAATGTATTGATTTCCTTAAAAAACTGCATCCGTTTTATCAGATTGGCTCTGCCCTGTTTGTGCACGCATGCTGGCCCCCAGGCGATATCGAAATAATAAGGGATTTTTGTGATGACGACCTGCGTCTTACAGAAGACGCTTTTGAGGAGTGGCTAATTAATGAAAAGGAACCGTTTTATTCCGCACTGTCCCTTACCCTTAACGGAATGTACCACAGGCTACCGCCCGGATTGTCTTTCCCAACCGTCGCGGGAAACAGGTCTGAAAAAGCATCCATAAGGTGGTGGCAGAGACCGGATCAACCAACATCAGAAAAACTTGTCTTACATGGGTATCAATTTACAGACCGGCAGCGGGAAGCAATAGACGACCAGACCCTCCCGGCAGCAATAAGAAAAATTTTTGCTCAAAATACCGGAAAAATTATTTTCTGCGGACATTATTCAGATAATCCCCGCCAACCTCCGCAGTTATCATCTGACCGTGTTGTCTCTCTGGACACTGGCGGCTCATATGGTGATGGAACAATCGTCGCATACAGATACGACGACAGATATGGCGGAAGTGGCACTCTCGAAGCTGACAATCTTGTCTGGCTTTCAAAATCCGGTACGGTAAATAAAGAATACCCGCGAGACGAATTGATTTTATAGTATTTAATCCGGGAAAAGTAAAATTGCTATTGATGTTCTTTCCGTTTTCCTATATTGCATTAGCCTTAAATAAAGCCAGTCTTAATGCGGGAGTAGTTCAGCTGGTTAGAACGCCGCCCTGTCACGGCGGAGGTCGCGGGTTCAAATCCCGTCTCTCGCGCCATTTTCCGAAGGTCCAGCCCGGACACATGGGTAACATATTGTTAGTGAGACATAGGTAACAGTT
>CAYLKN010000028.1:0-26320 GCA_964384335.1 uncultured Pseudobdellovibrionaceae bacterium
GGCCGATTGTGTCATCCTCACCGAAGACAGCAAGGTCTTGATGCAGCAAAGACCGGAGAATTGGGGTAAACATGCGGGCGTTTTAAACATTTTCGGCGGTCATGTTGAGGAAGGTGAAACCATTTTGGAAGGCTTGATCCGTGAACTTCACGAAGAGCTTAGAGCGGTTGTTAAGGCTGAGGATGTTGTTTTCATCGGAGCTATAACCGAAGACTGGACGGATCACACAGAAATTGTTCATGTCCATTTCTGGCATGATAAAGACGGAACAATTACTGGCTGTTATGAGGCGGAAGCCATAGAATATGATACCGTCCAGCAAGCGTTGGAACACCCCAAGATCATGGATTATGCAGTATGGGCTTTAAAGGAATGCCGGAAAAAAGGGCTGGCGTAAAATTTAATTGACATAATGCAATTTGCATATTAATAATTCCCTTTGGTTGGGAGAGAATTAAAATGGAAGTTGCTTTCGTTATAAAGTCGAGGATAGATTTTTTTGCTTTTGCTATTGAGCTGATTGAGCATATTCCGCAAAGCGTATTATCTGATCCTCAAGATCCATTAGATATAGCAGTTAACGGAACGCGTAACTCAGGAAAAAGAATTTTTTTTGAAGTGGCTGCAGAAACACTGCTTGGCAAAACATTCGATATTGAGACCGTTAGAAATAAGGAACACACAAGTCATATCGGAGTTGTTGAAATTAATCGTCGTTTGAAAGATAACAGAGAGACACATGAGGATTTAGAAATATTTCATTCGGATCTAATGGACGCATCCGATGATTACGTAAAAAGCCTGCTTCGCCTTTTTCCATATCCTCACATGGCGGATCGCAGAGGTTACGTTGAGTATACTTTGGAAAAAATTAAAAAAATTAAAGAGGACCGCAATAAAGGAGGATTAAATTTCTGGCAAAATGCTGAAATACCTACTCTTTGGTCAGATGACATGGGAAATGAAATTGTATCACAGTTCGGGCTTATATTATGTGTTAAAGCACAAGACCCTGACATGCTTCTTATAGGTCAGCCTTACAAATTTCTAAAACGGGTCGAGTTATGGAAGCTTGGCCTGGGAAAAATATTTGACGAAGTGACACGACAGAGCAAATTCAATTCTACTTGTGAAGAATACAGCTCGCAAACATGGAGCCGTGTTATTAGAATGAAGATCACTGATTCCCGTCTTACTTCAGATATAAATTTTATGAATTTTATATACAGTTTACAAAATGCAAGGATTTATGAGCCATCAGCACAAAAAGCTTTAACGTATTATGCTTACACTGATTAATGTGATTTTTGAATCTGTGTTTAATTTTACTATACTAAAACAACCATTTCAGTTTCACTCAGCCTCTAAATTTATGAGGATGTCTACATCTTTCCCTGGTTTCTGAAAACGTACGAAATAACTTCTGCGACGGCTTTATAGAATTCCTTCGGAATGATTTCGTTGACTTCGACGGCATCATAAAGCCCGCGTGCCAGACTCAGGTTCCATACATTTTGCTTTGATTTGGTCAGTAGTTAGGGTCTCTATAGTGCCGGTTTTACGATCTTTTAACTCTATTTTTCCTTTAGATAGATTTTTCGGTCCAATAATGATCTGTTTAGGCGTTCCAATCAGGTCAGCTTCCTGAAACTTCTCTCCGGCACTTTTGTCTCTATCATCCAGAAGAACTTTTAAACCCATGCCAGAAAGCTGACGGTAGATTTTTTCAGACACTTCAGTGCAGGAACAATTATCAACTCGGAGATTCAAAATAACCACATTGTAAGGGGCAATACTTTCAGGCCAGATGATTCCTTTATCATCATGAAATTGTTCAATAATAGAGCTTACAAGACGCGAAACACCGATTCCGTAACACCCCATGACAACAGTTTTATTTTTTCCATCAGCGAGAGTAGTTTCTGCTTTTAACGAATAGGAATATGCAGTGCCAAGGTGATAACAATGTCCAACTTCTATGCCTCGCCTGCGGATAAGTTTATCTTCAGATACGGGACATGTTTCAGGATTGTATTTTTCTATGTTTACAGCGTAATCACTATCAGGATCGAACAGTAATTCATCTAATCCTGTATTTGCTAAAACATGGAACTCATGAGAGTGTTCGCCGCCTATTGCACCAGGATCAGCAGCCACACACGCATATTCAACGCCAATTCTTTGAAAAATGCGGTGATATGCCTCCAGCATGATTTCATATGATTTGATTGAGTTTTCCTTGTCAATATCGAAGGAATAACAATCTTTCATTAAGAATTCACGGGGGCGGATGGTTCCATATTGAGGACGGAATTCATCACGAAATTTTGTCTGAATTTGATAGAGCATCAGAGGAAGTTCACGATAACTTTGTATATTTTGACGAAAAATATCGGTGATTACGAGTTCATGCGTGGGACCAAGGCAATAATCATTACCGTGACGATCTTTAAATTTTGCAAGAAGCTGACCATCGTCATATTTATCCCAGCGATCTCCTTCTTTCCAAAGGTCGCCAGGTTGAACAATAGGCATGAACAATTCTAATGCCCCAGATCTGTTCATTTCCTCTCGCACAATGTTTTCAACGTTCTTGAGAACGGCATAACCAAAGGGAAGCCAGTTATAAACACCGCTGGCCAGTCTCCGGATCATGCCGGAACGCAACATTAATTTATGCGAAGGCACAACAGCATCTGCGGGATCATCTATAAGTGTGGGTAAAAAGTATTTTGAAAGCCTGGTCATACTTCGTCCTTTCTATTCGAGTTTAAACGAAAGGACAGACAATAGAATGGGTCAAATTTCGGATTATAATTGCCAGCCTTTCTTGGTTGATTGGGGCTGACACAAGAAATTTCCGTCAGCCTAAAGCGGGCTGAACGGTCGCGGCAAACAACGCATTATTTTTACGCCAATGTACATAAGTCTAATAAAGCATTAAATCTTAAAAAAAACAAGTTCTTTCTCTCCACTCATCAGGTTCCAGCGCCTGAAGGTTGCGGGGTATGGTATTTCTAAGCCACTGATAACACCGTATTTCAGTTTCACTCAGCCGCTAAATTTATGAGGATGTCTACATCTTTCCCTGGTTTCTGAAAACGTACGAAATAACTTCTGCGACGGCTTTATAGAATTCCTTCGGAATGATTTCGTTGACTTCGACGGCATCATAAAGCCCGCGTGCCAGCGGCGGGTTTTCATACAGCATAATACCGTGTTCCTTTGCCGTTTCCCTTATGCGCAGGGCAACTTCGTCAACACCTTTGGCAAGGACCAGAGGCGCGTCCATTGAACCGGAGTCATACTGCAGCGCGATGGAATAATGTGTCGGGTTTGTGATTACAACATCGGCTTTCGGGACGGCCTGCATCATTCTTTGTTGTGCTTTCTGTACCCGTAACTGGGCCAGTTTGCGCTTGACGGCCGGATCACCCTCAGCCTGTTTTCGTTCGTCTTTGACTTCCTGTTTTGACATTTTCATGTCTTCGTGATGTTTGTGCTTTTGGTAAATGAAATCGATCATTGCCAGGATCAGCATGATAATCAGGACAGCAACCATAAGTTTCAGGAAGAGTACCATGAGTTCATCCATTACCTGTTGCGGGGCCTGTCCGACGAAATGATCGATTGTCCCGTAATATGGCTCCAGAATAACGTAAGCTGCCACACTTATGGCAAAAAGCTTGACCAGGCCCTTGACAAACTCCATGAGTGAGTTTGTTGAGAATAATCTTTTTAAACCCGTTACAGGATTAAGCTTTGTGATATCGGGCTTGAGAACTTCCGACGCGATCATTGGCCCGACCTGAATAAAGCCGCTTGCAACGGCAACCATAAAAAAAAGAAGAAAAGGCAATGCCAGGAGTTGCAGAGATTTTATGAATGCGTCATAAAAAGCGGGGCCTATTCCCCCTGGTGTTCGGGGTATTTCGTGTACGCTTTCAAAGTAGGTGCGGAGATATTCGGACAGTTCCCCCATAAAATACCCGGCATAGGTGGCAACAACGATTGTTCCTGCGAGCAGCATAAACCAGCTGTCCAGTTCCTTACTTTTCGGAACCTGACCCTTGTTCCGGGCCTTACTCAGCTTTTTCGCGGTCGGTTCTTCGGTTTTATCTTCGTCGCTCATTCTTTGACCGGGGCATTCAAGACAGTGTTATCTTTATAATATTGTACCATTTGAGACAGGGGACAATGAACCTTTACCTGAACAAAAACGACATGCCGGCTTCGAAATACTCAAGCCAGAAAAGAAAAACGGTCGATGTCACAAACATAAGGGTAATCAATCCTATTGTAATCTGCGCAGGCAGGAAAAGAATAAGTACCTGGATCTGGGGAACCAGACGTGCAAACAACGCCTTTAAAATATGCAGCAGCAATCCAACAATAACAATTGGTGCGGCAAGCATAAAGCCAAGCTCAAAACTTTTGGATAATGCCGTGGCCATTGTTTCTGCCAGGCTTCTGATGTCGGGCATTTCTCCGAACGGAAAAACATCATAGCTGAAAAACATGCCACGAATGACCATATGATGTAAATTTGTTGAGAATAACAATGCCATAGCAGTGATAATGAAAAATGCCCCCACAAGACTGCCCTGAGAGGCAAAGATCGGATTAAAAAGCTGTGAATTCATAAGGCCGCCCATCGTGCTGAAAATGCGCCCGGCGACATCGAGTGCGGAAAAAATCATGCGTGCCATCCCGCCGATTAAAAAGCCGACCAGAAACTCAACGGACAGAATTAAAAGCAGTTCATCAACAGGAGGCAATTCCGAAGGGAGCATTGGCTTTAAAACCGGCATCATAACGAGCGAAACCCCGAATGCGAGAAAAAGGCGTATGCGTGTAGGCACAAATGCGTCGCCGACACCGGGAAGGACCATAAGCGCAGTTCCAATCCGCATAAACACCATCATGACGGCCAGAGCATTACTGTTCATGAAATCATTGAGTTCTTCCGGCGTCATCTATTTCTCATTCTTTATCAAAAGGCCCCCGTTTAATGGCCAGGGGCGAGACACGTATCAACACGCCCTAACTTATTGAATTGACGGGCAAATTTACGCGATCAAAAATCGCAAAGCGATTCTTTTTGATCGCGATTTGCTCTAGCCCAGAGAGATAATCCGATCAAACAGCTCATTCGTGAATCCGATCAAAATATCAATCATGTAGGGCATTAAAAAAAACAGACTCAGAAAAACAGCCAGAATTTTAGGCACGAAAACAAGAGTCATCTCAGATAACTGCGTCAGGGCCTGAAACAAGGCGATGGTTACACCCACCGCAAGTCCGATAAGCAGGATCGGTGCGCCAACCTGCAGCGCGATCAGTATCGCCTGCCGGGCGACGTCTATTATTTCTTCCTGGTTCATGATCAAAATATACTCTTCCAAAGTCCTTTTGTATAGACACACGCGTATGCCCGATAAAAGGAAAGGTGTCAGCGACGAAATGACGACTTTATTTTAACAATACAATCCGTATTTTAAAATTATGAGTTCGGCGAAATCTGTTTCAATCTGGCTTTTTTTTACCGCGTTTATGGTATTTGCAATGGCGATTATAGGCGCCATAACGCGGCTTACCGAATCCGGTCTTTCCATGGTTGAATGGCGTCCTCTAATCGGGGCCCTTCCGCCATTAAGCGAGACTGAATGGCAGCGTGTTTACGCCCTTTATCAGGACAGTCCCGAATTTGAAAAAAAACATTTCTGGATGAGTCTGGAAGATTTTAAAATCATTTTTTTCTGGGAATGGCTGCATCGGTTTTGGGGCCGGCTTATCGGGATTGTTTTTATTTTGCCTCTGATCTGGTTCTGGGTAAAAAAACATCTGTCTCCGGAAATTAAACCCTATCTTGTCGGTTTGTTGCTTCTTGGTGCCAGTCAGGGGCTTATGGGCTGGTTTATGGTGCAAAGCGGTCTTATGGAAAGACCCTCAGTCAGTCATTTTCGTCTTGCCGCCCATTTGGGACTTGCCTTTGTAATATTTGCCTATCTTGTATGGCTTGGCTTTAAAACCCTTCCGGACTGGCGTTTTCAAAAACCCGGTGATAAATCCTTTTACGCGGCGGCCTCACTTCTCGTTCTTACAATAGTCTGGGGCGCTTTTGTGGCAGGGCTGGATGCGGGACTTGTCTACAATACCTATCCTCTTATGGGGGATCGGTTCCTGCCGCCGGAAACATTGACTTTGCAGGGTTTTGTCAACGATCCCGTATGGGTGCAGTTTACGCATCGCTGGATTGCAGTTATCGCAGCTGCGGCTCTGCTTGCCTATTCTTTTAAGCGAAAAGAAATATGGCTGGCGGCAAGCGTGCTTGTGCAGGTTGGCCTTGGCATTGCAACCTTGTTATCACAGGTTGCGATCCCTCTTGCCGCGTTGCATCAGGCAACCGCGTTTATCGTGGTTTTTATGCTTGTGCGCTCGCTTTTTGACTATGATGGAGGGTCAGTTCTGAGTAGAGAGCCAGGTAATTCTGTACAACCGCATCCTCGGTAAATGTCTTTATGAAGGTTTGTCTGCCGCCTTCAACAATTCCGGCCTGTAATGCCCGGTCGGATTTAAGGCGGTTCATGGCCCCGGCCAGTTCCCGGTGATCGTCAATGTCAACAAGAAGGCCGTTAACCTCATCCTCAATATAGGCTTTAGGACCGGCCGCCCTGGCCGCAATCAAAGGCGTGCCGGTTGCCCACGCTTCAACCATAACCGTGCCAAAGGGCTCGTACCGGGACGGAAAAACGCATATGTCTGATGCATTCAGGACGGCGGCACGGTTATCCTGCCACCCAAGAAAACGTACCCGGTTTTTCAGACCGATTTCCCCGGCAAGATTTTCAAGTTTGTTCCTGTCTTCCCCTTCACCGGCGATCCAGAGATAACTGTCAGGGACGTCCCGGAAGGCGTGTAAAAGCGTATCCAGTCCTTTTTTCTGATGAAGCCTGGCAAGCGTACAAAAAAGAGTTTTGTCGTCAGGTGTATCAAAGTTTTTACGGGGCAGGGGAGGAGACCCGGGGTCGATCCCGGCAAAAGTATGAATTGTTCGGCACTTTTCCTCATCAACGCCCTGACTGTGTATGGCACGGGTAATATCATGCGTAACACCAATAAAAGCGTCACATTTTGAAAACCGTTTAACATCGTAATATCCTCCGAACCAGCCAATATGGCTCCAGGCACGCGCATGAGGGGCCACTGTAACGAAAGAAGAGGCCCGGCCCATCCAGGTCTGGACAATATCCGGTTTAAAATCCTTTATGATTTTCTGAATCTGACTTCCGGTTCTGATATCAAAAAATTTTCCGAAAGAACAGAAACTGTGGGGTATTCCCTCTGTGTTAAGTTTTTTTGTTCTTTCAGGGTAATCGCGTGTGATGACAATTTGATCAATCCCTCTTCTATGCAGGGCCGTTACCAGATCCATAAAAAACGTTTCTGCACCGCCGTGCTGGGCCCCGGCCATAATCTGTAACACTTTAATGCCTTGCATCGGTGCGCCAAAAATTCCTAGTTACTTTCCTGAGGAAGTATATCGTTAAGGACCCCTGATAATTCGTCTCTTGAAGTTTCAAGCTTTTTTACAAGGAAATCGCAAGCCTCCTTGGAAGTTATGTAATCTTTTTGCACCTTTGAATCTGCGGTTTCAGCCATCCTGTCTATCAACGCCAGGTATTTGCGAAAAAGGCTTTCCGGCATGGCTTTGTTCTCTGTTATTCGTTTATCAAGGGTTACGGCGGCTTTTTCCAGTCTGGGATTGATTTCATTTTTCCATCGATTAAAGCTGTCAGTAATTTCGGCGCGTTTATCCGGATGGTTTTCAATACAGGATTGCGTACTGTTGACCAGATCCTGTCTGACACTCTCCACGCTTTTGATTATCCCATGCAGGGTCCGCAACTGATAGGCATCTTTCATTTCCTGTGTGGACAGATTTGTAAACAAGGCTTCCGCAGTTTTTCTGAGACGTAAGTTCAGTTCATTCATTTCCGGATCTTTTAACGCCGTCTCTGCCTTATTTCCTTGCCCGCTTCCGGCGGTGTCGTCAGAGGTGTTTGCTGCGGGATTACTCAAACTGCTTTCCTGTGCCTGCGTAACGGAAAAAAACAAACTCAGGATAACAAAAAGGAATATCGGAATACGCGTCATAAATCCGGTTGTGTTCGTTGTTGAAATTAAAAATCTAAACCCAAAAACCCAAAAATACAATTATCCTTTTACAATTCCAGAACCTGTATTCTTTACAATTCTCTTGGAAGTCTTCATTTTAATCACTAAATAAAAGCTGTTTCAGCTTGTAATCATTAATAAACAGGAAAAGCAAGTATGGTTTCCGTAAATACGTCCTGCAACTTTATCAGCATATTTGCAAAGGGTACGGACTGGCGCGATATATCAAAGGCAGCGCTTGAAGCATTTGATTCGCTAAGCACGGATAATAAAAAATTTAATATCGGTTTTTTATATGTTTCCGATGTATTGTCTGATGATCTTAACAGTATCCTCAATTTATTCAAATCTGTAACCCGTATCCAGAACTGGACTGGATGTGTCGCTGTCGGCGTTATTGCAAATGGGGAAATGTGCTTTGCCGAACCCGGACTGGCTGTAATGATGGGAAGTATTGATGAGGATAATTTCAAGGTTTTTCAATCCCAGGGAACGGGTGAGCACGGTCTTGATTATGTGCTTAGTGAATGGAGCTCGGAATCCGAACCGTTTCTGACGCTCGTCCACGGTGATCCCATGTCCCAGATTGATCCGGGGCATTCACTGACGCAGGTTGAACAAAAGATACAGGGATTTCTGGTTGGCGGGCTTTCCTCTTCCCGTTTCGAGAATTTCCAGATTGCAAACGGCATAGTCCAGAATGATATTTCCGGAGTCGTGTTTAATCATAATGTTAAGGCCATGACTGCGCTGAGTCAGGGGTGCAGGCCGATTGCGGAGTCTCATACCGTTACCCGCTGCGTGGACAATAAAATAATTGAACTTGATGACCAGAAAGCCTTTGACGTTTTTACCAATGATCTCAAAAACATGGCAGTGGAAAAAATTGGAAAGAATGCAGACAGGCTTATTACAGAAACCCGCGATATCGACAATCCCGATGATTTTCCCGAAGAACTGAAAAATCTTTTCCGGGGTGAGATACACATGGCATTTCCCGTTATCGGATCTGATCAGCAGGATTATCTTGTCAGAAATATCCTGGGCATAGATCCGGAAAACGGATTCATAGCCACACCGCATAATATTGTAAAAGGGGATCGTGTGGTTTTCGTTCAGCGGGATCAGAAAACAGTCAGCGAAGATCTGTGTAAATCGCTTTTGACTTTGAGAGAGCGCGTGTTGAAAGAAAATGATGGAAAGATTCCTCAGGCGGCAATATATGTTTCATGTGTTGCGAGGGCGTCCCAGCCCGGCGCGGACTTCATAGGCGGAGAGGAGGAGGAGAGTGAAGAAGCCTCGGTACAATCCGAACTGGCCTGTCTCAGGGAAATACTGGGTGAAATCCCCATGATTGGTTTTTATGCGAGCGGAGAAATTTCCAATGCCAAGCTTTACGGTTATACTGGGGTAATAATTTTGTTTTTACAAGGCAGGTTTAAAATATGAATAAAACTTTTTTTTCTATAATTTTGTCCGGTTTTCTGGTTTCGGCCTGCGTTTTATGTGGTGCGCACGCCTTTGCCCAAAATCTTCCCGATACCGAGCCGGCCCTTCCAAAAGCGATGGAGGATCTTGTCAACCGAGGTGCGCAGGCGGAATATCTGGGCAGGCAACACGGTCTTGACGGATGGATGATGATTTTCCGGGGGCAGGAGCAGTATTTTTATGTTACGGCAGGAGGGGAGGCGTTTATCTCCGGTCTTATGTTTGATCCGGACGGTAAACCCATTACGGTTCTTCAGGTCAGGGCTCTTCAGGAAAGATCAGGTAGCCGTGTTCTCGAAAATCTTGCAAGCTCGGATCAAAGCAACCCGCTTTCCGGACTGCAATCTCCTGTACAGGGGCAAGGCTCTTCGAACAATTCAGGCTCACAAGTCATAAAAACGCCCGCAGAGAAAATGTTTGATGATGTTACAAACAGCAATTATGTCGTACTGGGTCAGGAAGGCGCGCCTGTAATTTACAGCTTTATGGATCCAACATGTCCACACTGTCATGACTTTGTCAATGTCTTGCGAACCGGTTATCTGGAAAGAGGAGACGTTCAGGTCAGAATGATACCGGTAAGCAGGGATCCTTCACATGAACCCATAATGCAGCAGGCGTCATTTATTCTGGCCGTCCCGGATCCTGAAAATGTTTTTTTCAGCTTTCTCGACGGGAATAATGAAGTGCTTGAGGTTGATGACAAACTGAATACGCAAGGTGTTCAGCAAAATTTGGCGATCATGCAGAACTGGGGAATGGATGCAACGCCGTTTACGGTTTATAAATCAGTTGATGGGACAATCAAAATAATTCGTGGCGTACCCGGCGATATAGACTCGCTGATCGCTGACCTGCCGTAAAGGTTCCAAACCCTGTTTTAGTATTTTGTCATGACAAAAAAAGTCGAGTTTCTGATACAAGTTATGGATAAGATAAGCATGCCGCTTATCGCCGCCGCCAGTGAAGTCTCGGCACGCCTAAGTGATTGTGATTCAAAGGCTTCAGACCGAAAAAAGCTGGATACCGAAGCGTTGAAAGCCGAGGCCGGCACCATTGCCGCCCTGCTTAAAAGATCGGCTGAGTTATCGCAAAAGCTGGCTAGTAAGACGGGTCTTGAACAAAACGAAGGGGATAAGGATGCTCTCCGGCTTGGCATGACGGCCGTTTCAGGACCTGTTGTGGCCGGCATTTACCGTCTTTCCGGAAAAATACCGGAAGAGAAGGATGTGCAGAACGTAACGGAAGCTTTCGAGACTGTATTTCCGGAGGCGGATAAAGCCGTAAATACAGAAAAGGCGGAAATCCTTTTAAAATGCCTTGGCGGGGAAAGCGTATCGGGACTCGGTCAGACAGCATCAAAACTATTCGGAGTCCAGGCTCTCGTCCCTGTCATTAACTCTGTAATCGCAAATGATTTCGGGCAGGACAGAAAGATCCTTGTGAAGGAAATTTCTGAGAAGATTATGGCTAAAAAAGACCTGCTTTCGTCTTCATTAGCACTAAAAGACGAGGAAAAAACCGTCATTGACCATGTGATTCTGAAAACACTTTGTGTGATATACAGCCAGTGTCATTTTTCGGAATCGTCAAAACTTCAGCAGGACAGCGATAAAAAAGCAGCTTTACAAAATGTCTGGAAAGCATTCGATCTGCGTCTGGAACTGATGCAGACACTGGTTGAAAATCTTCTTCCCGGTGACCATGGCAAACAAGATGATTCGCCTGCCTTGTCGGAACCCGTTACGGAACAGAAAACAGAACAGAAGTCTGAGCAGAAAGCACCGGAAACTGCCACAGCAGAGGGAAATCCCATGGCATTTTTCAGCTCCGCACCGAAACAAGCCCAGACCCCGTCATCACAAGCCCCGGCTTCACAAGCCCCGGTTTCACAGCCTTCCCCTGCGGATAAACCGCCGCCGCCGGTGCAGCCGACTGAAAAGTCAGTGGAAAACTCCGGCTCCGGCTCTTCCGGGGGTGCGCAAAGCCAGAACCCGATGTCATTCTTTAAAAAACCCCCAAGTGACGGGGAAGAGAGTTAAATTTTTTGACATGAGCAAAATACTCGCCGCCTGCATTTTCCTGGCTTCACAAAGCCATGCCCTGCCACCGGCTGCATTGCTGGGTATTCTGAATGTCGAAAACGGCAGACCCGGCCTCGTATCCCAAAACACAAACGATACCCAGGATCTCGGGCCAATGCAGATAAACACGGTATGGGTGCCGGAGGTTGCAAGGCGCAATAATCTTTCTGAAAAACAGGCATATAAGCAACTGCGTTCGGATATCTGTTTCAATGTGGATACCGCTGCGTGGATCCTGAAAAGCCATCTGGAAGAAACCCAAAACCTTAAACAGGCTATTGCGCAGTATCATTCACGGACGCCCGAGATCGGCAAAGCATACAAAAAGCGGGTTCTGGCCAAGTTGGAAAATTACGGACTGGTTTCAGGTCATTAAAATTTATGACCGGACTAAGCTTTGTTCTGTGGAAGACTCGTGCGGAACCCTTGTGAGTAATGGTCCTGAGCGATACGATTTTATATAAATACAAATATGATTATGTCCGAGAAGGTAATACACCATTGTTTCCGAAAAGTGAGCAGTGCGGTACTCACGCGAATACCGCTTCTTCTTCTGTGTGCGCTTTTCACCGGGTGTTCGAGCCAACCTTATTTCAAGCAGAATCCCCAGATTGTTGCGTCACCGGATAAGGCGACTCTTATGCTTGCCGATGCTGCGGATAAAGCCTCCTCGGCTCTGGAAGCCCTCGCCGCAATAGAACAGGCGCAAAGGCCAAAGATACAGGTGGATACCGTCCCGAACGCCCCACCTGAGCTTGCCCGGGGCGTTACAATCAAATGGATCGGACCGGTGGAGCCTGTGGCCCGGAAAATGGCAGAGACTGCCGATTACAGATTTATGACACTGGGTGATGAACCGCCGGTGCCTATAATCGTTAACATTGATGTGGAAAACGCCCGCGTTATTGACATTTTAAGAAGTATAGGACTTCAGCTGGGACAAAGGGCCGATATAAAGGTTGATGGCGGGACAAAGGTAGTTGAATTGCACTATTCACCGATAACGTCAGGTGCGGGAGGATAAGGAGGATAGAATGAAAACAATGTTTAAAGGAACTGTTCTGTTTTTGCTTATGAATGCGCTGCTTTTTGGGTTTATGGCCGGAAAGGCAAATGCGCAGCAGCAGGAGGATGAACAGCCTTTACCGCCGACTTTAAAGGAGCTTCAGAATATTCCCAAACTCAACACGATTATCTCGGGAGATTTTCAGAAGCCTCAGGAACTGAGGATCGAGGCTATGAAAGAAGCGGCCATATCTTATGGTGCCAGAGGGGGCCTTGCCCGCAGAACCTTTGAAATAAGACAGGAGCTTGAAAGGCGTTCTGATTATCTGGACCGGATATTTGATTTTAGTCACCTTCTTATTCCGGCCCCGTCCGGTCTGTTGATCGAACCGCCGACAATTTCCGAATCGGAAGATTCCATGATTATACAGAATAACGGGACAAAGGCAGCCGTTGCCGATTTGTATATCAACATTGGTTTGAACTCCCGGATTGTAAGCGGCGCCCGGAACTGGAGACAATATCTTTACAGAAATTTCACAGAAGTGGCGGAACCGCCTGATATACTGCGTCCGGAAAACAGTGATGAGCGTAGAATGTGGAAAGAATGGGTTTCAACCGGATGGCAACAGGGCATAAAGCAGGCCGAAGAGATCTTTGAGGAAGATCTGAACCTGCTTACGGCCCATTATCAGGGTATGGTGCGTTACCGGAAACTACTGGCCAAAGGTATGATTTCCACGCCCTTTGCCTTGCAGGAAGACCGTGGCATTACGGGCGGAGGGAGTGAAATGCGTGTCGGTGACCGTGAGGTTCGGCTGACCGGACTGCCCCAATTAAAATCAGGTTTTGATGAATGGCAACCCGTAAGCCGATAAGCCTTCTTAAAGGCAAGGAGAATGTTGCCGAAACCTATCCTGATGAACCGACACGGTTCACTGAAGAAGAGGTTGATCCATTTTTACTGTGGTGCGTCAAAAAAAATTCATCCGACATAACCATTCAATCAGACCGTTTTGTCTATAACGAGATTAACGGAACTCTTTATCCGGCAACACTCAGGCCGCTTGACCCCGCGGATATGGCGGTTTTCTTGTCAAGGATTTACGGCCCGGACGCCCTGGCGCGTCTTGCTTCAGGAAAAGATCTTGATGTTTCTTATGAAATTCGCCCCGACCGGTATAACCGTCACCGGTTTCGGGTGAATATAACGGCAATTCAGTCCAAAGGACGGGACGCGGCCCAGATAACGATGCGGGTTATGCCTGATATTCCGCCCACGATGGAGGATTTGAATATTGAGGAAGATATTATCCGCGCATGGTCACCCAGGCAGGGCATGGTTATCATAACCGGCCCGACAGGGTCCGGTAAGACTACGCTGCTGGCCGCCGGGAACCGCATGCTTCTGGAACGCAGGCACGGTTGCGGAAAGATGCTGACATACGAAGCGCCGATTGAATACGTTTATGATAAAATAAAAACACGTCGTTCCGTTGTTGCACAAAGTGAAATACCGCGTCACCTTCCGGATTTTGCAGCCGGGGTTAGAAACGCCCTGCGCCGTAAACCGAATATTATTCTTGTTGGGGAGGCAAGAGATACCGAGACGATTTCGGCAGCCATTGAAGCGTCCCAGACGGGACATCTGGTTTATACAACAACACACACAATTGGCGTGGCGGCTACAATATCCAGAATGATCTCCACATATGACCACTCCGAACGTGAGGAGCGCGCCCTTGCACTGATGGAAACGGTGCGTATGGTTGTTACCCAGGCCCTGGTCCCGAAAAGATCCGGCGGACGGATGGGTGTCAGGGAGTGGATGCGTTTCCCCGACGAGGTACGCGAGCGTTTAATGGAAATGTCCTATGAGAAGTGGGCCGCGGAGATACAGCGTCTTCTTCCCCGTTACGGGCAGACAATGCAAAAATCCGCAGCACTCGTGTTTGACAAAGGACTTATTGAACGTAGACATTATCTGTTGCTTGCCCTTGCTACCGGAGCTGGCGGCCAGTAGATCCGTACTCTGTAACAACGCGATACAACGAAATTTTGTTTTTCCTGTTTTTATTGCGTATTATTATGTTTAGGGAGAGAGTTTTATGGCTGAAAAACCGGCAGAACAAGCTGAAAAATATAACTGGCACTGGCGCAACACGATGAGACCGGTGCGATTCTTTGCCCTGGATGCCCGGGCTGCCATTCCATATTTCATTTTACTCTTTTATTTCCGGCTCCATACACTGATCATTACAATCACAGTAACAATGGTTTTTTGGTTTCTGGAACAGCGGGGCTTAACGTTTCCGGCGTCCCTTAGGGCTTTCAGAAGCTGGATGTGCGGTCAAAGGCGCCCAGGGCTTCTAAAAATGAGACACCGCCGGATGCGAGACTTCGGATAGAGCGTATCAAAATACAATCAGTTGTCTTATCAGGCTTAGGTCTCTTGACGCCGCATTGAGTCTCTTTAAGCAAAAATTTTGTTGTCTTTTTAACGCTATCATCCGGATTCGCCTTAAAATCTCCCTTTCATGTTTTGTCTTTAAGCTGCAATCCTTCAGTTTTAATTTATAAAAGCCGGCAGGCGCATGTCCGTCATAAAAAGATTCCCATTCCATGGCTTTACTATATAGGAATAAATTCATAATTCAATATTTTTGTGTTCCCAATACATAATACGCGACAATATGTTTCAGATTTTAAACCGTTTCAGTATGGTATTCAGATAAACTTATAAGATAAAATAAAATTATGGATGATGATATAAATTCAGTTCAGGCTAAAAACAAACGTATAGCCGTTACGGTATTTGTCATTGTATTTGGCATGATTGGAGCGTCATTTGCGGCGGTACCCCTTTATGATCTGTTTTGCCGTGTAACCGGATTTGGCGGTACAACGGGTGTTTCCGATGCCGCGCCCGCCACCGTTCTTGAGCGTAAAATAAAGGTCAGATTCACAAGTGACATTGCCACGAATCTGCCCTGGTCTTTCAAGCCGGATCAAAATTCAATCGACGTGAACATCGGCCAGAACGCGCTTGTTTCGTATACTGCCAGCAATATAGGCGCATCTGCGAGTTCGGGCACGGCATTATATAACGTTACACCGGCCAAAGCCGGAAAGTATTTCCACAAAATCCAGTGTTTCTGTTTCGAGCGTCAGACTTTGGAGGGGCGTCAGAAAGTTAATATGCCAATCAGTTTTTATATAGATCCTGCCATTGCGGAAGATAAATCAATGGATGACGTGAAAACGATAACACTTTCTTATACTTTTTATAAAGCCGATACCCCGGCTTACCAAAAGGCTCTTGCAAATTATGATGGCTAGAGTAGGGTTTTATGTGTAGTTAAAAATCTTGATGATATTTAAAAAATATCTGTGTTAACCATGTCGAAGATTCCTGAATTTGAAAGCACCGGAAAACCTCATCCCTACCATATCGTACGTCCTTCGGTATGGCCTCTTTTGAGTGCGTTCGCGGCGGGATTGTTTGCCGTAGGCCTTGTCCTGTATATGCATGATGTCAGGTTCGACTGGCCCGAGCTTGGCATTTCTCTGAATGCCGGTGTAAAGGGTTTGATTATTGGTTTGCTGGCCGTTCTGGCCTGTATGTTTTTCTGGTGGCGGGATGTGATTTACGAAGGCGTTGTGGAAAAGGCGCATACAAAAATTGCAGAGATCGGATTCCGTTTCGGCATGGCTTTGTTTATTGCCTCTGAGGTAATGTTTTTTGTTGCTTTTTTCTGGGCGTTTTTTGATGCCAGCCTGTATGCGGATCAGGAGATAATGACCAGCCGCCTTGAATACACAGGGGGGCAATGGCCGCCGGCAGGTATTGAAACGATTGACCCGTTCAATCTTCCTTTAATGATGACGATGATACTGCTTCTTTCAGGTACAAGCGTAACCTGGGCACATCATGCCATTCTTGAGGGGAATAACAAGGAAGCGATTCAGGGCTTGGGTGTTACCGTTCTTCTCGGCATTATTTTCCTGGCCTTTCAGGTCTACGAATATACACATGTGCATTTCGGTTTTACGGAGGGCATTTATCCGTCAACATTTTTCATGGCGACCGGTTTTCACGGTTTTCATGTTTTCGTTGGAACCGTTTTCCTTTTCGTTTGCTGGCTTCGGGCACGAGCGGGCCATTTTACGCAGGAAAAACATTTCGGGTTTGAGGCGGCCGCCTGGTATTGGCATTTTGTTGATGTTGTCTGGCTTTTCCTGTTTGTTGCCGTTTACTGGTGGGGCGGCTGATATCATTAAAGCTGATATCATTGAATGAGTTAATCACTTTTAAGCTTTAAATCTGCCTTTGGCCGCCACTCAGGGGTACGTGCCATACGAATATTGGCGGCTAAATATACGTTATACGCATATGGTTAAAGACCTCCGAATTGCGTATATAGTGTTAAATGATCCATCGTTTGAAATCTCTTATCAAGGAAAAAGCAAAAAGTCAGGCATGGCTGGCCGATGAAATAGGCACAAGTCCCAGCGTGATAAGCGATCTGTGTCACGGGCGGGGTACGCTTAACGAGCGTTGGATCAGTAAAATATGTGAAGCTCTGGATTGTGAAATCTGGGAGATTTTTTATCAGGCAAGGCCATTCTTTGACAAGGAAGATGAGGCTTTCATCCGGCGTTTGAGGACCCTTCCCGAAGACTGGCAGGACAAGATTATGAAGGAACTCCGCATTGCGGAAATTGCAGTGGAGCATGAAAATGAAGGAACATCTCTTACGCATCCGCAGCATATGACCCTTCAGGACAGGGCAAATTCAAAGGATCCCCGCAAATAAAAAGTCCGTCCCGCATAAAGCGGAACGGAGGTCAGTAAGTTGTAATGTGTGGGAGGCTTTACTCTATCCCTGCCTGTAAGGTAAATCAAGCACAAAGTACGCAAATAACGAATATTATAGTTATAATCTTCGTATATAGCGTATCTTGTGATCTTTTTTGTGAATTTAAGAGAGTTATACCTGGAGTGCGAGGTCATGGTGCGGCTGGCGAGAGTCGAACTCGCACTTCCTTGCGGAAACCAGATTTTGAGTCTGGCGCGTCTACCAATTCCGCCACAGCCGCTTAATCGTCCTCACGGGCACCATGTCTGGCCGCCCGGTTTTCAGGTATTTTATTCCTCTCGCTGTGTCCGCTCCATGCGCTCGTGACGCTCCTGCGCCTCCAGCGATAGCGTGGCAATCGGACGGGCATCCAGTCTTGCAACGGAAATCGATTCTCCCGTCTCTTCACAATATCCGTATTCATCCTGATCGATCCGCATAATGGCTTCATTTATTTTTTTAACCAGTTTGCGTTCACGGTCACGGGTTCTGAGTTCCAGGGCGTGATCGGTTTCAACAGATGCACGATCAGTCAGATCGGGCTGCTGAAGCTGGGTTTCCTGGAGGGTTTGTTTAACTGTTTCACTGCTTTCTTTTAAAAGTTCGCTCCGCCAGTCGATTAGCTTTTGACGAAAATACTCTTTCATAACCGGATTCATAAACTCCTCATCATCTGTTGGTTTGTAATCCGGGGGTACGATGGCGCTTTTTTCACTACTCATTCTTCGGTTTCCTCAAACACTTTATCTAAATTGAACACAAAAATATAAGCAGATGAAATCTGAAAAGCAAGTAAAGTCATAGGGGAATAAAAAAACTGCAGGCAGTTTATTTGACCTGTTTTTCAAGAGCCATACTGAGTTTTGCAATTTCAACCTGGGCACGCAGATCAATGTCATCCAGGATGACAGTCAGTTTTGGATCGCTGATTTTCTCACGGTAACTGGCGACCACGTCCGCGATTGCCAGCAGTTGCCCAACGGTGAGGCGTCCTGTAAGAAGGTTATGCCGCATATCTTCAAGCATATCGAGAATTTGCTCCGCCCTTTGCCGCATCCGCTGTTTTGAAGCTTTTTCAGTCGGGTTTTCCGCAGCCTGAACGGAAAGCAGGGATTCCGTCTGGTTTATTTTGGCCATGCTGTCGGCTTCTTTTGACGATTGTGCGCCTTCGCTTTCCATGTATTGGCCGAATAAGCCATCAGCATCAGTTTTTGACGGCTTTTTTGATTTTCCTGTATTCTGAACTTTTCCGGGACCTTCAATTTTCATGATGGCAGTATCCTGTAATTATTATTTTCAAGTATAACGCGTGAAAGGGTGTTTTGGTCAAGGCGGTAAATTTTGCCGCATGAAAGGTCAAAAATTTATAAAAAACACTCCATGTTTCTATAATCGCAGGGTTTGTTAGACCGGTTATAAAATCAGGCTAGAAATCCGGCCTGAAAATCTGGCACGGATTTCGCATTAATTATTTCAGGATAATAGAAAATAACAGTTAAAGGAGCAGCAGGCACCGTGTACAACAGAAATTCCCGCATCATTAACCGGATTAAACGCTTGCTTGTAAGTGTTGTCGTTCTGATTTTCCTTCTGGCCCTAATCACGTCCCAGGTTTTTGCGAAGACAACGCGTATAAAGGATATTGTTGAATTCGAAGGGGTAAGGGACAACCAGCTTGTTGGTTACGGCCTTGTGGTCGGTCTGAACGGGACCGGGGATTCTTTGACAAACTCCCCCTTTACAGCAGAAAGTCTGACATCAATGCTTGAAAGGCTCGGTGTTAACGTCCGTGATCAGAAACTGAATACCGGAAACGTTGCTGCAGTTATGGTGACGGCAACTTTACCGCCTTTTACCAATCATGGCGCGCGTATTGATGTAAGCGTATCCGCAATGGGAGATGCCGAAAGTCTGCTTGGCGGCAATTTACTCGTCACACCCTTGATGGGTGCGGATGGTGAGGTCTATGCAGTGGCTCAGGGTTCGGTCAATATCTCCGGGTTTTCCGCCCAGGGTGACGCAGCGACGATAACCCAGAATATTCCGACAACAGGACGTATTCCAAGCGGGGCGATTGTTGAGAAAGAAATTTACTTTGATCTGGCCGATATGCGTAATGTCAGGTTATCTTTGCGCAATCCCGACTTTACAACATCCAGACGTATCTCAAGGGCGATTAACGGCTTTCTGGCGGAACCCGCAGCCACGGCTGAAAATTCCGCAAGTGTGAAGTTGAATATTCCGGACAATTACGACGGCAATATAATCGATCTTATTACGGATATTGAGCAGTTGCCTGTCCAGCCGGACCAGCCAGCGCGGGTGGTCATTGATGAAAATACCGGTGTTATTGTTATGGGCGCGGATGTCAGAATAAGTACGGTTGCAATCGCACAGGGCAATCTGACTATTCAGGTTACAGAAACACCGCAGGTTTCGCAGCCTAATCCGTTTGCGGAGCGTGGTCAGACCCAGATCGTCAACCGTACGAATATTGATGTCAATCAGGGTGATGACGCAAAAGTAACAGCGTTTGATCCAGGCATAACGCTTCAGGAAATGGTTACCGGTCTGAACCAGCTGGGTGTGGGGCCGCGGGACATCATTATAATTTTACAGGCAATCAAGGCCGCGGGTGCGCTTCAGGCTGATATACAAACATTCTGATAACAAAACGGTAAACCGGAGGTAAAGACCTATGTCCGAATTTGTAACCGACATGAATTTCCAGATCGAAAGTGCCTATACCAGGGCGGAAAACAATGTTCACAACGAGGCCGTTTCACGCCTGACCGGAAATTTGAAAGGCAAAACGGAAGAGGAAATAGAAAACGTATCAAAAGATTTCGAAGCCATGTTTCTGAGCCAGATGCTTAAACCCATGTTTGAAGGCCTGGAAACCGGCGGGATATTTGGCGGCGGCCATGCGGAAAAGGTATATCGCGGCCTTCTGATCAAGGAGTATGCGCAGGTTATGACAGACAGGGGCGGTATAGGAATTGCAGATATGGTTAAAAGTGAATTGCTTGCAATACAGGGGAAAATTGAGTCCGGTTCCAGTAATGCACATTCGGCAGGACCGGATGCGGAATACAAAAAAGGCCTCGAAACTTACAACGCCGCATCTGCGTTAAACGATGAAGCGGGGAAGTAAAATAAGGAAAGGGTAAGATGAAAGGATAAGATAATGAACACTAATACTTTAAACAGAAAACAAAATGAAACACATAAGCATGACAGGGCCTCTGCGCTTGTAAAAAGAGATCCGAACAAAGCAATCCAGCAAATGATGGATACAATTGATGCGCTCCGGCACGTCTATGATCAGGAAACCGAGGCCCTGCAACGCACAGACATTAAGGGCTTTCTTGATGTGCAGGACAAAAAGCTGGATGTGACCGCCCGTTACCACAGGGAGGCAATCACACTTCTGAATAATAAAGATGAAATAAAAGACAGGGTTGATCCGGCATTGCGGCAAAAACTGCTCTCAATGGAGGAAAAATTTACCGCTTCAACCCGCGACAATCTGGATGCGATTGAAAAGGCATCCCGCATTATGAAACGTCTGCACGACAGAATAATGAGTGCCGCCCGCCGGACAGCAATTAACGAAAGTGTGCAGTACGGATCAAGCGGTGAGCTTAACGGTGAAAAACGCAAGGTTGTTACAACCGGTATTAATGAAACCGCCTGATTAGGGAATATATATGGATAATCAAACGCTTGCACAGTTTCTGACACAAAAATCGCAAGGTGGCACGTCTTCACTTGGCCAGATCAAAGGTTTGACAGGGAAAACCGGATCTTCCGTGCTTGCAGGAAATGGCGATTTCAATCAGGTCCTGCAAATGTTGCAGAAAAATGAAAAAGGGAGCGAGTCACTTAAATCCGGCAATAATTTACAGGGCAACCTTCAACAGGGTACAGGCCTTAAAAGCAACACAACGTATCTTAACATTCTTTCAAGCCAACAATTGCAGGATGTTATCGCCGGGGGCGGCAATAAAATAACGGCCGATCTCAAGGATATTCTTTCAAGTCTTGAAAATGGAAAATTAAGTGAGGGCGGGCAGCAAAGTAATCCGTTTTCAAAATTTCTTGGTCAGACCGGACTGCAAAAAGCAGGGTTTGAGGACCCTGGCCTTTTAAACCAGATCACTGTGCAAAATTTTGAAACGGTTAAGGCACTGAATGATATCGAAAGCTTTCTTGAAACAAAACTTCAATCCTCGGGCGAACCGGATAAGGCAATAAATGCCCTTCTGAATATAGTGAAAGGAAAAGGAACGGATGCGGATTTTAAAATTGCTGCAAACTTCCTTACGCAGAATACAAACAATACACATCAGTTTGGGGAGGAACAAACCGGACAGGATGTTCTTGCCGGGCTTCTTGCCGGAATTGAGCCGGGTGAAAAAGGATCACCAGGAATTGAAAAGGGTTCGGCCGATATTAATGTTCTGCTTGAAGAGTTGAAGCAGCAGGGCGGAGAAGGCGCGGAGGCTTTGCAGCTGGCGCTTGCGGGTGTTTTAAATACGCAGGGACTGCCGGGGGGCGGCACTAAAACTTTGGCCAGAGCATCGGATGGATCGCCGTTGGGCAAGTTTGATCTGATCAGGCTTATTGAAAAAAATCTTGGCAAACCGCTTCAGCCTGGATTGAAAGGGCAGGGATCAAACCCTTCTCTTTTAGAAAATCCCCTTGGCAGCACTTCTGTAAAGCAATCGGGGAATACCCTGTTTTCATCACAGATGCAATCTTCCGCAAGTTTTCAGTCGATTGTAAACAGCCTGTGGAACACGCAAGGCATCTGGAGTACGGCTTCGTCAGATCTGAATGCAACAGATTTTGAATTATCGCAAAGAAATCAGTTTTACCAGGCGGACGCACCCAAAATCGCTCCGGGCCCGCTTGGTGGTCAGGGTGCATCAAATCCTGTTGTAAACTCGGCACAGGCAGCCGGCTATTCCAATCCGGCCTCGCAAACCGTTGCGGCCCAGGTGGCAAAAGCTGCCGGTCAGAACAATGCGCAGCGGTCCATAATGCTGCAACTTAATCCGCCCGACCTCGGCCGTGTAAACATTCAGATGCAGCTTACCGCAAACAATACGCTGAAAACCCGCATTGTGGTTGAGAAGGCGGAAACCCTGCAAATGCTGCAAAGAGATATTCAAACGCTTGAAAAAGCCCTGGAAGAGGCCGGGATAAAAGATGGCGGCGAGAACCTGGAATTTTCATTATCCGAAGATGGCACGGAATTTGAAAGGAATAATAACAGCAGCAATACCCCGAATGATCAGAATACTTCGGATGACGAACACGAACAGGAAGTTGTGTTGGAAACAAAAATGGGCTGGTTTGTTGATATGGAAACAGGATTGCCCCGATACGACATTGTCGTTTGAAATGATGGAGAAATAAAATGACAAGTGATTTAAGTCTTGCGACAGCGGTGGAAGGACAGCAGCAAACCGGACAGGCAAGGCAGCAACTCGCGGCGGATTTTGACCAGTTTCTGAGTCTCCTTACGACACAGCTCCAAAATCAGGACCCTTTGGACCCTACGAGTTCCAAAGAGCTTACAGACCAGCTGGTTCAGTTCACTCAGGTCGAGCAACAGATCAACACGAATGAAAAACTTGATACGATTTCCGCTTCTCTGTTGCAAAGCCTGTCCAGTTCCGCATTGGGTTTTGTCGGGAAGAATGCAAGTTACAACGGATCGGAATTTCAGTTTAACGGTGAACTGGCACCCAAAATTAAATATTCGATTGGGGAATCCGCAGCCGAAACAACAATCAGGATTTTTAATGAAAGCGGCCAGGAAGTCTTCACCACAGACGGCCAGTTAATAACAGGCGCGCATGAATTCAGGTGGAACGGTGAAAATAATGACGGACAGGTTCAGCCGGAGGGAATTTACCAGATCGTGGTGGATTCGCTGAATGCTGAAGGGCAGGCCATTTCAACAGAAACCCTGATCACGGACCGGGTGCGCGGCGTTGAAACCGGAAGCGGTGGTTCCGTATTCCTCCTTATCGGGGATCGTGCCGTATCCTTGAACCGTATACTCCGGGTAGAGGAGATCCCTGAAACCGCAGGCAGTGTTCAGGTGAGCGATAACCCGGCCACAGATGAAGAGGAAGAAGAAGGGCAGGACGACACCATACCCGAAGATGACGCGGAAAGTGTTTAAAAGGCAAGAGATATAAAAACTGAAAATGAAAACAAAAAAATCAAAACAACCATATAACACTTACAGGAGGCAATAATGGGTCTTTTTGGTGCTTTATTTACAGGTGTGTCCGCTCTTACTGGGCAGTCGCAGTCGGCAGCCGTAATTTCAGACAACATTGCGAATGTGAACACGATCGGATTTAAACGCTCCGAAACGACCTTCCGCTCCCTGGTAACAACGGAAAGCCGGAACGCAAGATTTTCACCGGGAACTGTCGTTGCAGACAGGAAGCTTCTCGCGAGCCAGCAG
Organism: uncultured Pseudobdellovibrionaceae bacterium; assembly: GCA_964384335.1. Lineage (GTDB taxonomy): Bacteria > Pseudomonadota > Alphaproteobacteria > Micavibrionales > Micavibrionaceae > JAUICS01. Next base: position 24,105 of record CAYLKN010000028.1, read on the forward strand.
GGCGGACTTACACAGACAAACTCGACAACGGATTCGGCAATTTCTGGAAACGGATTCTTTCTTGTGCGCCGTTCGGAGGATGCGGGAGCTGCGGATGATTTTCTGTATACACGGAACGGCTCGTTTTTTGAGGATGAACAGGGGATATTAAGAAACAGTGCCGGATTTGTTATATACGGATGGAGGCTTGATGCCGATGGAAACCTTCCTGCCAATAACCAGCGGCTGGACAGCACAACGCCGATCAACCTCTCAACTGTCGGTCAGAGCAGCAGTCCGACAACACGGGTTGAACTGGCTATCAATCTGGACGCAAGTCAGCCGTTCCTGAACAATGATTTGTTTTCAACCCCGGAAACGCTGCCGATTGATGAGGCACAGGGATCGCAGTTTACACGTTCGGTTACCGTGGTGGACAGTCTTGGCGGAACACAGCAGCTGAACTTCGAATTCCGCCATGTAATCGGGCCGATGGCAAATGCAACGACTGGAAACGCTACGCAGCTGGCGCTTGATGATATCATTGCCGGTGAAACGGATGGTGACGGCGTTCTGGACGGCGTTGATTCCGGCGATACGTTCACCATTTCAATTGCCGGTGTCGGAACGGAAACATTTACCTTCACTTCAACAGAGCCGACCGCCGACAACCAGATCCAGACCGTTCAGGATCTCCTTGATGAAATCCAGGAATTTGATGGCAGCAGCGGTGAAACAGGCGGTTTTATTGAAGCGCGTCTTAACGAAGGGGGCCGGATTGTAATTCAGGCTGTCAGTCCAAGGGATGCTATCGTATTTGGTGAAGGAAGCGGAACGCCGCTTAGCGGATCAAACTCACTTGCATTGATTGAAGATTCCGAAGGTGTTGTCGAATACTCCAGGATTGCAGGACTTTCAGCTTCGGACACACTAACAAGCTTAAGCGGTATTCAGACGGGAGAAAGTATTGCTGTATCCGTGGACGGACTAACAGTCGATACATTTACAATATCTGCCGGAAATACCGTCAATGATTTGATAAGTTCCCTCAATTCGGCCTCAGGCATATCCGCATTTCTGACCGAAGAGGGACGTATCGGTATCCACAAGGACGATCCGGATTCTTCTCTGTCATTCAGCGGGGACGCACAGACCTTTATCAGTGGCAGTGATACCCTGACATTTGTTTCGACAAGCGCAGGATCCGATTTTATTTTCGAGCCCGAGGCGCCGATCGTGACTCCGGTCGGAAATGCGTTTGTTGGAGATGCGGCCTATGATGGTAATGATCCCTATCCAGATCAGGACGATTTTCCCGAACTCGCCAATACGGCATCTCCTTATACTCAGGGCTGGTGGGAAGTAAGAATTACCGATACGGTCGGTGCCCAGCTCTCACGAGGCCTTATCAATTTTAATGCGGACGGAACTTTGAATGCGGACGCCAACACGGACGGCAACAGGGTTATAAATCTTCAGAACATTGACTGGGGCGAAGGCGACCTGCAGGACATCGAAATTGATATTGAGCAGTTTACGCAGTTTGCCGGAGCCTTCAATGTTGTGTTCTCGGACCAGAACGGAGCCGAACTCGGCCAGAGAACAGGCGTGGAGATCGATCGTGACGGTTTTGTCATTGCCCGGTTCTCAAACGGAAACACGAATCCGATTTTCAGGCTTCCTGTCGTAACCTTTGCCAACCCAAACGGACTTGATCCTGTGTCCGGTACGGCATTTTCCGAAACTGAAGACTCAGGGGAAGAAAACCTCAATATTGCCGGAACGGGCGGTGCAGGATTTGTTGAGCCCTCGGCGCTTGAACAGTCGAACGTTGATCTGGCCGACGAATTCTCGCGCCTGATCGTGACCCAGCGGGCCTATACCGCCGGCACGCGGGTGATCAATACAATCGACCAGATGACGGAAGATCTTCTGAGACTGAGGTAATGGTCACAACGACAGGAATGAATCCCCGGGCAAAGTATTACTTGTCCTGAACTATGTCCTGAAATATGGCTAGAGCAAATCGTGATCAAAAAGAATCGCTTTGCGATTTAGGGCAGATTGCCCTAAGGGCCAGGTAGAATTGGGATATCGCAAAGACGGTCAGGCTTATGTTTACACCAAAAACAAAGCACACGGATTTGCAGTTTTCCTGAGCGGATTTTCAGTATAAGCAAACTGCCCCTTAAGACTTCGCTTTGTTTGCGCCCTATGGTTTTCCAGGCCGAAGCACG
>CAYLKN010000029.1:0-6562 GCA_964384335.1 uncultured Pseudobdellovibrionaceae bacterium
AGAGCCAGCCTGTAACCATTGTTATCCGTTATTATGAGAACAGGATTTGCCGGGTCGGCCTCTATTTTCTGTCTCAGTCTGTAAATATGGGTTTCCAGTGTATGGGTTTCGATATTCCCCCCGTATGACCAGATCACCGAGAGAAGATCCTTTTTATCCATGCGGTTTTGGCCGGCATTATAAAGGGCAAAAAGAATATCCCGTTCTTTCTCGGTAAGCTGGACGGATTCGCCGGTTTCTTTTGAAGTAAACACATTATCCTCCGCAGAAAGCGAAAACCTTTCTGTATCAATAGATTGTTTCGGGTCTTTTGAATGTCTGCCCGGAGCCGATATCGTCTGAAGTGTTTTCAGAAACGTCTGCATATCGACCGGCGTGTTTAAGCAGTGCGTTTCCCCTCCGCCCGTTTCTATTTCAATTTCGGGCGCGCTATTTCCTGTGATTTTCAATCCAATCGCAATTTCGGCCTTTTTATCATCGGTTATAGAAACATCCTCAAAATACGCCTCGATTTGTGTAAACAAGGCATTCAGAAGAATGTGATTATCCTTCAGGGCAATTTTCATGGTGTCAAAACCCTTTTTACTTTCTGTTAAGACGATAATTTTTTCCGCCTGTCATGCAAGTGTTTTTGTAAGGCATTGTTTTTAATTATGATTTTTATGGAATGATCCTTGCTTATCTTTTTACACAGAAGAAAAGGGGAAAACGATGCTTGATATATATATGTATCATGGCGGCGAAGCTAAAAATGCCGATGCCGCAGTCAGAAAATCTAATACGCCGGTTCTGAAACATGCGCAGGATGCAAGGAGCGCAGGGGGCATGCCGGTATGGGGTCAGCCTGAAACAAACAAGGAAAAAATCGCCCAGCAGATTACGGATGTTCTGAGCGGCAATACACAAGATTTCAGTAACAGCGTTGAAGGCAATGCATTCGCCAATGCGAATGCATCCATTAAAAGCCAGGGATCAGAAGCTTTCGGCTTTGGCGATTTGCTTGATATGGCGAACCCACTGCAGCATATTCCCATTGTAAATTTTGTTTACAGGGAAGTGACGGGGGATACGATCAAACCTGTATCCAGCCTTATAGGCGGCGCCGCATTCGGAGGGGTTATGGGTGCGGCAGGTGGACTTGCCAATATCATTATGAAGGAAGAAACAGGGCAGGATATGAACAGTATGGTAAAAAATGCCATATTTGCACCCACAACGGGATATTCTTTGGGATACTCATCCGAAAATCAAAAATTTGAAAACACGGAACATGACACTGATCAAGCAGACGGCGGATACCGATCGACAAAAGGATTTGAAGACATAACCCTCAGATCCTACGCCGCCGATTACCTGACAGTTATTGAAAACTATCAGAACGACAGAACTTATGGCGCCATGCCGGAAAAAATCTATAAAAATGCCAGAGCACTGGTTCCTGAGAGAGAGGAGATTTCAAAGGTTAACTTTGATAACAGCAAAGGTATTACGGATTTCTGAAGTTTTCTCCTTGGAAAAGTATACACCTCATAATAGCACACATAGATATGTATTATTTATAGTTTAGAATTTGTTAAGGATTTGGATTACACTCTTATAGGTATAAGCGATATTTATGTTGCACTTAAGAAGATATCCGGCCGCATAAATACGCTTGGTTTTTAATGCTAAAACAATCTATAGGAGGCCAGACATGAGATTGTGGCTCAGTGAAAAATCCATAACATCCAATTTGTTCAAGATGCAGGATAGAAGTGAGGCTTTGAGCCAGCTATCCAATCAGACACGCTCTGTCGTAAGCCAGGCGGAAAAAAATAAATCCAGAAAGAATGGTAAGGCGAACGGAACGGCCGGTCCATTTGGATCGGGAAAGATTATTCTTCGGCGCACGGGTCAGCTTCCCTACACATTTCATCCTGTGGCCCAGCTGGGCTTTGCCACAAGTTACTGTGTCGATCTGCCGATATGGTATGAGATTAACCTCTGGCTTGATACAAATAACCGCTATGTCATCAATATACGCCGTTTTGCAAAAGCCGATGATGAGCAGGATATCCATGTCGTTCTTGAGGCAAGTTCCCATGACGAGACTTTAAGCCTTCTTGAAAAATATGATCCGCTGAACGACATAACGGTGAACGTTGATTTCTCCGAGCCGATGTCTCTGGCGGCCCTGACTTTAAACGGCCTCGTTTTATGCCGCGATATAGAAATAACACGGAAACAGTATTATGGCGTATTGAGCGAGTTGTTCAGCGAAATGCACAGAGAGGTGCATGAGGAAAATACCGGTTCTTCCCCCGCGGAAAATGAAGCCCAGCTCGAGGCGGCCTGATCCTTAAAGGAAAGAAAAAGCCATGAGCAGTATTTCCGGGATATGTGACTTTTCTGATGAAAATCTTGCGCGCCTGATTTACGCCCTTGTGTGGGATGAAATCAGGGCGCTGCGGGGAGGCGTGTCGGTATCCGTTGCCGCACAGGGAAATGATGTTTTCGCAACGCGTGTCAGGAAAGAAGACGACAATACACTGAATACACTAGGGCTGGACAGTCTGGAGCTTATAGGTGTAACCACGCGTCTTAACGAATTTTTCCAGGTTTCATCAACGGGTTTTGAAGATCTTCTTCTCGGGGCAAGAAAAGTGTCGCATTGGAAAGACATTGTTCTGAAAGCCAGAGTGGTAAATGATCAAAGCCTTACTTTCAGGACGTCCGGATCTACTGGTGAACCGAAACGATGCACACACACACTGGCGGATCTTACGGAAGAGGCACAATGCTGGCTTAATACATTTGGAAGTCCAAGACGCCTGATCAGTTTGGTTTCCCCCCATCATCTCTACGGTTTCATGTTTACGGCCCTTTTGCCCTGCCTTTGTAAAACGGAAGTTGTCGATCTCTGGCATCATCGTTACGGAATTTTAAAAACCTCAGGAATAGAAGATTTAGGAATCGAAGAGGGGGACTGGCTGATTGCAACGCCATTCATGCTGTCCCAAAATCTGTCCGGGTTTGATGCCATACCTCCGAACATTGTTATCATAAGCTCGACTGAGCCAATGGATGAAATTCTGGCACAGGGACTGACTGATAAAGGCTTCGGGGATGTGATTGATATCTACGGATGTTCGGAATATGGGGGCATAGGATACCGGCGCGTGCCTGATGAAGACAGTTTCAACCTGCTGTCATGTCTGGACGTTTCGGAAGACGGGGATACATTGACCAGAAACGGGCAATCCTTTCGGACGCTAGACCGATTGCAGCGCGTTGAGCACAGAAAATTCAAAATCTGCGGGAGAAGGGATAAAGGACTGCAGATTGCCGGTATAAATGTTTTTCCGGACAATATTGCGCAAAAAATTAAAGAACTTCCCTATATCAGGGATTGTAAAATCGAGATTGGTGAAGACAAAGCCCAGTTGGCACGAAAATATCTGAAGGCCGTGATAGTTCCCGAAATCGATATGCCAATACACAAGGCTGAATCAGAATTGCGCCAGTGGTGCGGCTTGAATTTAAACGCATCTGAAAAACCGGCTTCGTTTGTTTTTGTTAATGAGGAAGCGATGAGCGGAACTGTAAATGCTTAGCGTGAGTTTTTATTTTCTAATTTTCATAGTTTCAAAGCTTTAGGACCAGGCAGGTAAAAAGGAATGGAGACATCTCATACAATAAAACGATCCGGTGAGGCCCCTTACAAGTTTAACGGGGAGTTGATTGTTGAAAAGAACAATTACAGCCCGGCTGTGTCGATGTGGCACGAGATTAATGTTTATAAAAAAGAGGGGAACGGATATGTGCTCGTGATTAAAGCACTGAAAAAAGCGGAGGGGGATCCGGATATCATATCGGTTCATAAACCTTCCAATGCGCAGGAGCTTATCCGGAAAATTATTGATCATGACTGCAAAAATGATGTGTGCAGCGACATTGATTTACTCGATCAGAACAGACCTGTGATTGATTTGATCATGGATGCGGTGAATATGCGCCAACGTACAGATATCGCCGGAAAGAACTGGGCCGCAATGGTGGGCGATTTGCTTTACGATTTTTACATGATGTCAAAATGAAGTTTTTAAACCAAAAAGCCAAAACGGAAAGGAGGCTACTATGACTAACATGGAAATCGCTGAATTCGGAAGTGAGGACCTGGATAACAGACTGGCGGAAGGGCCGCAATATGCGGAGGCACTGCCATTCGGTGCAATCCTGCTTGATCAGATGGGCAATATTTTGCGGTACAATTCCGCAGAGGGGTTTATTTCCGGCCGCAGTCCCGAAGATGTTATCGGAAAGAATTTTTTCAACGACGTTGCACCGTGTGCCAAAGGGCGCGAGCTTTACGGCGCGTTCTCCAAAGGTGTTGCGGACGGACAAATTAACAAGCTTCTGGATTACACCTTCGATTACAAGATGGAAAAAGCACGCGTGCGTATCCACCTGAAAAGTGAAGACGCCCAGAAAGGCATCTGGATGTTCATCAAACGGACTTGATTTCATACAGTTTTTAAATTTTTTGTAAAAGAAAGGAATGTGCCATGACAAATAGTAATGACGAGCTGTTCACCGAAGAAGAAAAGGCAATGATGGATCTTGCACAAGGCATTATTGAAGAAATCAATGATGCAAGCTCCCATGTCGAGAAACTCAAGGACACGTCCCGTATGCTGGCCCGGATGATTTCCGAAGGTGCCGAGAGGGAGCGTAATCTTCGCCTTGAGATCCACGACCTTAAAACAAGACTTAACGAGGCAGCCTGAAAACATTAAAAGCAATGAAAAACCTTTCGGAGGATAAGCGGGAAGCTGTTGTGCATTTATTGGAAAACGGCTCCCGCTTGTCGCTCGACAGTCTTGTGGATATCGCTCTTAATAAAAGAAAGGTCCAACTTTCCGGGGACATCTGTCACAAGCTGGACAAATGTTACGCATATTTAAACAGAGAGATTGAAAAAGGAAGAAAAATATACGGTATTACAACCGGTTTTGGTCCTCTTGTAGAATTTTGCGTTGATCCTTCCTGCGGCAAACAGCATCAGCATAATTTATTATACCACCTGGCTAGCGGAACCGGGCCGGCATTTCCTTCCGATGCCGTAAGGGCGATTATGCTGTGCCGGTTAATTACACTTTCAAAAGGGCATTCCGGTGTTTCACAGGATGTTGTTTCTTTTATTGTTGCAGCTCTAAACTCTGATTTTATTCCTTTTATCCCTGAGATGGGGACCGTCGGCGCGAGTGGTGACCTGACCCCCCTGGCGCATATGGCCCTCGCCTTTACGGGTGAAGGATATTGTCTTGTTAAAGGACAAAAAACCGATGCGCATAAAGCTCTGCTTCAATCCGGAATGAAACCTTTGCAACTGGAAAGACGAGATGCGCTTGCGCTTGTCAATGGAACGGCGGCCATGACAGGAACCGCCTTGTTAAACGGTGCCAGGGCAGGAGGGCTTATTGATATTGCGTTAAAGCTTAATGCATTGCATGCCGAATGCCTGGTTGCACAAAAGGAAGCCTGGCATCCCGTAATTTCTGAAAAACGCGGCCAGGACGGGCAGATGGTTGCCGCGCAAAAGCTGTGGTCCATGATTGAAGATAGCGGAATGCTGCATCAGGATATGCCGCACTATGCCAACGATCCGCCACTTGTACAGGATCCTTACAGCTTACGATGCGCGCCCCAGATTACAGGCGCGGTTATTGATCAATGGAAACATCATCAAAACATACTCGAAAACGAAATACACGGGATTGACGACAACCCGGTCATCGATCCGGACAGAGAACTGATCTTACATGGCGGTAATTTTCACGGACAGCCGATCGCGTTTGTCAGCGATATGCTTGCGCAGGCCTGTTCAGTGCTTGCAATTCATTCAGAGCGACGCATTTCCCGCATTACAGACCCTTTGCGCAATAATGGTCTGCCTGCATATCTCCAGCCAAACAATACCGGTCTGAACAGCGGTTTTATGGGTGCGCAGGTAACGGCGTCGGCTCTGGTTGCGGAGATGCGATCATTATCTGTACCCGCATCCATTCAATCAATTCCGACAAACAACAACAATCAGGACATCGTTCCAATGGGCACAATTGCGGCCAGACGGTGCAGGGATATAATTGGCCTCTGTCATAAGGTATTTGCAATTGAAGCGTTATGTCTGGCACAGGCTGCGGAAATAAGAGGGCTTCAGAAGTTTGGCGAGGCATCATGTGACTTGGTTCAGCGCATCAGGGAATTCAGTGCTCCCCTGCAAGACGACAGGCCGCTTTCGGAGGAGATAGAAAAGCTGGCAGATTATTTTCATTCAAATTGTTTGAAGAGCCTGGAAATATAGCGCCAGGAAATATAGAACCAGGCAAGACACAAAAACGCAGAGCACAGAGCATAAAAACAAATCCTAACCCGATTGCAGATATCTGATTGCCTGGTCTCTTTCAAACAGGTAAAGAAGGTGGCGCAAGGCTTCTCCTCTTTTCCCTTTTAGGCCGGGATCTTTTTCAAGAATAAACCTGGCATCATTGCGCGCGGTATGCAGCAAATCATCATGTGATTC
>CAYLKN010000029.1:6662-24908 GCA_964384335.1 uncultured Pseudobdellovibrionaceae bacterium
GCGGTATGCAGCAAATCATCATGTGATTCAAGAGATGCAAAACGGAATTCGGGCAGACCGCTTTGGCGAATTCCAAGAACTTCACCGCCGCCGCGCAGTTTTAGATCCTTTTCAGAAATCAGGAATCCGTCTTCCGTTTTGCGCATGATATCCAGGCGTTCTTTCGCGTTTTGTGACAGGGGCGGCGCGTAAACAAGAAAACAGTAAGATTGTCTGCGGCCTCTGCCGACACGGCCGCGAAGCTGGTGAAGCTGGGCGAGGCCGAAACGTTCGGCATGTTCAATAACCATAACCGTTGCATTCGGTACGTTTATCCCGACCTCGATAACCGTTGTTGACACAAGAATAGCTATCTCGCCATCGGCAAATTGTTGAATGATGGCGTCTTTTTCGTCCGGCTTCATACGGCCGTGGATAAGGCCTGTTTTTGATCCGAAATAAGATTGCAGAACCTGAAAGCGTTCCTCCGCGGAGGTCAGATCCAGAACGTCCGAATCCTCGACCAGCGGGCAAATCCAGTAAACCTGTGCCCCGTCCCGGATTCTCCGGCCTATGCCTTCGATCATTTCCTCCATGCGTTCTTTTGAAACAAGCCGTGTATCGACCGGTTTTCGTCCCGGCGGCTTCTCGGTTATTCGGCTGCATTCCATGTCTCCATATGCTGTCAGGGTCAGAGTGCGCGGGATGGGCGTTGCCGTCATGACAAGTACATCTGCCGCACCCTTTGCCTTGTCGGACTTCCCTGACAGTTCCATTCTCTGATGCACGCCGAAACGGTGTTGTTCGTCTATGATCGCCAGACCGAGATCATGAAAAACGACATCTTTCTGAAACAGTGCGTGCGTACCGATAACAACCTGTGCTTCTCCCTCTCTGATCTGCTGCAGCAATAACTCCCGCTGCTTTCCTTTATTCCGGCCGGTCAGAGTGACACATGTTATACCCGCGTCCTGAAGCAGTGGTTCGAGCGTTTCCGCATGTTGCCGGGCCAGGATTTCGGTTGGCGCCATGAAGGCAGCCTGCGCACCATTTTCAAGAACCTGTGCAATGGCAAGTGCCGCAACAACCGTTTTGCCGCTGCCTACATCTCCCTGCAACAGACGCATCATACGGTTTTCAGAGTTCATATCGTTTGAAATTTCCTGCAATACTGCCTTCTGGCTTTCGGTCAGGTCAAAGGGCAGAGCATCCAGTATCTTTTGTTTGATTGTATCCGTTGCTTTAAATTGACGTCCCTTTTTTTGCATCTGCATATTGCGCACGAGAGCTAGTGCAAGCTGGTTTGAAAGAAGCTCGTCATAGGCAAGTCTCTGCCTTGCCGGAAAATCAGGTTCAAATGAAGCCGCCTTTCCGTGTATATCCTCATTCCCCGGAAGATGAAAATGCATAACATGCAGACTTTTTTTCCACGCTGGCCAGTTTTTTTGTTTTATCATTGTCGCGTCAAGCCATTCGGGCAGGGCCGGTATATTTTCCAGGGATCCGGACACGGCCTTTCGTACAATCCTGTTGGTAAGGCCGGCGGTCAGGGGATAGACTGGCTCCAGAATGGCAATTTCCTCTTTTTCATGCTCACCCGCAACCATATCCGGATGCACGATCTGTATCTGTTCGTTATATTTATCAATCTTGCCGCTTACGAAAATTGTTTTATCTATTGGATACTGTTTTTTAAGCCAATCGTGACTCGCCCTGAAATAGACAAGATTCATCGTTCCCGTGCCGTCGAAACATGTTATACGGTAAGGCTGGCCTTTTCTTTCCGCGGGCGTGTGCCTTAGGACGGTAACCGACAGTGTCGCGGTAGTGCCCGGCTTGGCGTCACGAACGGAAATTATGTGCCTTCTGTCAATAACATCGATCGGCAGGTGACAAAGCAGATCCCAGATTTTTGTTCCGCCAAGCATCCTCTCAAACATTTTAAGAAGTCTCGGCCCGATGCCCGGAATGACGGAGACAGATTGAAAGAGCGGATCAAGCAGGAACGGTCTTGGCATGGTTTAACTGGTATTATCCTTGGTGTTATCTTGTGTTCATTGGTATTTGCTTATGATAATGGAATACCATACTCTTTTAAGACAAAATTCAAAAAATCAATGCCACACATCAATGCCACACAAAGAAAAACCGCATATAGACACCGTTGATAACGAGACCATTGAAACGAAACGCAAACGTCTTATATTTCGTTCCTGGCATCGGGGGACCCGTGAAATGGACTTGTTGATGGGCAATTTTGCGGATAAATACATACCCGGATTTACCGAACAGGAACTGGAGGAATACAATCGCTTGTTAAAAAACAATGATCCTGATATTTACAACTGGTACACCATGCGGGAAAAGCCTCCCGATGAAGAAAATTCGGGCGTGTTGCGCAGGCTGATGAATTTTCAGATCAGCGAAAATAAAGACGAGAGTTAAAGAATGAATATTTTCGGTGCAAATAACTGGCACGCCACAACCATTTTGTCGATACGGAAGAATGACGAGGTCGTAGTTGCGGGCGATGGCCAGGTTTCCATGGGTGAGACCGTTCTCAAATCCAATGCCCGGAAAGTCCGGCGTCTTGGCAGCGGGAAAAGCGAAAAGAAAATAATTGCCGGTTTTGCCGGGGCGACCGCCGATGCGTTTACTCTTTTCGAGCGGCTTGAAGCAAAGCTTGAGGCGCATCCCGGGCAATTAACGCGTGCCGCCGTTGAACTCGCAAAAGACTGGCGCACAGATAAGTATCTGAGACAGCTTCAGGCTCTCATGGCCGTCTGTGATAAAGAAACATCCCTTATTCTCTCGGGGACAGGGGACGTTGTTGAACCGGAAGACGGTATCATTGGTCTGGGCTCCGGCGGGAATTATGCGCTTGCCGCGGCACGGGCGCTGTATGACCGAGAAGATATGGATGCGGAAGCGATTGCGCGAAAGGCAATGGAGATTGCCGCCAAAATTTGTGTTTACACAAATGACAATATTGTGATTGAAAAACTGTAAACAGATATCGGATAAAGAATGCATGAACCGCTTAAAACAGATGACACCACCACTGCAGGCAATGAGGAAAACAAGGTTGTGACAGAGTCTGATGCCCAAAACTCAGGGGATTCCCCTAATTTCACACCCCGCGAAATCGTTTCCGAGCTTGACCGTTATATCATCGGGCAGACGGATGCAAAAAAAGCCGTCGCCGTTGCCTTGCGTAACCGCTGGCGGAGGCAGCAGCTTGATCACGAACTGCAGGAGGAGGTGTACCCCAAAAACATTCTCATGATTGGTCCAACAGGGGTTGGAAAGACCGAGATTGCCCGTCGTCTTGCAAAGTTGGCGCATGCGCCGTTTATCAAGGTGGAAGCGACCAAATTTACCGAAGTCGGGTATGTCGGGCGCGATGTTGAATCGATCATTCGGGACCTTCTTGAAAACGCCATTCACATGACCCGCCAGAAAATGAGAAAACAGGTAAGGGTAAAAGCGGAGCTGAATGCGGAGGAGCGTGTTATCGATGCGCTTGTCGGCTCAACGGCTTCACCGGGCACGCGTGAGAATTTTCGTGAAAAACTTAGGAAGGGCGAACTGAAAGACAGGGAGATCGAGCTTGATCTTATTGATAACAGCAGCTCCGCCCCGTCTTTTGAAATACCGGGTATGCCAGGCGCATCCATGAGCATGATCAATATGAATGACATCTTTGGAAAGGCTTTCGGAGGGCGCACGAAAAGAAAGAAAATGAATGTTGAGGAAAGCTATGATGTTCTTATCGACGAAGAGTCGGACAAGCTTCTTGATGAGGATAAGGTGATTGCGAATGCCATGAACCTGGTGCAGCAAAGCGGAATTGTATTCATTGACGAAATCGACAAGATTACCATGCGCAGCGATGTAAGAGGCGGGGACGTCAGCCGTGAAGGGGTGCAGCGGGATCTTCTGCCGCTTATCGAAGGGACAACTGTATCAACAAAATACGGTCCTATACAAACGGACCATATTCTTTTTATTGCCAGCGGCGCTTTTCATTACGCAAAACCGTCCGATCTTCTCGCCGAGCTTCAGGGGCGACTGCCGATCAGGGTTGAGCTTCGTGCCCTTACACAAGACGATTTCAAGCGCATTCTCTGTGAGCCGGAGGCAAGTCTTCTGAAACAGTACAAAGCATTAATGGAAACTGAAAATCTGGTACTTGAATTCGAAAATGATGCGGTTGACGAGCTTGCCCGTCTTGCCACCGAAATCAACGACAAGGTTGAGAATATCGGTGCACGCCGGCTTCACACAGTCATGGAAAAACTTCTTGAGGAAATCAGCTTCACGGCCAGTGAACGCCCCGGGGAAACCATTACGATCAATGCGGATTATGTGCGGGAGCAGGTGAGTGACCTTATGCAGAAAGCGGATATCAGCAAATTTATCCTGTAAAAAACATGTGGGCTCCACACGAAATTTATATCCATAAGATTTGTCACGACTCTTTTGAAGGGTGTACGAACCTTTATTTTCTGGTATTAATTTTCTTGAAGATTAACAAAAAGGAGTAGTTGGTATGGCACGGAATAAAATTGCGCTGATTGGTGCCGGACAAATTGGCGGTACGCTTGCTTTTCTTACCGGTTTAAAGGAACTGGGCGACGTGGCTATTGTCGATATTGCCGAAGGTGTGCCGCAGGGTAAATCTCTTGATATTGCCGAAGCTTCTCCAGTCGAGGGCTTTGATTGTAATCTGGCCGGCAGTAACGCATATGATGTGATCGACGGCGCGGATGTCGTTATTGTTACCGCTGGTCTTCCCCGGAAACCGGGGATGAGCCGTGACGACCTTGTGGATACGAATTCGAAAATCATTAAGGATGTGGCCGTTCAAATACGGGACAGGGCGCCGGAATCATTTGTTATCGTTATAACAAACCCACTGGACATTATGGTTGAGGTAATGCAGCGTGTGACAGGTTTTGAAGCCAGAAAAGTCGTTGGAATGGCGGGTGTTCTGGACAGCGCACGTTTCCGGTACTTCCTCGCCGATGAATTCGGTGTGTCCGTTGAGGATGTGCATGCCTTTGTGCTTGGCGGGCACGGTGATACCATGGTGCCACTGGTCAAATATTCAAACGTCGCGGGTATACCGCTTCCGGATTGTGTAAAGATGGGCTGGACAACACAGGCAAAAATCGATGCCATTGTGGAAAGGACCCGAAACGGAGGCGGGGAAATTGTCAGCCTGCTGAAAACCGGTTCGGCTTTTTATGCGCCGGCATCAAGCGCAATTGCCATGGCCGAAAGTTACCTGAAGGACAAAAAGCGTGTGTTGCCGTGTGCGGCAAAGCTTGATGGTGAATATGGCATTCACGGGCTTTATATTGGTGTGCCGGTTGTTATAGGTGAGAACGGAGTTGAAAAGATAATAGAAATTCAATTGACTGAGGAAGAGCAAAGCCAGTTCAATCACTCGGTCAATGCTGTCCGGGATCTCGTCTGTCTTTTGGATAAGGCGGCGTAAGGGGTTTTATCAGGATGGAAAAAATCTTTTCATTTCCCCTTTATTAGTAAATCCGTAATCTGTAAAAATAAGAATATAAAAAATTATGGAGTAAGAATGTCTTTAGTAGCAGACCGTTTGAACAGAATTAAACCATCCCCGACACTGGGTGTGACATTCAAGGCAAAAGAGCTTAAGGATGCCGGAAAAGATATCATCAGCCTTGGTGCCGGCGAGCCGGATTTCGATACACCTGACTTTGTAAAAGAGGCCGCATATGCGGCCATGAAAGCAGGAAAGACAAAATATACGCCCATTGATGGAACGCCCGAGCTTAAGGACGCGATTATTGCAAAATTTAAAAGAGATAACGGCCTTGACTACAAAAGATCACAGATTTCTGTTGGAACGGGAGGAAAACAGGTTCTGTTCAACGCACTTATGGCATCCATAAATCCGGGGGATGAAGTTATTATCCCTGCACCTTACTGGGTGTCTTATCCTGATATGACCTATCTTGCCGAAGGAACGCCCGTATTTGTAAAATGTCCGGAAGACAAGGGATATAAACTGCAACCCGGCGATCTTGAAAGCGCCATAACCGATAAAACGAAATGGGTGATTCTGAATTCACCCAATAATCCGACAGGCGCCGGGTATACAAGGGAAGAGATGAAAGCGTTGACAGATGTCCTTGTACGTCATCCGCACGTGTACGTTATGTCTGATGATATGTACGAATATATTGTGTATGATAACTTTGAATTCTTCACGCCCGCACAGGTGGAACCGCGTCTTTTTGACAGAACATTGACATGCAACGGGGTTTCAAAGGCCTATGCCATGACAGGCTGGCGCATAGGATATGCAGGCGGACCGGAAGAATTGATTTCAGCAATGTGCAAGATGCAGTCGCAAAGTACGTCCAACCCGTCCTCTATTTCACAGGCGGCGGCTCATGCAGCACTTGAAGGCAATCTTTCCTTTCTTGAGGAAAGGAATACGGAATTCAAAAAACGTCGCGACCTCGTTGTGACTATGCTTAATGAAGCGGACGGCATACGCTGCCCTAATCCCGAAGGGGCATTTTATGTCTATGCTTCCTGTGAGGGGTGTATCGGTAAAACGTCGCCTGACGGAACGGTAATAGAAAGTGACCAGGATTTTATCACCTATCTTCTTGAAGAAGTCGGCGTGGCCTGCGTTCATGGTGAGGCGTTTGGCCTGTCACCGTATTTCAGGGTGTCTTATGCCACCTCACTTGATGTTTTGAAAGATGCCTGTTCCAGAATACAGGACGCCTGTTCGCGTCTGAAAGGTGAAAGCCGGAAAATGCAGGTGGCGTGAGTATAATTGAAAGGAAACTTCTTTTCCTGAATGAAATGAAGTGCTAAACCCCAAATGAATCATGTTTAACAAATCCAGGAGCAAATAAATGAACGTCCATGAGTATCAGGCAAAATCCCTTCTTAAAAAATACGGTGTGACTGTATTAAACGGCGTAGCGGCGATGAATGTCGAGGATGCCGTTAAAGGCGCCGAAGAGCTTGGCGGGCCTGTTTGGGTGGTAAAAGCCCAGATCCATGCCGGGGGGCGTGGCAAAGGCGGTGGCGTTAAAGTTGTCAAATCCGTCAGTGAGGTTCAGACTGAAGCGGAGCGCATGCTCGGTATGCAGCTTGTCACTCATCAGACAGGACCGGAAGGGCAGAAGGTAAGGCGTTTGTATGTAGAGCATGGCTGCGATATCGAGCGGGAGCTGTACTGCAGTATCGTTATTGACAGGGCAACCTCGTGCGTGACTTTTATTGTTTCATCCGAAGGTGGGGTGGAGATTGAAGAGGTTGCCGATAAGAACCCGGAAAAAATAATACGCGTTGCCATTGATCCGGCCACAGGCATGATGCCGTTTCATGCACGTAAACTTGCTTTCTCCCTTGGAATAAAGGGTGATGCCAATAAAAAGGCCGTCAAATTCTTTATGGCGCTTTACAACGCCTTTATCGCTCTGGACTGCGACATGCTGGAAATCAACCCGCTGGTGATCACAAAAGATCAGGATGTGGTTGCACTGGATGCCAAGATCAATTTTGATGATAATGCCCTTTTCAGGCATCAGGATATTGCCGCTTTGCGTGATTTTGACGAAGAGGACGATAGCGAAAGAGAAGCAAAAAATCATGATCTGGCCTATATACGTCTTGACGGAAACATAGGCTGCATGGTCAACGGGGCCGGCCTTGCCATGGCAACGATGGACATTATCAAGCATTACGGCGGGGAGCCTGCAAACTTCCTCGATGTCGGCGGCGGTGCATCGGTTGAGAAAGTTACGACCGCATTCAAAATAATATTGTCCGATCAAAAAGTTGAAGGGATCCTTGTGAATATTTTTGGCGGTATTATGAAATGCGATATTATTGCCGATGGTATTATTGCGGCTGCAAAGGAAGTTGACCTTGGTGTCCCACTCGTTGTCCGTCTTGAAGGCACGAATGTTGAGCAGGGTAAGCAAAAACTTGATAATTCAGGATTACCCATCATTTCTGCGGACAATCTCGCGGATGCGGCCAAGAAAGTTGTCAAGGCAACTGAGGAAGCCAGAAAAGCAGCCTGATACAAAATTCAATCGCGGGATTACTGGAGGAGCTTTTGAAAATCAGTCTGGAAAATGGTATTTACATACTTCAATCTGTAACAAAAGAGGATCTGGGTTTTGATATCTGGTTCCTGCATGGATATGGCGAATCCGGATTTTCATTTCAGGAAGCTTTTTATTATCTGCGCGATTATAATTTATATGTGCCTGATATGGCCGGTTTTGGGTCAAGCCTTCCCCAGAACGGTATTCTTACGCTTCAGGATCACGCGGATCTTTTGGAAAAAACTATTTCTCTTATCTCGTCGGCAAGGCCGGTAATTCTGGTCGGTCATTCACTTGGCGGTCTCATCCAGACCCTGATTGCCAAAAACAAGCGTTTGAATTTGCGCGGTCTTATTTTTATAGATAGTCCGCTCTATAAAAGCGAAATATTTATTGCCAGCAAAATCGAGGTTTTTAATGATCCCGAAAAAGCCATTCACTCTATCCGGAAATGGATGCAGAGCATCAGTAACAATAAAATTTACATGCACCGTTATCTCGCAAGTTTATGGAGAGCCAATCCAAAATGTTTCCTGGCCCTGGCCAACGATCTTCTTGAATACGTTGAGCACAACACACTCGTTGAGGAGTATATTAAACCGAATGTTCCGAAGCTTTTTATTGTAAGAGGGGACGGCGTAAGGCCGGAAGACAATTTAAAACGCTTGTATGAGGAAAATGTAACCGTTAATGTCGTCGATAAGGCCGGACACTGGCCAATGATTGAATATCCTGAAAACGTATATAACGGCATTATCAGGAAATGGATTGAAAATATGAATTGATTTTGTAAGCCGAAGGATTGATGGAAATACGATACTAAAAAAGAAAGGACGTAAAATGGCAGTACTCGTTAAAAAGGACACAAAAGTGATTTGTCAGGGGATTACAGGATCTCACGGAACATTTCACACAGAGCAGGCAATAAAATACGGCACGCGTATGGTCGGGGGTGTAACGCCCGGTAAGGGCGGGACCAAACATCTGGACCTCCCTGTATTCGACACTGTGGAAGAGGCACGGGCAGAAACCGGGTGCAACGCTTCTGTTATCTATGTACCGCCTGCGTTTGCCGCAGATGCGATTTTGGAGTCCGTTGATGCCGGCATTGAACTGATCGTCTGTATTACAGAGGGTATTCCGGTTCTGGATATGGTCAGGGTCAAGCGCGGCCTTCAAAATTCCGGCTCGCGTTTGATCGGGCCAAACTGCCCCGGTGTTATTACGCCAGACGAATGCAAGATCGGTATTATGCCGGGCCATATTCATAAGCGCGGCAAAGTTGGAATTGTATCCCGTTCGGGTACCTTGACCTATGAGGCAGTTGGACAGACTACCGCCAATGGTCTTGGCCAGTCATCCTGTGTCGGTATTGGCGGTGATCCGGTTAACGGTACAAACTTTGTTGATGCGCTTAAGATGTTCCTTGATGATGAAGAAACCGAGGCTATTCTGATGATTGGTGAAATCGGCGGTACGGCAGAGGAAGAGGCGGCTGATTTTTATCGCCAGTATTCAAACAAAAAACCGATTGCCGGATTTATTGCCGGACGTACGGCTCCGCCGGGAAAACGTATGGGGCATGCCGGTGCAATTATATCCGGAGGACAGGGCACAGCCGATTCCAAAGTCAATGCCATGAAAGAAGCCGGTTTTGTCGTTGCCGATACGCCTGCCGATCTTGGCGGTGCCGTCCAGAGAGCGCTGGCCGCATAAAATCCCAACCCCGCTATTGAAAATTACAGACAGGCTGCTATAACTGCAGCCTGCGATTGTGATTTATCCGAAATAAAAGGACTATCTTATGCTTGATATGCAAAAATATGTACCGAAATACTGGACAGTTGAAACCTTGCCATGGGATCAGCTTCAGCCTGAGAAGGTTGATCCCGAACTTTTAAAAATTATCAAGGCAGCTTCGCTTGTTGAGTATAATGCGCAGGCATACGCGGAATATCTGCACCGGGTTTTTCATGATGATGATGTGTCCCGAGACAAGTTTCATTACTGGGCGATTGAAGAGGTTCAGCACGGCAAGGCCCTCGGCGTATGGGCGGAGGCTGTAGACCCGTCATGGAGCCATGAAAAGGCGATGGCAAGATTTCGTGAAGGGTATACGCCGGAGCATTTTATAGACAACAGCAAAGAATCCGTCCGCGGATCACGCAGTGGGGAAATGGTTGCGCGTTGTATGGTGGAAACGGGAACAAGCTCGTATTACACTTCACTGGGTGAGGCAACACAAGAGCCGGTTTTGAAACAAATCTGTAAAAATATTGCCGGGGACGAATTCCGCCATTACAAAACGTTTTACGATATTCTGAATAAGTATTTGCCGCAGGAAGGCCTGACCCGTTTGCAAAGGCTTAAAATTGCGCTTGGGCGTATAATGGAAACAGAGGATGACGAACTTTCATACGCTTATTATGCCGCAAATGCACCTGAAGGTGCGGCTTATGACCGGAAGACGTACAATCGCGCATACATGAAACGTGCGGGCTCTTATTATCACCCTGATGCTTTAAAAAGGGCGGTTTCCATGATTTTTAAAGCAGCAGGTTACAGGCCGCATACACTTCCCTACACTGTGGCTACAAAATTTGCGTGGTGGCGTATGCAGGTTCAGGCAAAACAGCGTGAGAAAATCGCCGCATGATAAATCCTGACAAATACTATTTCAGAAAAAAATTCAGAAAACGGGACCATTTTCCGGTAAGATGTATGCGGGATGCGGAAACATTAAGGCATATGCATCCTTTTTTTACATCACTGACAGGTTTATGATTGATACGCTCATCAAGAACAATAAGATCGCCGCGTCCGTAATATCCTGTTTCATCTTCAAAGGCACCTTCAAGGACAAGCGTAATTTCTTCCCCTCTGTGGGTGTGGGATGGTATTTCCTTACCGGGTTCGATTTTAAGCAATTCTGCAATCCCCTTTTTCGAAACAGGAACGGGACATTTATCTATTCCTTTTAAAACATTTTTCCACACTATTTCTTTACCACTCGTTTCAAAATAATATCTGACGGGATAAGGCAGGAATGAGATTTCAGAGTTAGATGCACCTTGTTCCGGATCTTTATGGATCTGATTACTGTCCTTATTCTGACCTGCGTCTATCTTGTCGAGAAGTGTAGTCAGAACGGACTGATCTATTTCGGCAGGCTCCCCATATTGTCCGATAATACCGGCTCCGATTTCCTCCATATCAGCAACTATGGATCTTGCCACTGGATTAAGTGTCAGATGCGCAGACACAGACATGCTTTCAGCCTCGCTGATGTTTCCAGCCGCGTAGCGAAGCAGAAAGGCATAATAATTATCCAGGCATTGAACATTAACCATGTCCGTACTCATAGATAATCTCCTCTGTTCATTATGGATTTACGTAAACGATTCAAAGCCAGTCTTATTCTTGATTTAACCGTTCCAAGCGGCAGGCCGGTTTCATCGGCGATATCCTGATGTGATTTATCCTCATAAAAAGATTTTAACAAAAGTTCAGACTGCTCTTCCGGAAGTTCACTTAACGCGCCGGACAACACATCTGAATTTTGTGAAAGTTCAAGCACATCTTCAGGCCTGTTTTCACTGCTTTGAACGAAAGCCGGATCATTCGGATCGGGCAGCGGGCGGCTATATTTTCTTAGATTATCGATACGTTTGTTCCGGGCGATCGTAAAAATCCAGGTCCCTGCATTTGCCTGCGCAGGATCAAAAGTATGCGCCTTGTTCCATATGGCGAGCATTGTTTCCTGGACCAACTCATCCGCGAGTTCAAAATTAGTCCCGCCTTTTATAAAATAGGATTTGATCCGCGGGGCATAATGTTCGAACAGTTTAATGAAAGCTTCTTTGTCTCTGGATTTTCCAATAGCGATAAGACACGCATTCAAAATCCCGTTTTCACTGGCTTTATCCGTATCTGTCTGCGTGTTTAAAGACGATTTTGCACTGGCCACGTTTAACTCTTCTGTCAATCCAACTGGATCACAGAATACTGCCATATGTGTAATAGATAAAGCCCTGTTTCTCATAAAACCTCTATTTATGATTAATTACGGCAGGGTTATATCTATGGATCAGAAAGAAATATGAAATTCAGAAATTATCACGAATAAGGCGGAGACGCTCAAACTGTTCAAGTGACTCGGCCCTGAAGAAAGGATTCGTCTGTTTTTCAAGTGCAATGGTTGAGGGGAGGGTTGGTTTTCCTGCGTTTCTTTTTTGCTCTTCCTGTATTAAACGCGTGTTCACCATCTCATTATCGCCATCGACGGTTTGGGCAAAACGTCCGTTTGTCAAAGTGTACTCATGTCCGCAATAGATTTTTGTTTCTTCAGGCAGGGCCTTAAGTTTTTGGATTGATTCATACATCTGTTCCATTGTCCCCTCGAATATGCGGCCGCAACCCATTGCAAAAAGGGTGTCTCCCGCAAACAGTACGGCGTTGTCCCTGTCATAAAAACACAGGTGGTTGCTTGTATGGCCGGGGGTTTCAATGGCCTGCGCTTTGAAATCGCCAATTTTGATTTCTTCGCCGTCTCTGATGCCTTTATCAATGAAAGAAATTCTTGTTTGATCTTTTTCCGGTCCGTATACCGTGCATCCTTCTTCCTCGATAAGCTGTCCGCAACCTGCGATATGATCACCGTGATGATGGGTCAGGATGATTGTATCAAGCTTCAGATTATGATTTTTAAGAAAATCAAGAACTGGTCCGGCTTCGCCCGGATCAACGGCAAAGACTTTCCCTGGTGAATGTTTGACAATGTATACGTAATTATCTGATAAAACAGGGATAATATGGACTTTCATGCCTTTCATTTCTGCCTCGATCCTTTGATTGCAACTTCCCGGGTCTGCAGGAATTCCGCAAGCCTATGAGAACTTTCGCCCGGACGCAAGGGCTTTTGCTGACTGTCTGACGGTGCCCATCCAATCAGGTAGATCAGTTCGAAACAGGCTTCAAGTCTGCCGAAGCCATCGGAGAAATATTTTCGGTAAAGGTTTTCGGTTTCCTGGAAAAAAGTCTTTCCGGGGCAAAATCTGCTTCTTTGCAAAAGGATATTGTTTTCGCCCATGCCTTTGACATCCTGCATAAGGTCCGAAAGGGATTTATACGTCACTCTGACAATGTCTGAGTCCACAACCGGAAGCGCAAACCCGGCGCGCTGCATTAATGCGCCCATTTGCTGCTTATCAGCAAAAGGATGGATGCGCGGACTGACCCGTCCGTGGAGTGCGCTTTCGGCCTCGGTTATTGCCGTGCGTAATTCATAAAGCGTCTCACCGCCTAACATGACACCAAGGAAAAGCCCGTCCGGTTTCAATGCGTAATTGACCTGGATCAGCGCGCCGGGAAGGTCATTGACGGTTTGCAGGCTCAGTATGCTGATCACGGCATCCAGAGAATTCCTTCCAAACGGGAGCAGTTCCTCATCACCTGCCAGTTCCGAAACGTCCGGTGTTGTCTGTCTTGTTTTTTCATTTAAGGTCATGGCATAAATCATTTGAGAGCCGGCACCTTGCCCGATCCTTGAGATTTGATCCTTTCTAAGGCGGGAAATGTCGGTTATGAGAGGCCGGGGAAATTGCTTTTTGATTATATCGATACGGTCTATGATATTATCAACTGCAAGATTTATAAGGAAATCATGTTTGCGGAGCCCGGGCTGAATTCTGGTGCGAAGATTTCTGTAAAGGGCCCGGTCAAAAATGGTAGGGGAAGAAGACATCGCTTTTTACATCATAGTGTAAATGAACAGGGTTACAAGGATATCCGCGATTATAAAACAATTCATGCATCATATCATCGACACGGTGCTGCCGCCACGCTGTCCTGTAACGGGAGAGATCGTATCTGAGAACGGCGTTCTTTCCCCCGCGGCATGGAAGGACCTGGATTTTATCTCCGATCCTCTGTGCTCACTATGCGGATACCCCATGACGGTATCATCGGGAGAAGCCAATCAGCTTTGCGGCGCCTGCCTTCAAAATCCACCGTATTTTGACAGGGCAAGGGCACCCGTTGCCTATAATCCGATAAGCCGGGAAATAGCCCTTAAATTCAAACACGGGGATCAACTTCATGTTGTCAAAACCATTGCAGCAATGATGCGGCGCAGTTTAATGGAGGTCGTCACCCCTTGTTCCATTATTATTCCGGTACCGCTGCATCCTCGAAGATTATTGGCCCGCCGATATAATCAGGCCGCCCTGATCGCCGGAAACCTGTCTGCTTTGTCAGACTTGCCAGTGGTTCCCGATTTTCTTTTAAGACGCAAATCAACCCCGCCGCAGAAAGACAAATCTTTTCGTCTGCGGAAAGAGAATGTGCGGGCCGCATTTTGTGTAAACCCTGCATATGCCCAGAATGCAAGCCAAAAGGATTTTATTCTGATCGATGACGTTTACACAACGGGCGCAACCGTCAACGAATGTGCCCGTGTACTCAAAAAAGCGGATGCAAGAAGTGTTTTTGTCCTTACATTTGCCAGAACGGTAAGATTTTCTTAGGGCAGATCGTGTTTAAATATAATCACTATGATTATATTTAAAAAGCGTGAATCTGCCCTGACTTATTGAATCGATGAGCAAATTCACGCGATAAAAAATCGCAAAGCGATTCTTTTTGATCGCGATTTGCTCTAGGCTCAGATTTTGCCGGCAACAGAAGGTGCCATACCCTCTTTCATAATCATTTTTTTTGCAAATGGAATATACGGCATAAGCTGAAGCGCGTTCCGCCTGATGGTATGAAGCAGGGGATTTGTATGGGATATCATGGAAACCATGCCGTCTACAGCAACTGTGCGGCTTTGAATATCGGGGAGTCTGCGCCTTTGGTAATGTTTCAACATTTGATGGCTTCCAATATCGAGACCGTGGAGGTGATACTGCGTTATCAGCCCTGCAAGTGTCGTCACATCCCGCATGCTCAGGTTCAGACCCTGTGCTCCCAAAGGATGGATGACATGAGCGGCCTCTGCGATAAGAGCCGTGCGTGGTGCGGAAAGGCTTGCGGCTTTAAGAAACATAAGAGGGTAATGCCCTATCGGGCCGTCAATCTCTAAATCGCCCAGCACACCCTCGCTCAGATCCTGCAGAATATTTTGCAGATCCTGACGCCGCATGGCGGCGAAGTGTTCGGCCTTATCATCTGTTTCAACCCAGACAATGCTGGATCTGTCTCCCGGTAAGGGTACAAAGGTCAAAGGACCGGCATTTCTGTGGATTTCGATAGAACAGTTTTTATGTTTTTTGCTATGGCTTGCAACAAGTGTCAGGGCCTGCTTTTTATATGATTTTTTGTTACTTTTTATGCCTGCGATTTTTCTGACGGAGGAGTTCCGGCCATCTGCACCGATTATAAGTTTTCCGCCAAGTGTCTCTCCGGAGAGAGTGCGGGCCTTTACATCAAAGTCAGAGACGGTGTATCCCTCAAGGCGATCTTCTTTCAAAACGATATTTTTTGCTTCTCTGGCCTTCTGATATAAGAGATTTCTAAGGCCTCGGTTGGAAACATTCAGGCCGAAACGGGTCTGACCGATTTCGGATGATGAGAACGAAGCTGCAATCTTTTTCCCGTCATCAAGTGTTCTGTCAAGAATTCTGATTTCATGCAATTCCTCGGAAAAGTCACTTAAAGTCTCAAGAGGGATCAGATCCTGAAGAACCGATAATGACGTTTCAAGCAATGCGGAGGTCCGGCCGTCTTTCAGGAAATCGTCTTTCTGATCCGGGAAATCAGGATCGATGACGGCCGTTGTGATACCGGCTTTTTCCAGCAACAGGGCAAGGGTCAATCCCGGTATGCCCGCCCCCGAAATGATTGCTTGATAATCCATAAATATGACTTAGTTTGAATAAAGATATAATCCATATCTTACCAAAACCGACGGGAGAATAAAGAGTATGGCGAAAGTAGAGATTTATACAAAACAAACATGTCCTTTTTGTATCAGAGCCAAAGAATTACTGGACAACAAAAATGTATCCTATGATGAAATCAGGATCGACGGTGATCAGGAAAAACGGGCAGCCATGATTGCACGTGCAGACGGTCGTCAAACGGTACCGCAGATTTTTATAAACGATGAAGGTGTTGGCGGCTGTGACGAACTGCATATGCTGGACAGGCAGGGTAAGCTTGACGGAATGTTAAATGCCTGAGGATGTTTCTCCTCAAAAGTCATCTCTGAATGTCGCCTGTATACAGATGACCAGCGGCGTCGATATACAGGAAAATATCCATATGGCCGCCGAGTTTGTAAAAGAGGCGGCAAAAAACGGAGCGGAATTTATCGCAACGCCTGAAAATACCGGGGCAATGATTCATGATAGTAAGGTACGATACAATACGGCATTTACGGAGGAGGATCACCCCGCGATTTCCGCCTTCTCCAACCTTGCAAACTCATTGAACATATGGCTTCTCATCGGTTCACTGGCAACAAAGGTCTCCGGAACAAAACTGGCAAACCGCAGTTATCTTTTTAATCCGGATGGTCAGACAGCCGCCGTCTATCAGAAAATTCACATGTTTGCAGTCGATCTCCCGACCGGGGAATCACATCGTGAGGCTGATTACATGGAACCAGGTTCGAAAGCCGTTATTGCTCAAATGCCGAAAGCCCGTCTTGGGATGACCATATGCTATGACATGAGATTTCCGCATATGTACAGGCAGATGGCGGTTAACGGTGCTGAAATTTTCGCCGTTCCCTCCGCTTTTACCGTTCCGACCGGCAGGGCGCACTGGCACGTTATGCTTCGGGCGCGGGCAATTGAAACCGGATGTTTTGTGGTTGCCCCGGCGCAGTGCGGCACTCATGACGGTGGGCGCCAGACCTATGGGCATTCAATCATCATTGATCCGTGGGGACGCATTTTGGCCGAAGCCGAAGAAAAACCGGGAATTATTTATGCGGAGCTCGACTTAAGCCTTATTAATGAAAGCCGCAAATCACTTGCCCAGCTTCAGCATGACAGAGAATACGAAATAGAAAAAACGGGATAAAACGGCGTTATTATTAACGCTTGGCCCACTGCTTGGATCGACGGGCTTTATGTTTGCCGACTTTCTTACGCTCAACTTCACGCGCATCCCTTGTAAGCATTGATGCTTTTTTCAAAGCCGGGCGAAATTCCGGATCAAAATTGCACAATGCGCGCGAAATTCCGTGCCGAATGGCACCGGCCTGGCCGGACAATCCTCCACCTGCAACGGTACACATGATGTCGAATGAGTTAACCTTGTCAACCGCGAGAAACGGCTGGTTTATAACGAGAAGATGCGTTTTCCGGCCGAAATATTTGTCCTGTGTCTTGCCGTTTACAACAACGGTACCTTTTCCGGGTTTAAGCCAGACACGGGCAGATGACTCTTTCCTGCGCCCTGTTGCATATGCCCGTCCGTGTTCGTCGCGAACGGGTTTCTTTTCAACAGGCGCATCAGTATTGTTATCGGCCTGTAGAGCACCTAAGTCTTTAAGATCTTTTGTTTTCTGTGTTTGTGTTTCGGTCATTTTATGATCCTACTGTACCCTTGAATTTTTTGGATTCATTGACGCAACGTCTATTATTTCCGGTTTTTGCGCTTCATGCGGGTGCTCGCACCCTGCATAAACTTTCAGCTTTTTAAAGACCTTACGACCCAGTGGCCCTTTCGGAAGCATTCTTTCAACAGCATTTTCCACTACCCTCTCAGGATGTTTTCCTTCAAGGATCTCTCTTGCCGTCTTGCCTTTAATGCCGCCCGGATAGCCGGTGTGCCAGTTAAATACACTTTGGTCCTTTTTCTGTCCGGTCATTCTGACTTTATCGGCATTGATAACGATCACATTGTCACCGCAATCCATGTGCGGTGTAAATTGTGCCTTGTGCTTGCCGCGCAGGCGCATGGCAGCAATACTTGCAAGCCGTCCCAGGACAATATCCTGTGCATCAATAAGATACCATTTATGCTCTATATCTTGCGGTCTGGCCGAATACGTTTTCATATCTTCGTGCTTAATAATTTTTATTAAAGAATTGTTTTATATTTATTGTCATTGTCTATGTCAACCATAAAGTTGAGTTCTGTCACTAACACGTGATATGTCCGATTAGTTACCACGTTAAATGTCCGATTTGAG
>CAYLKN010000030.1:0-24721 GCA_964384335.1 uncultured Pseudobdellovibrionaceae bacterium
TTGTTCAAATGGCGGAGATGGGGGGATTCGAACCCCCGAGAGGTTGCCCTCAACACGATTTCCAATCGTGCGCCTTAAGCCGCTCGGCCACATCTCCTTTAACTCATATCCCTTAACTCAAAAAACGGCCCTTCATTCTCCTTAACAGGCGTTGCCATTCGGCGCCCGGCCGTTTCCGGTATTCCTAAAACGAAAAGGATCATAGGGTTTATGGCCAAAATGTTCAAGGTTAAAAGTGCCGCTTGAAAATCACTGGAAGACTGATACCATAAAACAAAACTATACCGGTATTTTCATGAATGATACGTATAAATCTCTGCTGGCGCTTTTTCTTCTGCCGCCCCTGGTTATTCTGGGCCACGATATATATATCTGGTACAACGAACACCAGGATTTCACGTTGTGGCAGGAATTTGATTTCAGTGATATCGGCATACTGTTTACGCTTTATGCTCCTGATTACTACGACACACTGCAGGACATGGTGACAAAGGAGACGTGGAAAGACAAAATACTTCCCGTCATGGAAACAAACGCAGTCATCGGCACGGGCATCCCGGCAGCCGTACTGCTTGTATGGTCGGCGATTGCCAAAATTTTTGCTGTATGGCCGTATCAGCCAGAAACCGTCCGTTTCAGTGTCAGGGACAAGAAAAAAATAATTAAATAGGCGCTTTTAAGAAGGCGATTATTTCTCTGCGGGTCGGACCTTTTAAGATTTATTGGAGTTCAATGGAAATCTGGACTGATACAGCCGTTATCCTTCATGTCCGCCCTTATGGCGAAGGCGCGGCCGTTATCAACATTCTGGCACGGGAACACGGACGTTATGCGGGCTATGTCTATGGGGCGCAGGGCAAACAGAATATTTTGCAGCCCGGGAACCTGGTAACCGCAGAATGGAAAGCAAGACTTCGGGAGCAGCTTGGAACATTTGCGCTTGAGCTGGAGAAAGCCTACGCATCCGGGGTTATGGACTCGCCCCTGAAGCTCGCCGCTCTGCTTTCGGCCTGTTCCCTGGCGGAGGCGGCTTTGCCGGAACGGGAAAGCAACCCGGGTCAGTTTGAAGGATTTAAGGCTTTATGTGATCTCCTTCAGGGCGATCAATGGGCCGAGGCTTACATTCTGTGGGAAATTGCATTTCTCCGCGAAATGGGATTTGGTCTTGATTTTTCAAAATGCGCGGCAACGGGAACGGCGGACAATCTGGTTTATGTCAGCCCCAGAACGGGCCGGGCTGTTTCTGCGCAGGCGGGGGAGCCCTATAAGGAAAAATTACTGGAATTGCCGGGTTTTCTGACTGGAAACCTGCAAATCGGAGACAACAATCCGTACGGCGAAATACTGAAAGGTCTTGATTTGACCGGGTACTTTCTGGTGAACAAATTGTTTGGCGATACGGCCGGGCCTTTCCCGGAAGCCCGGATATCTTTCCGAAGCCGCATAGAAAAGCTTGCGGCGCAAGGGGATATGGATTTATAAAGTGAATAATCAATGAAATGGATGGTTTTAAAACAGGTTAATGATTAAAGTTTTTTCATGACAGCCAAGTCCGCACAGACACATCAGAATATTTCGGATATTCCGCTGAAACAGGCATTATCAGAGCGTTATCTGTCTTATGCGCTTTCAACAATCATGAGCCGGTCTTTGCCCGATGTGCGTGACGGGCTTAAACCTGTACACCGGCGCCTGCTTTATGCCATGTACCAGCTTCAGCTCAGACCGCAAAACCCGCCAAAAAAATCCGCACGGGTTGTCGGTGACGTGATCGGTAAATTTCACCCTCACGGCGACCAGGCCGTGTATGATGCCATGGTCCGGCTGGCGCAGGATTTTGCGGTACGCTACCCGCTGATCGACGGGCAGGGAAATTTCGGCAGTATCGACGGCGATAATCCGGCCGCCATGCGGTATACCGAGTCCCGTCTGACCGATGTTGCCCTGTATCTTCTTGAAGGGATAGACGAAGATGCCATCGACTTCAGGGAAACCTATGACGGTGAAGATAAAGAGCCGGTCGTTCTTCCCGCCCGCTTTCCAAACCTTCTGGCCAACGGAGCCAGTGGAATTGCCGTTGGCATGGCAACGAATATCCCACCGCATAACATTATTGAACTTTTTGACGCCCTGCTTTTGCTTATTGACAAAGATGCCGATACGGACGAGCTGATGTCCCATATAAAGGGTCCGGACTTTCCGACTGGCGGGGTGCTTGTCGAACCCCCGGAAAACATCAGGGAGGCGTATAATACCGGACGCGGCAGTTTTCGTCTGCGCGCGCGCTGGCATAAAGAGGATCTGAAACAGGGTCAGTATCAGATTGTGGTAACGGAGATACCGTATCAGGTTCAGAAATCAAAGCTGGTTGAAAAAATCGCCGAACTGGTCACGGCCCGCAAAATCTCGATGCTTGATGACGTACGCGATGAAAGTGCGGAAGACGTCAGACTTGTGATCGTGCCCAGAAACAGGAATGTTGAGGCCGGGCTTCTTATGGAGGCTTTGTTCAGGCATTGTGACCTGGAAATTCGCGTACCGCTAAATATGAATGTGCTTGATGCCGGGACGACACCAGGCGTAATGCCGCTTAAGGCCGTCCTTCGTTCCTGGCTTGACCACAGGCAAGATGTTCTGATCCGCCGGAGCCGCCACCGCCTTGAAAAAGTGAAGAACCGGCTGGAAGTTCTGGACGGTTACCTCATCGTCTATCTCAACATTGATGATGTTATCCGTATTATAAGGGAAGAAGACGAACCGAAAGCTGAGCTTATGCGGTTTTTCAAGCTGACCGATATGCAGGCCGAGGCCGTCCTGAATATGCGCCTGCGTGCCCTGCGCAAGCTTGAGGAAATGGAAATACGCAAAGAATATGATGCTCTGGCCGCGGAAAAAGATACGCTTGAACAGGTGCTGGGCTCTGAAAGCCTGAAGTGGAAAAAAATAAAAGAAGATATTCAGGAGCTGAAAAAAACGTTTGCAAGCGATCTGAAACGCTCCGCACGCCGCACTGATCTGGCCGATGCCCCAGCCCCGGCAGCAGTTGACATTGAAGAGGCCATTATTGAGAAGGAGCCGGTGACGGTCATCTGTTCTTCAAAAGGCTGGATCAGGGCAATGAAAGGCCACGGGATAAAACATAACGACGTCAAATTCAAGGAAGGCGACAGGGGACGTTTTTTTATTGAAGCGTATACCACCGATAAATTACTGGTTTTTGCAACGAACGGGCGCTTTTACACACTTGGATGCGACAAGCTTCCACCCGGCCGCGGATTTGGGGAACCCTTACGGCTGAGCATTGACCTGCCGAATGAAAGCGACATTGTATCAATTCAGATTTTCAGGCCGGAAATCAAGCTTTTAGTGGCCCGAAGTGACGGGCGCGGCTTTGCCGTTAATGCGCAAGACGTACTGGCACAGACAAAAGCCGGAAAAACAGTATTGACAACGGATTCCAAAGCCGAGGCCGAACTTTGCCGGGTCGTAATGGCGGATCACGACATGGTGGCCGTAACCGGTGAAAACCGGAAGATGCTTATTTTTCCACTTGATGAAATTCCGGTTATGAACCGTGGTAAGGGTGTTATCCTGATGCGGTTTAAGGATGGCGGCATTTCAGATGTAAAGATATTCAGAAAAGAAGAAGGCCTGTGTTTCCCTTACGGAAACGGCGAACGCATTCTGGAAGACATAACCCCATGGCTTGGCAAACGGGCCCAGACCGGCCGTATGGCCCCGAACGGTTTTCCTAAAAACAACAGATTTGAGTAAGGCGTATTTAAAGTTTTTTGTGCCCTATTTTTGTGCCCTATGTCATGTGGCTTCAGCTTCCAGGGCCTTCCAGTGTTTAAGGAATTCCCGGGTGGTTTCCTCAATCGTCTTGTTTGAAGTATCGATAACCAGGTCAAAATTCGCATTATCGCTTATATCCACCTTATAAAGATCGTGATACCGTTTTATCTCGCTTTGTTTACGGGCCTCGATATCTTTCTGCGCCTCTTCATATGAGCCGTATTTTTCACGAAGCTCGGCCTTGTCCAGTAAAATCCGGCGAACCGCAACAGCAGGATCGACGTACAGCCTCACCTTAAAAGCGTCTTTAACAAAATGCCAGGCCATCCGGGAATCCAGAACATACCGGCCCGGATCATCATTCAGGCTTTTCAGATAATTATCAACTTCGTAGTCTATCTCTTTCTGTTTTTCGGCGAGCCTGTTGAGATCCGTTATGGAGATACCCTTTTTTGCAGCAAGTTCCCGGAAAATGTTACCTGTTGTAATAAGTTCACAGTGCATTATGCGCGCCACAGAACGGGCAAAAGTCGTTTTGCCGCTTCCCGGATCCCCTGTAATGGCAATTTTTTTATTGTCCGACGACTCCATAGTTTTTTATAAAAAAGCACATACAAACGGGCAAGTGTATTATGACACTTGGAAAGATCAATCCAGAGAAAGTTCTGCTTGCGGGCATGCAGAATACAGAGGCCGGACATTGATGCGTCCTATGGGAATTCAACGTCGCCCGGTGTTTTCTGATATTGCTTGCGGATTTCGGTATCCGGACGGAATTGGCGTTCATATTCTTCAGTATCGCCTTCAAGCTCTGCAATTTCAGCAAGAAAACTGCGGCGCAGCAGAACAATGCTGATTCTTCTGTTCCTTGGATCAAAAGTGTCGTCTTCAACAAAAGGCTCTGTATAGGCCTTGCCGATAACATTGACAAAGCGCCCCTCTCCAATGCCGTCCTGAATTAATGCCCGGCGGCTTGCGTTGGCCCTGTCCGCCGATAATTCCCAGTTTGAATAATCCGAGCCGCCTGCATATTTATAGGCATCCGTATGCCCGCGTACAGATATATCGTTTGGCAGTTTATTAATAACTACAGATACCTGTGACAGAAGGTTTCTGGTTTTTTCGTACATCCGCGCACTGCCAAGAGGAAACATGGATTCATCATCCTGATCGAGAATTTGTATTCTCAGGCCTTCCGGTGTTCGGTCAATCTGGATATTATCCTTAAGTTCCGCGAGTTCGGGAACCGCTTCAATCGCCTTTTTCAGTTCTTCTTCCGCCTTTTTGAACTCTTCTTCTTCCCTTTCTTTCAATTCCCTTAAAAGACGTTCCTTTGATATGTCTTCCGGACTTTTTGCAGGTTGGCCGTCCGCTTCGTTTCGTCCCCCCTCCCGCGCATCATCCGCTTTAGGATCATTTGTTTTGGTTCCTCCATGTGCCGGAACAGGCTGTGGCGAGTTTGGATTGACGATGGGCTGGGTACTTTCCATCATTGCGCCAACTTTGGAAACGGAAAGTCCGCCGAGAAGGCCCCCGGCACCACTTCTTAAATCGGCAATCCTGGGATGGGAGGGATCAAAAAAGGATGAAATTTTTTCCTTGGCCTCGTCGGTTGAAACATTCAGGAGCCACATGAGAAGAAAAAAAGCCATCATAGCCGTCACGAAGTCGGCATAAGCCACTTTCCACGCCCCGCCGTGATGGCCGCCTTCCACCTTTTTTACTTTTTTAATGATGATATTTTCTGCACGGCTCGGATCAGACATAACAATAGAGATTATAATGGAAAAATGGTAATAAAATCTTAAGATGTCGTTGTGGTCGGCAATTCATTGATTGCTTCTTCAAGCTCAAGGAAAGTGGGTCTTAGTTCTTCCGGTAAAAGCTTGCGCGCAAACTCCGTTGCAACTTGCGGCGCACTTCCTTGTAAAAAGGCCAGAATTCCGGACTTAATACATTTGAAATACATAATCTGGTTTTCGGCTTTTCCTTTTATCGCGCCGGCAATTGGTGCGGCAAAACCGTAAGAAAGCCAGACACCGAGAAACGTTCCGACAAGGGCGCTTCCAATCAATTTTCCAAGAACTTCAGGCGGTTCTGTGATAGAGGCCATGGTTTTAATAACGCCAAGCACGGCGGCGACAATACCGAGCGCGGGAAGGCCGTCCGCCATTGTCTGAACGGCATGAGACGGCTCAAGATACTCATGGGACAGGGTTTCGATTTCCTCATCCATAAGCGCCTCAAGCTCATGTGGATTCTCATTACCCAGCGAAATAATACGCAGGTAATCACAAACGAAATAAAGCGCATGCTCGTTATTATGAAACTCAGGAAACTGACTGAACATATCGCTGTCGTCGGGATTTTCGATATGCTGCTCAAGCGCAAGCCAGCCTTTGGTCCGGGCAAGCTTGAATACCGTAAACATAAGACATAAAAGCTCTATATAGGATTCTTTGGTATAGACCGTTGGACTTGTCAGGGCGGACAGGCTTTTTATGGTATGTTTTATCGTGCTTGAGCTGTTTGCGATGATAAAGGCGGCAACGGCCGTTCCCAGAATTATGAGAGATTCTCCGGGTATTGCAGGCAGTATGACTCCGGTAATGATTTTTATTTTACCGCCGGCAAGCATAAACCCGCCGAATGTCATAATGAAAACAAGTGCTATCCCGATTAATTTCATGATTTTACGTGAAGATCTTTGATGACTAAATTCTCAGATATCATAGTACTTGAATATTTGTTTTCCTGAAAGTTCTGTTTTCAGCCCGGTTTACACCCTACGCAGTAACGGTTTTGCTTTGATAAAGTACGCCGGCGAATGCCTTTCTGAATTTTTCGTCGGAGAAGGAAGGTTTGCTCAGCGGCGCTGAAAACAGGTAACCCTGCCCAAAATCCGCCCCCATGTCCTGTAGCTTTTTAAGATCGTCACGCGTTTCAATCATCTCGGCCACCACCTTGATATCAAGGTCATGACACATCTGTATCAAATGCTTGATCATGGATTGATCCCGTTCCGATACGGACATTTTTCTGACATACTGACCGTCAATTTTCACGTAGTTAACATGAAGTTTTTGCAGATACTGAAAAGAAGCCGATCCTGCACCGAAGTCGTCGAGGCAAACATGCATCCCCATATTCTGCAGCTCTGTTATGAATTCATTGACTATGCCTAAGTCCTTGATCTGATGCGATTCAGTGATTTCAAAAACTATCCGGTTTGTTATTTTTTTGTTATCATCCAGAAGTTTTAAGAGTTTCTCCGTAAATTCTTTTTTCTGAACGGACTGGCCCGACAGATTGATGGCAAAGGTTTTATTTGTCTCTGCGGATTTATTAAGTATGTATTTTGTGGCCCTGTCGCACACGGCCATGTCCAGGTCGCTGGCCATACCGATATCCTCCCCGAACATAATCCATTCCATTGGCGAACGCCCGTCCTGGAATCTGACCAGCATCTCGTAATGGAGGAGTTTGAGAGATTTGAGATTTAAAATAGGCTGGAAATTGAAATTGAAATGAAGGTTATTGACCATGGATTTGAATTCGGAAATTCTGAAGGCATTTGCACTGAGAAAAGACTTGAACGCACTATTAAGCGTTTCGATGGTCATATCGGTTCCTTTTCTCTCGAACTCATGAAGAGTATAAAAAAGTGCCTTGGTCGTATCCGTGTTATCCAGGTTCTGAACATCTGTAGTAATCGTTTTGCTTTTAAGCTGCGCGCCCTTTTTATCTGGCGTTCTGTCCGCAAGCATCTGCCCGATCTGATCCTTTATGAGGTCCGCATTTATTGCCGTGTCGTGAATAACGCTGAACCTTCCGTCCGTTACCGATGCCGCAGTCTGTCCGTCAATAGATTTGGCTTTTAGAATACGGGCGATTTCCTCTTTCAATTTTTCCCAGTTCTTGGGTCCGACTTTTTCTTTGAATATTTTAAAATCGTCGATTTCCAGCAAGGTAATATCGGCATCCTTACCCAGAGACTGTGCATAATCCAGCATCTGATTTGCAGCTTCGAGAAATGTTTCCCGGTCAAGAAGCTCATTGGCCTGGGTTTGTTTGTTCAGTTCACCAACCTTGGCCATCAGGATATTGTTAAAGTTGAGCGTAACATAAAAAATTTCACTTTCAGGCAGCCGCATTCCCTGAATAATGGCTTTTCTGTTTTTACCGAAAAGCTTATTCAACGATATAAAAAGCGGCCCGCTTCTTATTCCGGAAACGGCCTTGTTTTTCATCACGACAAGCGTTGGACGGTCATCCGGGTCAAACAAAGAAAGCCAGTTTTTTCCAATGAGGCTTTTATCATCCTCCCCTGTTAAAGCCTCCGATGCCCCTGCGGAAAAATTAATGTTACCATCCTTGTTCACTTCCAAAAGGATATCGGATGCGGTGAACGAAAACGCCAGAAATCTATCTCTCTGTTCTTTGATACTTTCGCCTTGAACCTTGTCAGACATGGATAAACCGTAAAATCATAAATTCATTTTCAATTGTTTTAATGGCGCCTGTCCGTCCATAAACCAAACTCCCGCAAGACAATTTTAAATAATCCTACAATACCACTATCTCAGGTTTTAATTATCAATTGGTAAATATTTTCTTTAGAAATACTTAATTGCCATAAAGATGCCGGGTCTTAGATCTTTTCCCGGGGTTTTGGCGGAAATTTCAGTCTCTAAGGATACGGGCCGCATCCAGTGCCGCATATGTAAGTATTCCGGATGCGCCCGCTCTTTTAAACGCCATGAGCGTTTCTTTCAGTGCAGCATCGTAATCGAGGCAACCTGCGAGTGCCGCATGCTTGAGCATGGCGTATTCCCCGCTCACGTGATAGGCGGTAACGGGTATTCCAAACTGACTGCTTGTCCGCCTGATGATATCAAGATAGGGCATTCCGGGTTTTATAATTACAAAATCCGCGCCTTCCTGAATATCAAGTGCGATCTCTCTCATCGCTTCATCGCTATTGGCCGGATCCATCTGGTAGGTTTTTTTATCGCCCTGCAGACATCCGCCCGACTGAATGGCATCACGAAAAGGGCCATAAAATGAGGATGCGTATTTGGCAGCGTAGGACATTATTTTGACGGTATGGAATTTATGATCTTCCAGAGCTTTTCTAATTCTGATCACACGCCCGTCCATCATGTCGGAAGGGGCGATAACATCAGCGCCCGCCTTGGCCTGCAGCAGGGCCTGACGCAAGAGAATATCCAGAGTTTTGTCATTCTCAACATATCCTTCTTCAATGACCCCGTCATGTCCGTGGGATGTATAAGGGTCAAGAGCAACATCTGTAATTATGCCTATACCCGGAACCTCTTTTTTGATATGTGCGACTGCCCGGCATAAAAGATTTTCAGGATTAACTGCCTCATCCCCCTGTTCTGTTTTAAGATTTGGCTCTATCACAGGGAAAACGGCAATTGCCGGAATTCCGAGATCGTGCGCGTGTTTAACCTTATCGGTAACAAGATCAATGCTTAAGCGTTCGACGCCCGGCATTGACGGGACTTCCTCTCTTTTGTTCTGCCCTTCGATAACAAAAACGGGCCATATCAGGTCGGACACACTCAGGGTATTTTCCGCAACGAGATTCCGAACCCACTGATCAGAGCGGTTGCGGCGCATTCTCGTTTTAGGAAATTCCGAATAAGTCATTTTTTACAGGTTTTAGGTCTTTTCTTTTTATAAAGAATGTATAATTGCCTTGAAATGAAAGCTCTGTAAAGAGGAGTTAAAGAAACAGAACGGCACGGGAACGGGTCCAAGTGAATAAAGTGAATACAGAGATTCCAATCGATCATTCATCACACTATAAAGACATCCGCGTTTTTGAGTATAAGACGCTTGTGCATATTGTGCTCGACCGTCCAAATGCCCTGAATGCGCTTTCTTTTGATATGGTCTGTTCCCTGAAATCGGTTCTAAGGCACTATCGCGAGGCAGAGAGTATCAAAACACTTGTTTTCTCTGGTTCCGGAGACAAAGCCTTTTGTTCGGGCGGCGATGTAAAGGCCGTCTATCATCTTCACCGGACCGGTGATTTCCGTTCACATAGCCAGGCTCTGGATTTCTTTAAAGAAGAATATGAGCTTGATCTTATGATCCAAACTTTTGAAAAACCCGTTGTCGCATTTATTGAAGGCATTTGTATGGGTGGAGGATACGGCATTGCGGCCCCCTGCAAATACAGGGTTTTGACACCTCAAACGGTTTTTGCCATGCCCGAGGGGAAGATCGGTTTTTTTATTGACGTTGGTTCGGCCTATTTTCTTTCAAGATTTCCGTATTATAGCGGATACTATGCGGCACTGACCGGATGTTCTTTTTCAAATGCCCGCGATCTGTTATGGCTGGGTGTTGGGACGCATTACACCGAAACCTTTAAAGCGCAGGATTTTGTAGAATCACTAAACAAACATATCGCACTAACACATTCCGTAGACAGTTTTTTTGACAGGCGGATGACGGAAGCACCTGCGGAAAACTCACAAAAGGAAGGATCTTTACTCCAAAATAAAGCGGAAATTGCAGATATTTTTTCGTCACACACCCTGGAAAAAATTTTTGAAAGACTTCGTTTATCGGATTCAGAATGGGCCAAAGATGCGCTGAACCATATCGATCAGTCCTGTAGCCAAAGTCTTTACCTGAATTTTATACATTTAAACTACGCAAAAAACCGAAGTTACGAGGATGTCATTGCCAAGGATCATACTCTGGCGCGTTATACTTATGAATCAGGAACGTTTGCCGAGGGTGTAAGGAGCCGTCTGGTTGAAAAGACACATGACCCGGAATGGCTTCACAAATCTCTTCAGCAAAAAGATAAGGCAAACATGGATGCGATGTTCGGATAAACGTCATGCAGAGGAAAATTTTTGAAAAAGCCCGACTATTAGCCTGTTTATCAATAAATTTTTTACTTGCGCACGGCATTATTATAGATATGCTCTAAATATTGAACGTTTTAATACGGTAACTAAATTCAATTCACTCAAGAGGCAGATCGGTGTCTATAGTAACTTACTACGAAACAATTCAGCTTATTGAACGCCTGCACAGATACTTTCTGGATGTTTTAAAAGTTGAACTCGATAAACGCGGAATCCAGGACATTAACAATGTTCAGTCCATGATTTTATATAACATCGGACATGATGAACTTACGGTTGGAGAGCTGACTGTACGCGGCTATTATCTTGGATCCAATGTATCCTACAACGTTAAGAAAATGGTCAGTAACGGGTACCTCCAACAGGAACAGTCACTGCATGACAAACGCTCAATGCGGGTTAAACTCTCCGAGAAAGGGCGTGAACTGCACACAATAATTTCTGAAGTACTGCAGCGTCATGAGGAGCAGCTTAAGAAAACGGAAATTACAGAGGAAAAGCTTGAAGATCTTCGAAAAACGATGCGTATGCTGGAGCGTTTCTGGGCAAGCCAGGCCAACTATGCGGGTATGAGCTCGATTGACGACTTTTAAAGTGTATTAGTTTACATTTAAAGCCAACACTATGATTCATGGCAAAGGATACTCTTAACGGGCGTGAAATTCTGGTTGAATTTTATCCCGTTGGTCAGATTGTCAAAGTTTCAGCCATGGATACGCAAACACTGACAGAGGTGGTTATACAGGGACCAGCCTATGCATCGTCAGAAACCCTCATCCATAATGTGAAAAAGCGCCTTGAATATGTTCTGCGTAAACGAGGATATATAAAGTAAAAATTTACTTTCTGATCTTTAAAGCCAAACCACTTTAAGGTCTTTATCAGGAACATATTCAAAAATTGCCCATAGGCAAAATGGATATACTTGAACACGATCTGCCCTAAATATCCACAAACGCAGTGATTTCCGCCCCGGCGCCCGGATGGGTAACGGCTCCTTTTCTTGCAGGACCGACCTGGCGGCTGAATTTATAGAGATAGCCGGACTGGTACTTATGCTCGCGCGGTTTCCAGTTCCTGGCTCTTTTCGCCAGTTCCTCGTCTGAAAGTTTGACCTCAAGCGTTCCGTTTTCGGCATCAATGCGAATGATATCCCCGTTTTGAAGGAGGCCTATCGGCCCGCCGACTGCAGCCTCCGGTCCGACATGACCGATACAAAAGCCGCGCGTGCCGCCGGAAAACCTTCCGTCAGTAATCAGGGCAACCTTTCCTCCGGTTCCCTGCCCGTACAAAGCGGCCGTTGTGGACAGCATTTCCCGCATGCCTGGACCGCCTTTCGGTCCTTCGTACCGGATAACGATAACTTCACCTTCTTCATATTCCCGGTTCTGAACGGCCTCAAAAGCTTCATCCTCACTGTCGAAGCATCTAGCCGGGCCTTCGAATACAAGCTCTTCAAGCCCTGCAATTTTCACAATGGCGCCGTCCGGTGCCAGATTTCCTTTAAGACCGACCACCCCTCCCGTGGGTCTGATTGGGTTAGAGACAGGATAAACCACGTCCTGATCTTCGGGACGTTTGATCTTTTCAAGGTCCGCAGCCAGTGTATTGCCGGTTACTGTAATACAATCACCGTGCAGAAAACCTCCGTCCAGAAGCTCCTTTAATACAACAGAAACGCCGCCGATTTCGAACATGTCTTTGGCAACGTACTTCCCGCCCGGTTTCATATCGGCAATGAGGGGTGTTTTTTTAAAGATTTCCGCCACATCAAACAAATCAAAATCAATACCTGCCTCATGTGCAATGGCGGGGATATGCAGTGCCGCGTTTGTCGAGCCGCCGGTTGCGGCGACAATGGCAGCGGCGTTTTCAAGAGATTTACGCGTAACGATATCTCTGGGCAGCGGCCCGCCGTTTTTGACAAGCTCCATAACGGCTGCCCCGCTTGCCTCGGCATATTCATCACGGGTTTCGTAAGGTGCGGGTGCGCCGGCAGAACCGGGCAGAGCCAGCCCGATGGCTTCGGAAACACAGGCCATCGTGTTGGCAGTAAACTGACCGCCGCAGGCCCCCGCCCCCGGGCAGGCAACACATTCAAGCTCATGCAGATCTTCATCCGTAAATTCCCCAGTGGCATGTTTGCCGATTCCTTCAAAAACATCGACAACGGTAACGTCCTTGCCGCGGAACTTCCCTGGCAGAATAGATCCTCCGTACATAAAGACACCTGGTACGTTCAGGCGCACCATGGCCATCATCATGCCCGGCAGAGACTTGTCGCACCCCGCCAGCCCGACAATGGCGTCATAACAATGGCCGCGCATTGTCAATTCAACAGTGTCCGCAATAGCTTCACGGGAGGGCAAGGATGAGCGCATGCCTTCATGTCCCATTGCAATTCCGTCCGTCACAGTAATTGTTGTAAACTCCCGGGGTGTGCCGGATGCCGCCTCTACACCTTTTTTAACGGACTTGGCCTGCCTTGACAGGGCGATATTACAGGGGGCGGCCTCATTCCAGCATGTTGCAACGCCGACAAAAGGCTGACTTATCTGCTCCTCCGTCATGCCCATTGCGTAATAATAGGACCGCGCCGCCGCTTTTGACGGTCCGACACTTACATGCCGACTGACCAGTTTTGATTTATCCCATCCGTTTGTATGTGCCCTTTTTTTATTGTAAACAGTCATGTAACTCACCCTTTTCTCTTTTCTTTTTTTATAAAGCTTTCAACCGGCTTTGCAAGCCGGTAAGGATATTACCGCGCCATGTAAATCCGAATAAAAACACCCTGTTACTTTTGTTCCTTATCCCCGAATAAGATCTCGTCCAGATGACGCTTGAAGACCTCCGCATCGGCAATATAAGGAATGGGAATGCTGCCCTGGCCTGTGCCCTTGACCGTAATGGTTTTAAAACCCAGAAGGCTGCCAAGCAGATTTTGCTCAATATGCGCACTTTCCAGTTTTTCATGGCCGATCTGCATAAGGTCGGTCACGAAAACACCGTAATAGGCAAGCACACGTTTGTTTGTCAGGACAAGTTCGGTCGTCATGTACAGGATCAATGCGTTTGCGAAATAAAAAAAGCCGAGAAACAGGATCAGGGCTCCAAGAAACATATGAAAGAAAGCCCCTGCCAACACAGCCGCGACGCCGATCAGAAACGAGAAAAAGAAGATTCCTCCGTTTATTTCGCAGGAATGCAGGATTTTTTCGTTTTTGATCAGGGCGGATTCCGCCTTTCTGGAATTTCTGCGGTTTTTAACAATGAACATGTGCGTTGCCTCTTTCTGATAGATGTTAAACGTGTTGATCCCGGTGCATTTTTCGGTTTACGGCCCTGGCCTTGTCCACAGCCTTGCGGAAGGTTATCGGATCGTCAAT
This sequence comes from uncultured Pseudobdellovibrionaceae bacterium, assembly GCA_964384335.1. Taxonomy (GTDB): domain Bacteria; phylum Pseudomonadota; class Alphaproteobacteria; order Micavibrionales; family Micavibrionaceae; genus JAUICS01. The sequence continues at coordinate 14,099 of CAYLKN010000030.1, forward strand.
GATCGGCAGGAAGACCTCACCGACACCCATTCCACGGACGGAAACCTGTCCGTAATTCAGTATACGGCCAAAAAAAGACTGGAAAACATTGGCCCCTTCAATCCGGTCAACGGATATTTCCTCAACATAACGGGCGATAATCCCACGTTTTGAGATGACGCGGTGTGTGGTTACCGCGATTTCGGTCGTTGCCTTTATAATCATCCTGTGCGCAAACCCAAGCAGCCCAAGAAGTCCGGAAATAAAACCGGCGAGCCGTATGCCCGGATGAAGATTGCGGATTTCCGTAATCAGACCAACATCGGGCGGCAACGGACGTTTGAATACTGAAAAGGGTGTAAATTGCTGTACAGCCTCACTGTAAACAAGAGCCGCCACAATTATCCCAATCCCGATTACAATTCCGATTAAGGCATTCATGACGGCCCAGAAGGTGTAGGTCCAGTGAAATACGCCCACATGAATGACTTTTTCATTATCGCCCAGAGATTCACGAACATAGAGCATAAAAACGCCTTCAGTTTTATCATTAGGGCCCGATTAAAACTTTGTTCTCAGGCGCATGTTGAATAATTATGTCCGAAAACGAAGCCCGGGTCTATCCATGGCAGGATCTGTTCCTGAAAAATAAAGAGTAAATAGTATGATTTTCTGTCCATACTTGCCGCAATGCAAATAAAGCTTATCAAACACAAAAAAAAGTGTTAATATTATAGTTTCATGGATTGAAAAATAATGACATATTTGTTTGTGCAAGACGAAGATCAGCTTGAAGAACAGCTTGAAGCTCTGCAAAATGAACATCGGGAGCTTGACAGCCATATTCAGGCCCTTATTGAAAGCGGGCAGATCGATTTTATGAAAATGCAGCGTATGAAAAAACGCAAACTGCAGCTTAAAGATCAGATCGAACATATAAGAAGTTCACTCCTCCCGGATATTATTGCCTGAATAACCAAATTCCTATAAATTGCGTTTTTTAACAAAGCCGGGTAACAGGCCATGCCAGATTTTCAAAACTCCAAAAATCCTGCCGTTGGCATTATTATGGGATCGAAATCCGACTGGCATACAATGCAAAAAGCCTCTGAGATCTGCACACTTTTGCAGATTCCGTATGAAGTGAAAATTGTATCCGCTCATCGCACTCCGGATCGTATGGTTGAATATGCAAAGACGGCAAAAACACGCGGACTGAAGGTTATAATTGCAGGGGCCGGCGGTGCGGCGCATCTTCCCGGTATGGTGGCCAGCCTGACAACAATTCCGGTTCTTGGCGTGCCGGTTGAAAGCAAATCTCTTAAGGGTCTGGACAGCCTGCTTTCCATCGTGCAAATGCCTGGCGGCATTCCTGTTGCGACGTTTGCCATCGGTGAGGCAGGCGCAAAGAATGCCGGCCTTATTGCCGCATCCATACTTGCACTGTCCGATGACACGATCGCCGATAATCTGCAACGTTTTAGAAATGAACAGAGTGCCGGAGTGGGTCTTGAACCCTGAATAACCGTGGCCGAAAAATTAACATGATAAACAAAACACTGGGCATACTGGGCGGCGGGCAACTGGGTCGAATGACCGCAATGGCTGCAGCCCGTCTTGGAATAAAGACACATGTTTTTGCACCGGAAGAAAACTGCCCCGGCAGACAGGTGGCGACAGTCTACACACGTGCGCAGTTTGACGACAGGAAAGCTTTAAAGGACTTTGCGGAAAGTGTTGACGCTGTCACCTACGAATTCGAAAATATCCCCTTGGAAACCATCAGACGTGTTCAGCAAATAAAGCCTGTGTGCCCGAATGAGAATCTTCTCGCAATCGCCCAGGACAGAGTTAAGGAAAAGAAGTTCCTGAATGACATCGGCATTGATACGACCAGATGGTGCGAGGTAAATAACCCCGAAGATATCCAGAAAGCCCTGACTCTGTTCGGAAAAGGCAGTTGTATAATTAAAACCACCCGGTTCGGATATGACGGCAAAGGGCAGAAAAAACATGAAACCGGTGAAGATATTTACGAAAGTTTTCACAGTCTCGTCCCGTCCCGCTCCACCGGAATAAAACTGATTGCCGAAGATATTGTTGATTTTTCCAGTGAAATATCAGTAATCGTTGCACGCGACAAACTCGGCCAGACTGCCGTTTATCCTCCGGCTTTGAACGAGCATCGCAATCATATTCTCTACAAATCGACCGTTCCGGCGCCGATTCCGGAACAGCAGGCGGAGACGGCAAAACGCAAAGCGGAGCTTCTGGCAAATGCCGTTGATCTTGTCGGGGTTCTCGCCATCGAATTTTTCATTACACATGACGGTCAGATACTTGCCAATGAAATTGCCCCCCGTCCCCATAATTCCGGGCACTGGACAATTGACGCCTGTGCCGTAAGCCAGTTTGAACAACATGCCCGTACGGTAAGCGGATTGCCCATAGGGTATCCGCGCCGCCATTCCGATGCCGTTATGGTTAATCTTATAGGACGGGATGTCAGAAATGCGCCGCGTTTTCTGGAGGCCCCGAATACCTGTCTTCATCTTTACGGCAAATCATCCATTTCCGAAGGCCGCAAGATGGGCCATGTGACCGTTGTCAAACCGATTGGAAGCCAAGTCGGCATGAATATCGAGGAGATATTGTCGATTTCGGAAAAATAGTCAACAGGTCATACCCTGCATAAAACAATATCTGTTGAAATATGCGATGTAATTTATTGTAATAAAGAAATATTTAAAAAAGTGGTTTTAGTATGTTCACGAGGCCTTTCAAAGCCCTATTCACATTGTCCTTATGCCTTTTTGTGCTGAGCGGATGTTCAACTTTCAGGCCCTCGCCGGAAGTGGAGGCCCTCAATGAAATCCAGGCAACCGGCAATCCTTTTACGCAGGCACTCACCAGAGAATACAGGGATTTTGTGAATTTCGAGCAGTACGAGATGAAAGATTACCCTGATGCGCTCCACTTTGCCCGTAAAGGCCTTGCCTCTGCGCGGGGTGAAGAAGTACTTCCGGAGCCTTTAAAAGACTGGGATATTAACTATGAGGAAATTGCGGATATTTCAGCTGCACGGAGCAGGTTGATTACCGTAATGGATACCGGTGCCAGACAGCTTGCGCCGGAAGAGACCGCAATTACGCAGGTCCAGTTTGATTGCTGGATTGAACAGGCAGAGGAAGGATGGAGCGAGGATAACGAAATTGAAAACTGCAAATCCGGCTTTATGCGCGGAATAGCTAGCCTTGAAAACAAGGTCAGGTTCATACAGTCGGATCAAACACAGCACACACGCCCTGACTGGACCTCTCTTCCGCCCCCGTCACCCGATGCGCCGTTAACGCCTAATTTGAGAATATCCCGGAATGACGGCGGTTCTTTTCCGCCAGGCAACAATAAAAACAACGAAACCATAACATGGCAAAACACTAAGTCTAATGGAAGGCAAAACAACGTTCCCTATCTCAATAATTACGGTACCCCTGCAGCCTCACAAAGCCAGAGGACACATACGGTATCACCGGATGCTAAATCGTCCTACGAATGGGAAGGCCCCGACGAAGCGAAGTTTATAGTTTTTTTTAATTCAAACGGAAGCAGGCTCCTGCCGGACTCACAAGAGGTCATTCAGCTTGCCGCAGAGGAAATACAAGGCAATAATACGGTCACAAAAATTGTTATTACAGGGCATTCCGACACGGTCGGTCCCGAAAGCTATAATGCGGGCCTTGGGATACAACGCGCCGAAGCCGTTAAGAATGCCCTTGTTTCGCGGGGAGTTAGCCAGAACCGCATCGAAATCAGGAGCGGCGGAGAAAACGAGTTGTTAGTGCCGACCGCAGATAATGTTGGAGAACCTTTCAACAGGCGTGTTGAAATAACTTTTGAAAGGCGTATCTAAACGCCATAATACTTAATCACTATACCGGATAGAGAAAAATGGACTTCAGACCAGTTTTCTATGGAATTGGAATTTTTCTCATGATTCTGAGCCTGAGTCTGTTCATCCCTCTTTTCATAGATTTTTTTGCTGGAAATGAGGGATGGAAATCGTTTCTTATTGCCATCATCATAACTGCATTTTTCGGAGGTCTGTGTATCTTTTCAAACTCCGGTCACGTCATGAAATTCGGGGTCAGGGAGGCTTTTCTTCTGACATCGGGAAGCTGGGTTGTTCTATGTATTTTCGGCGCCATTCCCTTTTGGTTCGGCGGGCTTGATGTCAGCATAACCGATGCGGTCTTTGAATCTGTTTCCGGGCTTACAACAACAGGTGCAACCGTTTTCGAGGGTCTTGATACGCTTCCTCACGGCATCCTGGTCTGGAGAGCAATACTTCAGTGGCTTGGAGGCGTTGGAATAATTGTCATGGCTTTTTCGGTTCTTCCTTTTCTGAAAGTTGGGGGAATGCAGCTTTTCAGAACAGAATCCTCGCAAAAAGAAAAAGTTATGCCGAGGGTTGCCGTGCTGGCAAGTTCCATCGGAATAACATATATCGTGTTAACATTTGCCTGCATGATAGGATATCTGATTTCCGGTTTATCCTTATTCGAAGCTTTTGCCCACGCATTGACAACAATTTCCACGGGCGGATTTTCCACCCACGATGCGTCAATCGGCTTTTACGACAATATGTTCACGGAAATGAACGCGATATTGTTTATGATCATGGGCAGTCTGCCCTTTGTCTTTTATCTGCGAATGGTCCAGGGTAGTTTCAAGGGTTTACAAAGCGACACACAAATTCAATGGTTTTTTTCCATTCTTATTGTCGCCATTCTGATTATGGCCTTATATCTTATGGCAGAAAACGGGTTCGGAGTTTTTCAGGCCCTTCGAATGGCGGCATTCAACATTTGTTCAATTATGACGGGTACCGGTTATTCCACTGCTGATTACACTCTGTGGGGCACATTTGCGGTGCATATGTTCTTTTTTGTTATGGTGGTTGGCGGATGTGCGGGCTCCACAACATGTGGCATAAAAATTTTCAGATTCCAGGTTCTCTGCACCGTTGCCTATACACAGATCAAAAAACTTCTTAACCCGCACGGTGTTTTCGTCATGCATTACAATCACCGTCCCATGCCCGATGATGTCCCGATGTCGGTTATGAGTTTTTTCTTCCTTTATGCTTTATGTTTTTCGGTTCTGGCAGTTCTTTTGTCTATGACCGGGCTTGATATGCTGACATCCATGTCTGGGGCCGCGACGTCAATATCGAACGTGGGCCCCGGACTTGGAAACGAGATCGGGCCCGGCACCACGTTTTATTCCTTACCGGATACAGCAAAATGGATATTATGTGCAGGGATGATTCTCGGCAGGCTCGAACTGTTTACAGTTCTTGTCTTACTCGCTCCCCATTTCTGGAGAAGATGAAGGAAGCCGGTTTACCGGTCCTTTGTAAATGCCAAAAGTATTTATAAAGGATCTTTGAATTTCCGCATCCATATCCGATACGGTTTTTTCGACAAGCTTAAAAAATTCCTGATCTTTTTCATCAAGAGAATAATGATCCGGAATAAATGCCGTTCTTTCCGCCCTGATCCGCGCCTCAACATTCCGGCCACTCTGATAAGGGGTGAAAACAGCGTCAATGATGGCAGTAAAGGTATAATCAAATCCGTCATCGACACCGATTGCCCTGACAAATGCATTTTCCGATTCTTTATAAGTTTTGTTAAAAGAGGCATCTCTGATGATCATGACAAGACTGCCGTTATTCCCGGCTTTTCGAAACCGGTTCGCGGCATAACGATACAAAACCTCTTCTGTTCTCAAAACCCTGTCTGAACCGGCCATGTCTTCGTTATTCGGTTCATAGGTGTTGAAAATCCGGATTTCCGCGGTATTGAGCGGTATAAGCTGAATGCCCTGGTAAGTCAGATCCGGCAAAGGCAGCCCGTTTTCCATAGATCCGCTTGTGCATCCAGATATCGCGCCGATACAGAAAACACAGATAAAAATGGAATATAAATACGCACGCATGGAAACTCTGCCAGTTATTTTAATTTTTAATTTTATACCCTGTTTTAAGCATTCTTAAAACAGCGAAAGTCATAACGATATTACAAATTATCAATACTGCCAGACCGGTTAAGATACCGCCCTCGCTATGTCCCGTAAATCCTGCCCTGAAACCGTCAATCATATAAAAGAACGGATCGATATAGGCCAGGTTTCTCCAAAACTCGGGGAGTTTTTCAATGGAGTAAAAAGTTCCTGACAGAAATGTTAGCGGCGTTATAAGAAAATTGGTCACAGTGGCCATTTGATCAAATTTCTCGGCCCATATTCCGGTTGCAATACCGATGGTGGAAAGAAGGTATGTGCCCAAAATTCCGAATGCCAGAATAACGGCCAAATTAACGATTTCAATTTCCACGAAGATTGAAATTGTAACAAGGGTCAGAACACCAACAAAAATACCCCTCAGCACTCCGCCGATCATATATCCTGTAAACAGCTCTGCCGCGGACAGAGGCGGCATAAGAATATCAACAATACTACCCTGGATTTTCGAGATTCCAATCGAAGACGAGGTGTTGGCAAACGCATTTTGTGCCATTGTCATCATTGCCAGACCGGGGGCAATGAACACAAGATAGGAAATATTACCCATGATTCTTTCAACGCCGCCAAAAGCCAGTGCAAATATACAAAAGAAAAGAAGGCTGGTTATAACAGGGGCGACCAGAGTCTGCATGTAAACAGTCATAAAACGTCCGACTTCTTTACTGACGAGTGTGTAAAGACCGATTCTGTTGATACCTGATATTTTTCTCGGCTGGAGGTTTACATTCATTTTTGATATTTCCGGTATAATAAATTTTGTTAAGCTTTGTCCAAAACCAATTTACGAATATAGGCAGATTTTGCGGAAGTTCCAGTATGCAAAGCGCAAAAAGAAAAATTGTTAAAAAAATATCCGAGCACTATTTATACAATGCCGGTCTTCATTATCTGCAAAGATATGCAAGCAGCATTGAAAATTTCAGAAGAATAATGGATCGAAAGATAGTCCGGTCCTGCACGGTTCACGAGAATCAGAATATTGAGGATTGCAGACACAAACTTGAAAACGTAATCGCGCGTTTTGTCGAACTCGGGTATCTTAATGATTACGAATACGCCCGGATTAAAATTCGATTTTATCGAAGCAAAGGCTTTTCATACGTAAAAATAATCAACGCCCTTTCGCAAAAAGGTATTTCAAAAGACATGGCCGAAAATGTTATTAATAACCTTGACAGCGGTTTTTGCTCACAGAATATGGATATTGAAAAAAAATCGTTTGATCCTGAACTTGCCGCAGCACTAAAACTTTGCCGCCGGAAAAAAATAGGTATTTTTTCACAAAAGGAAGACAAAAACATGCAAAAAGACCTGGCCTATCTTGCACGCAATGGTTTCAGTTATGAAATTTCCCGGAAAGTTCTGGAGATCAGCGGGGAAAATGCTTGCGATATTCTTGAAAATACAGGGATATTTAAGGGCTGATCAACCATTTATCTATCCCTCACCGCTTTTAATTGATAAACTGAACCGGTAAGTTTTTTTTAAATCGATTTTGAATGGCATCCAACGTAAATCCTACAAATTTTATAGCAAGAGATGTTATAATAAATTTTCTGCTTGTTCTGGCGACCGTCATTTTTGGCTTTTGCGGCGTTGCAATATCCTGGCCAACTGGTTTTGTCGGAACTTTTTTGCCTGCTTTGGGGATAAGTCTGGCATTCGTAATATTTTACGGATATCGCTGCATGATCGGTGTTTTTTTTGGAACACTGATTTTATTCTACTTCATGTGCATCAACTATCACTTCGGGGCAACAACGCTTAATATTGTCCAGGCGGCACCGTTATATGCACTTCTCAGTCTTTTTCAGGTTTGGATCATTACAAGGGTCGTACATAGATCCTTTGATATGCCGATACAATTCCACAATATCTCCGAAATTATAAATTTTCTTTTTAAAGTAATCATTATCGGAGGATTGACCGAGTTTATTATTGTTTATCCTCTGTTTTCACATTTTGAAATATTCAACAGCGAAAATGCATTCGGTGGCAGCGTAATCTGGACCTTTGGCACCATTCTTGGAATTGTAACATTTTTGCCGATTGCCTTGCTTTGCTTTCCCGGAAACGGTGTTTCCGCCAGGCGAAGGTTTCTGGTCGGGATACCGTTTTTGTTTCTTATTGTCGTTGCAACAATAACCCTTGTTATGTTTTTCAGGCAGGTTCAGACGCCGTTAACAGAATTTCAGGAAATTTCATTCGATTCCTCGTTACTTAAAACGATTATATGGTATGAGGTCGTTGTCCCGCTCTCGCTCATAATTATAGTTGTCACTTATATCATTTTTATAACCGGCCGCTCTGAGCATTTTGAACAGATTATGAATGAGCGGACAAAGGAATTTCTCCAATACCAGAAATTCCTGCGCATTGTGATAGACAACCTGCCAAGCTTTATGATTGTCAAAGATAACAACATGAAAATTGTGGAAGCCAACAAGGCTTATTTTGATATCTTTAATCCGGCCGAACATTACAAAATCCTGGGAAGCACAATGGACGGCATGCTGCCTGAGGAAGAAGTCAAGGAAATTATGAAAGCTGAGGAAAAAGCCTTAAAATACGGCTATTCGGAGAATATTGAGGATGTCACTAACTACAAAAAAATTACCAGAACCTATCTGACCCGCCGGGTCGCATTTAAAAACGACACTCAGAACAAGTTTGTCTTAAGTGTTTCCACAGATGTTACCGATCTCAAGAAAAAGGAGGAGGAGCTGGTGCGTTCCAACAAGGAGCTGGAGCAGTTTGCATCCATTGCATCCCATGACCTTCAGCACCCTTTAAGGGCAGTTACAGGATTTATGGAGCTTCTTGATATGAACCTGGGTGACAAAAAGGACGAGAAATCCGACCAATATATAAAAATGTCAATTGCCGCAGTTCATCAAATGAACGGTCTTATAGACGATCTGCTCCAGTTTGCAAAAATGGGATCCCGCGAATCCGTCATACAGACATTTAACAGCACGGAAAGTTTTGCGTCTCTTGAAACGCTTTTGTCCTTTGAAATTGAAGAAAACAATGCTTCCCTTAATTACGAAAATCTTCCGGAAATTGATTATGATCCGGAGCAGTTCGGACGCCTTATAATGAACATCGTAGGTAATGCCATAAAATACCGGGGTGACGCCGACCCCGTTATTGATATCAAGGCCAATCGGTATGAAGAGGGCTGGATTTTTTCAATTGCGGACAACGGACCCGGGATAGATCCCAAATACAAACAAAAGGTTTTCGATATGTTTTATCGTCTTGATGAAACTGCCGAAACGAAATCAGGTACAGGGATCGGGCTTGCAACATGTAAAAAAATTGTGGAGCGACACGGCGGAACAATCTGGCTTGAATCCGAAGTTGGAAAAGGAACCGCATTTTATTTTTCAGTACCGGATGAAAAACCTGATCAATAGTTGCAATTATATTCTCTGCGCCTTGTCTGAGTTATCAAAATAATTGATAATGATAGTTAGAAATGTAATAAACTTTTTAAAATTTTTTTATAATACTGATCTAGATTATGTCATTAAATTTTAAAAATCTTTCGGTCCTTTTGATTGAAGATAATAAAGGAATGAAGGACCTTATCAGTTCGGTTCTTGATGGATTGGGCGTAAAAAACCTGCGCATGGCAAGTGACGGGGAAAATGGTTTTCGCCTCTTTCAGCAGGAAAACTCGGATATAATTATTGCTGACTGGGAAATGCAACCGGTAAATGGTATTGAGTTTACAAAAACGGCCCGGCGGAGCTCTATGTCACCAAATAAAATGGTGCCTATTATTCTTTTAACCGGATATGCTGCTCCGCAAAGGGTAAAAATCGCACGGGACGCGGGGGTTACAGAATATCTTATAAAACCGTTCACTGCGGATGCGTTGATAAAGCGTATTACTCACGTTATAAACAATCCAAGACGGTTTGTGGTTACGGAAACCTATGTCGGCCCTGACAGGAGACGGCGGCAAGACCCGAAATTCAAGGGACCGTTCCGGAGAGCGGACGATAAGCAGTAGTTTGTTTGATTGTTAAAGAATAAAAAAAATCATGAACGATTCTGAATTCAGTTCCAAGAAAGCAAAAATACTTGAACCTTCACGCGTTCTGCAGTCTAAAGTCGGAACCGGTAAGGTCGAGCAGCAAGTCGTGAACCGACTCCAGAAACGCATGGAGGAAACCAAAACCGATTTTGAACCGATGGCTCTTGAATTTTTGAGAGAACTTGAAAGTGCAATCGAAAATGCGGAGCGAAAGCTTGATAATCCGAAAGTTGAACATTATCAGAAAATCGCAAATCCGGTTATGCAGATCAAGGCCAATGCCTCAATGTTCGGGTATGCTCTTATTGGAGAACTTGCGACGATGGTCCTTAATCTCATAGAAAATGCCCCCGAATTTGATAAAAATACGATTGAGCTTGCCTATGCATTAAAACAGGCCCTGAATCTCATACTCGTGAAAAGACTGAAAGGTGACGGGGGCCAGATTGGCGCATCGCTTAAAGAGGAAATGGAAAACGCTGCGCAAAGGTTTAAGCGCAAATATATTTAGC
>CAYLKN010000031.1:0-5038 GCA_964384335.1 uncultured Pseudobdellovibrionaceae bacterium
ACACCCGGTATTCGCAAATAAATCAGGGGCAATATATATATCAATTTTTAGAGTTTTACCTTGCCATGAAAGCATGCAGGCATATGGCGGCCGCGTTGGAGACATTCAGGCTTTTTAAAGCCCCTGACGTTTTTATGCTGACAGTAAAATCGCACTGGTTTTTAATTTTGGGTCTTATTCCTTTGCCTTCCGAGCCGAGAACACAGAGAATTTTCCTGTTTTTACCCGAATCAGAAAGCGCACTGAGTACCGTATCCGCGTGTTCGTCAAGCGCAAATGCCGTATACCCGTTATCCTGAAGCGCTTCGACACAGTCGGAAAGATTCGTGAGCTGGCAGACAGGCACATGTTCGAGAGCCCCGGTGGCAACTTTCGCCAAGGCTCCATCAAGACGTGGACTATGACGTTTCTGCACCAGAAGACCGCTCACATCAAAAGCGCAGGCGGTTCTCAAAATGGCACCGACATTATGCGGATCGGTAATCTGGTCAAGCATGACAAGACAGTCTTTGTCCTTTTGATTACCCTGAATTATAAGGTCCTGCAAAAAAACCTCGTCAAGGGGATGGACCTGAATTGCAATCCCCTGATGCACCGCATCCTTCAGTGTCTTATCCAGGATTTTCCCCTCAAATATCTGAGGGGCGGGACGCGCTATGCTATTCCGCTCCGCCTCTTTAAGAGTTAGGCTGAACTTATGCATCGCGTTTTGCGTGATATACAGTTTTTTTACTTTACGGCCGGGGTTCAGCCACGCACTCACCACCGCATGCCATCCGTATATCCAGTATATGTCCCCTTTCGGATTTTCTGAGCCTTTCCTCATAAAAATTAAAAAACACAACTTGACATTAAAGTCCAATTTCCTTTTTTATGAACCACTGATTAAAACTCTTTTGGAGGAGTGGCAGAGCGGTCAATTGCACCTGACTGTAAATCAGGCGCCTTCGGGCTACGTTGGTTCAAATCCAGCCTCCTCCACCATTCAGGCTCAGGCCTCATTAATCAGTTCCAGACGGCACATTCATAAAAACAAAAAGTGACTGTTATTTTGCTTTGTGTTCCTGGTTTTCATCAGGATTTGTTTTTTTCGCGCCCTTTTTTTTGCTTTCTTCGGACTGCCTTGCAATTTCCTCTGGCGTAACGATACCTGCCGATACAACGAGTTTTACGCCTTCCTCAACCGTCATTTTAAGGAAATGCAGTTCTGCTTTTGGCACGAAAAGGAGGTAGCCGGAGGTGGGGTTGGGCGTTGTCGGCACGAAAACATTGATTGTCTCGGTGTCCGTAAGACGCTGAACCTCTCCCTTTGAACGGCCTGTGACAAACCCGATGGACCAGACACCTTTACGCGGATATTCAAGCATGACAACTTCCCGGAACGCCTGTGACTGACTGGCCATTATGGTTTCCATGATCTGCTTTATCGCGCCATATAAGTTGCGCACGACCGGCAGTCTGTGCACCGTGTAATCTGCAATACTGTAAACTATGCGGCCCAGAAAATTTGTGGCGAACCAGCCAACGGTAATCAGAAAGGTGATCGCAATGACCAGTCCAAGACCCGGTATCGTAAACGGCATATAAGTTTCGGGATTATATTTCTCAGGCAGGATATCGGAGACGGTATTATCAATAAACTGAATAAACATCCAGGTGAGGAATATAGTTATACTGATCGGCGCGGTGACCAGAATACCGGCCAGAAGATAGCCGCGAAGCCGCCCGAGAAAGGTAAGCTTTCCTGATGATAACGACATTTTCACAGGATCGTTATCTCCCCCGCTTTTGCCGGTTCCTTTATCTGCTTTTTCAGTATTTTCTGTTTTTGCTGTCTCTTCCGTCATGTCCTGTACCACCCTGAAACATGTGCTTTTAATCTGGATATGAATGAAAACTGTCCTTAACGCAAGGTTTAATATTGTATCCGGGCCAAGAGGATTTATACTGGCAAATGGATAACCGAATTGGCCCGCCCATGCTTAAACGCCTTCTGCTTAGCCGTTTTTTTCATTTTTTTCTCCTGTTTGCGCTGCTAACAGGTCTTTTGTTTGTAAGGATTGAGGACTATAGCTGGCTTAAGCAAATGCGTTTTATGGCCTTTGATACCTACAACCAGCTTTACCCGCGGCAAAAAACGGACCAGGTCGTTATCCTGGACATTGACGAGGCTTCTCTCAAACATCCCGAACTTGGCCAGTGGCCATGGTCACGTCATCAAATGGCCCGTATTGTCGATAATCTTTCTTCTATGGGCGCAAAAGCAATTGTTTTTGATATTACCTTCCCGGAAAAAGACAGAACATCACCGGCAACGGTTTTCAGAAAGCTGCCTGGCACCATAGATCTTGCCAAACTGGAAGAAACGGGCGCTTTGATTGATTATGACGCCGTCTTTGCAAATGCGATCAAACAGGCCGGAAATGTTGTAACCGGCTTTACCCGGGCGGATTCCATTCAGGTTGATGAAAATTACATGTTTGATACCGTCCGCAATCCGAGAATTGCCAAGCCTCTTCTTATCGGCGGCCAGGCGAAAAAAGAGCTTTTTGATAATGTTGCAAAAATGCGGAATACTGCCTCCAATATTGAGATATTAACCGATAATTCCGCAGGCAACGGTTTTTTCTCAACAACACCGGATGTTGATGGAAAAATCCGCAAAATACCCCTGGTCATGGCTGTTGAACATCGCCTTAACAACGGCCGGCGTGAGCTTCTGCATCCGTCTTTGGCCCTTGAGACGATAAGGGTTGCGCAAAACCCAAAACATATCATAAGGGTCATCTCATCCACCGGGAAATGGTCCGATGGCCCTTTTGACACACGCTACAAGGTTCAGGTGGGTGACTTTGTGATACCCATGACGCTGGACGGAAAAATTTATACCTATTTCTCAAGAAAGAGGGAAGATGACTATATCCCTGCCTATACCGTGTTTGACAAATCCGTGCCGGAGGACAGAATACGGGACAAAATCGTCTTAATCGGAACAAGTGCCGAGGGGTTGCGGGATATTCGCTCAACTCCTCTGGATATTTTCGTTGCGGGTGTTGAAGGCCATGTCAACGTCATTGAACAGATTTTGACGGAGACGTATCTCATACGCTCGGAAAGTATAAACGGCGCGGAACTTTTCTTTGTTGCCGTCATCGGTTTCCTGATTATTATTCTGGCCCCGTTTCTTGGCGCAGTCATGATGGCGGCATTTACACTTTTGCTTATCGGCGGGTTTGGATATCTGTCCTGGTATTCATTTATGGAGCACAAATATCTTTTTGATCCCGTTTTTCCTGCTTTTTCCTTTATTACGCTTTTTATGATGTCTTCCGTTCTAAGCTACATTCGCTCAGAAGGTGAAAAAAAACATGTGCGCGATACGTTCTCCCTTTATATCTCGCCGGATTACATCAAGGAACTGACTGCCAATCCGGATGCGGTGAAACTTGGCGGGGAAAGCAAGGAACTTACAGTAATGTTCACCGACATCCGCGGTTTCACGTCGATCTCCGAAAAATTCTCACCGGAGGCACTGACAAAGCTGATGAACGATTTTCTGACGCCGATGTCTGATCTTGTCATGGAAAACCGCGGTACCATCGACAAATATATGGGCGATGCAATGATGGCGTTCTGGAACGCGCCTCTGGACGATCCCAATCATGCCTTTGATGCCTGCCGCACGGCTTTGCTTATGAATGCAGCGCTTGAGCCCATAAACCGCCGCCTGGATGAAGAAATGACGGCCGCCGGAAAAGAACCGGTTGTCCTGAAGGCAGGGATCGGAATCAACACGGGCATATGCTCGGTCGGGAATATGGGGTCACAGCAACGCTTTGCCTATTCCGCCATGGGCGATGCGGTCAATCTGGCATCCCGTCTGGAAGGGCAGACCAAAAGCTATGGCGTCAACACACTTATCGGCGATGAAACGAACCGTCAGGTAGAAAACAGCTTTGCCACGCTTGAAATGGATCTGGTAAGGGTTAAGGGAAAACTGGAGCCGGTGCATATCTTTACCCTTGTCGGTGACGAGACTCTTGCCTCTTCGGATATGTTCAGGGAATGGCAGCGCGTGCATAAACAGATGCTGGAGTCTTACCGGTCACAGAATTTCGACCAGGCCGAAAAACTGATTGCACACTGCCTTGAGGCCTCGAATGGAGCGCTTTCGGAATTTTACGCGTTGTATACACAACGGCTGGCAGGTTTTAAAAATAATCCGCCGCCGCCGGACTGGGACGGCGTGTTTGTTGCAACGTCAAAATAACATCAGGCGAAATTGACGGCAGCGGATGACGTGTCGTCAACAAGAAGGGTCACATTACCGTCGGTATAAACGTCATAGTTTTTTGTACCGCCATCTTCTTGCGTGGCATTTTCATTTATATCCTGTACTCCGGTCTGAGTTCCCGAAAACCCGGAAATATTCAGGGTGTCGTTAGGGTCCTTAATTTCTATCCTCAGAATGTTCCGGTCATCAGTCATGGATATGATTTCCTGAATATCAAGATTAATGGTTTGCGTATTAGCATTATCTTCAAACACAATTCGCTCAATATTGCTGATTTCATCGAACTGGGAGAAATCGATCACAGTGTCCCCTGCATCAATTACAAGCGTATCATCCCCATGGCCGCCATCAATGACATTTTCCGGTGTACCGAGCCCGAGATCGACAGTTACCACATTACCGGCACCGTCAACGGTTACAAGATTACCGTTTTGGTCCAGAGAGAAATCCATAATACCCGGCCCAAACGGCGCACTGCCTTCATACTCAAGCGATCCGTCACGCTGAATCTCGAAAAAGGCATAATTATCCTGATTGACCAGAACAAGCGCATTGTTATCCATGTCCATCAGAACTTCCGTATCTGAGGTAATATCAAAAACGCCAAGCGATGTTAAATCGATATTGTCTTTTTCCCGCATATCCGCAGGATCACGGAGATCATAAATTTTTAAGAAGTCGTCCCCTGAGGGATCCGAAATCAGAAAGTATCCAAAACCCTCGTCAATCTGTCCGCTGACCAGT
>CAYLKN010000031.1:5138-13610 GCA_964384335.1 uncultured Pseudobdellovibrionaceae bacterium
GGATGTTACTGCCGTAGGACTTTGAGGATCACCGATATCAATCGAACGGAACCATAAGGTCCCGCCATCATCAGAGAGTGTATAAACATATTCGTTTTCATCATCGAATGCGGCACCAATAATATTTTCAATACCGTTCCCATCATAAAAAGCACTCGTTGGCGCACTCGGATCTGATGAGTCAATAAGTGAGAAACCGTTGGCTGAGGTATAGACCAGCGCAAGGGTATCATTGACAATAATATCTTCGGGGTTATCAAACTGCAGGCCGTTTAGTGGAAGTAGACCATTTAACAAATCACCTGCAGTATCCAGAATTTTCCAAGTGCCTTGTGAAGCGCCGTCCTTCAGCAAAACATAATTGCCGTTTATAGTTGCAAAATGGTCGGCGCCCGAAACGGCACCAATGTTAAACGGGGCTGTGACCGACCCGCCGCCCGCCGCGGAATTCAGGGCCATCAGGTTATTGAATTTGAACAGATCATGACCCTCACCGCCAAAATAGGCGTTTTTCCCGTGTGTATCAACGTTAAACACATCTCTTTTCGCACCGCCAAACAGGATATTGCCTTCCATTGTGGTAGCATCAAGATTGAATATATCATCCCCGTTTTCTCCGTAAACCTCGTTGTACGAAGCACCGTTACTAAGATTGATGGTATCGGAAAATCCCGGTGCTGATGATCCCATAAACACGATATTATCGAATTGCCCGTCTATGGTAACGGTATCGTTTCCGTTCTGGAAAGAAAGAATCTGCCCATCCGATGGTAAGGTTGCGTTATCGTCATTTGCAGTAGCGTTAGCAAACGCATCGGGTCTGGCAACAAAAAATACTTCCTTGACCGTCTGTGAACTTGGTGTTCCGCCACCGTCTTTGGCTTCAAATTCGAGAGTAAAGCTAAAGAACTCCGCCGGAAGATCGGCCTCATTACCAGTGATATTGATCTCCAGCAATCCGTCAGCACCGATACTCCAGCTATCGATAAAACTGTAAGGATTTGGATTTGGATTCAATTCGCTGACATTGGTTCCGTCACGATAATCATCAAGCAGAGTCTGTGAGGCGGCAGTGAGATCAATATCAACCACATCGGAACCGCGGGCATTGAAAATGACGTTATTATCGTCGGTTTGTGTTTTGAAGTAGAAGTCTGCAGCGTTTTCCGAAGGATTTAGTCCGCCAGGCAGACCGTGCAGGCCTGTGTTATCCGGATCAAAGAACCGTTCCCTGAAATTGTGGACCAGTTTCGAGCCTGTGCTCATGGCGAATTCCAGAGGAACCGAGGTTACATCGGCAACGGCCGCCTCATCATCATTAACCGGATCAACCGTTACATGGATCGTGTTGGTGAACAGGCCGTCCAGAGCAAGAGTTTTCAGGCCCGGCGCATCGGAAGCGGCCCCGTTGTTACTTTCGCCGAATAGGATATCACCGCCGAAGTTATAAACACTGTTGATATCTCCGCTGTCGAAATATGTATCGACTTGTGTGAAGTTTGTGCCGTCGAACTCCAGTATTGTTAAACCAGAGATTTCATCCGCAACATAAATATACTTTCCATCTAAAGAAATTTGGGTCGCATTACCGGGCGTGTTCAAAACTGCAACTTGCGTAAAGGCAGATCCGTTGAATGTATAGGCTTTTACGCCTTCACTCCCGTCGGCAACATAGAAATATGTTCCGTCGCCAACAATATCCAGTGCCTGTCCAGCTGTATCAAAGTTTCCGATCTCAGCAAAACCGGAACCGTCAAAATCAAGCGCCCTGATTCCGTTCGTACCATCCGCGACATAGATGTAATTTCCATCGCTCCAGAGGCTTTCCGCACTTCCGGCAGGCCCGAAAGGTGCACCGACCTGCGTGAAATCGGTTCCGTCGAAATCATACGCGGTAATGCCGTTGCCATCCGCAACGAATATATAGCCGTGTTCAACAAGTATATCACGGGGGTTTGTACCAACGTTAAAAACATTCCCCTGCATCATTATATCGTTTCCGTCAAAAGTGAACGCCCTCAATTCTCCGCTTGCATTGTCAACTGCATAAATATATGTCCCGTCCCCGGCGACACCGGCGGTTTGCCCCCCGGTATATTCGTTACCCAGTGAAACAAGACTGCCGTCCGTGTCTTTTTTGAAAACGAGCAGGCCGTTCATTTCATCCGCCACGTAAAGATACTCACCGTCGTCCCACATATTCCTGATCTGGTTATCGAAGGTAAATTCATCCGATACGTAGGCATTGACTCCGCCATCCTGAATAACCGAATAGGTAAAGCTGTCCTGCCCAAAGAAATCCGTGTCCGGCGTATATGTAACTTCACCCGTGGCGGCATTAAAATTGAAACTGCCGTTTTCCGGCTGGCCGCTGATAAAAATTTCCTGGGGTGTAAAAACTGAATTAATAATGTTATTTAACGGATCATTCAGATCTATTGTTAGGGGATTATCTTCAGGCGTGCTTGCAAAGAATGAGTTTGCCTGGATAAAGTTCTGGTTGTTGACTGTTATTGTTGCCCCGGCCTCATAGACAATTTCAGCCACCGCGCCGGTGGAGATATTCTGGACGATAATAGTTTCAATTCCGTCAACGTCGCTTTTCTCAAATTTCCCGTTACTATCTGTCGATAAAAGATTTCCTGCATCATCCACCGCCAGTGCGGTCACTTCATAGCCGCTGTGCGTGCCCGTGTCTTTCCATATCCTGTTAAGAGCGCCGTCAAACTTTACCAGTTCGCCGCCTTGCCCGCCCACATAGATTGAACCGTCCTGTGCAGTTACAATCTCTGTTACGGGTGAGCCGGTTGCCGTAACCTGTTTCGTAAAATCCGAACCATCAGAGAGAATGTTTATAATCTCACCTGTATCCGTACCGACGATTACATTGCCGTATTCGCCGATGACAATGGCGTATGGGTTTAATCCCGAACCAGACATATCGTAATTCCAGATTTCATTTCCGGCCGGGTCGATTTTCCTTACTCTACCGTCGTCACTGGCCGTGTAAACAAACCCCTGTCCGTCAACGGCGATATCCATTATTGTGCCGCCGGGGCCATAATCCCAGAATTTGAAACCGCTATCGGCATTCAGCTTCGTAATCAACGGCCCGTCGGCTGCATAAACTGCATTGCCGGTGACGGCAAGATTATCTACACCTGAACCCAAATTGTAAGACCAGATTACATTTCCGGCCGGGTCAAGTTTTGTAATCATTCCATCATTCTGCCCCGCATACAGAAAACCGTCATCATCGATTGTAAGACTGTTTAATGGCGCGCCGAATGATACTGGCCAGGGTGTACCGGCATTATCCTCCGTTCCATCCGCGGAAAACTTCCGGATCTGACTACCTTCCGCGACATAGGAATTTCCAAAATCATCGAATGTGATGTCAGTTATCGCCGCACCAAGGGTGTTTGAGAATAACTGGACCGGTCCGTTGCCGCCGTCCGTCGTGTCGAAGGCGAAATTCTGGGTCTGCGCATTGTATTCCGCAAATCCCTGAAGGATCTCGTAATTCCCCTGCTGAATATTGATGTTCAGGGTGTCGTTTCCGCCGACATTTACCGTAATCTTATTGTCGTGCGTATTTAAAAATATATTGTCCGTAACACCGAGATTGAGGGTCTGAGCGCTTGCATCGGTCTGCATGTCCACATTTTCAATGCTGCTGACGGTAATATTCGTTAATGAAAACGATCCGCCTCCGTCTCCCTCCAGAAGGAGCCTATCAATACCCGCCCCGCCGTCCAGAACATTATCATATCCGTCCGTTTTCAGGGTGTCGTTTCCGCCTTGGCCTGAAAGCTCATCTGTTCCCGCCCCGCCGTCAAGAACGTCATTCCCGCCCATAAAGCTGTAATTGCCGCCATTGTTGTCAACCGGGGTAAAACCCTCCTCAACGATAACCGTGTTACCGTCCAGAACTTCTTTAACCGTGTAAATCCCGTCATTATTTGTTGTTCCGGTAATTTCAAACGTGTCGCCGGCTTCCAGATCTTCCGCGAAATTGCTGCCGCCTTCATCAACAATGCGGTCGCCGTAAAACTTCGTTGAGTTCAAATTGCTGAATTCCCATAAGGAAGAGCCGTCCCAGGCCACTGAATTAACGTTCCCGGGTCCCGTGGTAACCGGAGAAGAAACCCCCATAAACGGATTAAATACATAAACATTCGATGATCCGTCGGATATCAGGAAGTTTTCACCGTCGTAGGCGACTCCTTTGGGGTTTCCGACAGGAAGCGCCGCGGTATAAACAACGTTGCCCGTTGCCGTGTCGATTCTGGAAAGGGATGACGACATCGCGTCAACCGCCCATAAATCTTCGCCGTCCCAGGTAAGGCCTTTGATATCCTGAAGCCCCGTAAGCGTGACCGTATTGATAACGGTTCCGTCCTCCGGACTGATAACAGAAAGGGTATCGTCATTTCCGCTGCCGCCGTTACCATCGCTGACCCACAGGTATTTGCCGTCCCAGGCAATGCCGTTTGTGTCATCCCCGGGTGTTGGAAAACGATCAAAATAAAATCCGGATTCGGGATCAAACTGTATAATCTCATCGTTCGTTTCGCTAATGGCCCAGAAATACTGCCCGTCAAAGGTAACATCCGGAGGGTTAAAGGTCGGAACGGTATTATCGAATACATGATCTGTTGTCCCGTCAAATGCCTTGAAGGAGAAATCGGCCCCGAAAGTCGCTCCCGTCGGACCACCGGATATTGTATCATTACCGCCTTCACCCAGAATGATGTTGTCGCCGTCATCCCCTGTCAAAGTATCGTTTCCCGGCCCCAGTCTCTGCTGCACCAGAATATTAAGCGTACCGTCCTCAATCACTGTGCCGTCGGTGAACACGAACCCTAAATCATCGGGGGTCGTTCCGGCACCGTCATGCTGGAAATAGATATTGCCGTCCAAAACATCCCGCATGGTGAACGAGGAGCCGTAAACAAGTTCCTCACCGGGATTAAGAACCCCATCTGCATTACTATCCAGGAAAAGAATGCCGTCCTCCGCCTCGTCCGTAATCCGGATGGTAATCTGGTCCGGGGGGGTGTCAGCATCCGCAATATTAAGGTCCGTATTGCTTAATTCATATGTGTCCCCCACATCCAGAACGGCCGTGTCATTTAAAAGTTCGGGATCGTTTGCATTCGTATCTGCCTTACGCATCGCCAGGA
This sequence comes from uncultured Pseudobdellovibrionaceae bacterium, assembly GCA_964384335.1. Classification (GTDB taxonomy): domain Bacteria; phylum Pseudomonadota; class Alphaproteobacteria; order Micavibrionales; family Micavibrionaceae; genus JAUICS01. The sequence goes on from CAYLKN010000031.1 coordinate 10,325, forward strand.
CTTTGAGAGCATCCCCTTTATAACGCCCCACAATATTTCCGTTACCGGCATCAAACGCATAGGCCATATTGCCGTCAATTTCTGTTGAGCTCCAGTATACGCCGGTGGTAATCAAACCGTCGTTATACAAGTCCTGAAGCTCGTCAATCGACGGCAGGTACCAGTCGGAATGGCCGTCGGACGTAAGAGTGTCAACGGCAACCGCGGCCTCATTATCCGGATCTCCCGCAAGTGCCGCCGTGTTGGCTGCACCGTCTTCATCCGACGTTGCACCGGTTGTATTGCCCGGCGAACTGTCCCAGTCAGAAACTGGAACGGATGCGGAACTCAGATACAGCCTGCTGAAATCATCGGCAAAGCCGGCGAACATCGTACCGTCTGGAACGACGTCACCGACGGTCGGCGCGATTTCAAGATGAAACGTTCCGGTTTGCGGCGCATTTAAACCGTCCGTATAAGTGAATTCGAAACTGTCGAATTCTGTAACAGTATTATTATGCTGGTACCTAACTTCTCCGTCAATGACGTCCTGAAGCGTGAATGTGTCGTTGGGGTTTAAATCTCCCCCGAATAATGAAAGTGTTCCGTTGACCGGCAGCGCACTTACCGAAAACTCAATCTGGTCAGGGGGTGTGTCGGTATCAGTGACATCCAGATCGTCCGGGGTTAAAGTGTAAATTGTCCCTTTTGTAATGATATCTTCGGCATTGTTACTGACAAGTATCGGCTGCGCGCCTTCTGCCACATCGGTTATGTCTACGGTAACTGTCTGTTGACCAAATTCACTTGGCGTACCGTCATCGGTGGCGCGGATGGTCAGGGTATAACTGTTTGTGCTTTCGAAATCAAGATTGGTATTGTCGGCAACGAAAATCTGGCCGCTGCTGTCAATGCCGAAAATACCATCCGCATTGCCGCCTTCAATGCTCCATGTGATCCCGTTGCTCTCTGCATCCGTAAAGCTAAAGGCTGTGCCCACGGTTGTGCTATTCGCCGCATCCTCGGCCAGACTCGCAGTTGTCGGCCCGCTCACCACCGGCGCGTCGTTTACGGGCGTGATGGTAAAGTTGAAATTCTCAAGTGCACTGGTGTCAGTTCCATCTGTAATCGTAAAGCCGAACCCGTCCGATAGGGTTTCACTCCCGTCATGCATATATTTCAGATATCCATTGTTAATATCGGCCTGTGTAAATGTTCCTGTTGTGGCCAGAATTTCTCCTCCATCTGCCATATTGTTAAGATTGGTGTCCAGGAAAAGAGTTCCGTGCGCAACTTCTGCGGTATCAACAGTGTATGTCACAGTGTCACTGTCAGCATCACTTGCGTCCAGTTCGGACGCCGTAATTGTGATCATTCCAGACTCATTAACGTTTCCGCCCGTATTAATATCAAGCGTTGGGGCAGTGTTAGCCGTATCTGTAACCAGAATCTCAAATGTTCTGTCTGCAGAATTGCCGCTGAGGTCTTCGGCCCTGACAGTAATTGTAAATGGTCCGGCAGTTCCGGGAGCCGTTCCTGTAATCTGCCCGGCGCCATCAACATTTAACCAGGAATCTCCGGAAAGCTTTGTGTAAGTTACATCACTACTTTCGTCCGTTGCCAAAACGGTAAAATTAACTATACCGCCTGTATCTACCGTGCCGATAGTCCCCGCCGCCGTTGTCCAAACAGGATCCACCGTGTCAATATCGTTTACCGTAATTGTTATTGTGCCTGTGTCAGTGGCGCCGCTGGCATCCCTGACCTCATAGGTGATAACCGCATCGCCGGAGAAGTCCGTATCCGGATTAAATGTAAATGTGCCGAATCCTGGCACAAAATTTGTGGTACCGTTTGTTACGGATATTATGGTGAGGTCGGACGGTGACAGGGTATCGTCAACATCGCTGACATACTGCGGGAAATTTATATTGACCGGAGTGTTTTCATCCGTTTCCAGAAACGCATCGCCTGCAACCGGTGCATCGTTAACCGGGGTAACACCTATCTGCATGACATAGGCCTGGTCTGACACGCCGCCGGCGTCCTGAACACTGTATGAAAAGCTTGCCATGTTTGCACCGAATGCATCCGGCGCCGGGGCGTATTTCAAAAGTCCGCCTTCAATTTCCGCAAAGCTTACGGTATTCGCACCCTGCCCGTTGACAGTTATCGCCTCTGATGGATCAACCAGGCCATTATTGTTTGCATCGATGTAAAGTGTGCCGGATCCGTTCATGCTCTCTATCACGATGCCGTCGATGGGTAATCCGTCGGCCTGTGTAAATCCGAAATCCGAAACTTTGAATATGTAGCCGGTATCTTCCTGAATAACTGTACTGCCGTTTTCTGCACCGGGGGCCTCGTCAATATCATTAATACCCACACGTACAGTTTCGGTTTCCGTCTGCCCGTCATTACTGCTGACCCGTAAACTGAAACGCAGCTCGCTGTTTTGTTCGAAGTCAGCCTCACCGTCTTTGTAGCGAATGCCAAATCTGTTATTTCCTGCGGGAAAAACCTCAAGCAGGCCGCTGTCCGGTCCTGTCAGCGTTACAGTGTTGATCTGGATATTGGACGTTACCTCACCGACATTGCGGGTGCCTTCGTCTATGCCGCCCGGTTTGCTTCTGAAATCAATCTGAAGGGGGGTGACCGTTGGCTCTGTTGATGTGGTCGTTGTTGATGAGGATGATCCGCTTCCTGTGTTTGGATTACTGCCCTGTGTCTGGCCCTGTGTCTGACCTTGTCCCTGTCCCCGGCCCTGACCGGTTAAACTCCCTGACGACCCGCTTGTACCGGATCCGTCAGGCCCTTGCCCGGATGGGCCGCTCTGGCCGGTTCCTCCCGCATCAATCCCCGTATCTGCGGATGTGTCCGTTAATGCGGATGCGAGCGAAGAGTTTGTGTTATTTGCATTATTGCCGGCAGAATTACTGCCTGTTTCCGGGCTGCCGCTCTGTGCCTGTTGCTGCCCTGTTTGCTGCCCTGTTTGCTGCGTCTGCGTTTGCCCGGCGGTGCTTTCTCCCCCACTCTGATTTGCGGCGTCCTGCACATCCTGACTGGATTCGGATTCGCCGCCGGATGCATCCTCGCTTGCCTGATCTTCTGCCTGATCCTGTTCCTGATCTGTGGCCCGGTCGCTTGCCGCTTCGGCTGCGTTCCGCTCTGTTTCCTGTCCTGTGCCCCTGCTATCCGAACCTGTATCATCCTGTGATGCGGCGCTTGCCTCCTGATTATTTGAAGAGCCGGCTTCGTTCGTGGCGGCTTCTTCTTCCTGTGTATCTGAATCCTGTGTATCTGAATC
>CAYLKN010000031.1:13710-23935 GCA_964384335.1 uncultured Pseudobdellovibrionaceae bacterium
TCCTGTGTATCTGAATCCTGTGTATCTGAATCGTCTTCTTCGGAGGCCTGCTCATCGCCGTTGTTATCGCTTTCGTCTTCACTTGAGTCGTCTGAGTCCTCCTCCCCTGTTTCCTCTTCGCCGGTATCGTCTTCTTCTGCCTCACCGTCTTCCGGTGCCCTGTTTCCAGATGTTTCCTGGCCTGCGTTTTCATTACTTTCCGTATCGGCAGGTTCCTGGTTCTCCCCGTTATTTCCGGTGCCCTGATTTTGCCCGGATTCACTTTCTTCACTATTTTCCGTTTCTTCCGTGGTTTCCCGTGTACGGATCGCATCATCCAGAGTTGAGAAAAAATCGGCATTAATGGACCGGATGCTTTGAAAATTCTGGCTGATCTGAACCGGGTCCGCCACTCCGAGATCAATAATTTCACCACCGAATCCGGATATCTGTACGGTCTGGAATGCCTGTGTCATCGTTACCTGCTGGAACCCGCTGTCAATAACGATCCCGCCTTCGGTCACCGTAAACTCTTTTGTATTAAGATTGCCGAGTACCGTGGTTCCCCTTATCCCGATACTGCCCACCGGGGTTTCGATGTTGACCTCATCCGGATCGGACTGACCGATAAGGCCCGATGTATAAACAAAAAGCCCCTTTAGAAATGAGAAATTTGATGTGCCTTCCGATGTTTGCGGGTCATAGACATACTCATCAATGGCGAGTTGCGCGTCTTCGGAAATACTGAAACTCGATTCATCGGAGAATTCGATGTTGACTGCGCCGTCCGCTTCGGTTCTGACAACATCCCCTTCAAAAATTGGCGATCCGGCCGTCAGACTTTCCGTCGAACCGTCGGAACGGACAACGGTTGCACTTCCGCTGATTTCGCTTACTGTGCCGACCGGGCTGATATCACTTTTTCCAAATCCCTGGGCAAACTGATTTTCAGAGCCGCGGTCAAGAAAGGCATTCACAAGTTGGGGGGTAAGGGCGTTTCCATGACCGTCGGTTAAAACAGGAGGCGTATCATCAAGAAAATAATTTTCAATAACAACTGTCTGCCCATCCGCATTTCTGAGGACAAGATCGTGGCCGTCACGGGTAAAATCACCGTTCTGAATGAAATCAGGATCAGGTATGACCTGACTTACAGGTCCATCTCCCGCACTGATTTTAATGACTTTCTGTTCAGAACCGCTTTTGGAATCAAGGAGAGTGCTGTCCCCGTATTCACCATCCAGAATTTTCATGTTTCCCTATCCCCGTTTGACAGACTTGCAAATCGCCTAAATATTAAGCTTAAGGATAGAACCTAAATAAAAGGTTACGAAAAACTAAAATTTTATGAAAAGTATTTTTTCTTTGGTTTTTAAGAAGATATGTTGGCCCCAGATTGGCAAAACATAGCTTCCGGTTTGGAAAAATGAATAGAAAGAATGGATTAAGCCATTACAATATCGGTAAGAAAAAATTATGCGCATGTTCTGTGCTGATGTGACAGCGACGCATAGGGATCTGATTATCGTGTTTTCATAAATTTTCCAAATACCCTTCAAGCTCGTCCTGCGGCATGGGCCGGGCGTAGTAATATCCCTGGGCCATGTCACAGCCAAGGGCGACAAGTCTGGATTCTTCCTCCCCGGTTTCGACACCCTCGGCGATGACTTTCATATTCAGGTTTTTGCCAAGTGAAATAATGGATTTGACCAGCTCCATACTGTTCCTGTCCTTCATCATCTGGCGGATGAAGCTTTTGTCGATCTTGAGCGTATCAATCGGGAAATAATGAAGATAGCTTAATGACGAATACCCTGTTCCGAAATCGTCTATGGCAATGCCAAATCCCGCCTTGCGGCAGGCCTTCAACGTCTCCTTGGCTTTTTCCGGATGTTTCATAAGAATGCTTTCGGTAATCTCGATAGTGACATTGTGCGGCTTTAATTTGTATTCTTTTATTTTGGATTTCAGGAAATCGAAAAATCCCGGATTCATAAAATCGATTTCCGAAAAATTAATGGATACCCGGCTGGCTTCTGCAAAGACATCAAGCGCCTTGTTGTTTCTGATTGTGCCGCATACTTCCTCAACTGCCCATCTGCTTGCCTGAAGGATAAGGCCGCTTTCCTCGGCCACGGGGATAAACACGTCCGGCCGTATGAATTCCCCCTGTTTATCCTGCCAGCGCATAAGTGCTTCGAAACTGACCGGTCTTTTCGATTCAAGGTCAATGACAGGCTGGTAATAAAGGGAGAGTTCATTGTTATTAAGGGCGTATTGAAAGGCATTGGCCATTTTTATGGCCTCAATCGCGTCACTCGAATCCAGATATTTTTTTTCAAGTTCTTCGGGCGGCGGAAAAGCTTCGGGGTCTTTCAGAATTTCGGCGCGTGTTATCGTATCGCGGTAGCGGATAAGAATAACCCGCATCACAAGCTGGAGAACGGGATCGAGGTTGTTCAGACGGTGCGCGAAGTTTTCCCGGGTAATGACAAGCATCTTGCAGGGCTCGACCGCCCTGACCGTAGCCGTGCGCGGCGAGTCGTCAACAATCGCCATTTCCCCGACAATATTTCCTTTGCCGCGAAAACCCAGATGCTGAACCTTTCCGTTTTCACGTTCCAGCAGAATTTCAACTCTGCCTTCTTCAATTATATAGGCATTCTTGCCGCTTTCCCCCTGTTTCATGACGATATCGCCTTCGTCAAAGTAAAGGTAGGACGTATCTTTCATGTCAGGTGATAAAATCATTGTTCGTACAGACGGCAGAATTTCGAATTACTTTTTTAAATTATCCGGTATTTACAAATTACCTTCATCAAGTCTATTCATAAAATCTTTATCTTATACTAATATTTTTTAATGATAAGTAAAACAGATACTCCGGCACCGCGATAAATGATTACAATTCTTTACCTTTATCTGATTTTCCGCATAAAGCAGTTTGCCTGCGATTTTCTTTTTCAGACCAACTGGATGGCAAATATGAAAGGCAAACCCGGAACGGAGGGGTACAAGGCTCTTTTCGCACATACCGGCATCCATGCTGTGGCGACATTGCTGATTATCCTTGCGGCTGCGCCGGCTTTATGGTGGCTTGCGGCTGTTGATTTTGCGGTTCACGCATTTATAGACCGCCTCAAGGGCCGGATAACGGACGCAAAAAAATGGGGCCCCGAGAAACGATTGTTCTGGATCGCTTTCGGTCTGGACCAGGAGGCGCATAATCTTACACATCTTGTCTACGTCCTTGTGATTGCAGACCATCTGGATATTATTCAATTGCCACTGCCCTTCTGATCCGGGTTTTTTGGAATAGCTTTAACACCAACCACAAGAGTTTTAAAATGATGACACCAAAACAAATGAAAGACATAACGGCTCTTTGCAAGCGCCGCGGTTTTATATTCCCTGCGTCGGAAATTTACGGCGGGCTGAACGGTTTCTGGGATTACGGCCCGCTTGGTGTGGAACTCAAGAATAACCTGCGAGACCTGTGGTGGAGATATATGGTTACGGCCCCGCCTCTCGGCCCCGACGGTCATCCCGTACAGATTGTGGGCCTTGACAGTTCCATTATACAGAGCCCGAAAGTATGGGAGGCTTCCGGCCATGTCGGCGGATTTTCCGATCCGATGGTGGATTGCCGGGAGACAAAGCTGCGTTATCGTGCAGATCATGTCGTTGTTCTTGTTCCAAAAGACGGCGGAACCATCTGGATCGCGTGCCAGGACGATAATCCCGAAACAATTGAGCAAAGGCTGAAAAAAGCGGGAAAAGGCAAAAGACAGCAGGATTTTGAACTGAAAACCCTGACCGATATAGACCCTTCCGATTACGGCCATATACTGGCCCCCGATGCAAAAGAAGCCGGAACGCTTACCGAACCGAAAGATTTCAACCTGATGTTTGAAACCCGCGTTGGCGCATTGGCAACAAGTGACGCCAAGGCCTATCTGCGGCCCGAAACGGCACAGGGAATATTTGTGAATTTTAAAAATGTTCTTGATACGGCCCGTGTAAAAATGCCGTTCGGCATTGCCCAGATCGGCAAAGCCTTTCGAAACGAGGTGACGCCGCGAAATTATATCTACCGCTCCCGCGAATTTGAGCAGATGGAGATGGAATGGTTCTGCCATGCGGATGAGGCCAGACAGTGGCATGATTTCTGGATTTCCCAACGCCGGGAGTTCTGGACCATGTGCGGCCTGAGGGAAGAGACCCTGACCATACGCCCTCACGACCAGGACGAGCTTTCCCATTATGCCAAGGAAGGATACGGAACGGTCGATATCGAATTCAGATTTCCCTTTACCGATCCGGGCTTTGGCGAACTGGAAGGTATTGCGCATCGTACGGATTTTGATCTGCGCCAGCACCAGGAACATTCAGGACAGAAACTGGAATACCTCGATCCTCAGACAAATGAACGCTACACCCCGCATGTTATCGAACCTGCGGCAGGGCTGACCCGGGGTGTTCTGGCCCTTATTTCCGATGCCTATACCGAGGATCCGGACCGGCCAAGCGGTGTTTTCCTTGATCTCAAACCTTCCATCGCACCCAAAAAGGCGGCCGTCCTTCCCCTTACCGCCAAGGAGGATCATGTACCGCTCGCCACGGAGCTTTATCTGAACCTGCGTGAATATTACAATATCGATTTCGATATCAAGCAGAATATCGGCAAGCGTTATGCCCGGCAGGATGAAATCGGCACACCTTTCTGCCTTACAATTGATAACCAGACAAGGGAAGACAGAACCGTAACAGTGCGCCACCGCAACACGATGAACCAGGAACGAATCCTGATGGACGAGGCACTTGCGTTTTTAAATGATGTCATGAAGTAAAATACAGACCTGTAAATCTGACCGGCATACTATAACAGGGCTTTTTTGACTTCGCAGACTTTCTGGTTACCGGTTTCTATGCGGTCGATCAGCATTTTCAGGATAAGTTCAACCAGCGGGTCCGTGCCTTCAAGCTTTTTCTTGAGAACATCCGCTCTTACCCTGTGTACGACAGTTTTGGTAACGGCCTTAATGTTGGCTTCGTGTTTTTTGTTTTTTATCAACCCCATTTCCCCGAAAATTTTCCCGGGGCCCAGTTTCGCAATTTCGACTTCGTTTCCAAGACTATCGGCATAAATGTAGACTTTCACCCGTCCTGATTTAATGAGATAGGCAGCCGCCGCCATTTCACCCTCGCGCAGGATTACCTCACCTTCCTCAAAAGTTAAAAGATCATCGTTATTTGATCCTCCGGCGGTTGTGCGTGTTACTCTGCCCATTTTTCGAAATACCCTTTGTTACCGACCGCCCTAATCCATAAGAGCGGCATAGATTTTATCATTTGCAAGATTAAGCCTTTTAACAAGAAGCTTCAGAATTTTTCTTAGCAACGGGTCGGACGCCTTAAGCCTGTCTTCGAACATTTCATGCGTAATAACGATAAGATTGGTATCTTCCAGTGCACGCACATTGGCCCGGTGTTTTTTATTCTCAATAAGACCCATTTCACCAAAAACTTCACCCGGTCCAAGCTGTGCAATCTCGATTTGTTTCTCAATAGAATCAGTATTTACGAAAACCGATACCCGGCCGGATTCAATCAGATAAGCGGCCGTTGCGATTTCCCCCTCGCGAATAATCAGACGCCCCTGTTTAAAATTAAAAACCTGCCTTACGCCGTCATCGCTGCTTAAATTAACCATCTGAGTAATCTCATAATTCAATAAAAAAGAGTGTATCACAGCCGGAGATACTGGAAATACAAAATTTTACCTCCCGCAACAGACTGAGATAAAAAATTGATTTCGATTCAAATTTTAAATTGATCTTATAATTTCCTGTTATATAATAATTTTATGAAACGGTCCTTAATCTTATCCATAGCTTTGTCCCCTTTACTGTTTCTCTCCGCATGCTACGCCCCTGAAGGCTGGAAGTGGGAGAAAAAAATGTATACTGACATTCCTTATGATGTTAACGGGGATGAACAATCCACAGCCGGCGCCCAGGTTGCGTATGTTCTTGTAAAACTGGCCCCTGAGAAAGGTCTTAAGGTTGCACAGCCAAAGGCGGTTGAACCCAAAGAATCAAAAGCCCCCCCTGAAAACATGGAAAAAAAGGTTTCCAAGCCGGTTGATGAAAAGCAGACCGACGAAAAACCGAAATCAAACGGACAATTCAAGAAAAAGCCGGACATAGAGCGGTATTTCAACGAATCTCTTAAGAAATAACCTTCGTTATCGCGATTAAGAGTCCGGTTTAAAATCCCTGACAGAATAAAGACTTATTTTCTTTATAAAAGTATAGTTCTGCTGAAATCACCTCACACAAAAACAAACGAAAACTATTGATTATGAAAACGTAATCTGATATTAGTATTTTTTAATATGCAAAAGCATAGAAAAATCGTAAATAAACTATAACCTTAAGTGTGTGTGGGAACTAATTATGCTTATGGTCCTTATAATCTTGGTCATTGCCGTTAACGGAGGATTGTTCCTTGGAACAATTGCCTATGCGGCATGGACAAATGAAACAGGCAGCGGTCCCGGCGCCGGACTGGGGCGCAAACCTTTTTTGAGATTTGCCTCCTTTGCGTGCAAAGGCCCTGTGTTGTTTCTCTGACCTTTAAAAAACCTTAAAGATTGAAAAACCGCCTTTTCCCCGTGTGCGAGAAGGCGGTTTTTTCTTTTGGCGAAAAAAGAAGTGTCTGAAACTCTGTAAGCCGGGTTCTGTACAGACTTTAGAAGTCTGCGACAACCATTCATCTTGCCAGGCCGTTGCCGGCCGGGTCGAGCAACCTACCCGAACCCCTGATGTGGAAACGCATCTGTACCGCCCTTTTTGAAAGCGTGGACGCGGGGTTCCTATTTGGTTTTGCTTCCGGCGGGGTTTACCATGCCGGCACCTGTTACCAGGGCCGCGGTGCGCTCTTACCGCACCTTTTCACCCTTGCCTGATCCCGCCGTCAATGCGGGGAGGCGGTTTGTTTTCTGCGGCACTTTCCCTCGGCCATGCGGCCGGCCGGGCGTTACCCGGCGCCGTGTTTCCATGAAGCCCGGACTTTCCTCCCCCTTCTTTCCGAGACCTGCCAAAAAACAAAAAACGAAAAGAAAGCGGCGGTTATCCGAGTTTCAGACATTGAGTTTACTATAATACAAAAGGTCCGTGATGGGAAGATTTTTGGCGCTTAAACCTTCGAAACTCGCCTCCGGCGCAGTGCAGCATCGTTTTTAACCTTGTTTACAGTATTTTCACTGATATATTCCATTACAGGATGATTAACGAATTACAATATACCGATGCGGTGGCTGAAGCCACGCAACAGATTTATGAAAAGCTTTCCGGAGAATATACGGAAAGTCACTGGCGGACTATTGCCCCTCTGGTTTACGAGATAAACCGGCTGAAAAAAGAAAGAAACGCAATCATCATTGCACATAACTACATGACGCCGGATATATTTTACGGGGTCGGCGATGTCGTCGGCGATTCCCTTAAACTGGCGCAGGTTGCGGCGGAAACGGAGGCAGAGGTTATTGTCCAGGCCGGGGTGCATTTCATGGCCGAAACCGCCAAAATCCTGAATATGCACAAAACCGTCCTGATGCCGGATATGAAGGCCGGATGTTCCCTCGCAGAATCCATTACAGGCGCGGATGTCAGGCTTTTACGCGAGAAATATCCCGGCGTGCCTATTGTCACCTACGTTAACACGTCGGCGGACGTTAAGGCCGAAAGCGACGTGTGCTGTACCTCGTCAAATGCCGTAAAAATCGTTGAGGCCCTGGATGAAGACGAAGTGCTTATGATCCCGGACCAGTATCTGGCCCAGTACGTCCAAAGCAAAACAGCCAAAAAAGTCCATACCTGGAAAGGCAGTTGTATGGTCCATGAACGGTTTACAGCGGATGAAATCAGAAAATACCGGGAACGCTATCCGGGCATTACCGTTCTGGCGCATCCGGAATGTCCGCAGGATGTTTTGCAGGAAGCCGATTACACCGGATCCACAAGCCAGATCAATGATTACGTCGAAAATAAAAGACCGCGCAACGTTATTCTTATCACCGAATGTTCGATGAGCGATAATGTCCAGATCGCCAACCCGGACCTGAATCTTATCCGTCCATGCCAGCTTTGCCCGCACATGAAACGGATCACTTTACCGAAAATTCTGAAATGCCTTCAGGATATGGCGCCTGCCGTACATGTCGATCCGGACATTGCGGCACGGGCCAGACGGTCCATCGACCGCATGCTTGAGCTGAGCTGAGGCGGAATTGATGAGCGCCTCCCCCCTTCTTATTGAGGATATCGTCCGCCGGACCCTGACAGAAGACCTCGGGCACGGGTTTGACGTCACGTCGGATTCTGTTGTAGCGGCCGGCACCGTTTGCAGGGCTGTTATCAATACACGGGAAGCGGGCATACTGGCCGGGCTCATCCCTGCCCTGACCGCATTCTCCCTGACCGACCCCGGACTTGATCTTGTGATTTACAAGCAAGACGGCGATCCCCTGGCGCCGGGCGAAACGATTGCCGAAGTCGAAGGAAATGCAAGATCAATCCTTACGGCCGAGCGTACCGCCCTGAACTTTCTTGCCCATCTTTCCGGCGTGGCAACCCGCACGGCGGAATTCGTGAATGCATGTCTGGGTACAGATGCAAAGATCTGCTGCACACGCAAAACACTTCCCGGATTGCGCGCATTGCAAAAGGCGGCGGTCAGATCCGGCGGCGGAATCAATCATCGTTTTGGCCTTGATGACGCCATACTGATCAAGGACAATCATATTGCCCTGGCGGGCGGTATCGTGCCCGCCCTTGAAAACGCGAAGACGGCCGCAGGTATACTGACAAAAATCGAGATTGAAGTCGAAACCCTGGACCAGCTTGACGCCGTTCTGAAGACAGGACTGGCCGACGGTATCATGTTCGACAACATGCCGCCGGATGACATGGAAAAGGCCGTCCGTATGGTCAGGGACAGCGGCAAACCCGTGTTTACAGAGGCATCCGGCGGTGTTTCCCTTGAAACCGTCCGTGCGATTGCGGAAACGGGGGTCGATTATATCTCCATCGGCGGCCTGACCCATTCGGTCAGGGCCCTTGATTGCGGCCTTGATATCGAAGAGGAAACGTAAACGTCAAGAACGGGAAAGCACCGGAAAACCCGCACCTCAACTCTCCGGACCTGTTCCCGGCTATAATATCGAGAAAAATTTGTAATTCGTGGCGCCATAATTTATGATTATAATGAGTTTTTATGAAAATTTTTTGTGCTTGCCATGACTGATACAAACGACATAGGCGCCAGTGACAATAGTGCGCCGCTAACCGAAGAGCAGCTCCAATATTTACTTGCCTGCTCCCAGTTTCTCGCAAATCCACATAACATAGTTAATGAGCATAGCGAACAAATACGTAAAGCAAATCCGAATTTTTGGGGTAGAATATGGCTGAGATTTCATTTTCTAAAAGCCGCAGGGTGTCATGACGATGACCTGGAGGAAGACGCGGCGGTCAGGTATGCAGTGAAAGCAAACGCCTGTCTAAGGGATATTGGTAGAATAAGGGCCTTTTGTGAAGGGGAAAAAAATTGGGTTCTGTTTGACTATAGTTCCACAGCGCATTGGGGAAATGTGGACCGATTTGCTTACGAAACCGTTTTACCCACGGGGGGTACGGAGTTCAGGATCGCACATCGCGGAGTTCGGGGCCTGTGGGATACCGGGAAAAACATGTTGGGTTATGATACTTTTACATCTGAGGATTACATTTGTATTGCCCTTAATATAAAGGCAAAGGCGGGCCAAAATGAAGGATACACCTGTACCCTTTTAGGCAACGCAGAGAACAGGGCAGCCATTTATCACGCCGTAAAGGAAATGGGACTTGAAAAACATATAAATCCGAAGCAAAAAGAAGAACTGGAAAAAAATTATGCATCAGATGGGGATTTTGAGGCAAAAGATCAGAAACAGTCAGAGAAAATGGAAGATATTGCACAAAAAGTTGAATGCCTCATGAACAGACTTGATGGTGTAACACAGGATAAGGATGATCAAGATCCTTTTCAAATTGTACAAGGTGATCCTGCTAGTGATGGTGCTCCTGAAGAAAAAAATCCTCGTGGAGAGAATAAAGGTGCAGCAGATACAGCCTTAGTACCTGTAGACCAACCCCCTGAAGAACCAGCCCCTGAAAACCCACCCCCTGAAAACCAAACCCCT
>CAYLKN010000032.1:0-23589 GCA_964384335.1 uncultured Pseudobdellovibrionaceae bacterium
TCTTTCAGGGCCTGAAGCTGTTTGCAAATATCCTCGTTTTTATATTCTTGTTTTTTGCAGTCTTCCTCGATCTGATCGAGTGTTTTTGAGGACACGTCTTCATCCTTATTATTGTCATCCTTCTGACTGTCCCCAACACCCTGGATCTGGGCGATTGTTTTAAAATAGGCTTTACATTCCTGTGACAGCTCGGATGTTACATCCTCGCTTACAACAATGACGTTTCCGTCCCCGTCAAGCGTGATTCCGCCCTCAACCGTCAGGATGGTGTTGATTTCATCATCTGTCAGGTCGGCAAATTTCGGGCATTTTTTCCGGACCAGATCATTCTGGTCAGTGACAAGGTCAATTGCGCCGTCAATAAGGGCCTCGGCCAGTTCTTTCAGTTTTTCGTCAAGCTCGGCCAGAAGTTTCTGTGTACATTCAAAGTCAAGGGTCTTCTGGTCACTCCCCGACCCCAGGACGACATTTCCGTTTTCGTCAACAGTCAGATCACCTTCGCCGCCGAGAAGGCTTTCCGCCTCTTCATCGCTGATATCTTCGCAGGCATCCGCGCCTTGTGTATAATCCTCACCGGTCTGATCAGAATTACCCTGATCCTGCCCGCCCGAATTATCGCCGGAATTGTCGGCCATATCCTTATCTGAATTCTTATCTGTGTTCTTATCTGTGTTCTGGCCTGAATTATTATCCGTGTTTTTACCGTCATCAGTATTTTTATTATCATCTGTCTTCGCGGCCGTATCATCATCAAGCTGCTGTTCAGGCATATCCTGGCCCATGAACGAAAGGACCTCCAGACTGCAATCGGCGCCGAGGGGAATTTTTTTGTTATTCACCTCAATCCGGTTTTCATTATCGAGCATGATGTCCCCGGCAATAACACCCTGATACTGGTCATAAGTTATAAAATTGACACAGTCGCCGTTCAGATAATCGGCCGTTGTCACAGACGCAGACGAGCGGGTGTGTGAGGATATAAGCATAATCATCGCAATGAGGACCATGCCGGCCATGGCCCCGGCTCTGAAAAGAACTTCCGGCTGTGTTGCCTTGGTGGTTTTGATGCTTTCGGTAGGCATGGATCTGTCCTCTCTTGTTATTCTTTCTGGTTATACACAATAGCTATGGTTAAACTGTATATCCTAACAATATGTAAATAAACTATTTAACCATATTTTTCTGTCCGCTTACAAATTTATCACAAATTTTATATTTCCTCATTTTTAATCACTCCGTTATCTTACCGAGGCAGGCCAATGTTTCCTGTCGGTGATCTGTCTATCTGTTGTCCCTGGTAGCACATCCGGACCTGTCCCTGTTCCTGCATGGTTGTCAGTTCTTCTGCGAATTTTGTGGCTTCCGTGCACCGTCTGTTCCATCCTTTGGCAAATTTGCCGCCCGACTTGCCGCTCATGCTGTCAAGATAGCCGCAGTAATTCAGGGACCACTGCTGCTGATTGTTTCCGGCGTTCAGTTGTTTTGAACGGCCCGGGCCCGCATGCACCGCGATGTTCCAGCACTGCATAAGCGCGCCGGCATTGTTCAGGTTCTGGCATCCTGCTGCCATTCTGTATTCACCGTCATATATCCGGCGCAGATCCGTTTCAGTGAGATTAAACACGATATTTCCGTGGTATTTCTGGGTTACGCCGCAGGTTGTGTAGCCGGCACCGTCTCCAAGGTCTTTCGGTTTGTGCGGACATCCTTCCCACTTCAGAATCTGGGCGAGGGCAATATCGGATGCACAGCAGTTTCCGCCGCTGACACAGTGTTCCTTGATTTTGTTCCAGTCCGCAACATTGATATTCGGGGCGTTTCCGAAGGTCTGGCCGCTGTCATACTGCGCGTTGCCTCGCGGCTGACTGAATGATGCGCCGTCCCGCAGTGCCTGGGGTGAGGACTGTCCGCCCTCAATATCGCCCTGGGGCAGCGTTTCTGTTTCGCTTCCTGTTTTGAGATCCGCAATATCATCCTTCAGCGTTTCACCGGTTGTCTGCTTATCCTTTTTTTTGAGAAGTTCGGCCAGGGCCTCCTCCATCGCGCTTTGGCCGCCTGAACTTCCGCCGCTGCTTCCCCCTCCGGATTGTCCTGTTTTCAGGGCGGCAATATCTTTCTTCAGTTTTTCAAGTTCATCGTCGCTGAGACTGGAGTCTGCGTTTGTTTTCCCGGCCACTTTATCCAGTTTCTTTTGTGTTTTGTCATCATCAATATCCTCTTTTGCGAGAAGGCATTCCCTCTTCTTTTCACTATTCCCGAAATCTCCACCGAAAACCAGATCGCCGGTTTCACCATCCTTATAGATTACACAGCCGGAGTCAGAAGATTGTTTTGCGTTCTGTTTTCCGGAACTGTCATTTTTTGTGTCCGTGCCTTTTATGGCATTTAATAAGTCATCAATCTGGTTGTTAACCCCCTTGAGCTGGCTATTCAGTTGCTGAACATTACCTGACGCATCTCCGGACGCGGTATTTCCGGACTGCGAAGATGGCGCGCCGGAAAAGCTGTTTTGCCCGAACGTGGGTGGCGGGGTTTGCTGTGCGCTGGCCTGAAACTGTATCGCAGTTAATCCGCAAATGAAGAAGAAAATGCCGAAACACGCGGACCATAATAATTTGTTTTTTTTACCTCTTTGAAAACGTATCATAAACTTCATATCTCTGATTAAATCTTATCTTTTTTAATTAAATCACAGTAGAAACTGATTATGCAAAATTTAGTTAAAATTTTATTATTTTTTGCAATCAGTAGGTTACAACCATATTTTCAACTGGGTTCCGCGGGCGTGTAGATAAACTCTGTATATCCTGTCTGAGCCGGGCCTCTGGGCTCACTGAGGACTCACTTCGTGCCCGTTCAATGCCTTCATACTGTTCGCGTGCCGTTTTTGCACCCGATCCTCCTCTGTCCTCTCTTTTTCTGCCCACATGAGGAGAAATGCTTTTTAATGTCCCGCTCATGACCCGGCCGGTTTTTGCCGTGCTGTCACCGAATTGTTTTGTTTTATCCATCGGAAAGAAAGGCCGCGCATTCTGCAATGTCACATTCTGGGCGTAACTGCCTCCTGCGTTGAATGACAGAAGGATTACAGACATTAACATTCCAAGACCGATGCGCGTTGCCAGAGTTTTTTGCATTCTTTCACCATATTTGCATTCTATTATAAATTTAAAAGGTTTTGAAAAAGGATACAAATTTTAGAAAAACAAATATTATAGAAAAAATATTTTACATATTCGTTAACCTTTGATTAAACTTTTCGCCGCAAACTACATTTACGTTAAGAAATTTTTGATGAAAAACAAATGAAATCGGGGATCGTGCCATGAAAGTCGATATTAAGGAATTGATTGAAAAAATGGGTATGGAAAAAGGTTTTCAGCCCGGGAAGCGGATCGTAAAAACACTGCCCCAGCCTGGACAGCACAAAAGTCACAGTGTTGTCAGCGACTGGCTTAATCCAAAACAGATAGTAATTTCGGTCAAGGCGGGTCTGAAGGGTGCCGATATTCCCGCCAGTGAGCTTAAAAATTATCCGGTATCTTTCCAGTCCCCGACATTTATTGAAATTAAACCCGAAATACAGGCCAGGAAAAAGAAAACCAGAAAAAAAAGAGAGGATTCGGGCGATGAAAGCGGTGATCAGGGTATGAATATCCAGGATCTGCATGCTTTCTCGGAAGCCGCGGACGGAAAGGTTGCGGAATTTGGAAACATCGTGCGTATGGTGGTAATGGGTATGGAAATTGCCAAAGAGGCTTTCGGGACTGTTCTTGACGCTTTTATAGAACAGGTTGAAGGGGCAAAAGTTACCGCAACAGATCTTTTATCAAAGGCAGGCAATTTTATCACCAAATACACCCCTCCGGGATTCCTGCAGCCGACGGGAGATGAAACCGCCCAGTATGAATATAACATAGAGAAAAATGCCTCCATGTTCAGCGGACCGGGTTTTAACTAGGGCGTATTGGTTACCGGGATAAGGACTTATTGATAACGTGCATTGTGTGCGCATAATGCACGGATAAAGCAATCACAATACTGGAAAATTCAAATCAGTACTCTAGACTTAGATTCAAATGAAATAAAATTCAGGAATTTTAAGTGTCTGGAACCAACGGATCACATTATAACGGCGGAAGTGAAGACAACGGCGAAAACGAGGACAATGATCCCGAAAGCGAATCCGGAAAAGGCAATGTCATTCATATTCCCACGCTGGCCGAACGCGACCGAATACGCAGAAACCATACAAATGAAGACAGAAAAATCCGGTCTCCAGAAAAACCGGCCCCGAAGCCGCAAGGCAATGAGCCTTTTTTTTCCTTTATGAAATCAAACACGGCATCCAGACATCCCCATACAAAAGAACCCCTTCTTAATATTCCGCCTGTAACAAAATACCTTTTGCTGAGTCTTCTGACAGTACATCTTGTCGTTTTTTTCTTTCTTGACAGGGGGCAATATCAATGGGCGCTGATGCATTTTGCCTTTATTCCCGGAACTTATACCGGTGCTTACGAATGGGGCGTCCAGGCTTTTCTGGGTCCTTTTACCCATATGTGGCTGCACGGCGGGTGGCTTCACTTTCTTATGAATGCCGCCATGCTGCTTGCATTCGGAACCGGGGTGGAACGCTGGCTTGGAGGCAAAAGACTTATAATGCTTTATATACTATGCGGTGTTTTCGGTGTGTTGACGCATTTCATATTTCACCCGTTTTCAGTTATTCCCGTAATTGGCGCTTCAGGGGGTATAAGCGGTCTATTCGCCGCCATTCTCGTCATGATGCATAAAAGCGGAATGTCGGGAAGTATGGGACGGCACGGTATAATGCCGTTTATAATTCTGTGGGTTGTCATATCCGTTGCGCTTGGCTTTGTCAGCGGTCCGGGAGGGTCAACGGTTGCGTGGGCCGCGCATGTCGGTGGTTTTCTGGGCGGATTTTTACTTCTGGGTCCAATGCTGCGCAGATAATATCTATCAGCTTTCTGTAACCTGACGGGGAAGGTATTTGTCGATCATTCTGTTGCGCAGGGAAATTCCGTGGTTTTGCAGGAAAATCAGATTTTCAGGATCTGCCCATACAATGGTGTTAAAACTTCCGTGCGGCTTGGCGACCGGTTCCCAGTCGGCATAGGTTCGCCCTGTTTCCCGGCAAACCCATGTTTTTCCGTAAGGGGCCTGTGCAGATTTTTCCATTAGACTGCCGATTTTCTGAAAATCGTTTCCTGACTGGCGCTCCAGTTCGATCCATAATCTGTAAAGGTTCCGGGAGGGTGCAGTTTCCTCAAGCTTTTGCAGATACGATTTTGCCTGCCCCCACAAACCGTCTTCAATGGCTGCGTGGGCGAGAGCTTCCTGCGCCTCCGGTGAGGTATCGGTATTGTCCACCATACCTTTCAGCCATTTTAAATGACCGCCTTCGGAATACCTGCCGTCTTTTCCTTTATCCGTCGGCATAAGACTTTCCCAAAGCCTCACATAATCGGGGTGAGGGTTTTTTCGCCATGCTTTTTTCAAAAGTCTTTTGGCGGGCTGTATTCTGCCGTCCTTGATGTAAAGGCTGGCCAGTTCTCGAGCTGCCGGTATAAATCCCTCGTCAATGGAAACAGCGTTTTCCAGTTTTTCGCGGGCTTCCTGAAGACTTCCGCTCTGCCGTTTTTCAATTCCCGTAACGGTCATCAAAGCGCCCTTGTCGGATTTTATTCTCTCCTTGGGCATTCTGGATGAAGGTTTCATTTTTTCAAGAACTGTCAGGGCATCGGTCCACCTTCCTGCCGATATCGACAGCTGGTAATAAATTTCCCGAAACGACTCTTTACTTTTCGCGTTTTTCAGTTTTTCCCTGACCAGCTCCAGACTTTCCTCAATCTTCCCCTCTTCCAGATAATCCCTGATCTGACCGCGCAATCCCAAAATCGACTGGTCTTCATACTCCATGAGTCTTTTCATGGCTTCGTTTCTTTTTTTGATATTTCCGGTATCTCTTGCCGCCTGCATTTCAAGCAGATCAACGAGGCTTTGATTTATTGTGTCCGGGAAAAAGGAGCGTGCCTTCTGTGCATTTTTTAAAGCCGCATCGGAATTTCCCGCCGCAAGGGCGGCATAGCCTTTAGACAAAAAATCCATTCCATCAACGGAACCGTTTACAGTTTTATACCGTCGCCAGATACTCGGGAAATTAATAATGAAGGACCAGAAACCGGCAACATAGGAAAATACCCATAAAAAGAGGATCGTAACGAGAAAAACCAGACCGATATGCGCGGTTATTGTGTAGTCCAGCCAGTCAAGCCGGACATAGCCTGGATTTTTTACGAACCAGACTGTGGCGGCGATTATAAAACCCGTCTTGATTATGAACCAAAGTGTTTTGATCATACTGTCCATGCTGCCTTTGATAAAGCCGTTATTACATATCTGAATATCACAGTCACGAAATCACAATAGAAAAGAATGTTATAAATGCCAAAATAAAAATCCCGTTTCGGATAAACGCAATTTTTATTTTCACAGTGAATGTAGTGTACAATTTTTTTATGAAAGCGTTTTTTATTTATACCAACTTTTATAGAGTCTTTTGTGTATCCCTGCTTGTTTCTGCGTGTCTGCTTTTCCTGTTTCCAGCACAACCGGCAGCGCAGAATACAGATGATCTGGAGGTGATCTGGGAGGCGGTATTAAAAACGCGTGGAGGATGCGAGATTTACGAACATGCGACGGCCGGTCTGACGAAATGCGGAATCAGCCGGAAATTCTACAAAGGTTCAAAAGATATAAGGCAATTGAGTAAATCTGATGCCCGGCGTTATGCCCTTGGACTTTATCGGGATGCAATCCCTGCGCTGAACGGCCAGCTTAAAACAATGGATCAGCGCTATATCTCACTCCTGGCTCTTCTGGAACTGGGGATGGAAAAGGGAATTCAGTTCATAAACCTGTGCAAAGGCGAAACGAATTGTATTTTCCTTCAGATCTCAAATGCATATCAGATTGAATTTGCTTTAAACGATAACGCAGATGATTGCATATCATGCCGTATTCAGAGAATACCAAAATACATAGATTTTTTTCAAAGACACGACTGCATCCCTCAGGATCCTTTCTATTGTGATCTTCCGAATACGATGATCGGCCGGGAAAACTGGGATTTCACCAAATAAAATAGAGCTTTTACCAAGTGCCAGTGTTGTCCATGCTTTTCCAGGGTTCTTGGGGTTCGAGTGCGCTGCCTTTCTGTAAAAGCTCGATCGAGATGCCGTCCGGAGATTTGATAAACGCCATGTGCCCGTCCCGCGGAGGCCGGTTAATGGTCACGCCCTGATCCGTAAGTTTCCGGCAAGTCTCGTAAATATTATCAACGCGATAGGCCAGATGTCCGAAATTCCGTCCGCCCGTGTAAGTTTCCGGATCCCAGTTGTAGGTCAGTTCAAGCATTGGGGCCTTGCTTTCTTTCGCCCTTTCAACATCAGCGGGCGCCGCGAGAAAGATAAGAGTAAAACGGCCTTTGTCATTGTCCATACGCCGTATTTCGGTCATACCAAGCTTGTTGCAGTAAAAATCCAGCGAATTTTCAATGTCTGATATGCGAACCATTGTGTGAAGGTATTCCATAACTCTCCTTTTTCCTTACTTTAGATTTCGGTTATAAGGTAATGAATTGTTATCGGCAATCAAGGGAACACTTCACGGAAATACGTATCGTGTCTTGAGGAAGTGCATTCCAGATTGTAATCTTATGATGCAGTAAAAATAAAACGGTTTATCGCTGTTAAAAGCACAGGATTTTCGTGATTGACTTCATAAAGACATTTTTTCGCGCACCAGAACTTAAGGCAAATGTGGATCGCCTGGAAGCTTTTCTTTCAGCCATACCTGGAGAGTATTGCGGCTTTGGAGAAGACGGAACAATTGCCTATAGTGCCGGATTTCTGGAAGCGCTGGAACTTAAGGAAATTAATTCCACTCAGGATTTGGCCAGAAATCTGGATACGATGGACAGCGCGCTTTTTGAAAATAAATTTCAGAACCTGAAACAAACCGGAACGCCGTTCAGGATTGAAGTCAGTCTCCGTAGAACGGACAAGGTTGTAGAGCTTTACGGCAATAAGGGGAGCGCACTGGAAGGGCACGACATTTTTTATGTGATCTGGGCGAAGGATATATCGCAACAGAAACAGGAAATTCAGTTTCTGATTTCCCAAAAAGAAGAGTATGAATACGAACTGAAAAAATTCATGCAGGCCATGGATAACATGCCGCTTTTGGCATGGATGAGGGATGCGCAGGGCGATCTTCTCTGGTGTAACAGCTATTATGCCGATGTGCTGGATCAGACCCCGGCTTCAGTGGTGGCAGAACAGATTGAGCTGTTTGCTACGCCGGTTGGAGATCTTGCCAAACTGGGAGGGGAGGAAAAAACTGTTCGTTTTCTTTCGGAGAGAGCCCTGGAAAGCGGAAAGGAGCAGGGAGGGTATTTCCACTGTGTTTTGAAAGGGAACAGGCGTTATGTCTATATACTCGAAAAACCGCTTGCGGATCCGGTCGGCACGTTCGGCATTATGCAGGACTTTACATCCAAGGAAGAACTGGAACTTGAACACCGCCACACCTTAAGCGCGCACCAAGCACTTCTTGAGGGACTGAAAACTGCGATCGGGATCTTCGGTCCGGATCAATGTCTGAGATTTTATAACTCTTCATTTGCAATTCTTTGGGATCTTGACTCCAGCTGGCTGGATAAACATCCGAAACTTGGCGATATTATGGAGAAGCTGCGGGAAGCCAGAAAACTTCCGGAGCAGGCAGATTTTCGAAAATTTAAACAAAGCTGGCTCGAGATGTTTACAGATCTTATCAGCCCATACGATGAAATGATGCATCTGCCGGACGGGAGTGCCCTGCGCATGCTGGTGGTACCTCATCCAAGAGGAGGCATTATGCTGACCTTTGAGGATGTGACAAGCCGGCTTGAACTTGAATCCTCCTATAATACGCTTATCGCCGTTCAGAAGGAAACTCTTGATAACCTTACCGAGGGTGTTGCGGTGTACGGCGGTGACGGGCGTATGAAGCTGTCAAACCCTGCATTTGGTGAGCTCTGGGGATTGTATCCTGAAGATCTGCATTCGGAGCCGCATATCACCGACATGATTGAGAAAATGCTTGCCCGGTTCGACAAATCCGAATGGCAGGATCTGCGCGAAGTGCTTTTGAGGCAGGGTCTGGACAGGGAAGTGAACAGCGGGCGGCTTGTTTTCAAAAATGACAGCCTGATAGACTATGCCTGTGTTCCGCTTCCTGATGGCGGCGTTATGGTGACTTATGTCGATGTTACCGATAAGGTCAGAATTGAAAGAGCGTTACGTGAGAAGAACGCGGCTTTGGAAGCCGCCGAAAAACTGAAACTGGATTTTCTCGCCAATGTATCGTATCAGCTGCGCACGCCTTTAAACGCCATAATGGGCTTTACGGATATGCTCGATTATGAATATTTCGGATCCCTTAACACCCGCCAGAAAGAATATACGGGAAATATGAAAGAAGCCGGGATACGCCTTAAAGAAACCATAGACAATATTCTTGATCTGGCGAGTATAGAGGCCGGAACGCTTGATCTTGAATTGTCTGAATTCTCTGTTGCGCACATGATGGATGAGCTGGCAGATCTTGTTACGGAATGGGCAAGGCAGGCGGGCATAGAGATTACCATGACGTGCCCGAAAAACATTGGCAAATACTCAGCCGACAAACGAAGGCTTAAACAGGCCCTTTTGAATCTTATCCGGAATGCAATCAACTACACGCCAGCCCATGGTAAAATCAGGCTCAGTGCCAGCAAGAAGGCCGGGTCGCTTGTGCTTGAAGTCGAGGACACCGGCATCGGCATTTCAGAAGAGGATAAGGAAAGAATATTTGAGCCGTTTGAACGGAATACGGTTAGAAATGCGAACAGATATAAAAACGGGGTTTCCCCATCCTCAGGTACAGGACTTGGCCTGTCACTCGTGCGTCGTATTGTCAGATTACACCAGGGTGTCGTGAAACTGGACAGTCAATTGAACGTAGGCACTAAAGTATCCATCCTTTTGCCTCTTGAGACGCAGGAAAAATAAAGATTACCGGAACCATTCTGTTTGTGCGTGCCTGATTATAATTTTAAGCATCGCCTCTTCAAAACGGACATTAACGCGGGAGCCAAACATCAGGAATGTTGCTTTTGCTAATCTGGAAAACCGGCCAGTTCAGGATTATTCCGATTCTTTGCTAACTGTTATTTTCCTGTTTGTCCGGAGACGTCTGGTTTTTCTTTCCGAACTGATCCATATACATTGTGTCGAAATCAACAGGATTAATCAAAAGCGGAGGATACCCCCCCTGTGCCGTCAGGTTTGACAAAATCTGGCGAACATAGGGAAAGCCGAGTTTCGGTACTTCTATAAGCAGAAGAGGATGGTGATTTGCCTCGGGAATATCCGAAAGTGAAGCCAGTATACCGTAAGAAATCTCGATTATAAAAAACGTAAGCTCATCATTTTTTGCCGAGGCTGTAAGCATCAGAGATACCTCGTAAAGATCTGGAATATTCGGGTCATCAATTTTTTTGGCGTCCAGATTGATATTGATATCCATGTTCGGGCGCTGCTGATCCGCTTTAAGCGTCTGCGGGGCGTTTGGATTTTCAAAGGAAATATCTTTTACATACTGGGCGTGAATGGCAATAGAAGTGTTTTTTGCCTTTTTAATATCCATATTGTCCTCTGACGCGCCGTTTTGCGGCGTGTTAACTGAAGTCCCGGGTTTATCATCGTTCGTCATTTAAAATCCTGCCGTTATTTTACAGTGTATTAATTACAGCTTACAGTGTGCAGTGTTCAGTTTTAAGGCATAAGGCATTTTTTTAATCCAGCCGCTTGTAATCCACATCTATGATCGTGTCATGATCATAACGCGCCTCATATGCTTCCGGTTCCAGATTGCTTTGCAGATGTTTTTCTATCCAGTTCAAAAGCTGGCTGCGAAGGAAAATCTGGACTGGCGGCAACATAAGAATAAGTCCGGCACAGGCGGTAAAAAACCCCGGAACGATTATTAAGATACTGCCGATAAGCATGAAAAAACGGTTGAGGGTCTTTTTGAATGGGACTTTGCCTTTGTCCATATCGTCCCAGATTTCCCAAATGGCCTTGTGTCCTATAAACCGGAACAGAAAAATCCCGCCCGCAGACATCAAAACCATAATTACAAGCAGCCAGACAATGCCGATACCTTTCTGAACATGCAGGAAAAGCCAGACTTCAACGACAGGAATAACCAAAAATGCGAGTATGTAGAGAATAAACTTCATAACAAATACGAAAACTGTTTAAATTCTTGTGCTAAACTGTATACAAGGTAAATAATTTTTTAACGACATCAAGTGTATGCTAATCTTGTCAGAATAAGGGTGAAAGATAAAGATTAAAGGTCTTGAAGTTCTTTACAGGCTCTATATCTGAATACTAATGGTGATAAGAGTTTAAAACAGGGTTTTTTTAACATTTAGGAGTTTTTGTGCCCGCGGATATTATTATATATGGAATTATTGTTATCGTCCTTTTGTTCTGGCTTCGTAATGTTCTTGGTACACGTCACGGCGATGAAAGACAAAGACCCAATCCGTTATCACCTTCCACTGGCGAAAACGGAAAGCCTGCGGAGAGTGCGGAAAAACCCGGCATTGTAACAGGTAATGTGGCTCAGAAAGATCTGGAGCCGGAAAAAGCCGCATTCCATGTGACAGGAAATGTGAAATTTGCGGACAAGGCGGCAGAGGATTCCCTGATGCAGATTTCACTGGCCGACAAAAGTTTTGATGTAAACCATTTTGCAAACGGGGCACAGGAGGCCTTTGCCTTGATTGTGGAAGCCTTTGCAAAAGGGGACAGGGAAACTTTGAAACCTCTTCTTACACAGGAGATTTTCGAAAGTTTCAATCAGGTAATTACAAAACGCGAGGAACGGGAAGAGACCATGGAAACGGAAATTCAGGCGGTGCGCCAGCTTGAAATTCTGAAAGCATGGAAACGCGGAGACATGGCCTTTATCCGCCTGCGTTTTACTGCGGACGAAGTTACCTACACAAAAGACAGTAACGGGGAAATAGTTGCGGGTGATCCGGAACGGGTTTTCGAAATGAACGATGTGTGGACGTTCGGACGCAATTTAAAATCCCGTGATCCTGCATGGCTGCTTTACGAAACGCGCGATGACGAGGCGGAAGAGCATGATAAGACGCCAATCCCTGATTCCGGTGATGCGGAAAGCAATCAACAATAAAAGTTATACCCGGCACAAAAAATGATAAACAGTTTATTCCGAATGGCTCTTACAGGGTTTCTTGGAATTTGCCTTTCTGCATGTGCGGTTACGGAAAAAGAAGACAAAAAACCGGCCCCTTATCTGGAAAAATCCTCTTTTTTAAACCTGAATGACTGGGAAAACGACAACCATCTTGAAGCTTTTCACGTATTTTTGAAATCGTGTGAAAAAACCTGGCTAAGGTCCGGCCGTGCAGACAGAAAAATCGGCTTTGGCAACAAAACGGTTCAGGCCGCGCATTTCCGGGATGTCTGCAGTGAAGGCCTGAATGCGGACATTACCTCGGATGAGGCGGCCAGAGAGTTTTTTGAAAATAATTTCCAGCCCTTTGCTGTCAGCTCGGACCTGAAAAAAAATGATAAGCATGGTCTGTTTACAGGATATTATGAGCCGACCCTGAACGGTTCGAGAGAGCGCCACGGCCCTTACCAGACGCCGGTTTACGCACGGCCGGATGATCTGGTAACGGTTGATCTCGGAGAATTTAAAAAGGATTTAAGAGGTGAGCGTATTGCCGGGCGTGTAAGCGAAGGCCGGCTTAGGCCCTATGATGACCGGCGCACGATTGATGTATCGTGGGAGGCAGGACAGAATGCGGATGTCATTGCCTGGGTGGACGATCCGCTGGATGCTTTCTTCCTTCATATTCAGGGATCGGGTGTGATACGCCTTACCGAAGGAGGCAGCATGCGCGTTGGTTTTGCAGGGCATAACGGCCATCGGTACTATGCCATCGGACGTGAAATGGCGAAACGTGAAAACATTGATCCAAAAAATGTCTCTCTTCAAAGTATACGCAACTGGCTTGACGAAAATCCCCAAATCCGGGAAGAGGTACTGCATACCAATCCATCCTATATCTTCTTTACGAAACGCGATGTTGACGGGGCCGTGGGAGCGGAAGGCCTTGTCCTGACACCCCGACGTTCGCTTGCCGTCGATCACGGGCTTTACAGCTACGGTTTCCCGGTCTGGGTTGACATAGAACCAGTCGAGCAGGTGACAGGTTCAATCCGCAGGCTTATGATTGCACAAGATACGGGAGGGGCAATTCGCGGCCCAGTGCGCGGAGATGTTTTCTGGGGCGCAGGCGATATCGCGGAGACAATCGCCGGCAAAATGAAATCGCAGGGGCGCAAATGGATTTTGTTACCCACCTCTTACTCTCAAGATATTGCCGCCTCAGGGACTTATTAGACCACGCTATTGATCGTCGTAAAGTCCTAGTTCAATGGCAACGCTGTAAAATTCCTCAATCATTTTGCTTAGTATTTCCGCAGTCTGAAGCATATTAAGGACGCCGGCCATGGTTCCGCACGGGCAGTTATCATTTCTGTTCTGAAGATTCCAGAAGATGGTATTCAGGTTTTCACGCAGCTTTACCAGGGTTGCCTTGACGTCTTCCCGCGCCCCGGATTGTGTTTTGAAGACGATTTTTTCCATGATGGTGTCAAGCGTGTCGTGCAGACACTCTATAACTTTATAGGCAGAAGCCTGCATTTCCGCAGTTGTCATGGCCTCTTCGTGTCCGGATTGCTTCCAGCATGCCTGCGTAGCCTTATCCGCCATAATGCCGGCTTTGGAATCACCCTCCCGATAAGTTTGCGGGAAAGATGAAGACAGGTCAGTATGAGTATGGGACATATTCACTGTACTCTGCTTCACTGCACTCTGCCCGGCGCAACCTGACAGCGTTAAGAAGATTACCAGGAACATGGAAGGTATTTGGTTAACCCTCATTACAAAAGACCGTATTCTTTCCGTGCGTCTTCCGGCGCGTAATCGCCAAGTGCCTCAACAAGAGGTTTCAGATGTTTTCTGTACCGCCGCCATTTATCAAGCGACGTTTTATATATGGGCTGCCGAACCTGGGTCACACTTGCGGTTCTTACATATTTCTCAGTATTGTAAAATAAGGTGCAGGCTTCCTCCCACTCAAGTCCAAGGTAGTCGATAACCCGCATCGCCTGTTTTTCAAAATCGTTTACCAGATCCTCGTAGGTAATTGTCAGCATGGATCCCGGCGGCAGAATGCGTTCCCAATGTTCGAAAAGCTCATTGTAGTACCGGTATTGAAGGCCAAGTTCGTAAAGGTCGTAAGAATAGGGCTGACTTGTAGAACGGAAATTCTGGAAATATGTCGAGATGGCACTGTCCAGAGGGTTACGTTTGATATGAACGTATGAGGCATCGGGCAGAAAAAGCTTTGCGGCGCCGAAATAGGCAACATTCGTTATCGCCTTGTTAACCACACGCTGGGCGCCGGGTGCCCTTTCCTCAATGTAATCGACATAGGCTTTACCTATCTGTTCCGGTGTGTAGGGATCCTGGGTAACGTGACCGGACTCGCTGTAAGGGAAATGCTGGCCGTTTTCCATTGGCATAACGGCATGATCCCTCACTATGCTCAGGAATTTTGATGATTCTCCGATACCGACAATCTGGGAATGGGAATGCAATATCTGCTCAAGCAGGGTTGTGCCCGACCGGGGCATACCCATTATAAAAACCGGCTTTTTACTTTTATAACCAAGGGTCTGATACTTAAAAAAGACATCGAATGTGAAATAGGCTTTGAGTTCGTCAAATTCCTTTTTGGTCTCATGAACATTATATTCAAGCATGCTCCGCCGTATTTCGCTTGATTGTTTTTGATAATCAAAGGCTTTGTCGTACTCGCCAAGATCGTTGTAACACTTTGCAAGGGCCGAATAGGCCATTGATAGTTTGTGTCTGGCATCGTCGTCATTATCACTTTCTTTGGCGTACTGTCCGGCAAATTCATGCAGTTTTTTAAAATATGGGTCTTCCTCATCCTGAACTTTATGCATATTCGCGACATAACTAACGTATGCCCCGAGTTTTTCAGGATCCATTTCCATGGCCCTTTTAACAAGACTGCGAGAGCCTTCTAAATCTCCTTTCGCAAGAAGAATTTCCGCATTCTGCATAATGTGTTCGATGTTATCCGGGTCAAGCTCGCAGGCCTTGCCGATATGTGTTTCCGCCTCTTTAAAATATTCGAGGCGCATCAAAGCCTCACCGTAATTGCTGTGACCCACCGCATAATCCGGGTGGTGTTCGGTAATAAGACGGAAGTAATGGATAGCCCTTTCCGGAAAACCTTTCTGGGCCATGGCAATTCCCATGCCTTCGATTGCGGGCACATAATCCGGTTTTATCCTGAGGATCCCGGCGAATATTTCCAGAGCCTTGTCAATTTCGCCCTCTTCAAAATATGTTTTCCCCTGTTCAAAAAGTCCTTTGTAATCAACAGAAAAGTTTTCTTCAGAAGAGTTTTCTTCGGGTTGTTTATTTTCCGGATTTTTATTCTGGGCGGCTTGGGTACGGCGCTGCTTACGGTTCATAATTTTCCTTTCCAAGGTTTTAATTCGTTAATAAAAGAGATACCATATGCAGGAGACAACGCAAATATCATTCCGGTTTTCATAGTTGCCTAAATACCGCGCATGGACATACTGAAAGATCACCGCAGGCGTATAGATGATCTCGATCAGAAGATAATTTCTCTTCTGGCGGAAAGATTTTCAGTGGTTGATGAGGTTTCAGAGATAAAATACCGACATAACATCCCTGCCGTGCTTCAGGACCGGGTGAACGAAGTTCTCGAAAATGCAAAGAAAACAGGCGTTCAAAAAGGACTTTCGGCAGAATTCATGGAAAAGCTTTATACTTTGATTATCCAGACGTCATGTGATTACGAACAGGCATCCATGTCGGAAAAGTCGGCCACACACAAGCCACGAGCGGGAAAGAATCATGAAAACCCAAAACAACGGAGAGTGTAATGACACAATTTAACGAATATAAAGTCATCTATATTGTTGAAGGGGGACTGGGAACAATTTTTCTTGGTGCTTCCGGCATTCCCCTGAAAAAGCTTGAGGCCACATTAAACCAGGAAGCTGCCGACAACTGGCAGGTTGTGTTTCAGATTATTGAAAGCAAGCGTTTTCTTCTTTTCTGGAAACGGGAAGCCGTCATTGTAACACTTGGAAGAAACGCCGAATAAAATTATGCTGTCAGGACGCGAAGTCGATAAACGGGAGGAAGACCTGCGTGTTCAGGTCAGAGGCCTGAATTCCGATCAGAAAAAGGCGTTTTACGAACTTTGCACGCCAAGACTCAAAGACCCCGATACATATTCTACCCTGAATTTTCTTTTTCTGGCCGGTCTGCATCATTTCTATCTTGGCAAATGGCTTCGCGGCGGGATTAATCTGGCCGTTTTTTTAACGGGAATTTATTTCATTTTTACAGGCCAGTGGCTTGCTGGGCTCGCAATTGTATTGGGGATTACTGCGGCAGAGCTGTATGCCCTTTTCCGCTCCGAAATCATTGTCCGCGACCACAACAATGATGTCATGGAAAAGTGTCTGAAAATAACCTCTCCCGAAACATCGTCTTCTTATACGACCCATAAAAAAGTGCGCCTTTGATTAAACCGATAATTATTTTCCTGCGTATTGAAACCAAACAAAAAAAAGGAGAAAAAAATGTTTGTTAAAAAAATGATTTTATCATGTGCAGCAGTGCTGGCTCTGGGAATTGCTCCGGCGGCCGCAATGGATAAGATGGGTAAAGACTATTCTCATAAAAGTCATGCCATGAAGAAAAACATTGTTGAAATTGCGTTGGCAGATGAGCAATTTTCAACGCTTGTAACAGCCCTGAAAGCGGCAAATCTCGTTGAAACAATTCAAAACGGCGAAAATCTGACCGTATTTGCACCGACGAACGAAGCGTTCTCAAAACTGCCTGAAGGCACAGTTGAAGGTCTGCTTCAGCCTGAGAACAAAGATCAGCTTAAAGCGGTTTTGACATACCACGTCCTGGGATCCAAAGTCATGGCTGGCGATATCCAGGAGGGTACAACAGATGTTGAGACATTGCAGGGCAGTGCGGCCAGCGTCAAAAAAAGTGATGGCGGAGTTATGATCGATAACGCAAATGTCATAAAAGCTGACGTAAAAGCATCGAATGGCGTTATTCATGTCATTGACGCGGTTATTCTGCCGCAATAACTTAATTAGTCTCTGTTACGAAAAAACGAGAGAATTATTCTCTCGTTTTTTTTAAGATGTTTGAATTCATGCTGGTTTATTTCATAAAAACAACTATGTTGAGCACATGTCCAATCTGGCTGTTGAAATTCAGAATTTAAACAAAACCTATAAGGCAACCGGAAAATCTCCGGAAAAAAAAGCACTTGAGGATGTAAACCTGGAGATTAAAAAAGGTTCGATTTTCGGTCTTCTCGGCCCGAACGGCGCCGGAAAATCCACTATCATTAACATTCTTGCCGGTCTTGTGATTAAAAGCAGCGGCAGTGTCAGAATATGGGATCTCGACATTGATGTAAATCCGCGCAACGCCCGGTCCGCAATTGGCATTGTTCCTCAGGAAATTAATTTTGACCCGTTTTTCAGTCCTGGCCAGATGCTGGAAATACAGGCGGGACTTTACGGCGTTCCAAAGAAGGAGAGACGGACAAAAGAAATCCTTGAAATGATGAGCCTGCAGGATAAGGCCAATGCCTATGCCCGCTCACTTTCGGGAGGGATGCGTCGGCGCCTTATGGTGGCAAAGGCCATGGTTCACTCCCCGCCCGTGCTTGTCCTGGACGAACCGACAGCCGGTGTCGATATTGAACTGCGTAAACAGCTTTGGGAAAATGTTCAGGCTCTGAACAGGCAGGGTACAACTATTCTCCTGACCACGCATTACCTTGAGGAAGCGGAGCAGCTGTGTGATAAAATCGCTATCATAAATCACGGCAAAGTTATTGCCAGTGAGGACAAAGAAACAATTCTTAACCGTATTGAGAACAAGGAAATTCATTTCCGTTTTAGCGAACCGTTTGAGCAGATACCCAATTCCCTAACCAAATTCAGCCCCGAAAAATCCGGCCGCCGGACCCTGATATTCCGCTACTCCCCCAAAGAGACGGAAATGCAGGATCTGATCGATGCGGTTAATGTTTCAGGTCTGCGCATTGCGGACATATCCACGGATGAAAGTGATCTGGAAGATGTCTTCCTCCAGCTTACCCGGCATGAGACCAGTCAGGCGGCGTAAAAAACGTGTCGGATAATCACACGCATAATTACCCCCATGATTACATAGATATTTATTGTGAAAGGCTCGGGCCCGGTTTCTGGGCAGAGCCTGTAAATTTCCTGACAAACGGATGTTTCCTTATTGCCGCCGGGCTCGCCATGTACCATGCCCGGAAATCAAACGCTTTAACATTTGAGACTGTAATCCTTTCAGCAATACTCGCATGCATCGGTATCGGAAGCGGACTGTTTCATTCCTTTGCCACAGGATGGGCTATGGCGGCCGACGTTATACCGATCCTCCTGTTCCAGCTTGTCTTTATCGGAATTTACAGCAGGAAAGTTATCGGCATGGATTTTCTAAAACTGTGTACAGCGTATGCGGGTTTCTTTACCCTCATTGCGATATTCGAGCAGGTCCCGCGGGAAATAATGAATGATTCCCTCTCTTACGCTCCGGCTGCCATCTATCTTGGCGGTTTTGCAATTTTTCATTATGTCCGGGAAAAGCAGCAAAGACTTGCACTTGTCATCGCGTTTGGAACATTTATTCTGTCCCTGACTTTCCGAAGTATTGATATGGTTCTGTGTTCTTACATTCCTCTGGGTACTCATTTCCTTTGGCATGTGCTGAACAGCGTCGTGCTTTACTTTACGATCAGATCTCTTTTCGGAAATTTAAAATAGCGCCTATTCAGCCAGACGTCCGGCGATATCATCGTAATCCGGAAGTCCGGAGACCGGACCCAGAGCGGTGAGCGTAAGCGGTGACTGTCTCAAAGACTGCCCAAAGTTCATAATTTCCTCGCGGTTAAGGCTTTCGATTTTTTTCTGATCCTCGTCAATGTCAGGTGCAGATCCGAAATAAATCAGATTCTTGGCCTGATAATTTACACGGTGCATCATTTTTTCCCTGTTCATGAGGAGCGATGTGCGCATCTGTTTTTTGGCCCGGGCAAGCTCGGCATCAGTAATCCCCGAAAGGACGTTCTCAATTTCGCCCGTCAGGGCGGGCACCAGTTCCTGAAGGTTATCCGGTGTGGTTCCCGTATAAATTCCGAAAAGGCCGCTGTCGGACAGGGAGGTATGAAACGCTTCAATGGAATAGACAAGGCCCCGTTTTTCCCGCAGCTCCTGAAACAGGCGGGATGACATCCCCCCGCCCAGAATGAATGCGAATGCCTGTGCCGCATGATACTTTTCCGCCGTTCGCGGTACGCCCGAAAAACCGAAAATGAGATGACTTTGTTCCCATTCCTTTGGTTTACGAAGCTCCCCACCGGTATAGAGTGCCGTATGTCTGGTTTTATCCTTGTCTCCGGGAAGGAAGGCAAAAAGCTTTTCACACAAACGCACCAGATCTTCATGTTCGATATTTCCGGCCGCTGAGATAATAAGATTCTGAGGCGTATATACATTTTGAGTATAAGTGATGATATCCTCACGGGAAGCCGATCTTATGCTTTCGTCCGTACCCAGTATCGGGGTACCTGCGGTCTGGCCCGGATACGCAGTTTCAAAGAACAGATCAAAGGTCAGTTCTTCGGGATTGTCATTGACCATACTGATTTCCTGCAAAACGACATCGCGCTCGCGTTCCAGTTCGTCTTCGGCAAAAGTCGAATGCTGAATAATGTCGGCAAGAATATCGACTGCCATTTCGACATCTTCTTTAAGCAGGTGAATAAAGTAAGCCGTAACCTCGCGGCCCGTATAGGCATTGATGTCACCGCCCGCATCCTCGACGCTTTCCACAATCTGCCGTGCGCTCCGTTTTTTTGTTCCTTTAAAAACCATGTGTTCTGTCAGATGTGCAATTCCGGGTTTGGAAATTTCTTCGTCCCGCGCGCCCGCACCGGCCCATATGCCAACGGCGACGCTGTCTACTGTTTTGACAGTATCAGTAATAATGCGCAGACCGTTTGGAAGAGTTGTAAGATTAATCATTACCTAGGAAATAGCATAATAAGGGTTCAGGTAAAGAGAATTGTAGCGAATAAATATTTTTAAACCAGGCATGATGTATTATGATTTTGTAAAAAACAGGTGAGGTGGAAATGGCATTAATCCTATACAGTACGGCATTCACGGCGGCGGCTCTCGTCTTTCTGATCCTCGACGGTCTGTGGCTTGGTGT
Organism: uncultured Pseudobdellovibrionaceae bacterium; assembly: GCA_964384335.1. Lineage (GTDB taxonomy): Bacteria > Pseudomonadota > Alphaproteobacteria > Micavibrionales > Micavibrionaceae > JAUICS01. The sequence goes on from CAYLKN010000032.1 coordinate 20,581, forward strand.
GGTGGCGAAAGATTTCTATTTTACCCGGCTGCAGCATCTTATGGCCGATAATATTAACTTTGTCGGGGCCGCCGCCTTTTACCTGGTTTATATCGCGGGCATTGTGTATTTTGCAGTAAAGCCAGGGCTGGAGGTCAATAGCTGGAAACAGTCCCTTTTAAACGGGCTTCTTTTCGGCTTTTTTGCCTACGCGACCTATAACTTAACAAACTGGGCGACTTTAAAAAACTGGCCGGTGACCGTGAGTATTGCCGATATGGCCTGGGGAACCGTTCTGACCGGCCTTTGTTCGGTTGCGGGAATGCTGGCCGCACAAGCCTTAAGAACCTTTATGCCTTCCGGGCCACCATCATCTTTTTGATCTCGGCAATGGATTTGGCCGGGTTTAATCCTTTCGGGCATGTTTTTGTGCAGTTCATGATGGTATGGCAGCGGTAAAGACGGAAAGGATCTTCAAGCTGGTCAAGCCGTTCCCCGGTCGCTTCATCCCTGCTGTCCGCCAGCCAGCGATAAGCCTGTATCAAGGTTGCAGGCCCCAGAAAACGGTCGGAATTCCACCAGTAACTGGGACAGGATGTTGAGCAGCAGAAACACAGAATGCATCCGGCAGGTCCGTGGCCGTCTTCGCCGTTCAGTAAATCCGCATCCTCCGGGCTTTGCAGTCGTTCCCGGGCAGGAGCGGGACTTTCCGTTTTCATCCACGGTTCGATGGCGTTCAGCTGTGCAATGGCATGCGTCTGATCCGGCACCAGATCCTTAATCACGGGCATGTGCGGTAAAGGCGTGATGCGCACATTGCCCTTTACCTCTTCAATCGGTTTCAGGCAGGCAAGCGTATTCGTCCCGTCGATGTTCATTGCGCATGAACCGCATATTCCCTCACGGCAGGATCGGCGAAATGTCAGGGTGCTGTCAATCTCGTTCTTGATATAGATAATGGCATCCAGAACCATGGTTCCGCATTTGGAAAGGTCAACGGTAAAATGATCCATACGCGGGTTTTCGGTCTCATCCGGGTTCCAGCGGTAAATATCAAACGTTTTCTTTTTCTCTGCGCCGTTTGCAGCGTCTACGGCTTTGCCGTCCTTGATGCGGGAATGTCTCGGAAGTGTAAATTTCGCCATGGTTGCCGTTTCTTTCTTTTTTATTCAATACGATAAACGTTCCTGAGTGAACTGTGAAGACAAAACATTCGGGTAGCCCTTATTTCCCTTCAGTTGTCCCGCCCGGCTGCAGATGCGGAAACAAAAGTGTAAAGCTCCGTTTATGCACGGGCATCATCCGGTTGCGGTACATCCACTCCCAGTGTTTGGCCTCGTGAAGCTTTGCTTTCAGTTCCTCCTCGGTTTCCGCCCTTACCGTAAACTCGATATCGAGTTCCGGAATACCCTGATGCTCTTCGGCTCTGTTTTCACGCCAGTCATAGGCGAGACCTTCCGATTGCCGCTGGCCCCATAATTTGGGAGAAAAGGGCAGGCGGAGATTTTCCTTATATACCGATTGAACCGCATCATCGGTTTCGGCTTCGGCGGCTTCCTGAAAGGGAATGTCATCTTCGATATGCTGTGGCTGACCCGGATCCGGATATTCGTCCGATCCGCCCTGCTGCTCGAACAGGGTATAGCCGTTACTCTCAAGAATAGTAAAATAATGACGTGCGGCCGCAGCCGATAAAAAAGCCTGCGGGTATGCCCGGCCCCATATATCGCCCAGGACATCCCGGCCATCCGGTATTTCCAGAGTAATTACGCCTATCGTTCCTTCTTCGGGACAGCTCAGAACATGTGTGGAGGTGCGGGCCTCCACTTCACCTGCGAAAGAGGGTACCACGGTTAAAGCGTCTTTCACGGCACGCTCTCCGTCCCCGTTTGAAAAGCCTATAGCGTAATAAACATGCATAGCCTGTACCCTTTGGATAATCATATAGAAAGACGCCATATGAATTCAATTGTTTGAAAAAAATTTGTTTTTGTTGCGGTTTGCGTTGTCTTTCGGTTTCCGGTAAGGTCCCGAATTTAAAAAAAACAAAACATCGCAAAAATGAAAATAATATTATTTCTCTGCTGTCTTTTATTATCCTTACTGTGTTCGGTTGAATCCAGCGCCGCGGGGCGCAGTGTCATTCACCTTAAAAACGGTGACCGGATTACGGGTGTGGTGCACATGCCGCACGAAACACAAAGGAAGACAGAAACGATCACTGTCATGACCGAGTATGGGACCATTGAAATTCCCCGGAATAAACTGGCGGGTATTAGTACCTCTTCCGGGAGAAAACACTATAATGACAGTGCGCCGGACGCCGAAACTTTACTTGTGAGGAAAGAGGATAAAACGGTTTTTCAGGCAAAGGGGTACAGGCCGGAAGCCAATTCACAAGAAAAGAAAGAGGCAGATGAACCGCCGGCGACATCAAAGGCCGGACAGGACGAAAGCCCAGAGAAAGCAGGGTTATGGGGCGCCCTCTGGTCAGGTAATGTTAATTTGGGCGGAAATTTGCGGACCGGAAATTCGGAAACGAACGGCATAAACGCCGATGCATCGGCAAAAGCCCGCTGGACAAAGCACAGGGCCGAAATAAAGGGGGATTATAACCGTCAGGAGGAAGAAGGAAACATCACTGTTGATGACAGATCCCTATCTCTTGCGCATGATTACTTTTATTCTGAAAAATGGTTTGTGGCAAGCTCTGCCGGGGCAGAACAGGATGAGATCGACCTTCTGGACTACCGCCTTACCCTGGCATCCGGTCTTGGCTATCAGGCCTATGAACGGGATGATCTCAATCTTCAGTTTACACTCGGACCCGGTTATCAGCTTGAAGAATTCGAGGACGGATCAGACGATAAGAAAGTTATTGCAAAATGGTCTGCAGACTATGACCAGAAATTTTATGACGATTTTTTCCGCCTGTTTCACGAGCATGACATCACAACCCCGTTCGACGATTTCGATTCATTTCTTTTTCAAAGCAGCAGCGGGATAAGAATTCCTGTAAAACAGGGTGTC
>CAYLKN010000033.1:0-5540 GCA_964384335.1 uncultured Pseudobdellovibrionaceae bacterium
ACTAAGCACCTAGTTTTTTAATAAATTCTTTATGAAATTCTTCTAATTGTGGTTTGAAATCATTTACTGGCATATCAACATTTTTTAACCACGCATACCATAAAGTACTTTCTTTTCCTTTAAGATATGAAGGCTTCCATTCTAACCAATCTGGTTTGGGCAGATTTAGTGAGGTTAATCTATTGATGTATTCCGTTTTATCTTGTTTTTGCTGAGTATAATAATTTAATCGCAAGTAAAAACCTTCTTTGCTTCTATCCAAACGATAGAAGAAACTCTTTCCGTCTATTTTAAATCCAGCCTGGGTCCACGGGCGACCTCTGCTATTTCCATTATATAATTTTATGTCTTTTATATTTTTGGTTATCATATTAAGAAAGCACCATTGGACATCGTAGTAATCCAATATTCGGTTATTCTTATTACGTTCAGATGGAGATTTTACTATTTCATTTACTGGGTATTCTTTTTTAACTTTTTCTAAATCTTGTTGTCGTTGCGCTAATATAATTTTCGCATGTGATGCATATTCTTCAACGATAGGGTGGTTGATTCCTTCAAGTAATTCACATTGGTCTTTCAGGGTTAGCAACTTAATTTCGGAATCCTCACCCCACAAACATTCTGTGTCATAACGCCAGGACATAGCAAGCATTTTGATATCGGGTTGATTTAATGATTTAGCATATCGTTCAATTTGTTTTTTAATATCATCGGCGTTTGGTGTGCTCCAGACTTTGTTTTCAATAATTAGGAATGGTTTCTTGTTTTGATCGTACAAAACTATATCTGCACGACCCTCTTTTTCGCATTTCACTTCTGTATCTACGTCGGTTATTTGTTGGGGGTCAATATCAACGAAAGCTAGTATTTTTTTTGCAAGCCGTGCCAATTCAGTTTTATTGTTTTGGTGTTGACACAGAAGACTTTGTAAAATCCATGCCCAAAATGCAGAACCTGTTAGCTCTCCTGGGGCAAAAGTAAAAAGATTATGAAACATTTATAAGCACTTTAAGTAAGATAATTACTACTTCACTTTTAACTAACAACCAAGAATGTAACAATCAATGAAAAGATTGAAATCGGCTTAAAATATCAAATAATTTAGAAGAAAGTTTCAACCTGATTTTAAAGGCTGAAAGATTTCAGGCTCATCTTAACCATATAAACTTGCCCAGAATTTCCTTTCCGCTTTGTACATCGCCACTGGTATCGCTTACTAGGCTAATTGAGTTGTACCCTCATTATATTTAAATAGGCTTGATTTGTCTTGTCCTCGTTTGAGTGGTGCTCAAGAAAATGTTCCAAATAAAAACACCCGCGCGATGGCGGGTGTTTTTTGCTTTAGGAGTTTGTAATGATTACTCGGCGGCGATGGCCAGGTTATCCTGTTCACGGGGCCAGCTTCTGAACTGCATAATCTTTTCTTCAAGACCGGCAATTGTCGAGCACAGACGTGCAGCAACAAGATAAGGATCGGCGTTTGCGCCGGGTCTGCGGTCTTCAAAGTAACCATATCCTTTCTGGGATACGGGTTTTGGAATACGGATCGAACATCCGCGGTCTGCATCGCCAACCTTGAACGTATTGATATCGCAGGTTTCATGTGTTCCAAGAAGTCTTTCGTGTAATCCGAAACCGTAAACGGCGATATGCTCAGCGTGTTTTTGCTCAAGATTTTCACAAGCCTGCCGGATAGCCTGAATACCGCCGGAAGGATTGCGCATATCCGCAGTTGAGAAGTTTGTATGCATTCCTGCGCCGTTCCAGTCGCCTTTTATCGGTTTGTTTTCGAAAGATACTGTAACGCCGTAATTTTCACCGACACGGTGGAGCAGGTAACGGGCCAGCCACATGTGATCACAAATCTTGAGAACTTCGGCTGTTTCCCTTTCATCACCGCGGAAACCGACCTGGAATTCCCACTGGCCGGGCATAACTTCTGCATTCATTCCGTAATACATAAGCTCTGTATCAAGACACAGTCTGGCATGATCTTCCGCTATATCGCGGCCGAATATGTTCTCCGCACCCGCGCCGCAGTAATATGGCCCCTGTGGACCCGGATATCCGTTTTCAGGCCAGCCGAGAGGACGGGATCCGTCGAAAAGAGTGTATTCCTGCTCGAATCCGATCCATGAGTCGAGTTTGTCCGCACCGGCATCAAGAACTTCACGGAGCTGCGCGCGGGAGTTTGAGCTGTGCGGTGTACCGTCGGGATTAAACACTTCACACATTACAAGAAAGTTTCCGTCACCACGAATAGGATCCTTGATAAACTGAACAGGCTTGATTATGCAGTCTGAATCGCTTCCGGCAGCCTGATTTGTTGAAGATCCGTCATAACTCCATTCGGGAAAATCCTCTATGGACGGATTGGATCCGACCTGAACCGCTTTTGCCTTTGAACGGATTGTGCGTGTTGGAATTGCGCCGTCAATCCATGTATATTCCGCAAGTGTAAATGTCATTAAATGCTCCTTTATTGATCAAAAATATATTTTTTATCGAACCTTATCTAATAGTTTTCTATAATTTTTGAAAAGCACCGCACGTTAGTATTAACAGGCGCATTCACCACAAATGATAGATTACCGTTTTTTTAGCAGTCAGTTGAATACTCTTTTTTCTTATGCCGCTGCCGCAGAAAGATTTTGAACATTGCTTTTTTTGCCGTTTTCCTTGACTTGATCAAAATGCAGAACCTTGATCTGTTTTATGTTGTCCAGTTTTTCCAACTTGCTCATAATCTCATCATTCGGCGCACTATCAAGACAGATAAGGGCAACAGCTTCGCCGCTATCGGCTTTGCGGCCCAGTCGAAAATCGGCGATGTTACAGTTTGCATCCCCCAGAATGGTTCCCACCTGACCGATAAGGCCGGGCTTGTCGTTATTCCGAATATACAGCATGTGCTCCAGTATTGCCGCCTCGATCGGAACATCCTCAACATTGACTATTCTGGGCTCCTTGCCTGTAAACAAGGTCCCGGTGACGTTGCGCTTCCGTTTTTCAGTTATAACTTCGACATTGATAAAACTGCGAAAGTCCTTTGAGGACCCCGTTGAAGTTTCCGATATAGTGATGTTGCGGTCTTGCGCGATCTGAAGAGCATTGACCATGTTAACTGTATCCAGCTGCGGCTTAAGCAGGCTGGCCGTAATAATCGACGTAAGCGGCTTAAAGTTCAGATCGGCGACAGAGCCTTCATAGGTTACTTTCATCTCTCTGATAGCATGATCGGTTATTTGTCCGGCAAAGCTGCCAAGCTGTGATGCCAGCTTCATATATGGTTTCAGTTTAGGGGCATCTTCTGCGGAAATTGAAGGCATGTTCAGAGCGTTTGTAACGGCACCGGTAAGAAGATAATCTGCCATCTGATCGGCAATCTGAAGGGCGACGTTAACCTGTGCCTCTTCGGTTGAGGCACCAAGATGCGGTGTACAGATAACATTCGGATGATTGAAGAGGATATTGTGCGTTGCAGGTTCTTTTGCAAAAACATCAAGCGCGGCACCTGCCACATGACCGCTATCGAGAAATTCCTTCAATGCCTCCTCATCGATTATACCGCCTCTTGCACAGTTTACGATGCGTACGCCTTTTTTGGTTTTTGCCAGTTTTTCCTTATTTAAAAGATTTGCCGTTTTTTCATTTTTCGGCACATGCATGGTAATAAAATCTGATTGAGCCAAAAGATCATCAAGACTTACACGCTTAACGGATAATTGATGCGCTTTGTCTTCTGTCAAATAAGGATCGAAGGCAACGATGTTCATTTTCAGGCCAAGTGCGCGATTCGCAACAATAGATCCGATATTGCCGCATCCGATAATGCCGAGCGTTTTACCGTAAAGCTCAACACCCATGAATTTTTTCTTTTCCCATTTTCCCTTATGTGTTGATTCGTTCGCTTGCGGAATTTGCCGCGCAAGAGACATCATCATTGCAATGGCGTGCTCCGCAGTCGTGATCGAATTGCCGAAAGGCGTATTCATAACAATGACGCCGGCGGCCGTTGCGGCCTGAACGTCAATGTTATCGACGCCGATACCTGCGCGTCCTATAACCTTCAGATCGGATGCAGCATCCAGGATCTCGGCTGTTATTTGAGACGAGGATCGTACGGCAATGCCATCATACTTCTGAATTTCGGCTTTTAGCTCTTGCGGGCTGAGTCCCGTTTTTTCAACGGCTTCGACACCTCGCTTTTCAAATGTTTCTTTGGCGAGAGGTGACATTTTGTCGGCAATCAGAACTTTTGGCATTACACACTCCTGTTTCAGTCTGGTTTATTGTTTTTATGGTCCGGTTTTTTTAAATTATGCGGCGGCGGATTTTTCGGCATGCTCCGCCTTTACACTTTGATAGGCATAGTCAAGCCAGGGTAAAAGCCTTTGAATATTTTCATACTCAATCGTTGCGCCGCCCCATATGCGCAACCCGTTAGGTGCGGATTTGTAAGATTTGATGTCATAAGCCACACCCTCATTTTCAAGCATCACACACATCTGTTTGATTATACCGGCCTGGCTTTTGTTATCAGAATTTGTAAACCATGACTCCTTTAATATAAGGCATATCGATGTGCATGAACGACTGGTCATGTCTTCACAAAGAAAATCGGCCCATTCCGACGTCTCCACCCAGTCCTCGATCGCTGCGAGGTTGGCACGGCATCTTGCGATTGTTTTATCCAGGCCGCCAATTTCCTTTACCCATTTGAGCGTATCGAGGCAGTCCTCAACAGCCACCATAGACGGGGTATTAATTGTTTCACCTTTAAATATTCCTTCATTGAGTTTTCCGCTCTTTGTCATTCGGAAAATTTTTGGAAGAGGTCTGTCCGGCTTGAAGCTTTCCAGACGCTCAACCGCGCGCGGCGAAAGCACGATCATGCCATGTGCGGCCTCTCCGCCAAGAACCTTTTGCCACGACCATGTTGTTACATCAAGTTTCTCCCATGGCATGTCATAGGCGAACACGGCGGATGTGGCATCACAAATCGTTATACCTTTCCGGGCTGAAGAAATCCAGTCTCCGTCAGGAACCCTTACACCCGATGTTGTGCCGTTCCAGACAAAAACGCAGTCGTTTTCCGGACTTACCTCAGAAAGATCCGGAATCTTTCCGTACTCCGCAGTATGATAATTTACATTCTCAAGTTTAAGATGATCGTTTACGTCTTTAAGCCAGTCTGTTGAAAAGCTTTCAAAGGCAACAATATCCAGTCCTCTTGCGCCCAGCATCGACCACATGGCCATTTCCACTGCGCCCGTGTCGGATGCGGGCACAATACCGATTTTGTAGTCGGAGGGAATGCGGAGAATATCCCTGTGCAGATCAATAACCTCCAGAAGCTTTTCTTTGCAGGGACCCGCACGGTGAGAACGTCCGGTAAGCGCGTTTTCTAAAGCGTTTATACTCCAGCCCGGCCTTTTGGCACATGGGCCTGAAGAAAAATTGGGGTTGTCGGGTTTGGTTTGTGGTTTTATAAACTGTGCATTCATTTTCTGAACCTTCTCATTTGTTTCAAAGAT
>CAYLKN010000033.1:5640-19995 GCA_964384335.1 uncultured Pseudobdellovibrionaceae bacterium
GTGGTTTTATAAACTGTGCATTCATTTTCTGAACCTTCTCATTTGTTTCAAAGATACTGCCAGGAAACGGATGCTAAGATATTTCTCACCAGAGAGTAAAATCTCACCAGAGAGTAAAATATGAGCGACATTACTTTGTTTTTTCTTTCCAAAGGCGATTTGCCGCAAATTGATTTGCCATATCCGCTTAACCAGAGACTGAAAAAAAATATAGACATTAATCAGCCTCTGATACAAGCAGATTTACAAAATTTACGAAATATTCTTTCAGTATACTCTGTTGATGTTCTTCAATTGAGGAGAATACAGGCAACACCGAAACTTTTTCTGGCGGATATGGATTCAACAATTGTTGATGGTGAGACCCTTGATGACCTTGCCGAAGAGGCAGGAAAAGGAGAAAAGGTTAAAAATATCACCAGATTATCAATGGAAGGAAAACTCGACTTCAAACAGGCTATACGGGAGAGAGTTGCCCTGCTGAAAGGCCGGCCAGCTTCTCTTCTGGAAAAAATCCGCTCGAATATACGGCTGAATCCCGGTGCGGCGCAGCTTGTTAAAGGCCTTAGGAAACGCGGCTGTTACTGCGTCCTTGTTTCCGGGGGCTTTACTTACTTTACCGCTTATGTGTCTGAATTATGCGGTTTCCATGAACACCACGGCAATTCAATAGAAGTTGCCGGGGGCATCATAACGGGAAATGTTTCAGACCCTGTACTTGATCAGAATACAAAACTTTCTCTTCTGGAGGCATACAGAAAGGAGAGACATTTGCAAAGAGAGGAGACCATGGCCATCGGTGACGGCGCCAACGATCTTGCCATGCTTAAAAATGCAGGTTTTGGTATAGCGTACAGAGGCAAACTCATTCTGAAACAGAATCTTGATAATCATCTGGATTATGCGGATATGGATTCCCTTTTAACAATGAAGGAATAACCGGACAAAACTGACAAAAATATAGATTTCCATAATAATTGACATTCGCAAAACTAATTGCTACCTTAAAGAGGTAAATTACAGCACAGTAAAAAAAATATGATAGCTTCTATTGCAGGGTATATAGCATCCCTGAGTGCCATGCTTATATTACTGCCTCAAGTTATAAAGACCGTGAGGACAGGAAGCAGCCGGGATTTATCAGTTTTATCACTTTTTCTAAGTATGATATGTAATATTTGCTGGTTTGTTAACGCTTATATACTTTGGAATCCGCCTTTAATGCTATCGGCGCTTGTAATTATTTTCTCACTAATTCCCCTGTTCTTAGTAAAGTTAAAAAACGCTGAATTATTTGAAGAGATTTCAAAGCCAAGGTAATCCCCACGAAATTTAGCGGTGTTTTGGAGTAGAATTTTCTATCATCAAGAGAAGGAGATTTTACGATGAAACAGAAACAATTTACCGAAACAGAAATCATGCAGATATTGAATGGCACAATGTGTTTATTGTGTCCCCTGTCGTGTTGTAAACCGTCTCACGCAAATCCAAAAGTTCATAAGTGCTGAGCGTGACAGTTTCTATATTAAATGCTTGCAAACTTACTATAAAGTTAATAATTGTATTTTATGCTAACGGCAGAATTTTTATCAGCTCAAGATGTTATTGTCTCTAGCGGTCGAAGAGGCCCTGCCGAAACTTTTAGTGATATGGAGCAAACTCGAAAACCCAAAGGTTTTCGTTTAGTAGCCATTAATCCACTTAGTCCGGATAATATACCATCAAATGCATATTTCTGTTATGGCGATAATCCATATGAATTTGGTAAAGAGGCACTAAGCCTTTTTGAAGCTGGCAAAATAAATGTAGCGATTTTTTCTCCAAGCGATGAAATGTATCCCCGTGAAGCAAGTGAACTTTTCGATCTTGTCAAATGGAATCTGGACTTTTCAGTAATGTTTAATCCTGAAAAATACCCTAAAATGTATAGCGGTATCCAGAACCATTTTCAAGCTGCCGTAATAAAAGCGGCTAGAGGAAGTAGTTTAAGTTTATCTACTGAAGGGTTAAATGAGATTTCAGAAATTATTTCCGAGGTACCTATTAATATCATTGAGCAAATCCGAGGTGGTATGCGAAAAAGATTGACATGGTTTTCAACGGGATCAGCTGTAGACAGCACAGAAAAAATTGGACCCGAATATGCCTTTGGTTTAGATCATCCTATAGTTCATGTGGATATGTTTTTTAATCAAAATCATCCTGATCCTGAGAATTATTTTCATGTTACTGGGAGTTGGGGAGATTTCGGAACGCCTTTTCTAGATGATGCAGATGTGCGTGTATCTGATAATGAACACGGAGGCATCGTTATTGAAGGATTTAATAAAGATGTTGTGCCTATGTATATCCCGCCGCCGAACTCAATAGTGATAGTGACAACAGGCAAATTTGACTATCCGAATAGAGGGGGAGAGGTTAAGGCGGCATGTGTTCACTCCTATTGTTTTTCTTCAATTCGCCAGCATCTGGCTAAACATGATCCCAGAGCAGCTGAAATGATAAAAGGTAAAAAGAAATATTGTAGACTTTTGTTTGGATTAAATTATGAAGGGTATGCCCCGGATAATCATCCCATATAATGTTTAGCCCACTGTTTAAGCTGTTTTAATTGCGATTAAGGATTTGGGTTGTTAAATCGCCATTCGCATTCCTTTAAAAAATAAAGCAAAATGCCTGTGTCGAACGATATAACCGCACTGTGCACACGTGTTTGGCTGGATATGCATGAGTTTGAAACAATCGAGGAGGCACAAATGGTAGCAACAAGCTGGCTCTGGACTTACAACAATGAACGTCCTAATATGGCTCTCGGCGGCATCGCACCAGCCATGGAACTGGCAGAGGCCGCCAATTTAAAACTGTCTACTGCAAACCTCATCTAAATTTGGGAGGATTACCCCTATACATCATGGAATGCGTTTGCTTGATCAGTTTTATAGAAAAAATATAACTTAAATTTTTTATTCTTAGTATTTTGCCTTTGGAAATAATTCCTGATTTTGGCATAAGGTAATCTTATGTCTCACACTATCCGATTTCCTGCTTCACTTTTAACGATTGCCGTTATTTTATCTGTCTGCCTTCTTGGTTGGCAGGTGTATGCTCTTCATTCCGCCTACCTGTCAATGAATGAGTTTGCAAGGCGTGACTTGCAGATTGCCAGGCTTGGGTCGCGTATTATCTATTACGACGAAGTCTTAACCATGACTTCTCGTGTCAATGCCACCGATACGGAATCCGGAACGGCATGGGAGACACGTTACAGATCCTTCGAAAGCAAGCTTGACAGGGCAATTGCAGATATTACGGTTCTGGCCGTACAGGCGGGATATGATACCGAAACCATAAACAAAACACTGAACGCCAATATCGAGCTTGTCAGAATGGAAAATGAAGCTTTCAGGCTTGTTCGCAACGGTGAAAGAGACAGAGCGATCAGGTTACTCTTTGGTGAAGATTACGAAAATGCCAAAGACAGATATGCGGAAGGTATTCATACGCTCCTGCAAAATCTTGAACACAATATTAGCCGGATGCTTAAGGATCAGTCACGGCAGCTGAACCTTGAAATTGCAGCCATGCTTATTCTGGCGGGGCTTTTGTTACTTATATGGGCTTACATTTTTTTCAATATCAGGCAATGGAAACGGGATATTGAAAAATCTCATACTGATATCAAAAATGCCAGAGATGCCCTTGCAAACACACTTGAAAAACTGGAATCGGTTAACAAGGAAATGGAGCGTTACAACCACATCGTTGCGCATGATTTGAAAGAACCTTTGCGCAGCATTCATTCCTTTGCCCAGCTTATTGAAGAAAAAAATACCGATAAAGAGATGCATGAAAACGTGCAGATCATAAAAAGAGCATCGGTTCGTATGGCCAGCCTTATCGATCATCTGCTTACTTTGGCTAAGGCGTCGAAATCCGGGGTGGTTGTTGAAAAAGTAAACACTAACGATGAGGTCAGGTTTATTACTGAGGAAGGGTTGCAGACACAGATTGCAGAGGCAGGCGCAAAAGTTGTTTTCAAAGACTTACCCGTTATTTTTACGGACCGTATAAAATTTGCGATACTTGTACAAAATCTTGTCAGTAACGGGATCAAATATAATCGGTCCGAAATACCGACTGTATGGATTGAGGCACAGGAAAACGAAAAGGAATGGATGTTTGTTGTGCGTGATAACGGTATAGGGATTGAGGAAGATTTTAAGGATTCAATTTTTGATCTTTTTATACGGCTTGATCATATTAAGGATTTCAAAGAAAAAGATGGAAGCGGCATTGGTCTTGCCTTATGCCGAAAACTGGTCGATAAATTGAACGGAAGGATATGGGTTGAGCCCGGACAAGGGCAGGGCAGTATTTTTACCTTTACTGTTCCGAAACGCTCCGAATAAAAAATGGCTGGAGGATCGGGTCTCTAATAATTCTGAGGCGTCAGAACCGCCTTCGTCCAGTAATTCAGAATGTGTCCGACTTTTTCCCTGAAAATGTGCAAATCAAAGGATTTACATACATAACCGCTGGAAAAATGATAGTAACTTTTAAGCATTTCTTCGGCATTCACCGAGTTTGTTAAAATAATGACCGGTATAAACCGAAGGTCACGATCCTGCTTTATTTCTTTCAGGATTGTAAACCCATCAATTCGCGGCAAATTAAGATCCAGAAATATAAGGTCGGGTATGATTTTGCGCCCGGCATTATCTGACCTGTTTCTCAGGAAATCAATAGCCTCGGTTTTGTCATGTGCAACATGAATTGTTATTTGTTTTTCGGATGTTTCCAACTCCTTCACGCATTTGCGGAAAAGAATCTCATCCTCCGGGTTGTCTTCTATAAGCAGAACATTCCATTCCGTCTTTATACTGTTACGAATAATATCGCCTTTTTCAGGGAGAGATTTTGAAACATCGCCTCTTGGAACATATCCCTCGTAAAAATAGGCGGGGGAAACGTTTAAATATGATGCGAGTTGATAAAGCATACTGGCCGATATCCTCGTTTGTCCGGCCTCCTGCTTCTGTATAAGCTGATGAGAAACTTCGAGTTTTTCTGCAAGGTTACTTTGGCTTATGCCAAGTTTTTGCCGTTGTCTTTTAAGGCGTGCCCCTATAAAAATATCAAGATCATTGTATTTTGTTGGCATGTTTTTCCTTATCCAATATAAATCCAAAACACTATACGTTTAAAATTTGATAATGGTTTAATACACTCTATAAAAATCGCATTTTATAAAAGTAAAAGGTATTACATGACAGAAGAAAAATTAAAAAACACTGATAAAAACGTACTTGGAACGCCGCTACAGATCTGTTGCAATGACCCGGTTACAGGATACTACAGGAACGGGTACTGCCAGACGGATGAAACCGACAGGGGATTACATGTCGTTTGCGCAGTGATGACCAGAGAATTTCTTCAGTACACAAAGTCACGCGGTAACGATCTGTCAACACCCCGGCCGGAATTTATGTTTCCCGGTCTTAAGGAAGGGGATAAATGGTGTCTGTGCGCGGGCCGCTGGAAGGAGGCACTTGAAGACGGCAAGGCGCCGAAAGTTGATCTTGAAGCCACACATGAAAAGGCATTGGAGGTTGTGTCTTTAGAGTCGCTCGCGCCATATAAGGCCGGAACAACGCATTAGCCACCATGAGCCGCACTCTATCAGAAAGTGAAATCAGTGAAATTATAGAACGTGCATGGTCCGATTTTACCTCATTTGATTCAATCGAAAGAGACACCGGTCTTAAGGAGAAAGATGTTATTGCCATCATGCGCCGGAATCTCAAACCGTCGAGTTTCAGATTATGGCGCAAGCGTGTAAGTGGGCGGAAAGCAAAGCACGAAGCCAGGATGAGAGAGTATGAATAAAATTCTCTGATGGTAGCGTGTAGCACTTTGATTCACCGAGTGCCAAAAAAATCTTGAAATTTTTTCCTTATGTTCTATAATTTATTTATACAAAACGCCTAATGTTGGGTTTTGTTGTAAATATTAACCTTGCTTAAAAAAGGAGGCTAAAAATGAACAACCTTGTTTCATTCACACCACTTATGAGTAAAAGTGTCGGATTTGACAGATTTAATGATCTGTTCGAGTCCCTTCTCGATGACCGGGATGAAGGCTCATTTACTTATCCCCCCTACAATATAGAAAAAGTGGGTGACGATGACTACCGCATCGTCATGGCCGTTGCCGGTTTCGGGGAAGACGACCTGAATATTACGGCACAGGATGATAAACTTATCGTCACTGGACATATCCAGGAAAAGGATAAAGAGTCCCAGGACTCTACATATCTTCATCGCGGTATCGCAACAAGAGCGTTTGAGCGTACATTCCGCCTGGCAGACCACATAAAGATTCAAGGGGCGGATCTCAAAGACGGTCTCTTGACTATTTCTCTGCAGAGAGAAATACCGGATGAGAAGAAGCCGCGTATGATCCCCATTTCCGGAAGCGCGAATAAAACAATAGAGAGCAAGAAAAAGCACTGAGCTTTTTCGCTCTAAGGCTTAATCAGGAAGGGGCGGTTTATGACTACCGCCCTTTTTCTTTTTCCTTACGCTGTATTTCGTTATGAATTTACAGTATCTTAATAGATACAGATCATAGTTATTTTCATGACAGTCCGTAAAGAAATACTTGAACTTAAGGAAAATATGCAGAAAGACATCATCGGTCAGGAAGAGATCGTTGACCGTATCGTTGTTGGCGTTCTGTCTGACGGTAACCTCCTTGTTGAAGGTCTTCCAGGACTTGCCAAGACCCGTGCGATTAAAGCCCTCGCAAAAAACATAGAAGGTACTTTCGCCAGGGTTCAGTTTACACCCGATCTAAAAAGTACGGATATTTCAGGAAGCAATGTTCTGGATGAGGAAACAGGCAGAAAATATTTTGAGAAAGGTCCTATTTTCAACAATGTTGTTCTGGCGGATGAGGTAAACCGGTCACCGCCTAAAACACAGAACTCTCTTCTTGAAGCCATGGAAGAGCGTCAGGTGACTGTTGGCGGTGTATCCTATGGAATGCCGGCTCTTTTTATGGTTATGGCAACGATGAACCCGATTGAACAGGAGGGAACGCACCCACTCCCGGAAGCCCAGATGGACCGTTTTCTTATGCATGTCTCTGTCCATTATCCAAATGAGCAAGCGGAAGCGGAGATTATAAGACTGGTGAGGAACGAGCAAGGTGAAATAAACCGGAAGAAAACTGAAAAAGCAAAAAAAGCTCCTGAAGGGGAAGTTAAGAAGGCAAAAGATATCAACGAAAAGGTGACAAACCGGTCTATTACAAAACAACAGACGATATTCAAGGCAAGAGAAGAAATCTATCAAATAAAAGTGCCTGAGCGTATCGAAAAATACATGGTCGATATAATCTTTGCCGCGCGTTTCCCGGAAAGATTTTCTTACGAACTCAAAAGCTTCATACGCTGCGGTCCAAGCCCGAGAGGGTCTCTTGCACTCGATAAATGTGCCCGTGCGCATACCTGGCTCAAAGGTAAGTCGGAAGTGGGTAAGGAGGAAGTGGACGAAATATGCAAAAGTGTTCTTCGTCACCGTATTCTTTTAGGGGAAAGGGCTTTTAAGCACCGTGTTACGGCGGATGATCTGGTTGACGAAATACTGGACAGATGGGTTAGCTGTTAAAACAGTCCCAGACGATTACTCTGGAATGGCCGTGCGCTGTTTTACTTCATGTTTTTCTGTGTTTACGCTGCGGGTGTTTATGTTAGTTTTCTATGTTAAGAATACTTGATAACACTAAATTATAGGTACTGGATGACAAAAGCACCACAGATTGATCAGGATTATCTTACAGAAAAACTGTTTGAAATGCTTAGTATAGCCAGCCCGACTGGATATACAGACCATATCGTTCACTATGTTTCTGAAGAGCTCGATAAAATCGGTGTGCCTTATGAGTTAACAAGGAGAGGCGCAATTCGTGCCACACTGGAAGGGGAACTCAGAACACCGGACAGGGCGGTTGTAACCCACCTTGATACACTTGGCGCGATGGTTCGCGAACTTAAAGACAATGGCCGCCTTGCGATAGTTTCTATCGGTACATGGTCGCCCCGTTTTGCGGAAGGGGCCAGAGTACGTATATTCTGCGATGATGGTTTTTTTACAGGCACAATATTGCCGCTCAAGGCAGCAGGGCACATTTATGGCGACGCGATCGACACACAGCCTGTTTCCTGGAATAACCTTGAAATCCGTGTGGACGAGAAAGCAACCAGCAAAAAGGAATTGCAGGATCTTGGCTTTAATATTGGTGATTACGTTGCGGTGGACCAGGCTCCCGTAATGACATCAAGCGGTTTTATAAACGCCCGTCATCTTGATAATAAGGCAGGAGTGGCGTGTAAGCTGGCTGCAATCAAAGCTGTGAAAGAAAGCGGACAAGCATTGCCTGTAGATTGCCACCCTCTGTTTACAATCTCTGAAGAAGAAGGAACCGGTGCGTCTTCTGTCCTGCACGGTGACGTCTCTCAAATGGTTGCGATTGATAATTCCACAGTCGGACCAGGGCAGAATTCGCGTGAGGACACTGTCATAATTGCAATGCGGGATCGCGGAGGCATATATGATTATCACCTGACACATACCATGATCGACCTGTGCAAAAAAAACAAAATACCTTACGTTCGGGATGTATTCCGGTATTATCAGTCTGATGCAACCTCGGCGATATCAGCCGGTAACGATATACGAACCGCGCTTGTATGTTTCGGGCTGGATGCATCGCACGGATATGAACGGACGCATATAGATTCTCTGTTATCCCTTTCCAAACTGATTTATCATTATATATTCTCTGAGCCCCAGATTATGCGGGACAGTGAGAAGCTTGGGCCAAAGGACGATTTCCCGACACAGCCGGATGAGT
Source organism: uncultured Pseudobdellovibrionaceae bacterium (assembly GCA_964384335.1). GTDB lineage: Bacteria > Pseudomonadota > Alphaproteobacteria > Micavibrionales > Micavibrionaceae > JAUICS01. The sequence continues at coordinate 14,557 of CAYLKN010000033.1, forward strand.
TGATAGACGGTGAAGCTTAAAGGCTAAAAACAGAATGAGCCAGCATAAAATCAGACGCCGAATTCTCTGAATTCTTTTATAATTTTTTGATATGTATCTCTTTTGAAGGGCACAATAAGATCAAGCAAATCAGATAATTTTGCCCATTTCCAGTCTCTGAATTCCGGTTCGGAAAAATATTCGATGTCGATTTCTGACTCCTGGCCTTCAAAACGCATGGCGACCCATGTCTGCTCCTGGCCTCTGTATTTACCTTCCCAAAGTTTATGAAGCAGATATTCAGGTAAATCATAGCGCGTTTTAAGATCGGATATTCTTAAAATTGTGGCATTGATTGTTCCAACCTCTTCTTCAAGTTCTCTAAAAACAGCCTCTTCAATACTTTCTCCTGGATCGATACCGCCCTGCGGCATCTGCCATGCACCGGGGGTATCAATGCGTTCGCCTACAAAGACCCTGCCTTCATAGTTGAAAAGGGCGATGCCCACACAGTCACGGTATGGCAGATCATGTGGTACGGGTTTTTTCATTAAAACCCCGCAACTGCAGATAAGGGAATTGTCACAAATCCTTTCTTATCAAGGGATTTGATCCACTCGGCAACCATTTGAATTGAGTTCGGATAAGGATGAAAAAGCGCGGTTACATATCCGTTTGCCTGCGCAAATGTTTCAATCTTTTTAAAATTTGCAGTTATGTAGCGATTGGTTGCGTTTTCATCAATCCATACATTATTTGCAAGAAAAGGCGACTCATAACTTAACGAAAGACGTTTCAGATATTCCGGGGATTGTGGATTTGTATCAAGAAAGCCAAGCCCTCTTTTGTATATTTCTTCCAGAACCGGATGAAAATCCGCTTTTGAAGAGGTAAAATATGCGTTCTGAGAAGTTGAAAGCCCCACATAACCCGAAGCTGTCTCCATAATTCTAACCAGACGTCTGTAGTTTTTCTCAGGACTGGAAGTTTTGAGAAGCACATCCGGGCCTTCATCATCAAGAGGAAATCCGGTGGTTTCCATTGGAAGAACCAGCCATATTTCGTGGCCGTTTTCTCTGGCTTTGCTAATTTGTTCATTAAGATCGGGACAATAGGGATTGGCAATAAAACTTACGGATCCCGGAAGTATCAGGGTTGCCAGTTCTGCACTTTCCCGTGATGTGCAGAAATTCATTAAACCGAGGGCAATTTTGGGCTTTTCGACTGCATCCTCCTCAAACGAAACTGGACGTTTATATGCGTCGAATGGTGTCAGGCCGGTTCTTGAAATTACTGGTAAGGTTCCCCCTGATGATACTTCAAAAAGTCCTTCTGCCGGTGCAGGTGTCAGAGATACCGGCTTGCCCTCAATTTTCTCAACGGTTTCAATTGCTTTTTTCTTTGGAACTGCAGACCAGTCAACCTGTGACGAAAAACTCTGCAAAGCGTCGTTTTGCTTTTCGAGAGCCTTGCCACCGTGAACCTGAATCCAGATTACGACTAATGCCGTTAAAGCCATGAAAAATGCAAAACACTTAAGAAATTCCGTTAAAAACCGATACCAGTTGAAAGGAGCTTCATTGTTTGTTTTTTCATTCATTTTTCAAGGTATCTTTACCTGATTATACGATCATTGCTGCATAGACTTCATATTATACAGCGAAACCCCGCGCAACAGATCAATCGCCCTTGAAAGCTGATAATCATCAACGGAATAGGGGTTTTCAGTATCCTCCGCATTGTCCGCGTCTGAGTCCCTGTCACGATCCTCACTTTCTGCATTATCTTCTTCCGGCGCATCCAGTGCACCTTTAAGATCCTGCTCCCTTGATCTGCGGCTGCCATCAACTTCTTCAATGCGGGCTGGTTCGACTGTAATATCGGGGGCAATACCTTTTGCCTGGATAGAGCGTCCAGAAGGGGTATAATACCGCGCGGTTGTCAGACGGATTGCGCCGTGACCAGGTAAAGCCATAACAGTCTGAACTGACCCTTTTCCGAATGATTGTGTGCCGAGAACGATTGCGCGCCTGTGATCCTGTAATGCTCCGGCGACAATCTCCGAAGCGGATGCAGATCCGCCGTTTATAAGAACCACCATAGGTTTGCCGTTCGTAATATCTCCTTCTGTTGCATTATCACGTTTTGTATTTTGCTCATCCCGTCCGCGTGTGGATACAATCTCCCCACGGTCAAGAAATGCATCTGAAACGGCAATAGCCTGGTTCAGCAAACCACCCGGATTATTCCTTAAATCCAGGACATATCCGATCAGATTTTCCTCTCCAATTTCCTCTTCCAGTGCTTTGACGGCATCCTTAACACCGTCCTCTGTATTCCGGTTAAAGGTGGTGATACGAATGTAGCCGATGTCGCCGATCTTCCGGTTTCTTACGGATTCAATCCGGATCACATCTCTTGTGATTTTAATGTACAAAGGCTCATCAACGTTTTCACGCCTGATAGTCAGTTCGATAGTTGTCCCGACTTTACCGCGCATTTCATCCACGGCTTCGCTGAGCGTCATACCCATAACAGGTTTGTTATCAAGATGTGTTATAAGGTCACCGGCCTGGACCCCGGCGCGGTATGCCGGTGTTTCATCAATTGGTGAAACGACTTTAACGAAGCCGTTTTCCATTGTAACTTCAATGCCAAGGCCACCGAATTCACCGCGTGTCTGGACCCGCATATCCTCAAAATTATCTTTGTCGAGATAGGCGGAGTGAGGATCAAGGCTTGTCAGCATTCCGTTAATCGCATACTGGATGAGCTTTTCATCTGTCAGTTCCTCAACGTAATTGCTTCTGACCCTTTCAAAAACATCGCCAAATAAATTAAGCTGTTCATAGGTTTTGCTGGAATCAGTCAGAGATTCGGACTGGTCAGTGTTTAATTCGTCTGCAGACTGATCCTGGGCAAAGCTTGAGGCTGCAAAAAAAACAGGCTGGATAAAAAGAGAAAGACAAAACGGAAATAAAAATAAATAGAAAGAAATTTTAAAATGGTTATTCATGATTGCTCTGCCTTTGATTGCTGTGTTGATTTAACTCAAATCCTCAAATTTAATTGCCGGATTAACTGCTTTTCCCTTATGTCTTAATTCATAATATAATTTTGATCTCTGATTGCCAGTACCGCCACCTCCAAGAAGGCCCACAGGCTCACCTGCAATCACTTTCTGCCCGACTACAGTATCAATTTTTTCAAATCCTGCAATAAGACTAAAATAATCATCCTCATGTTCAAGGATAACAACTTTGCCGAATTTGCCGAAGTCATCTGCAAATCTCACTATACCGCTTATCGGTGCAACAACGAGACTACCGCTACGGCCTTCAAATTTTATTCCTTGACTGGGTGCTCCGATCTCGTTCGTATCCCCATAGCGGACGCGGACAATGCCGGACACAGGAATTTTTACGCCAGACGTTTTTGGTACAGGCGTTTGATGAAAATTCCGCACTGCTTTTCGCGAGAGATTTAATGTCCTTATACGTTTTTCATTTTCAAGTTTTGAAATTAAATCTTCCAGATCTTCAGCCTTGTCAGCCATATTCGAGATATGATCCTGCACCACCTGACGCTCAGAGAGGCGTTGGGCAATTATCGTCTCTCTCTGGCTTAAAAGACTGCGAAGCCGGGTGTGTTTTTCATCAAGTGAGGTTTTCTTCCGAAGTGCGGACTCTTTTTGCTTTTTTAGCGATTTTTCAATATAGGCGATTTCATCAAGTTTTTCTGAAAGTACGTTTGCTTCTTCAAGAATGGAGGGCAGGGCAGATCTCATTAACAAACTGCTTTGCATTGCCTTGATCGGCAATTCCGGGCGCAGTATGACAGCTTCCGGCGGCACCTGACCAAGTCTGACAAGCGCCATTACCAGTCGTGCTATTTTTCGTTTATCGTTTTCCAGTTCTTTTTCAAGGTCTTCATAACGGGCCCTTTTTCTTTCAATGTCACTTTCAATATCGATCAGCTTTCTTTCCGCAAGCTGAATTGCTCCGGAGACGCCAAGTAAGGATTGTTTGAGGTCTTTAAGCTTGCTTTCCTCTTCCATTATCTGTTCATTCAGCTGCGAAGACAGCTTTCTTTTTTCTTCAATAGAACGTTTTAACATATCAAGTTGTTTGTCGGGCGAAGAAGGCGGCTTGGGGGTGTTTTCAGCCTGTACGGCACTCCAGTGAAAAGCCATGATGATAATCACGAAAAGAAATAGGAATTTTCCAGACCTGTGCATTGTCGTCAAAAACATCTTAAGCCCTGTGATATGGGTGATTTTCCAGTATTGTTTGTGCACGGTAAAGCTGTTCCATGAGAAGTATTCTAGCCATAAGATGCGGCCAGGTCATCCGCCCGAAACTTATTTTTTTAACACTCATATTTTTTATTTTTTCCGGTATTCCGTTTGCCTCACCAATTACAAACTGTATCTGTTTGCCGGAAGTTTCCGCAAGCTTTTTCAAGTCATGCGCGAATTGCTCACTATTTAGGTTCTGCCCTTGTTCATCGCATAGAATAAGAGGGTGATCAGATTTTATAACGGCTTCATAAGCCTCTGTAACAGCTGATACCGTGAAAGAAGACTTAATATCAATTTCTATAATGTCCGGCTTAGGGGAAAGTCTCTTTAAATAAAAATTCTGTAAATCATAAAAATCTGAACGCCTGATTTTACCCGCGGCAAGTAATTTGGTGCGAATCATAACAAATGTCCAAAAGCAATTATGGCTGGATTACAGATCTAATTATCCGAAAAGTGAATTGTTACTCACAACCTCAAATGCATTGTGTGGACGCCACATTTTTTCGATATTATAAAAATCGCGGACTTCCGGACGGAATATATGAATAATAACGTCGCCGGCATCTGTTACAACCCAGTCACCATTAGATGTGCCTTCGGTTGTAATGTTTTTAAGGCCTGCAAGGTTGAGTTTATGGACCAGTTTTTCAGTGATGCTTATAACCTGTCGGGATGATCTTCCGGATCCGATTATCATATAATCGGCAAGAATTGAGGTTTGTTCGTGAAGATTAATGACTTCAAGGTCTTCAATTTTATCTTCTGTTAAGCTTTTGACTATAAAGTCTTTAAGCTTTAATGGGGTGTCAATATCGACAAAGCCGTTTACGCTAATGATTTTACTCTCCTTTCTAAAATTAAGAAAAATACGTTCATGAATGCGCCAAGTGAAAGGCACTTCCATTTTAGACTCATATCTGAGATAGATTTTTTAATCGGGAAAAAAGTAATCAGTAAGGAAAGCTTAATGGCTTGTCTCCCTTTCCTTTATTTTTAAGCTGTGAAACTTAATCATATTACTATTTTAGGAATTTTTGGCCTTTAATGCAAGATAAATAGCCATTTTCTGTCACTAACACGTGATATGTCCGATTAGTTACCCCGTTAAATGTCCGGTATGTGATTGTCCGATATCGCCCATGAGCAAGGAGGTATCG
>CAYLKN010000034.1:0-19443 GCA_964384335.1 uncultured Pseudobdellovibrionaceae bacterium
AAGCTCTTCCGTCAAAGACGGGGCACTGGCGAAGGCTCTTTTAAGAGAAGTCTTTCCGTCTTCTGTCATGCAAATATCCTGTATAAATAAAAATAAAAACCCCCGGCCAGTGACGGCCGGGGGCGAGTGATGTTGGTTTTAGGTTGTAACTCGTGGGATAGGTGGCCCATAACGCCCTTTAACCCAAGCCGAGACTTTTTCAAAAGCGCCATTCTGCGGTTCGTAAACCCTTGGGTCACCTGATTTACGGAGTAAATAATTCTCGTGAACGCCTTCGGTACAAACAGGTGTAACAGGCACACAATTTCCTAAAACAGTAAATCCCCAGGCAATGACAGGTTCGATAGGAAGGCTGCCATCTTCATCATCTTCTATATGGAGGCATTCCCAGTTTTCTTCGACAGGGATAGCAAACACGATTTGGGCCTCAAAATCCTTTGTTGAACCAACCACCTCATTATTGATTACGAGATGATATTCGCTTCTACCAATCCTAACGATTTCAACTTTGTCTAAATTTACAAAGCCTTGATCCGTATAAACAAAATTTGACATTTTTTTAGCCTTTCTGTTGCTAGTTAAAAAAACACACTTTCAATTACCCCAATAAAAAAACCGCAGCGGCGGTTAAACCGGCTGCGGGGGCAAACTGGATTTCAAAGTTCAGACATAAAAAAACCGCCGTTTTTTTGGCGGGTTTTCAAAATTCAGGCACAAATTAAGCCTGTATACAGGATGTCAAATTGAATGCTGCTTGTCAATTCTCAGCGGATTTTCGCCCACAAAAAAAGCGGCTTTTAGGCCACTTACTTTTTCAAGACGCAATTTAATCCTGTATATAAGATGTCAAATTTTTACCGCCGAGTCAAGAAGTATAAATAATTTGACCAATACATTTTTTAGCTTTATATTTTGCCTTAACAGGCAACTTTATTTACATTTTTGCGGGAAAACCGATACGAAGCCGGGTGGAAGCTGCCACCGGGCTGTTTTTGTGTATTTGGTTGCCTGTTGAGCTTTTTACCATCCTTGGTAGTAAACAGGGCTTTTTTCCAATAATGTCATTAAACGATTGGAAAAAGCTATGATGCCATCAAAGTTTTCAGAGTTGATGCATTTTGGAGGGTTGGCGCAAGATGTGCCGCCGGGTGATTTGTGCTGGGCCAATTTCTTGTTTGAAGTGGGAGAGAAGTGCGCTCAAGAAAAATCAAAAACGAAAAGGCTAATTATTCTTCCTTTAATTGATTTGGCTGCTCCTTTAATCGCTTTTGGCTACATGTATTCAAAATTTCATCAAGAAAATGCAGACCATCTGTCTGTCGATTTTTTCAAGCGACTGCCGGAAGGCAGCGGTGTAATTTACAGGTCTAATGAAGGCCCTTTAAATGCGGTCTTTGAAGGCATGGAATTTCACCATGGTTTAGAATGTGTAAAGATAAGATACAAAAGCCATAGCAAGCTGGGAGATACGCATATTCTCCTGCCTCACCAGTTTAACCGTGTCTCTGTTGTATCGCGCAACAGTGAAAATAATGAAAAAGAGGTAGGAAAGCGCCTTTCTGGCATAGCAACTTTTGCCAAGATTATATACGGGCCAGAGAACATAGGCGATATTTCGTCTATGTTGGATAGCATTTGGCTGGTGGGACAATATTCAGAGTTAGAAAGAGAACTGCTGAATATTCAAATTCACTCTGCAGTTAAACCGGGGCAAATAGGAAATTTTAATGATTTGCTTCGTGCAGATCATTTTCTAAAACCTAAGGAACCTCCTTTTGCACGTATTGTATCAAGCTACAGACATGATCCAGAATTTAGATGTCAACCAAGTACAGCAAAATTTGTGATATTTAGGGATGCCTCAAGCTATTTGAAGCATCAGCATTACTATCCCAACGCTAGCCACGTTTTGCTTGCTGATTTTGCGGACCGGAATCTCGACCACCTTATTCAAATATATAATCAGGGCTACGCCAAGCGCGGTGGGGAATTATCCGGTGATGGAATTATAATTCCAAGAAATGTCATTTATTCTGGCTACAGGGAGGCTGTGGCATGATTACCGTTTCTGACATAAATTCGAGATATGAGAAGCTGAAAAGCAGGAATGTTGAGTGCTATTTAACGTTTCACAATGAGCTTTTTTCTTTTTTTCAGCAAAAGTTCCGTTTGGATTCTTTCTTGCGGGAAGCCGGAGAGCATGACCGCTATGCAGAAAATTTAAGAATGCTTCTAAATTATTTAGCTTTTGAGTACGCTAATTGTCCTTTGTTTCTGAACTCGCCCTATTTTTACCGGGATGAAAGGATGGAAAAAATAAAGAGCAATGCAAGCAAAGTTATCCAATCATATCCAGGCCAGTCTGAAATATTAGAAGGTATTCTGGAATTAATAGGCTCATTGGAAGTCTGCCAGGACAACCCATTATTGGAGAAAATCGAAGAGCGAATAGGTTTTAAAGATGCCTGCTTGGTTTTGATAAACCCGGATTGTACACAAGCTGTTGTAGAGATGTGTGAAAATTATGGTGTCAACATTTGCATTAATCCCGCGAATTCAATCCCTGAGAATTCCTACACAAAAGGTATTTATTGTGGTTGCGCTAAATATTTTCCCCTGCACTCTTTTTGGGCACCAATGTATAAAGAACTATATTCTGTTAGATATGTTTGGTTTCTAGACTACATAAAGCCAGTTCAAGAAATCTATGGACAGGCAGTACCGATGATTGCACCGACATTGCAAATTAAAGAAAAACCTCCCCTGCCGGTAAGCAAAGAAGATTATACGGAAATTGAACTGGATGATCCTGTATCAAACTTCACCACAGAAATGTTTCAGCAGTATAAAAGTAATTATACAGATAATTCTTATGAAGACGCTGAGTGCAGAATTGTTATTTTGCGCAAAGGAAAATTTGTTTTTTTACCTGCCGACGAAAATTATACGCACCATTGCCTTTTGAATTTAGATAAAGAACCAGCGGCTAAAAAAGTCCTTATAGCAGAATTTGATGAAAACACAGCAATCCTTCTGAGAGAAAGAGGCGGCGGTGATTATGTCGCAGAAACAGCTAATAAAATTATGGGAGAAAGAACAGATGAATTGCGGAATAGCCAAAGCCAATGGAAGACAGCTCTTAGAATAGTAATAAACTCAATTGGCATTGCAGAGGTTTCCTACTTTCTAAGCCGGGAAGGTTGTTCAACTGCTTCTTCGCATCAAAATCTAAGAAATTGGGTTGCGCCAGGACTTATCCGCCCTGATAGCGATAATGATTTTCGCATTTTGCTTCAATATTTAGATCTGGGAGATCAAGCAGATGAGATAATCAAACGTATGAATTTAATCCGCCGCGCCCACAGAAGGGCTGGCCACCAAATAAGTAGGGAACTGCGCGGTCTTATTGAGAATGATAAAAATCTTAATAGCATTTTTGATGATGGCTATAAAATATACAGCGCAGAAGGAGATTCTGGTGGAAAATTAGGGGTTTATATGTTTAAAAGTGTTTTGGATGAAACACTTACCGTTCCGTATGTAGAGGTTGGCAAGTTAAAGAATATTGAGGCGCTCTATGGCTAAAATGATACCGCCATCCATATCAGCCAGCACATTAAGTGATGGAGAAATTGAAGTTTTTAATGCCTTAAAGACTGCGCCAGAGGCTGCTGATTGGGTTGTGCTTCATTCTCTTGATATCGCCAAACACATATCTCAGGTCAGTGGTGAAGCAGATTTTGTTATTTTCGTTCCTGGGTTGGGAGCGTTATGTTTAGAGGTTAAAGCATGCCGGAGCTTACGGAGAGATGAAGGTGCATGGTTTTATGGCAGTAAGCCGGAGCCTGATTACAGGGGGCCATTTAAGCAAGCAGAAAATGCAAAGCATTCAATATTAGAATTCATAAGAAAACAAATTGGCCCTAAGTCCAAAGTCCCATTTTTTTCTGCAGTTGCTTTTACGCATGTTAGTTTTCAGGACAAGCCTATTGAATGGCATGCTTGGCAGGTTATAGATAAAGCCAAAATCGACCGGGATAGTATAGCTTTATCTATCATTAATGCTCTGAAATCAGGCAGGAAGCATCTTGAGAATACAGGTGCAGGAGCATGGCTTAAAAGAGAAAAAAACCAGCCTGAAGCAGGCGAGATCAACAAGCTCATTACCATTTTGCGACCAGAATTCGAATATTTTGAAAGTCCCGCATCCCGTAAAAAACGTGCCTTTGAAGAAATTAAAAAATATACAGAAGAGCAATTTGCTGCATTAGACTTCGCCGAGGTCAATGATCGCATTGCTTATAACGGGCCTGCTGGTACAGGAAAGACTTTTTTGGCTATTGAAATTGCCCGTAGAGAAGCAGAAGCAGGAAATCGTGTCTTATTGCTTTGTTACAATGAAATGCTGGGCAATCAGATAAAACAAGACGTAAAGCCTTTAGGTGACTGTGTGCAGTGTGGCACTGTTAGCAGCTTTATGCTCAAAACGGCAAGAATATCTCCTAAAAACAGCAATGATTTCTGGGATCACGAGTTGCCTCAAGCAGCTAAGGTGGCGACTTTAGAAAAAGAAGATTTTTACGATACAGTGGTGGTTGATGAAGCTCAGGACTTTATGAGCTTGGATTTTATAGATTTCTTGGACAGTACGGTTAAGGGAGGTTTGGCTAAAGGAAAGGTAATGCTCTTTGGAGATTTTGATGCGCAGGCAGTTCAAAAATCCGAGATTACATTGAAGGAACTGAAAGAAGGATGGATTTACGATCTTGTGCTGTTTCCTTTAGATAAAAATTGTAGAAACACTCCGCGCGTGGCTTGTCTGGGGAGCGGTTTTACTAATGGCGTGGTGAAATATAAATCTTACTTGCGCCGGGATGATGGGATTGAACCAGAGATATTTACTTATAAAGAGCATGAAGAACAAACGGGTCTGCTCTTGCAAACTATAAGTGCTTATAAAACCGATGGAATTAGCCTGGAAGAAACGGCCGTGTTGTCTTGCAAGGTCAACGGAAACGCTGTCCAGATTCTTATCGATATGTTTTCTACTAAACCAATGGCTAACATTTCCGATGGAAGATTTGATAATGGTTTAGTTTGTACCACTGTAAGACGTTTTAAAGGATTAGAAAGATTTGGCATTATTATCACAGATGTTGATAACGCCGAACAAAAAAATCTGCCAGAATTGCTATATATTGCCTCTACGCGTGCAACCGGGCGTTTGACACTATTAGTCCATGAAGAAGTAATAAACGATTTAACCATAGAGATGTATTCAGATGCAGCCTGAGCCGACAATAGAAAATAAAACATTAAAAGAGCCCGTTTCCTACGCGGAAGCCAGGGAGAAACTCATTGAAACAATACGGTTGGAACTTGTTGGACCTGATAACGGCATAGACAGCACCGATTTTATAAATGAAACCTTGAGTACTGAAGCACCATTGCAGAGATACAAGGTCGGTATTCTTTATCCTAAGCCTGAGACTACAAAGGAAGTCGAAGAGCTTGAGGAAAACGCTTCGTCTACTGCTGAAATGCCACAGAATATGGAAGATACTTCCAAGATTATAAGTAAGGATACAGAAAAAAGCCTTTCTAAAATATCACAGCGGTACTCTGATGAAGAGCAGTCGGATGCGGGACTTTCAGATTTGGCTTTTTCTGGAATCCAACGCCCTGCAAGCATGGCCATTAGCTTCTTCATTTCTGAACAGGATGCAAAGCCAGAAAGTAAAATAAAGTTTACATTTACAGGCGGTGTTTATAAGGAAAGTGAGCCTAGAGTATGGAACAGAATTCCTATTAAACTTGAAGCCGAAAAGCTATTAAGTGAACTATTTTCTCAGCGTGAGCCTTCGCTCATCGTACTTTCTGGAAACATGCAAGGCACTTCCATAAATGTAAAAGTTTTTGTACGGACCTATAAAGGAAAAGGCATACTTGTCACATTAAGCGCTATCAATGAAACGCCCGTGTATGCAGATGGTAAAAAGCTTAAAAACGATGAACGGGCGGTATTTCAGGCGAAATTAAGCGTTGAGACATCTCTGTGTATATCTGCTTACCCGCAAGCAGGACATAATACAGATGATATGGAAGAGAAATCTTTAGATTTACTCTACAGAAACTATGAGACTTATTGTGTAGGCCACGGTTGTTCCGCCGGCTGGCCGGAAAATGCACAAAATGGTCTGGTGTCTAAGATTTGGAGCACTGCTTTTCCTGAATATGAAATATATAGCATTACGCCAGAACTTATGCGTGAAAATGGTGAATCCATTAGTGTGAGCATGGCTGATCTTGCAGGATTCGGTGAAGAGGCAAAAGGTTTTGTGGCAATAGATGAATTGCTGGAAAGGTATGAAACATGGATCAATACAAAACGCAAGAAAGCATCTGATTTACCTGATTATCACCACGCTGCGGCCCAGAAAAATCTCGATTTGTGTGAAGAATGCCTGGTTCGTATGAAAGAAGGGAGGCGCTTTTTGGAAGAAGACAAGAATGCACGAATAGCTTTCCGCCTTGCAAACAAAGCAATCTTGATCCAACAAAAACGTTTTTCAGACAATAAGCGTGAAATTCAACAAGATGAAAATACAAAGCGCTGGTTTTTTCCAGGCGAGAAGTTTGAAGATACAGACTCTGTTTTAAAAAAAGAAATGCCAGAAAAAGGAAAATGGCGTCCATTTCAGATAACCTTCTTGCTGTTATCTCTAAAATCAACTGTCCTTAAACACTCATCTGACCGGGAGATTGTTGACCTTATATGGTTTCCCACTGGCGGCGGTAAAACAGAAGCATATTTTGGCTTGACAGCGTTTTCTGTTCTTTATCAGCGTTTAGAGAACCCAGAAGATGCCGGAGTTTCTGTATTGATGCGTTATACTTTGCGGCTGCTGACAGCGGATCAGTTTGAAAGAGCGTCAGGTTTAATTTGTGCCCTTGAATATATTCGGCGTGAGAATAGAAAAAAGATTGGAGAAACGCCTTTTTCTATTGGCATATGGGTGGGGCAATCAAATACGCCTAATTCTCGGGCAGAAGCCGTAAAAAACTTAAAAGATATAAGTAGGGGCAAACCAAATAAATTTCTTGTCACTAAGTGCCCTTGGTGTTCTGCACAAATAGGTCCGGTTCGAATAGGCAGACGGCATGGCGTACATGGGTATCAGCAAGAAGGAAACAGGGTAAAGCTGCACTGTTCAGATCAAGCGTGTGACTTTCATGATAAACTGCCAATTCATGTCGTCGATGAGGACATATACGATTTTCGCCCGACCCTTATCATTGGAACGGTGGACAAATTTGCTCAAATAGCTTGGGACTCAAGGTGCCGTTACATTTTTGGAATAGACCGGGACGGCCAAAGATTTGTGTCGCCGCCAAACTTAATCATACAGGATGAGCTGCACCTTATATCTGGACCCTTGGGATCAATGGTAGGGCTGTATGAAACTCTAATTGAAGAATTTTGTACAGATTACCGTTTTGAAGAACCGGTAAAACCAAAAATTGTTTGCTCAACAGCAACAATCAGGCGTTTTGAGTCTCAAGTCAAAGCTTTATATGCTCGGTCTAGAGCTGCTCTCTTTCCGTCTCCCGGCATTGATGCAGATGACTCCTTTTTTGCAAAATGGCAAACCCATGAAGAACAAAGGGGCCGCACATATATTGGGATATATGCGCCCGGTGAGTCTATTCAAACAATGCAAGTAAGGACAATGTCAATTGCTTTGCAAGCGGCAAGCTTTTTACCGGAAAAACTCCGGGACCCTTATTGGACATTGTTAGCATTCTTTAACAGTTTGAGGGAACTTGGAACAACCATAACGCTATTCCAGTCGGACATTCTTACCAGACTAAATATTTTGCGCCGACGCTACGGTATGGACTGGAAAGACCCTGCCTTAAGAAAGCTTTGGAACCCTGTGTTAGAGCTTACCAGCCGCCTTAAAAACGATGAGATTGATGGTGTAAGAGGTGAATTAAAACGCTCTTATGAACCAGGCGATAAAATTTATGGTGTTATTGACGTATGCCTTGCCTCAAACATTATAGAGGTAGGTATTGATATAAGCCGTTTATCCTTAATGGCTATTGTAGGTCAACCCAAAACTACAGCGCAATACATCCAAGTGTCAGGCCGTGTGGGAAGAAATCCAAATAAGCCTGGATTAATTCTGACTATATACAGTGCGGCAAAGCCGCGAGACCGCTCACATTTTGAAAAATTCAGAACCTATCATGAAAGACTTTATGCGCAAGTAGAGCCAACCAGTGTAACACCTTTCAGTGGCCCAGCTATTGACCGTGCGTTGCACGCAATAATAGTAGGATATCTCCGCCAGAAACTTTCCTATGATAACTTGGAAGAATCTTGGCCTATTCCTCAGGAGGTTGTTTCTGAGATAGTCGATAAAATAAAAGACAGAGTTGGGCGCATATATACAGACCCTACAGATTTCGACTATGTCATAAAAGACGTTGAGGAAGGAATAGAAAAATTTATGAGTAATTGGGGAGTAAATGAAATTAGTAGATGGGAATCAAAGCAAGGCAATGTTGGGTTGATATACCGGGCAGGTTCTTTTGTTAATAAAAGTATAGCTAGTCGATCCTTTAAAACGCCGCAGTCAATGCGCAATGTTGATTTGGAATGTAAGGGAGTAATTGCTTGGCCTATGCAAAGGAAGGATGATGAATGAGTGCAACAACAATTAGACAAGGCCAATTAATTACGCCTTTTGGAACTGGAGCTATGCATGTTTCAAGTGAAGGTATTTCTCTTGTGGCTGCGGGTTTGGATTACTGGTTTCAAGCAGACTACATTGACGAGGATCATTTTTTTAAAGATGAGTTCATAATTGAAGAACCAAGATTACAGAGGGTGCTCAATGTAAATTTTTTCTACGCTCCACCTGATTTTAGAAAAAAAGACCGGTATGACGACCAAGCCACAAATAAAGAAATAACTATCCCTTTTTTCCGGTTTCCTAGAACTTATTTTTGTCAAAAATGTAATTATATTCAAACATTGCAGCCTACGGATAAAAGCACACCTGAATGCAGGGAATGTAAGAGCACAAAAATGGTACCTGTGCCATTGGTAGCTATATGTGACCATGGGCATGCACAAGAATTTCCGTGGAACGCTTGGGTGCATAAAACTGTCTTTCCGTCATGTGAAGGTAATAGGCTTTATTTTAAAAATACCGGAATCCCAGGCTTGGCCGGTTTGCAGATTGAATGTAAAGATTGTGGTAAGAAGCAGCATTTAGCTGGTGTTACAAGTGCAACAAGCCCTGAGCAAACTTTTTTAAGTGATAATCTTTCAGAAAATGAAGAGAGATATTTATGTAAGGGAGAGAAACCGTGGCTGCATTATTCTAGGGATTCAGGCTGCAGCCGGCCCTTGAGAGCTTCTTTGCGCAGCGCGGGAAACCTTTATTTTCCAGTTGTAAGATCAGCTATACACATTCCATCATTGGGGATACCAAAAAGATTACAAGGCTTGCTCTCAAACAATTCAAATTTGACCTCTGTTCTTGATTTTACACCTAATGTTTCGGTTGAAAGGCTGAAAGAGCACTTTCAAGAGCTCAATGAGTTTTCAGATGAAGATATAAATAAAGCAGTGAATATATATCTGTCTGAAAAGAAAGGTCAGCAAGATGATAAGTCAAAAAACAAAGCATCTTCTGAAATTCAATATGAATTGCGGCTGGAAGAGTATTCTGTTCTAAGTGAGGAATGCAATGCAGAGGACCTAAAAGTCCGTAAGGCGAATATAAGCAAATATAGTAGTCTTGTAAGAAGCTTTTTTAGCTCAGTTTGTTTGGTGGAAAGATTGCGCGAAACAAGAGCTTTAACAGGGTTTAGCCGGGTTTTTCCAGACACAGATATGGGTCCGCAAGATTTACAAAGATTGATGTGGGATACAGTCCCTCCCAGAGGAAAGCGCTGGCTTCCAGCTAATATTATTTACGGAGAAGGTATTTTTCTATGTCTTGACCAAGAAAAACTTCAAAAATGGGAGGCACAAGATTCCGTTGTTGCCCGCATTAAAAATTTACAAAATAATTATGCGAAGGCTCAAGAGGTTAGAAAACTTGGTGCAAAGGAAATATCTCCAAGATTTGTTTTAATTCATACATTGGCGCATCTTCTTATTAATCAAATGACCTATGAGGCTGGCTATAGCAGCGCATCCCTCAGGGAACGTCTTTACGTGTCCGAGCAAGAAGATGGTATGTGTAGTTTGCTTATCTATACCGCTGCGGGAGATTCAGATGGAACGATGGGCGGCCTGGTTCATTTGGGAGAAGCCGGGTTTTTAGAACCTACCTTGGAAAAAGCTATAGAGAATGCACGTTGGTGTTCTGCCGATCCCATTTGTATGGAAATGGGCCGACATGGCGGACAAGGGCCAGATAACTGTAATTTGGCAGTATGTCACAACTGTGGCTTGGTTCCTGAAACGGCATGTGAAGAGTTTAACCGCTTTCTGGACAGGGGGCTTGTCGTTGGAGACGAACAAAATTCTGAAATGGGATTTTTTAACGAAGAAAACGGGTAATCAGTTTTTTGAGATTATCTTGATTTTGGATCTGGCATTCCCAAACAGTTAGAGTATACCATTCTTTTTCTTGAAGTTTTTTTAGGTGCTCCTTGTCCCTTTCTTTGGTTCTTTGCAGTTTTGGAATCCAAAAATCCTGATTTGATTTTGGAATTCTGGCGATAGGGCAAGACGGATCATCATGCGAATGCCAGAAACATCCATTAACAAATATGACTTTCTTTTTGGGGCCAAAAACCAAATCCGGCTTACCTGGTAAGTCTTTTCTGTGAAGCCGGTACCTGTAGCCGAGGGAATGCACAAGCTTCCTGACAACCATTTCAGGTTTCATGTCCTTGCTGCGGATTTTCCGCATATTCTCGCTTCGTCTTTCAGAAGATATTGTATCTGCCATTATGCAATAGCCTTGCAATAGGTTAGAGCGCTTTGCGCTTCTTGGTGTTTACTTTGGCTGAAGCTTCCAAAAAAACTAAGTAATCCTTGATGGTTTTTGCTATTCCATGAGCCATTAAAAATGGAACACCATTCCCTATGGTTTTAAACATAGCTGACAAGGCCATGTTCGCGGGAAGCTCAAACTCTTTTGGCATGGATTGAATAGCAAGGGCTTCCGCAGCAGACAGTCGCCGGGGCTTATATGGGTGGAGATGGACTTCATTATTGCCGTAAGCTGCTGTAGGTGAGTACCTCCACCTGTGCAGGCGCTTATATGATTTGCCGTTTGCACAACCTTCCTCAATAGTAGAAAAGCGCTTGTTTCCCTTGGTAGACTTAAAGTGATGCGCAGCATTAGCATGCTTGGTTACTTTGTTTTCTTTAAACCAATGTTCAACTGTAAGCTCCCACGGTAAATTCCGGGGCTTTCTAAACTTTCCATCTTTTCTGAATTTGTTAGTTGCCGGCCACTTGTATTTTTGAGCTTCTTCGAGCGTGTACTTGGTATATTGCCTGAGCTTAAATGATTTTAATTCTGAATACCTCACATAGTGTTCTGTATCATCTATACCGCGGGGCAGAAAATCAGAGCCTAGACGAGCCTTTAGAACCCCAAAAACAACAACTCTATCCCTGTACTGCGGGACGCCAAATTCCAGAGCGTTCACTATATTATAACTCACCGCGTATCCTGCGTTCTGCAAGTCTAAAAGCAGTTTGTCAAAAAACTCTCTGTGTTTTTTTGTATGAAAGAACCCTTTGACGTTCTCAAATAAAAACCAATCGGGCTTTTGTTTTATAATCAAATCGAAATAAACCCGCGTTAATTTCCCGTTTTCACCAAGAAACCCTTTGTGCTTTCCAGCAAGAGAAAAATCAGGGCACGGCGGCCCTCCGATAAAACCTATTGTTTTATTTTTTGAGCGGGCATCTTTCACATGAGCCCGGAGCTTTTGTGATGAAACTGGAGATTTCAAGAATTCTTCTATGCCAAGGACCGAATGACCATAAGCTGGCTCAGGCAGAGCCATTTTTTTTCTGGAAAATTTATAGGCTTCTAAGAACGGAGGATAGTATTCGTTAGCAAATGCGACATTGAAACCTGCTTTCTCGAAACCCAAGTCGAGAAATCCAGCTCCAGAAAAAAAAGAAAAGACACAATGAGACATTTTCCTCCGCACGCGCTATTAGTCAGGGGGACCTTATAACACTTTACCGTCATTCTAAACCTCTTGAGGCTCAAAATCCAGAATTATCCCGTAAAAACTGCTATTTAGAGAACGCATTAGTTCCATGATTATTGTGCCGGAAGGGGTGAATTGCTTCACAAAGGCACTATTTCTGCCGGCTTGCGCCATTTATGCCGGAGATATTCGGCCAGTAAGTGGTGGCGGCAATGACGGGTTTCTGACAGGCGTGGCTTCCCTTGATTTATATCAAGATATTGCCTGCCCTCTATGGCCCGCTCGTAAAACTATCTTGTCTGACTGTCGGCACTGTTAATGACGGAAAGATCAAACAGTTCATATCCCACGGATTAACAGCCCTATAAACATATGATAAAAGGTTTAAATGGAGATTTAATATGACTGAGCGGCGCAAATGGGAACGCAACGAGCTTTTGATAGCTCTCAAAATTTATTGCGAGCTTGCGTTCGGGCAGTTTCACTCGCGCCAGCCCCGCATTGCTGAAATTGCTGCGCTTCTACAAAGAACGCCTGGCTCTCTTGCGATGAAGCTATGCAATTTTGCAAGTCTTGATCCTGCCATGCAGGGCAAAGGGTTGAAAGGAGCCAGCAAAGCGGATGCTGAAATAATCGGTCAGTTTTTGAAAAATCCTGAAAAGACAATTTTTGAATCAGAATCGGTCTACAAGAATATGTTTTCCGGCGGCGAGCATCTGGGATTTAAAGAGCCTTCGGCAGAACCGTTTGTTTATGATTTTGAAAATTTTGAAGATACAGAACGAATATCGGAGGTAAAGACCAGAACGGTTCAACAATTTTTTCGTATTGCAGTTATATCCAGCTATCATAACAAATGCTCGATATGTGAGTTAGATAAAAAAGAGCTTTTGGTTGCGTCACACATAATTCCATGGTCGCAAAAAATCGAGAGTCGGGCAGACCCTGCAAATGGAATCTCACTCTGTTCGCTACACGACAAAGCTTTTGATAATGGTTTTATTGGCATAGGTAAAGACCTTAGAATTTTGGTAAGTTCTCAAATTTCAAAGTCTGATTTGCGTGTTTTTGAAGATATGTTTTTCCGGTTTGAAAAACAGAAAATAAACTTGCCGTTTCGGTTTATGCCTAACGAAGAGTACTTAAACTGGCATAAACAAAATGTTTACCGAACATAAGCGTCTATTCTTTTGGATATGCCGAGGAATGCAACCCGGAACAGTTTTCCTGCCGGATAGCATGGAACGTTTTTGAGGATGTTTAAAGCAGGTTCCCGAACGGGAGTATTTTATAGATTCAGGCCGGAAAAGCATAAAAAGTTACCGTGCGGGAATAAATAGCTTGATTCTGGTCGCAAATCTATATAATATTACCGTACGGGAATGTATTATGAGGTGCTGCAATGAAATATACTCCGGAAGAGATCGGCAGGCTGGTCAGGCAAACGCGCAAAAACATGGGCGTCACGCAAAAGGATCTGGCGCTGACATCCGGCACGGGGCTGCGGTTTATTATCGAACTGGAAAAAGGCAAACCCACTTGTCAGCTTGGTAAGGTCATCACGGTTTTGCAAACATTGGGGATTAAGCTGACTTTGGAGCCTCCCAAAACACACTCAAACGGTAAGAGTTAGACATGGCCCGAACCCTTGATGTATATCTGCACCGTCATTTCGTCGGCCATCTCGTCCGGAACGATCATGGCGAGATGATTTTCGGGTATGCCGAAAGCTGGCTGGAAAACCCGGAAGCCGTGCCGTTATCGCATTCTCTGCCGCTGAGAAAAGAACAATTTTCGCGCAGAGAATGCCGCGGGTTTTTCTCCGGCATTTTGCCCGAAGGCGGAAAGCGGGAAATCGTCGCCCGCAATCTGGGAATCAGCGCCCGCAACGATTTTGCCATGCTGGAGGAAATCGGCGGGGAGTGTGCCGGGGCGGTCACTTTTATGCCAGCCGGGGAGCCGTTACCGGCGCGGGATTACCAATACCGTAATCTGTCCAATCAGGAACTGGCCAATATTCTGAAGGAATTGCCCCGCCGCCCGCTCATGGCCGGAGAAGACGGCGTCAGGCTCTCTCTGGCCGGGGCACAGGACAAAATAGCCGTACATGTCAAGGACGGACAATTGTCTATACCGCTGGGCAACGCGCCCAGCACGCATATTTTAAAACCGGCTATTGATCGCTTTGAAGGCGTCGTTTTCAATGAAGCTTTGTGTATGACATTGGCCAGGATCACTGATCTTCCGGCTGCGAATGTCGAAATTCACACCGCCGGTAACATCGATTACCTTTTGGTGGAACGTTATGACCGGACACATGCTGCGGAAGGAAATGTTCACCGTCTGCATCAGGAGGACTTTTGCCAGGCGCTCGGCATTGCATCAGAGAACAAATATCAGAACGAAGGCGGGCCGTCTCTGAAAAACTGTTTCGCTCTTTTACGTGAAGTGTCAAGCGCGCCGGTCATCGACCTGCAGCGCTTGCTGGATGCGGTGATCTTCAATTTTCTGGTCGGTAACAATGACGCGCACGGCAAAAACTTTTCATTCATATATGAGGGAGGCGAAGCCCGGCTGGCCCCTTTATATGACATTGTCTGCACGCTCTATTACCCGGAACTCAGCAAGAAAATGGCCATGAAAATCGGCGGTGAGTATAAGACGGATATGATTTTTCCGCGTCATTTCGAAAAGCTGGCGGAAGAGGCCGGGCTGGCCAGGCCGCTTGTTAGAAGCCGTGTGCCGGAACTGGCGGATCATGTCATTGCGGGGCTGGATGAAATCGGGATCGAACATGACGTGGCCGATGGTGTGAAAAAGCTGATAAGAGAACTTTGCAAAAGCGCCGCCGATCAATTTGGTGACGAGCGAAATAATCATTCCGGCTTTTGAAACAAACAGATTCATCTTTGCCGTTGCCCAGAGTAGAGCTGCTCCATATGCAAACCCGGGCAAAGGAGCAGCAAAATGGACGATTTACGAGCGGTGGAACTCTACGTACCGAAATATCACCTGATGGAACTTTTCGAGTTGAAAGACTTCGACCCGGCACAAATCGAGGGGATTGAAACGCATCCTTGCGCAACCTACACGGATGACCGGGGCCATAACTATACTGAGCGCTGCGGCCCGGATGAGGCGCAGTTTTATTCGGTCTACTTTACCCTGAAAGAGGGTGACCAGATTTGCGTGGCCGATTGCGCCGATGCCCGCATTGCCAGCCATGTTGCGCGGTGTTTATGCGCCATAACCGGCATGAAGGTTTATTATTGATTTCCAGTTTTCAGCACAAAAAGCTAATAATCGCACAACACAATAAGCTAAAATCATAACGCTCTGAGTTTATATTTTCTCTTATTTTGGTACTGTAAGTACCATTGCAGTCATATTTTTAAACCGAATGCCGTATTTTCATTAAAATTATGCGTGAAATCGTAGCCGTGCTACGGATAAGAAGAGAATTTTAATGAGTAAGATGATCCGGGAAATTACAAAAGTGGGGTCCGGGAAATTATAAATTCTCTGAATCGTTTATTTGACTCTCAAGCTCTACAAGACCTGTCAGAACCGTATCGAAATCAGGATATTCGCCCATGAACATTTCCGCCATTTTCTCGTAATCCTGTTTCAGGGTACCTTGCTGTTCTTCGATTGGAACAAGTTTAAGCGTGCCTATGAGGGCCATGTCGTAAGAAATCCGTCACAAATCCGGGGATTTGTACATTAGAATGTCGTATATTCATACATTATCTAGAAGGATGACGGTGCGGAAGGTCAGGGAAATTCTGCGGTGTCGTTCAATTTTAAAGCCGTTTACGACATCCGTTTTACGCGCCGGGATGGCGTGCCGCCATTCATAGCGGGTGGGACCGGAGAGGATGACAAGACTGCGCGGCTCCATGTATATTTCCTGTTTTTCGTTTCCATTCGTGAATTGCATCATTGCGCCAGAGTCGAGGCTCAAGCTGGCGATTGTATCGTCAAAGCAAGGCACGCAATCAACATGCGCGGAAATGCCTTGTCCCGGCTGGTATTCATTGACAATGGCCTGATCGGGTTTGAAAGGGAGTTTTTGCGCGACCGGCTGAATCCAATCCGGCAGCGGCCCCAGATATGCATCGTTTGTCACGGCCCGCGCTCTGTAATCGTATTTATAGCCGTAATGCTGCACCCGCCGCTTGAGATCGGTAAGCCAGGACTGAACATCAATGTCGGCAATCAAGGCGCTTTCCTCATCCCGTGTAATAAAGTCAGGAATATAGGTCAGGCCCGGAATATCCGGCACAGTTTCTTCCTGAATGTCAAAGAGCAGGCCGGTCATAGGTGAACGATCTCCATCGGCTTATCCCATTCCCGCTTTAAATATTCAACCAGAAGGCGGCGGTGGCAATGGTGCTCAGCTTTACAGGCGCAGAGCAAACATGCGCCGTCTATTTCATCCGGTGACAGTATATTGGCGATATTGCGCCGGTCGATTAAATCCAGGTACCGGGTTTCATATTCATCCCAGGAAACGCGCTTGTCCTTATAGGCTTTCAGAATATCCTCGGACGGGGCCAGTTCGTCCCGGTACTCGTAATCCACCCCGGCCAGTTCCCGCATGAAATAGGGCAGGTCTTTTTTCTTGGCGAAACCGGAAAGCTGTGTCCCGGCCCAGAGGCGGGTGTCGATGACTTTCTTAACGCCCGCCTGTTTTATACGACCGAAGAAATGTTCCGCGGTGGAGCCGGTAAAGCCAATCGTGAATAATTTAACGGTCATAAATGCAGTATATATCACATTGATAAAATAGGCATTTACGAATACCATCCGGTAATGAAAAAAAGCCTTACAATCTTAATATTCCTAATACTAGCGGCCATGCCTTTTGAGGGGTATGCCGATGATAAAAATAAATATTTGCCGAACAAAGACCTGCCGCAGGGCTGGTATGTGGACGGGGAATTAGTGCCGCCGCAATGTCTACCGCACCCTTTTATTTCCGAGGATAATTTTGAGTCCTTTGCCGATTACTACAAGTTTGACGTAGGGGAGCTTGAGAAAGAGCCAGGAAAATTTTTTGGCAAGCCTATAAAAGACCTGAATTATCTCCCCGATGAGTGGGCGGTGCAGGTTATTGCCCCCCTTGATATATGCGGGAATGATGCTGAGAAGCCCATCATACAAGAAGATGGCAGCGTCCTTTCAGGACAAATGCCGGATGCCGACGGTTACAAAATTTTTGGTAGGTTGGGTCAGCAAGAATGCGCTAAACTCATACCAAATTATCCTGTTAAACCAGAAATCTGCTACGCCATAAATGTTACAGAATATATGAGCGGCAGCATGGGTCGATATGACAGTAATTACATTTACGGTCTTATCAGAGAAAAGGATAAAAATTATATCCTGCCGCTGCTGTCGTTTGAGAGTAGCAATGATATGATAGCCTACGTTGAAAAGCATTTGTGATGATTTAAAGCTCCTAAGGCTCGCAGCCAGAATGCATGTTATTGCTGTGCTTGCTCTTCCATTTCCGCTGCCTCAATGAATTGATTGTAGGTGTCCTGATTTCGGTTGCTTTTATCATTTGGTATTTTACGGTGCGATTGGTTTGCCGCCGTTCTCCAGTCTCTTTGGTTGACTGCTTTAAATAGGTTGGGCCAGCTGCCGCGCGAAAATTTTGTTTCTCCAAGATTAAAGATCATGTCCATGAGTGCGATTTTAGCGGGCGGCGGAAAGCAATCAAAATCAGAAAATTTGTTAGGCAAAGCGCTTTGAAACACGTTGAATATTTCCTGAAAAAGATTGGCGCGCTCTTCATCCGGTAGATAAAGATTTGTCCAGTTATCCTGATTGTTGGCACTTACATTGAAATTGCCGTCTTCATTGAGATTTCCAGGCTGCGTTTTCTGATTGACCAAAGCATCATACCCGTCTTCAATTTCCTTCTTGGTTGCATCCGGGCCGGTTTCAGAACCGGTTTTCCATGGCAATCCCATAAACTTGCTTTTAGTATCAATGTTAATGCCTATACCGACGGTAATTTTAGAGGCCGTGTCGATATACGGGTACGGAATGTCGTTTTCATGATTTTCAATATTCGTTTTTGCTTCACCTTCCCACGGCAATCCTGCGAAGCATTTTTGTTTCTTTTTCTTCTCAATTTGTTCCGGCGTGGCGTCATCCGCCCAGCAGCGGCAATTGATTTCCTGGTGAGGATCGGGTGAATCGCTCCATGCCCGCACTTCCCAATTATGGGCTGCGTGGCTGGGACGAACCTTGTCGTCTTCCTTTGTACGCCAGACATAGTATCCTTCTGGTGTTTTTGCAGCTTCCCGGCTCAAGGCCGAGACAGTGTCATCTCCCGGCTTGGCTGTACCTGTGGGTTGCAATCCCTGATCCTTTTGAAAGACTTTAAGAGCCGCAAACACCTGAGTATCGGGAATGCCGCTCATACCGACTTTTTCGTAAGGTTTATAATAGCCAAGGCGATTCAGAGCGCCTTTGATCTGTTTTACGTCGAATTCATCCACGGCGGAGTTCGACGCGAACGGTTTGCTTAGTTTGATTTTCATAGGAAAAACCCTCCAATAAAAAAGCGGCCCCGGAAAGGCCGCTTGGTTGGACTTTGAACATAAAAAAACACCGTAGGCGGACCCGTGGCGTTGTTAAGGACAATATTCCTATATTATTATGGGTTTGTCAAGGCTTGGATTCAAGTCTGAAGTGCAACGTTTGAGTTAAGATTTTGGCATTTTTGTATAAATTGGTTAAACCCTTGCGACGAGGCGGTCCCAGCCTTGGTAGAAACGATGACAATGGCCAAATCCAGCTCCCGCAACCACCTTTGTCATGGTCCATACCGGAGACATGGGTTACAGATTATACCGGAGACACAGGTAACACAATTTCGTTAAACGGGTTTTCTGCTACCGGTTCGATTCTGTTTTCATGTTCATCAAAGAAACCGATATCATAGTTCATAAAGCTGACCAACCAGATTTTGTCCTCGACCTCGCGAATGGCGACTTTCTGGCCTGCGAGAACGGATGAGACATTTATTTTTCGCCTGCCGATGCAAATTCTGCCGCAGCTTGTGACGGTGATGGTTCTGTCATGCAAGGGATACTCGATATTGGGGATACCGCGATATTCACGCACCGAAGGTGTATATAGCTGCGCCGGATATTTCATGCCAATGGCCTGATGCGGGCGCTCTTCATTATAGCGTTTTGTAAAATCATTGAGCTTTTCCTG
>CAYLKN010000035.1:0-19023 GCA_964384335.1 uncultured Pseudobdellovibrionaceae bacterium
GGGCGCGCCATTCCTTCATGGGTCTATTCCGGAGACATGGGTTACAGATTATACCGGAGACATAGGTAACACTTGGGGTAACACTATTTCGTTAAATGGATTTTCATTCACCGGTTCGATTCTGTTTTCATGTTCGTCAAAAAATCCAATATAATATTTCATAAAACTGACCAACCAGATTTTGTCTTCGACCTCTCGAATGGCGACTTCCCGGGCGGCGAAGACAGATGAGAGGTTGATTTTTCGCCTGTCGATGCAAATCCTGCCACTCTTCGTGGTATTATTATGTACCCCTTGCATCTTTTTCCGCCTTGGCGCAGTATATCGTTCTGCGTTGATAAGTGAATTTGAAAAAACTATACTTTGGTCCTGAGTAAAAATAAGGATAAAGCCATGGCCCTTTTACAGACACCCGAACCGAACCGCGGCTTTAAGGCCCCGGATTTCAGCCTGCCCGGAACTGATGGAAAAACATACAGCTTCGCCGATGTAAAAGGCGAAAAAGGAACCGTTGTGATGTTCATTTGCAATCACTGCCCTTATGTGAAGGCAATTACAGAGCGGATGGTGCATGATATAAAAACACTCCAGACTTTGGGGTATGGAGCCGTCGCAATCATGCCGAACGACACTGTAAACTATCCTGAGGATTCATTTGAAAACATGAAGGATTTTGCCGAAGACAATCATTTTTCCTTTCCCTATCTCCTCGATGAGTCGCAAAGTGTCGCCCGTGCTTACGGTGCCGTTTGCACGCCTGATATTTTCGGTTTTAATGCAAACGGCGAACTTCAGTACCGGGGCCGCCTGGACAGTGCCGGTAAAGGCGAGAGAGACAATAATACGGTCAAGGAGCTTGAACAGGCAATGATACAGATCGGGGAAACCGGCCGGGGGCCGGACGAACAATACCCCTCAATGGGGTGTTCCATAAAGTGGAAAAAAGCGGCATAAAAAGTGTGGGGAACCAGGGCTTGAAGCCATAACGACAATGTATCGAAAAGGAAAAACATATGGCTGATATTTTCAGTGAAGTCGATGACGCGGTTAAACAGGAAAAACTGGAAGCGTTCTGGCAAAAATACGGCAATACGATTATTACGGCAATTGTCGTCGTTTTTATTACTGCGGCGGGCACAAGTGCATGGCTGGCATGGCAAAAAAAACAGTATGAAGAACAGACATCGGTTCTTTTAGGTGCGTCTGATGCTGTGCCCGGTGAGGTCGCCGAGGATGAGAGTGTTGCCGGACTTACCGGCCTGCACAGGCTGATGTACTTTGTCAATCGCGGCAACTCCGCACTGGAAAGCAATCAGAGCCTCAACGCACTGGATTATTTCCGCCAGGCGAGGGATGTTGAAAACGCGCCCCGTTTTTTCGCGGAATATGCAAGCTTGAAATATGCGCAAACCGCATTTTCTTTGTTGTCTTCAGAACAAAATGATGATCTGGAAAGCCCCGATAAGCTTATGGAGATACTTGCGCCTTTGCGGGACGACAGGGACTCCTCATGGTCCGGACAGGCTCTGTTTTTATCGGCGCAGATTGCCGCCTATGGTCTTAACGACGCAAGTCAGGCTCTTGATATGCTTGATAAGATCTCTCAGGCTGAGTTGCAGCAGGCAGGACTAACCCAGCCCGCGGAAGCTATGCGGCGCACAATCATGTATGATTTTTCAATGAAGCCCTCAGGCCCGGATCAAAACGAAGAAAAAGAAGTAACAAGTAACTGACGTCTTCTCCAATGCTGCGCATTTTACATTTTCTGACAATAATATTGAGCGTGTCTGCTTTGGCCGGATGCTCCGGCCTTTTTGAAGAAGAAGAAAAACCGCTGGAAGGGGAGCGTGTTTCCGTAATCCAGTTCCAGAACGAGCTGGAGCCCGACAGTCCCGATAAGGCGCTTCTTGACTACAGCCTCCCCCAGCCCTGGAAAAATGATTTCTGGCCACAGGCTGGCGGTTATCCGAACCATGTCATGAATCACCTGGCCCTGAATACCGACATGCTGAAGCTTGAATGGACGGCCTCAATCGGCAAGGGAAGTTCCGGCAGGGTCCCTCTGAACACACAGCCTATCGTTTCGAACGGACGGGTTTATACCATGGACACCGATCATCAGTTAACGGCTTTTCATGCCGGTAACGGTGACCGACTGTGGCGTGTTGATGTTTCGAAAGATGATGAGGACGATACTGTCATTGGCGGAGGACTGGCCGCTTACCGAGGTGACCTGTATATTACAAACGGCTATGACGAGCTGATCAGTCTGGAGGGGGAGACAGGCAAGCTGCGGTGGCGGGTGTCTTTGCCGACTGTGTCCAGGGCGTCGCCAAACGTTATAAACGGCCGTGTATTTGTTCAGACGCTTGATAACCGGCTTTTGGCATTCTCGACTTTTGACGGCAGTTTTCTTTGGGACCATCAGGGCTTTGAAGAGTCGTCAGGCCTTCTCGGATCCCCCAGCCCGGCAGCCAGCCGGGATATCGTCGTACCGGCTTATTCTTCGGGCGAACTTTATGCTCTGCGGGTGGAAAACGGCTCTGTCGCCTGGCAGGACAATGTCTCTCCTCTGCGGCGTATAGGAGGTATGCAAAGTCTTTCCGCAATCCGCGGACTGCCTGTTATAGACAGAGGGATTGTCGTTGCCATAAGCTATGCCGGCAGGATCGTTGCGATTGATCAGAGAACAGGCCGCCGTGTGTGGCAAAGGGAAATCGGAGGACTGGAAACGCCCTGGATTGCAGGATCCCAGATTTTTGTACTGACATCCGAAAACAAACTTGTCAGTCTGTCCAGAACCAACGGACTGATTCACTGGGTGACGGAACTGCCGCGATTTGAAGACCCGGAGGAAAAGGAAGGCAAGATAATTGTTTCGGGACCTATCCTGGCGGGCGGCCGCCTTTTCATCACAGGCACGGATTCAAACATTTACGAAATAACGCCTCAGGACGGCACAATAATCCGGACATGGTCAATGGGACGCGCTGTCAAAATCCCTCCGGTTGTGGCCGGCCAGACGCTTTACATGCTGGCGGAGGATGGAACCCTTATGGCTTACAGATAATGTTATGGCATCTACGGATGAAAATCGACGGGAAGTATTTTTTAAAAATGTTCAAGACCCACGCAGGTGTGAAATACTTAAGCAAAAAATTATCGTAGCTCTTAAAACTGTTTACGATCCTGAGATTCCGGTTGATATTTACGAACTTGGTCTGATTTACAAAGTCGATGTAAAAGAAGATGATGAGGGTAATTTACACGCAGACGTATTGATGACCCTTACTGCGCCGGGATGCCCGGTTGCGGGTGAAATCCCGGTCTGGGTGGAAAACGCGTTAAGTGCCGTTCCCGGAATTACAAGTGTTAAAGTCGATCTTACCTTTGATCCCCCATGGGAAATGAGATTCATGTCCGAAGAGGCAGAAATGGTTTTTGGCCTGCCCTGAAAAACCGAAGTTACACGTCATATGTCTTTATTTGCAATTGCCGCCTTATAATACTAAGTATTATTCATGCTTACTGTTGCGATTATAGGACGGCCGAATGTCGGCAAATCCACACTGTTTAACCGTCTGGCCCATAAAAAAATGGCCATCGTGGACGACAGGCCGGGCGTTACACGTGACTGGCAGGAGGCACCCGGCTCCCTTTACGATCTGAAACTCAGGATTATAGACACGGCCGGGCTTGAGGAGGTACTGGACGACAGTCTTCCTTCCCGCATGTATACGCAAACGGCAAGCGCACTTGATCAGGCGGATGTCTGTCTCTTTGTGACGGATGCCCGTGACGGCATTACGGTTTTTGACAAACATTTTGCAAACTGGCTGCGCAAATATGATAAGCCTGTGATTTTACTTTCCAACAAATGTGAAAACTCCGAAGTCGAAATCGTTGCCATGTCGGAATCATACAAACTGGGTCTGGGACAACCGATCCCCGTCTCCGCGGAACATGGATACGGGATGGAGGATCTTTACGAAAAGCTTCTGGAATTTGAACACGACAAAACACCTGACCCGAATGTAATGGAAAATAATGATGATGATGATGTGTTGGAAGCCGAAACCGATCTGGATCTGGATTCAATCGAAGGGGACGAGGATTATGATTTTACCGCGCAAAAAAGATTTCAGCATGAAAACGAAAAGGACCAGCCTGTAAAAATTGCCATCGTCGGACGACCGAACGCGGGTAAATCAAGCCTCTTGAATGCCATTATCGATTCTCCCCGGATGATAACAGGACCGGAAGCGGGGATCACAAGAGACAGCGTCGCCGTAAACTGGATATTCAAGGACAGGCATATCCGTCTTGTGGATACGGCCGGCATCCGCAAACGAACAAAGATTCAGGACAAGCTTGAGAAAACCTCCGTCAATGAATCTTTCCGGTCCATTCGTCTGGCCCAGGTCGTGATTCTTGTTATTGACGCTTGCAATCCTTTGGAAAGGCAGGATCTGGCAATCGCCTCCCATGTTTTACGGGAAGGCCGTTCTCTGATCATTGCGATTAACAAATGGGACCTTATTACGGAAAAATCAAAGTTTCAGAAGTGGATACATACAAAACTGGAATCGTCCCTGCCCCAGGTAAAAGAGATACCGGTTGTCTTTATTTCAGCCTTAAGCGGTAAAAACATAGCGAATTTGATGGATAAGGTTCTTGAGGCCTTTACAATCTGGGACAGCCGGATTTCGACGGGGCCTTTAAACCGCTGGCTTAAAAGCGTTACGGAGGCCAACCCGCCTCCCTTAGCGGATGGAAAATCAAATAAATTGCGGTTTATCACCCAGATAAAATCCAAACCGCCGACTTTCGTTCTGTGGGCTTCAAAGCCGGACGACCTGCCTGAGAGTTACAAGAAATACCTGATGAATACCCTTTACAGGGATTTTAAACTTAAGGGAACGACCTTAAGGCTCCTTGTCAGAACAAGCCAAAACCCCTATAAGAAATAGTATTCTTTTAAATACTTACAGAAAGAAATCAAAATGGAAATCGAATTCATTACGATATGGCTTTTCCGGGTAATTTCCGCGATTTTAATCCTCGTTGCCGGATACGCCATTGGCCAGTGGCTGAACATGACAATAAAGAAAATTAACAAGCTGGATGAAACCTTACGTTCGTTTCTGGGCGGGCTTGCAAAATATGCCGTCCTGGCCATCGCGATTATCACGGTTCTCTCACAATTCGGTGTCCAGACGGCATCCCTTATTGCCGTTCTTGGTGCGGCCGGCCTTGCGATCGGACTGGCGCTTCAAGGTACATTAAGCAATGTCGCCGCCGGTGTGATGCTTTTGATTATAAGGCCGTTTAATGTCGGAGATTACATTACCGTCGGAAATGTTGGCGGGACTGTAAAAAGTCTGAGTCTGTTCGGGACAGAACTTGCAACGCCGGACAATGTTTATATTTTTGCACCCAACAGTCAGATCTGGAACCAGGAAATTCATAATTATTCGCGAAATACCGAGCGGCGTATGGATCTCACCGTTTCTATAAGCTACCGGGATGATATTGACAAAGCGATGAATGTGTTGATGGATACCCTGAATAAAGACGAGCGGGTTTTGAAAACCGAAGGTTCCGAGCCCCAGGTCATGGTCGGGGAGCTTGGCAATTCTTCAGTGGATCTGATCGTCCGTTTCTGGTGCGGCAACGCAGATTACTGGAACCTCAAATGGGATTTGACGAAGGCAATCAAAAAAGTTCTGGATCAGAACAACATTACCATCCCGTTCCCGACCCAGAGCCTTGAAATTATTTCACCGCCAACTGAAAACAGCGATCAAAAAGCGGCCTGATATCTTCTCTAATTTTCTGCCCTCCCCGGATTTCTCTATGCCGCTTCCTCTGCAAGGTTGCGGAGGACATAATGCAGTATACCGCCGTTTTTGAAGTAAAGAGCCTCGTCATCCGTATCGATCCGGCACAGAAGAGTGACGGTTTCTTCACTCCCGTCGGAACGGCTTATCCTGAGCGTAACATCCTGTTTGGGAACAATACTCGCTTTCAGGCCTGTAATATCAAAGATTTCATCACCTTTTAGATTTAAGGACTTGCGTGTGTCACTCCCCTTGAACTGGAGCGGCAGAACGCCCATACCGATTAAGTTAGAGCGGTGAATCCGTTCGAAACTCTCCGCAATTACAGCCTTGACGCCCAGAAGGCTCGTACCCTTTGCGGCCCAGTCGCGTGAGGAACCGGTACCGTACTCTTTCCCCGCAATGACAACGAGCGGTATGCCGTCCGTTTTATATTTCATTGCGGCGTCATAGATAAACATCCTTTCGCCGGTAGGAACATACTTTGTGTGGCCGCCAACAATATCCGGAGTCATTTCATTCTGGATGCGGATATTGGCAAATGTTCCCCTCATCATAACCTCATGATTTCCGCGCCGGGCGCCATAGGAGTTGAACTCCGGCACATCCACGCCATTCTCCATAAGATATTTTCCGGCCGGACTGTCTTTTTTGATTGCACCTGCGGGGGAGATATGGTCAGTCGTTACAGAATCTCCAAGAAGGGCGAGGCAGCGTGCGCCGATGATTTCGTTTTTCAGTTCGGCATCCCTGGAAATGTTTTCAAAAAACGGCGGATTTTTAACGTATGTTGAGCGGTCATCCCAGTTATAGGTTTCGCCTTTTTGTTTGCTGCCGATTTCCTTCCACTCCTGTGTACCCTCAAAAACGTTGGCATAGCGGTTGCGGAACATTTCGGGCGTTATGAAGGTCTCCATAAATTCACGCACTTCCTGATTAGACGGCCAGATATCGGCAAGAAAAACGTCATTACCGTCTTTATCCTGTCCCAAAGGATCTTTCGCGATATCTTTTTTCATGTCTCCGGCCAGCGCGTAGGCTACCACCAATGGGGGAGACGCCAGATAATTGGCCTTCACATGAGGATTAATACGACCTTCAAAATTCCGGTTTCCGGACAGAACCGAACATACCGTCAGATCATTTTGCTCAACGGCTGCCGCAATATGGTCGGGCAGCGGTCCGGAATTGCCGATGCAGGTCGTGCAACCATAGCCGACAAGATTAAAACCGAGCGTATTAAGTGCATCCTGAAGGCCGGATTTTTCAAAGTAATCTGTTACCACCTGGGACCCCGGGGCAAGCGAGGTTTTCACCCACGGTCTGGTTTCAAGTCCTTTTTTTACTGCATTTCGGGCAAGAAGGCCGGCCGCCATCATAACAGACGGGTTAGACGTGTTGGTACAGCTGGTTATTGCGGCAATAACAACCGATCCGTGCTCAAGTTTATAGTTTTCCCCTTTAACCTTGGCTTGTTTTCCGAACGGATCATGAGTTTCGGTAATATGTCCGGCTTCTGACAACAGTTTCCCTTCCTCGCCAATCGGATCGTCACCGCCATGTTCTTTTTCCACAAGGGCTTTGAAATTATGTGATGCAGAGGATAGAAGGATTTTATCCTGCGGCCTTTTCGGCCCGGCAAGGGAAGGCTCAACATCACCCAGATCGAGATGCAGGGTGTCTGTAAATACAGGCTCCTTTTCATTTTCATGCTGCCATAAACCCTGCTCTTTTGCATATGTTTCGACCAGTTTGACCCGGTCTTCATCCCGCCCTGCAAAGCGCAGATAACGCAAAGTCTCATCATCAACCGGGAAGAAAGCGCAGGTTGAGCCGAATTCGGGTGACATATTTCCAAGCGTAGACCTGTCCGGAATGCTCATATGTGCAATGCCTTCACCGTAAAACTCGACAAATTTTCCTACGACACCTTTTTCGCGAAGCATCTGGGTTACAGTGAGGACAAGATCCGTGGCCGTCGCGCCTTCATTCAGGGATCCAGTGAGCTTAAAACCTATCACATCCGGCAGGATCATCGATACCGGCTGGCCCAGCATAGCCGCTTCCGCCTCAATGCCGCCAACGCCCCAGCCAAGAACGCCAAGGCCGTTCACCATCGTTGTATGACTGTCCGTTCCGACAAGCGTATCCGGATAGGCAACTTTATGGCCCGGATTTTTATCGTCATCTTCAACCCACACAACCTGGGAAAGATATTCCAGATTCACCTGGTGGCAGATTCCGGTTCCCGGCGGCACAACACGGAAATTCTGAAATGCCTTTTGACCCCAGTTCAGAAAGGCATAACGCTCGAGGTTTCTTTCGAATTCTTTTTGCACGTTATGCGCAAAAGCCTGAGGATTTCCGAATTCGTCAACCATGACAGAGTGATCGATAACAAGATCAACGGCTGAAAGCGGATTGATTTTTTGCGGGTCTTTCTGCATGGATTTCATAGTTTCCCGCATTGCCGCAAGATCAACGACTGCCGGTACGCCGGTAAAATCCTGCATAAGAACGCGTGCGGGACGGTAAGCAATTTCGTGATTTGAGGTTCTGTTTTTTTGCCAGCCGGCAAAAGCCTTAATATCCTCGGTCTTTACAGAGTTTCCGTTTTCAAAACGTAAAAGATTTTCGAGGAGTACTTTCATAGACTTTGGCAGGCGGTCAATCTCGCCGATATATTTAGCGGCTTCGTTCAAAGAAAAATAATCATAGTTTCTGCCGTCAACGTGTAGCGTTTTTCTTGTGCCCAGACTGTCATGTCCTGTTTTTACCATGATGATTTTTCCTTTCTTTTCTGTGGTTCCTTGGCGGCAACGGTGTCCGCCATGTGATCGTTAATATCGAATTGATCGTTGAGCCTTATGTCTTCCTGGGCCATTTCTTCAAGTTTTTCCTGCTCTTCTCTCTTTTTTACATCCTCGAGATAGCGGTTGTAAAAAATGTTTTTTGCATCCTCAAGTATATCAAAGAAATCAGGTCTTTCCGGTCTGTAATGGATTGCATGCATTTTTTCAGTCGTTCTCAGCTCTATATTCAGACGCTTCATACGTTCAAGTATCCTTGCCAGTTTTCGTCCTTCGTCGGAGCTGGATTTCAAATCCTCAACGTAAATCGTGTTTTTAAGTGCGCCGCCCTGGTAGGCAAGCTGTATTCCTTCCAGAAAGGCCGCGCAGACATTAAAACAGGTGACCGGGCTTAAAGCACTGTCCTCCAAAGGGTCAAAGCCGACCTGAAAAGTTGTAGTTTTCTGGGCATGGCGAAAAACAATGCCGCACCGTCCACGTTGCCTGTTTGCATGAATAACCGCGGCGACATTGGAATCGTGATGGATCTTTACTTTTTTCTCCAGCCGGCTGAAAGATGTTTCCGCGAGGTTAACAGAGTTGTCGTAATCTTTCTTATTCCTGACTTCACATTTTTCAATGACATCCAGAAACGGGTGCCGCTCAGTGTATTCAAACAGAATTTCGCCATCATGGTAAACGGCAACCCATACAGAAGGATTGTTGGATCGTTCAAAAGATTCTGAAATCTGGTACCATATTTCTTCCCAGTCCAGCGGGTTGCCCCTGTGCCTTATAGAGCCTTCGGCCATGTGCGCCTGAACAATCCGGGCGGCCAGTCGCAGCCCGATATGCATGTTTTGCGACCGGACAACGATTTTTTCCCGTAAAGTGCCGCTTGAATCGAAATATGGAATTTCAATCCTGTTGCTTCTCGCAATCTCGGACACGGGTTGATTTTCCCCGGATTTTTGCAGATCTTCAATGACAAATTTTTCCCGGATTAAAGAGGTGCGAATGTGATACATCAAGATCCTGCTCGGCTGATCAAGTTAACTAAGAATAACACACAAGAATGATAACTTCCATCACGCTTGTTGTTTCAGGATAGTCCAGAATTTATTGATTTTTCTTTAAGACAGGTCACATTTGTTTTTTATCATCTGAACCAATGTCAGAGATTGTGCGTATTACAAACATGACAGAATTTACGGATAAAATTGTTGAATATGCGGAACGCTGTATTCTTCTTCTTATTATGGCACTGACAATAGGTGGCGTATTTTTTGAACTTTATGTAGTTTACGAAAAACAAAAAATTGAACTGGCCGATCTTCTGCTGCTTTTTATTTACGCCGAGGTTATTGCCATGGTCGGCGTTTTCCTGAGAAGTAATGTCTTACCGGTTGTTTATCCTATCTTTATTGCCATTACTGCATTATCCCGGCTGATTATTCTTCAGGGCAAAGACATGGACCCGATAAATATTTTTTACGAGGCGATATCCATCTTTGTTCTGGCACTGGCCGTAGTGATTATAAAATCGAGTAAAATCAATAAGATCGCTGAGCAGCTTGTTGGCCACAGGAATAAGGAGGAAGACAGCTCCGATAAAAATAATGGGCATAGGCAAGAAAATTTATAATATTTGCGTCTGCAGGGAATAGCCGCTTAAGTCTCTGAATTTATACATTCAGCATGATTACAAAGGAAAACAGAACGCCTGAAAAGACGAACAGAACAAGCCCGCGCATAAAAAAAACGGCTTTTTTTAGTAGATTGTAGTTGATGTAATCTTTTTCATTTCCCCGGTCACTGTACATAAGGCTCATGTTTTTCTCCTCCCCTTTGGTCATAAAATATCAAAACAAATTTTACAAACCATTTTATAAAATTTTACATATAATTTAAGTTTTTCATCTCTTCCTTAACAAAACGTTAAAATTTTATTCAATTTTCCCAACGCTTTTTTAAAGGAGGGTTTCACAAAAACGTGCGTATAATATTTAAAAGGATAGCAAAGGAACGATTCCAATGGTTTCGAGAAGCCAGTTTATAGCTGTAAATCGTTTTGGAATGGGCGCAGGGCGGCAAGATATTAACGCTTTGCCGGCAAATCCTGAAGACTGGATCTCGCGGCAGACAGAAAACAAGCAGGCTGAACCGCTCCAGGATTACAGACACAAAAGCACTGAATTTGTAAAACTTTTTTTCAGACTGCGTCAGGAAAAAAATCAGGCCGCCATAATGAAATTCCGCAATGACAGCCGCCTGTATTACAGACAGGCTGTACATTCTCATTTAAAACAAGCCGTATTGTCCCCTAATCCTTTTCTGGAAAGGCTTACCGCTTTCTGGCTCAACCACTTTACAGTTTCTGCCCAGGCCAAAAGCGTTTTGTACGGACTGGCCGGCACCTATGAAAATGAGGCAATCCGCCCTCACATTCTTGGGAAATTCGAAGATATGCTGCTCGCCGTTGTCCAGCATCCGGCCATGTTAATTTACCTTGATAATATCCGCTCGATCGGACCGGACTCAAGAGGCGGTCAATTGCGCGGCAGGGGCGTGAACGAAAATCTTGCCCGTGAAATTCTTGAGCTGCATACTCTGGGTGTGGATGGAGGATATCGTCAGGATGACGTCATAGCCCTTGCAAAAATCATAACCGGCTGGTCTCTTTCAGAAAGGGATGGCGGTTTTCAGTTTCGGCGCTTTTTGCATGAACCGGGCAGGAAAACACTTTTGGGTAAACAATACGGCCCCGGGTATGAGAGTGGTGTTCAGGCATTAAAAGATCTTGCGCGTCATCCGTCCACCGCACGGTTTCTTGTCACGAAATTGGCCCGCCATTTTATCCAGGACGCACCACAGGAAAGCGATATACGCATCCTATCAGAAAAATATATGGATTCCGGAGGCGATTTAAAGGCCGTGTATGCGACTTTGGCGTCTTTGCCATCCGTCTGGCAAAACCAAACACCAAAAGTGAAGACACCGTACGATTTTGTAATTTCGACGGCACGTGTGCTGGGCATGAATGAAACCATTTTAAACTCTCAGACACTGAACCGCCTGTTTCAAACCCTTGTTCTTATGCGGCAGCAGCCGTTTGGGGCCCCGTCGCCCGCAGGGTGGCCGGACACTCAAGAAGCCTGGGTATCTCCGGACATTATTATGAACCGTCTGGAATGGTGTCATGCTGTCACACGCGTTATGCCGGCGAACAGAACGCAACTTGACTGGATTCTGGAAACGATTGAATCGGCGTCGGATCCCGAAACTCTGGCCTGGATAAAAAGGGCACCGGGGGTGCAGGATGGAATAGCGCTCGCCCTCGCCAGTCCTGCACATCAACGAAGATAAAACCATAAAAAACTCCGGGAGGGGATAATGAGCACTAAAAAAACACATCTCAGAAAAGGACTTAACCGCAGACAATTTCTGCAGGGGCTTTTCGGAACAGCCGCTTTAACCGGATTGATGCCCGGTCTTGCCTTCGCCAGGGCTGAGACGGACATGCGTCTGATTGTTGTTATTTTACGGGGCGGTCTGGATGGTTTATCCGCCGCCGTGCCTTACGCGGATCCAGGCTATACCCGTTTGCGGGGTGACATGGCCCTGCCGCGGGATAGTCTTCTAATTCTTGACGACATGTTCGGACTCAATCCTGCCCTTGAAATCTTGCATGATCTTTATCTGAGCAATCAGATGCTTGTTGTTCATGCACTGGCCTCGCCATACCGCGAGCGGTCTCATTTTGATGCGCAAAACGTCCTGGAACTGGGCAGCGAACAGCCAAATCAGCTGCGCAGCGGCTGGCTTAACCGTCTGGCGGCAGCAATTGACAGCAAAAACAATCGCCTCGGCCTGTCTGTAGGATCATCAATTCCTCTTGTTATGCAGGGAGAACAGCCTGTCGGCTCATGGGCGCCATCAGCCTTGCCCGAGGCTAATGATACTTTTTTCGCACTGGCCAGAAAAATCTATGCCCGTGACCCTGTTTTCGCACAGGCTCTGGAAGAAGGTATGGCGCTTGAGGACAAAGCCGACATGTTGTTCCATGGAAACAAAGACAGGCAGATGGCCCGCCGCAGCGTAACAAAGCAGGGCTTCCCGATACTGGCCGAGGCCGCGGGGTCATTTCTGGATGATCCGGAAGGTCCGCGGCTGGCCGTACTGGAGATGGGCGGCTGGGATACGCATATCAACCAGGGTGTTATCGGAGGCCAGCTCGCCGGAAATCTTATGCTTTTCGGTAACGGAATCAAAGTTCTGAAAGAGAATATGAAAGGATCATGGAACAAGACGGTTGTTGTCGCAATGACTGAATTCGGGCGGACGGCAAGACCTAACGGCAGCGGGGGAACTGATCACGGCACCGGAGGAGCGGCATTTGTGTTTGGCGGTGCAGTCAACGGAGGACGTGTCATCACGCGCTGGCCCGGCCTTGATCAGACGGAACTGTTCCAAAACAGGGACCTTATGCCGACCATTGATATACGGGCCATGATGAAAGGAATATTGCATGATATGTACGGTCTTTCCGATTCCGCCCTGAACCATGATATCTATCCCGGAAGCGGCAGTGTCGAGAGAATGAGAGGACTTGTCCGAATATGAAACTGAGGCAAAAGCCGCGGCGCAAGATTGACAGAGTTTTTCAGGCTGATACCATTTTAAAAATTTAAGATATTCTATTTTCCCATGTCTTCAGAACAGCCCCCGCGAAGCAAAAATAAAATTGCCGTTGTTTATCATATTGATACGTTTGTGCATGACATTATTGAGGGTTTGAATGCCAAAGGATATGAGGTCAGGGGATATGAAATAAAGACTGTAAAGGATCTTGAAACGGCACTGAACTGGTGTGACACAGTCTGGTTCGAGATGTGCAGTACACTTTTTGTACGTGTTATCAATCAGAATCTTGGCCGTCTTGGAAAGCGTGTTATTGTGCGCTGGCACCGTTATGAGATTGTCGAGCGCAATTTTCCGCTTGAAGTTAAACTGGAAAACGTCGATGACCTTATCCTTGTTTCGCATGATATGCATAAGGTATTAAAGGCCCGGGTTCCGGACATCAATGATAAAACCCGTGTGCATGTCATCTGGAACGGCGTCAACACGGAAAAATTTTCCGCCTCAGACACCCTGGATATGCATCAGATTGCCTTTGTCTGTAAACCCATACTGCGCAAAAATTACCCAATGACACTGCAGATTCTTGCAAAACTGCATGAAAAGGATGACGCTTTCCATCTTCATTTTGCAGGAGGTATGGATCCTCTGGTCACGCAACGTTATTTACAGTTCAAGGCTGAAAAACTCGGTCTTAAAGATCACGTGCATTTTCATGGCTGGATTGATGATATACCAGGCTTTTTAAGCGACAAAGGCATCATTCTCTCCTGCTCGGTTCATGAAAGTTTCGGCTATAACATTGCCGAAGGCATGGCCCGCGGCGCACATCCCGTTGTTCTTGACTATCCTGGCGCTGATGAATTCTGGCCTGAGGATATTCGATTTTCCACAGTTGAAGAGGCTGTAGAAAAAATCATAACCGCCAAACCGAATTTATATATGGATTATGTTCAAAAATTCTCACTTGAAAAGCAGCTTGTCCAGTTAGAAGAAATAATCTGAAATAGTGTTGGTATTATTCTTGCGGACATCATGCGCATGAATAAAAAATACCCGTTACATTTTCAGTTTGAGATTGAAGGAAAAAGCTATCTTTACGCTTACATTCGAAAATCAGGATCAAGCACGTTTAAAAATCTTCTTGAACAGGAATGTTTGGGACAGAAAAATAAAAGCCCCGATCGAATACTTCCTTTAATCAGAAATTTTGGAGTCACCAGTCCAAATCAAATCAAAAATATCGATTACAGTTTTTTCGTTATTAGGGAACCTTACGAGAGACTGGTTTCCTTTTATATAGAACGCTTTATAAAACGGCACAATCTGCATTGCGATATTAAGAAGAAGATAGAGAAGCGTATGGATAAAGGCTATGCGGAATCTTCATTTAAAGATTTTCTGGATTTATATATTCTGAAATATCCACTCCATTCCCTGGACCCGCATGTTGTTCCGCAGGCATTTTTTCTTATGCCGGTACGTTATACACATGTCTTTTGCCTTGATACCTTATCTGAGGCGATACAACAAATTTTTCCTCAGAGGGTAGCCGGAAAGTATTTTTCAGATAAAGTGCATTCGATGGAAAAGGTCTTCAAGCAAACAACACACACAGCGCTTTCCGAGAATTGTTTTGCCATACAATCGCAAGATT
The DNA here is from genome assembly GCA_964384335.1 of uncultured Pseudobdellovibrionaceae bacterium. Taxonomy (GTDB): domain Bacteria; phylum Pseudomonadota; class Alphaproteobacteria; order Micavibrionales; family Micavibrionaceae; genus JAUICS01. The sequence continues at coordinate 14,928 of CAYLKN010000035.1, forward strand.
TGTTTCGTGCTTATAATGATCATAAAAAATATATTTCAAAGGATTTGTTCTTTAACGCATGTTACTTTGATCTGATATGCGGGCTTTTTAAGCAAGACTGCAATATTTATAATTCAGTAAAATATAGAGATTTAAGGAAAGCAGCAGCGTGAAATATTGTGTTTTTTCCGGGTGGTATTGTGATGATAAACCGAGAAACTATGCGACATTCGGTACGCACAAAATCCGCGAGAAAGACTTTTTCAATCTGTGGTATAAATCAATAACCACATTTACCAAGCCGGAGAAAATTTTTATTACGGATTCGGCGTCGCCGGTCAAACCAGACTTACCCGACGATCCCAGGATCGAATTTGTCAGTCTTTACAAAAATTTTGGACATGCACAACATAAAGACGTTGTTTATTGCGGTTCATCCAAATCCGTGCTGTCAGGCATTTTTTATGCCCAGTTAAATGAATTTGATTATGCCGTGCATGTTGAACAGGATATTTTGCTTTACGGGGAAGGCATAGTTGAAAAGCTTATTAATACTTTCCCAAAAAATGCAATGATCGTTCCTCAGGGCAAGGGAACTTTCCAGCCTGCACAGCAATCCTTTATGATTATTCATAAATCTGCCTATATGAAATTTATTAATCTGTATCTGGAATTTAGCAGGGGCGACGGCATCTTATCTCCCGAGGCAAAGGTTTATCTGATTGCGCAACACATTGGAGGGGCACTTGTAAATCTTGGATATGGAAGGGCAAGGCCCATAGACTTCAGTCAGGAAGTTTTCTTTATCGAGCATGCAACTGAGGAAGAGCTAACAGCCTATTTAGATAAAACAGGTTTTGAAGGAAAGTAGAGCATGAAAGATCTTAAATCATACATAGATGCAGGAAATAAAAGTGTCTGCGGTTGGCTGGACCCTGAAATATTAAATGTGACTGGAATGTTAAAAGAAAAGCAACTGCAATTTGGCCTGAAAGGCCCCGTGGCCGAAATCGGTGTACATCACGGCCGTTTTTTAATTGGTTTGCATTTACTTCACCCGGATCAAATGGCATTGGGGATTGATCTTTTCAACGCGCAAGATCTGAACATTGACAGAAGCGGTAAAGGCAATCTTCAGCAATTTACAGAGAATGTTCAGACTCATGTTCCTGACCCCTCAAAGGTTAAGGTGTACCAAGCGGACAGTATGAATCTTAAAACCGGAGATATTGAAGCGCTTGGAAAAGGCCTCGACTTTTTTGTTAACTTCAGCATTGACGGAGGTCATACGTCTGAACACACCTATTCCGATTTAAAAATCGCAGAAGAGATGACCCATCAGGGCGGGTTAATATTCATTGATGATTATTACAATGATTTCTGGCCGGGTGTTCACGAAGGCGTGGCCAAGTATTACTTTTTTTCGAATTTCAAATTTGCGCCTTTGTTTTATGGTTTCAAAAAACTTATTCTTACAGGTATAAGTTATCATGAACATTATTTAAAATATCTTGAAGGAATTCTGCCAAAAAAGTATCCAGATTGTCGTATCAAAAAAGTGAAGAGATACGGTTGGGATTCGATAGGAGTAAGGCAACCCGAAGCGGCCACGAAAACTTTGGATGTTAAATTGAAAAACCAAACCTGATTCCGGAATTACATTTTAAACTGAGTAAGTCTGAACATATAACATTTGAGATATTCAATATGAGTGTAAGTATATTATCTGAAATTAATTTAAAGGAGCTTTGTGAAGAAGTAATCAGCAAAATTCATGAAGAAAGGACGCCCCTTTGTAACCTTATGACTGAATTCGGAAGTGATAAGGGGACGGGGAAACACAACTATACAAAATTTTATCATGCTATACTTTCCCCTTTTCAGAATGAACAGCTCACTATTTTTGAACTTGGGCTGGGCGCCAATAATCCTGAATACAAGTGGACAATGAAACATGGCATACCCGGCGCCTCATTAAGGGGATGGCATAAGTTTCTTCCGAATGCGACAATTCACGGAGCGGATAAAGACCCTTCCGTTACAGTCGATCTTGACAGGATAGAAACAGGTTTTGTCGATCAGACAAAGCCCGATACGATAAGGGATCTGTGGGACAGGTTCAAAAACCACGAGTATGATTTCATCGTTGACGATGGATGGCACCATTTTGATGCGAACGTATGTTTTTTCATAAATTCATATCATAAGCTGAAACCTGGCGGTATTTACATTATAGAAGATATTAAGGGACAATATGTGGAACAGATGGAAGCTTTTACCGCCATTCTTAAACACACATCGGTCACAGCGGAAATTCTGAATCTGCCGCATCCTCTTGATACGCCTGAACACCAGATAAAGCACGACGACAACAGGCTGGTGATTTTGCAAAAAAAATAAATCATCAAAATGGTAAAATTTATTCATTCGTGGCCAGTTTAAACAGGACCTGAAATGATTATCTCAATTCACATTCCAAAATGCGCAGGTACCTCATTAATGCTGTCCCTGGAGCAACAGTATAAAAAAAATGTATTCATGGATTACGGTAACAATATTCTGGATCTTAATGACAGCGCCGCAGCAAAGAGAAAAGACAAGGAAAAAAAAATATACAGGCAGATAAAGAACAATACATTTAGATACTCCATTATTCACGGCCACTTTTATGCATCACGATATGTAAAAATGTTTAATGATATTCAATGGATTACATTTGTCAGACATCCTCAGAGCCTTTTGCTATCCTGTTACCACTATCTGAAAAGAAGAGAGGATGACGCCCCGCTTGTGCAAAAAGTAAGATCATACGATTGTTTTGAAGAGTTTATAGAAGATCCATGGTTTCAGAACATTATATGCGGCGTACTTCATCCTCTGTCTCTTGATGAATTCAGTTTCATTGGATTCCAGGAAAAATTTGATGAATCTCTTGATAGATTATCTGCATTTCTGTGTCTGAATTTAAATTCGCAAAGGTCCAACGAGAATCCTGAAAAACAGGATTACGATATAGATGGCAAGTTAGCCAGGAAAATCGAAATGCTGAATTCCAGGGATTATGAATTCTATTTTGAGGCACTCAAAAAATTCGATGGACAGAACCCCGAGTTTTGAAGAAAATCATAGTGCTCTTTCTCTTTCTCACAAAACCAGACGGGTAGCATGTACAGTAATTTTCATGATGCAATAAAAAACTGCAAGGACCAGAACAACACCGTAATTATCGTTTTTGGCAATAACGATTATTATGAAGTCATAAAAAACTGGTACAGGCACCTGTATAAGGCAGGTGATCTTAAGGCGCTTACAATTTCCCTCGATGAAACCCTCCATGAGAAACTGGTAAAAGAGGAAATACCTTCATTCCTTGTCAAGGTTGACGGCATTGGCCCGGAAATCTGGAAAATCCGATGCAGACTTGTATATGAACTGCTCAGGAACGGTATCAATGTCGTTCATTCGGATGCGGATGCCGTTTGGCTGCATAACCCTTTTTCCTATTTCGGGGACTGGGATGATGATATTATCTTTTCACAGGGTACTATGCAGCCCAATGAAATTCACAAAATCAGAGGTTTTGTTTTATGTTGCGGTTTTTTTGCGATTAAAAGCAATGACCGCACACAGCACCTGTTTTCCATCATTGATCAAATTTCAAGGAAAGAGGAAAAATTCAGTGATCAGGCAACCATAAACAAGGCTTTGCTGGCTCATGCAAACGTATACGAGCTTAAAAAGCCCTACCTGATCAATATTGGAAGGACAAATCTTTTATGCAGTCCCGAGCCAATCAGATTCATATCTTTCTTTGATATGAAGATACTGCGCTGCGCACTTTTGCCTCACAACAGGTTTCCAAGGAAAGTAGAGGGTGAAAAAGACAGAAGTAATTTTATAATTCCGCATCCCCTGTCAAAACAGACCAATGAAGATACAATTTCGCGATTGAAAGACGAAGGACTTTATATCGCGTAAACCTGTATCACTTAAGACATGATCCGCAGTGCCTTATTATTTTCGTATATGAACGAATTACCATACTTTTGTTCAATTTCTTTATGATTAAGAGCAATCTTGGATATGTCTTGTGAATGTACTTTTTTTAGATATATAT
>CAYLKN010000036.1:0-18964 GCA_964384335.1 uncultured Pseudobdellovibrionaceae bacterium
AAGCTATGCTTATATCTTTACAGTCAAAAAAATGCAAGCCTTATTTTCTTTTTTGACTTCTCTGCCGGGTTATTCTTAAATATTACCCGTTAACGGTACGCGCCACTTCATCGGCGAAATTCTCTTCTTCGACTTCAATGCCTGCGCCCAGGATTATGTTTTCATATCCGGTCAGGCGGATCTCTGCGCCCGCATCTTTGCCCATCTGCTCAACCACCTGAGATATTTTGCTTTCTCCGTCAATAACGAATGTCTGTTCAAGAAGGCAGACTTCCTCATAATATTTCCTGAGACGGCCTTCGATCATTTTCTCTATGATTTCAGCGGGTTTACCGGAATCTTTTGCCTGCTCGCGCAATATATTTTTCTCACGCTCGAGGGCTTCGCCGGAAACATCATCACGGTTTAGAAATTCCGGTTTTACAGCGGCAATATGCATTGCAATTTTACGCCCCGTCTCACGAACGGCATCAGCGTTACCGGTCGTTTCAAAGGCTGCGACAACACCGATTTTGCCCATATTTTCCGCTTCGGCATTGTGAACATATTTCGCAATAAAACCGTTTTGCACCTCAAGTGCGGTCAGACGCCGTATGGTCATGTTCTCACCGATTGTCGCAATAAGCTCAGTTAACGTATCCGCGACTGATTTTCCGTTTTCCATCTGTGTGTTCTTTAGCGTATCCGCGTCCGTAATACCCTTTTCAAGAGAAAGCTTCGTCAGGGATTTTACAAATTCCTGAAACTGTGCGTTACGTGCGACAAAATCCGTTTCCGCGTTGACTTCCAGGGCAATACCTCGCTTTTCATCTTCACTGATTGCGACCGCCACGAGTCCTTCGGCGGCTGTTCTTCCGGACTTCTTGGCGGCCTTGGCAAGACCTTTCTGGCGAAGCCAGTCCACCGCGCCCTCGATATCACCATCCGTTTCAACCAGTGCTTTTTTGGCATCCATCATTCCTGCGCCTGTTTTCTCACGCAGTTCCTTTACCATTGATGCTGAAATCTGTGCCATTACTTTCCTCTTTTCGTTTAAAATTGATTATTTAACTTTCTTTGCCGCAGGTCCGGTGGAGGTCAGGCGGATGCCGCCTTCTTCGGCTCTTCATCCTGCCCGGTGTTTGTTTCATTTGTTTCTGCAGTTTCCTCTTTTGGCTGATCACTTTTTGCATCAGGCTTGATTTCAGTCTGTTCTGCATTTTCAGCCTTTTTATCTGAATCACCCGGAAGCTTTTCCGGAGCCGGATCCGCCTGTGAGCCCGGATCAATCCCGGAAGCGCCAAGTTCCTGCTGAATACCCTCAAGAACCGCATCGGCCATAGTATCACAATAAAGATCAATGGCCCGCATCGCGTCATCATTACCGGGTATCGGAAAATCAATGCCTTCAGGATCACAATTTGTGTCAATAATAGCCACAACAGGAATATTGAGCTTCTGAGCCTCTTTAATCGCAATATGTTCCTTATTTATGTCAATAACAAACAGGATGTCAGGCTGCCCGCCCATATCCCGTATACCGCCAATGGACAGTTCAAGTTTCTGTTTCTCACGTTCGAGGTTTAGAGTTTCTTTCTTTGTTAAACCGGCGGTATCCTGCGATAGTATTTCTTCTAGTTCCTTAAGACGACTTATCGAATGAGAAATCGTTTTCCAGTTTGTGAGCATGCCGCCAAGCCAGCGATGATTCACAAAATACTGACCGCATTTCCGCGCCGCCTCTGAAATTTTTTCCTGTGCCTGTCTTTTTGTACCGACAAACAGAACACGGCCGCCTTTTGATGCAATTTCCTTCATGGCCCGCAATGCCTGTTCATAAAGCGGCAACGTAATCTGAAGATCTATTATATGAATTCCGTTCCTTACACCATATATGTAAGGTTTCATTTTCGGATCCCAGCGGTGTGTGTGGTGACCAAAGTGAACGCCCGCTTCCAGAAGCTGGCGCATTGAGATGTTTAAATCAGACATTTTACTCCTTTTTTCAGTTTTGCCTCTGCGGATTGCAATCATTTTAAATGACACTGACTAGCCCGAAAGTAAGGCTTTAATCCGCATGTGAATTTAGAATATTGGTTTATGACATTAATGCGTCCTGATTTCAAGTCTTTTATTAGGGGTGTGTTGGCACGGGAACGCTTAAATCAGTCGGACAGATTTTTTAGCCGGCTCTGTTCTGAAAAACTTAATGCATATCCGCCCTTCAAGGCGATCACCCCCTCGTAATCACGGGCAGAAACGGACAGGAGAACTTTAACCTTGCCAGAAATTTTACGGTCAAGAATGGATTTAAGCCTGCCAACCTCCTCATTATTCCTGACCGGAATTGTCAGGGACTGCTCTTTTCCTTTCAAATACTGTTCAAAAGGCTGAAGATCAATAATATTGCCCCTGATCTGGTCTTCACGCATTTCAAACCCGATTTTCAGGTAATACGCCTTGCCTTCCTCCAGTATATCTCTGTACTGGGCAAGCTGATCGGCATAAAGCATGGCTTCATACGCCCCGGTTGGATCAGACAACTGAAGAATTGCAAATTTGCGCCCGATTTTTGCAGAAAATTTTGACTGAATTTTTCCCGTTACGGCCGCAGTCTCAACAAGATAGGAATTCTGTTCTTCCAGAACTTCATTAACCCGGGAAAAGAAAGAAAACCCGAGTTCTTCAAGCATCTCACGATGCGCATCAAGAGGGTGAGAGCTTAAGTAAAACCCGATCGCCTCATATTCATAACGTAATTTGTCAAAGTCATCCCATTCAGGAATCGGCTCCATTCTCGGCAGGCTGGCGTTATCACCTCCATTTCCGAATAAAGCCGCCTGCCCCCTTTCCTTCTCTGACGCCAGTGTGTGTGCATAACGCACAAGCATTTCGGCAGACGTATAAAGCTGCGCCCGGTTATCATGCAGTCCGTCAAGAGATCCGGATGCGGACAGCACTTCAAACTGCCGCCTGTTCATCGTTCTTGAATCCAGACGGGACAAAAAATCAGCAAGCGATTTGTAATCTCCGTTTCCTTCCCGTTCCTGAACTATCGTCTCAACTGCCTTTTCCCCCACCCCTTTTAAAGCCGACATCGTATACCGTACGCTCTCACCCTCTACAGTAAATTCCGAAAAGGACCGGTTAATATCGGGAGGCAGGAGTTTTATTCCCATCTGATCCAGCTCTTGCTTGAAAACGGCAAGCTTATCTGTATTATGGATATCAAGAGACATGGATGCCGCCATGAATTCGTGCGGGTAATGGGTTTTGAGCCAGGCGGTCCAGTACGCAATCAGCGCATAAGCCGCCGCGTGCGACTTGTTGAACCCGTACCCTGCAAATTTGGCAATCTGGTCAAAGATAAAGTTTGCCTGGTCCGGATCAACACCTCTAACCTCTTTTGCTCCCTTAACGAATTTATCGCGCTCCGCATCCATGGCCTCCTTGATTTTCTTTCCCATTGCCCGGCGCAGAAGATCTGCTTCCCCAAGCGTGTAACCGGCCAGTTCCTGTGCGGCCTGCATGACCTGCTCCTGATAGATCATAATGCCGTAAGTCTCCTCAAGAAGAGGTTTCAATAAAGGATGCAGATAGTCTGGTTCCTCATCCCCGTGTTTTACAGCAATGTATTTTGGTATATTGTCCATCGGCCCCGGCCGGTAAAGGGAGACAAGCGCGATGATTTCCTCGAACCGGTCCGGCTTGACCTTTCGGAGCATATCCCGCATCCCTCCGCTTTCAAGCTGGAAAACGCCGGTTGTCTGGCCTTTGGACAGGAGTGCATATGTTTCCGGATCATCAAGCGGCAGTTTCAGAATATCGATTTCTTTGACTTTTTCCCTTACAAGATCAACCGTCTTCTGGATAACCGTCATTGTTTTAAGGCCCAGAAAATCAAATTTAACCAAGCCTGCAATCTCAACGTATTTCATGTTGTATTGAGTAACCGGCATTTCGGAACGAGGATCACGGTAAAGCGGAATAAGATCATCCAAGGGTCTGTCTCCGATCACCACACCGGCCGCATGGGTCGATGCGTGGCGGTACAGTCCTTCAAGCTGAAGGGCGATATCAAGCAGTCTGGCAATCGTTTCGTCCTCGTCCCGGGCCTGCCGGAGGTCGTCTCCCTGATTGATTGCTTCCTGAAGAGTTACGGGATGTGCAGGATTAAACGGGATCATTTTGGCGATCCTGTCCACCTGACCGTAAGGAAGCTGCATAACGCGGCCGACATCTCTTACCACAGCCTTGGCCTGAAGCTTTCCGAAAGTGATAATCTGCGCAACCTTGTCAAAGCCGTATTTATTCTGGACATACGCTATGACCTCATCCCGCCTCTCCTGACAGAAGTCAACATCAAAGTCAGGCATGGATACGCGCTCAGGGTTCAAGAACCTTTCAAACAGAAGGTCAAACCGGATCGGATCGAGATCGGTAATCTGGAGCGCCCACGCAACAATAGACCCTGCACCGGAACCCCGGCCCGGGCCGACAGGAATTTTGTTTTGCTTCGCCCATTTTATAAAGTCGGATACAATCAGGAAATATCCCGGATACCCCATATTCCGGATCACCTCAAGCTCATAGGCAAGACGCTCGCGATACGTTTTTTCAGTCTCAGGGTCAGGAGACAGAAAACTGCCTTTCTCATCAATGAACACATGCTGCCTCAGGCGCATTGCGAGACCTTCCTCCGCCTGCGCTTTCAGCTCGTCATTCTCATCACATCCGTTTTGCCTCTCTTCCATCGAAGTGAAAGGCGGCAGAATAGGATCAACAGGTTTCATATAAAAACTGCACCTTTGCGCGATAACGAGTGTGTTCTGGATCGCTTCGGGTAGATCCTGAAAAAGTTCGGCCATTTCTTCGGGCGATTTCAGATAATGATGCGGCGTGACCCTGCGCCGGTTTTCATCCCCTATCGTACTGCCTTGCGCTATACACAAAAGCGCCTCATGCGCCTCATGAAATGCGCGTGTCGGAAACATGCAGTCGTTGGTGGCAACCAGTGGCACATCATTATCCTGCGCCCATTTTACAAGAAACGGCTCGACCCTCTCTTCTTCCGCAAGATGATGTCTTTGCAGCTCAACATAAAAATGACCCGGGAACAGGGTATGGAGGGTTTCAAGTTCTGCGCTTTTCCGATGACCTTTTAGTGGCCCGCCGGACAGGCATATCAATCCGTCATTACAGGTTTCCAGCCAAGAAAGGTGCAGGAAAGGTTCGGACTGGCCTTTATTTTCAAAGTATGCGCGGCTTATAAGTTTACAAAGATTTTTATAGCCGGCTTCATTTTTGGCCAGAAGGACAAGCTGGACCCCCGTTTCTTCCAGACAGGCCTGGAGGCCGGGTATTGGCTGGATGCCGTTTGCCGAAAGCTCAAGAGAGAACTCCATAACACCAAACATGTTGTTGGTGTCGGTGACCGCCGCGGCCGGCATACCGTGCTGGAGGCATAACTGTGCCAGATCTTTTATGCGTATGGCCCCTTCGGCCAGGGAATAGGCGGTATGAACTCTTAAATGAACAAAGTGGGTGGGCTGCGTGTTCATAATTGCTCCAGCGCACCGTTTTTAAGGGTTACTATCCGGTCCATCCGTGCGGCCAGGGCATGGTTATGCGTCGCCATTACAACTGAAGTTCCGAGAGAACGCACTTTCTCAAGCAGAATGTCCAGAACCCTTTGCCCGTTATCCGGATCAAGGTTTCCTGTTGGTTCATCGGCCAGAAGGAGTTTAGGCGCATTTATAAGGGCCCTGCCAACAGCCACACGCTGCTGCTCCCCTCCGGAAAGCTGGGGCGGCCGGTGAGTCAGCCTGTGCTCAAGTCCAAGATCCGTTAACATGGCATCGGCCTGCGCCCGTGCCTCCTTCTTTGAAATCCCGGCAATTATCCGAGGTATCATCAGATTTTCCCGTGCCGTGAATTCGGGAAGCAGGTAGTGAAACTGGTAAACAAAGCCGATATGATGCCGACGGAGGAGCGTTCGTTTTCTGTCCGACAATGTGCTTACATCCTCCCCGTCAAAAATTATGCGGCCGCAGGAAAGATTGTCCAGAAGCCCGCAGATCTGCAGAAATGTTGACTTTCCGGCACCGCTTGGGCCGACCAGAGCCACCATTTCACCCGCTTTGAGGGTAAACGACAAACCATTCAGAACACGGACGGTTTCCACCCCCTGTCTGAAGGCTTTATCCAGCCCTTCTATTTCCAGAATATTATCGGCAGCTTGATTTTCTGTGTTATCCATAGAGATTTTATACATGTCCAAACGCCCTGATAACAGGGCAAATTTACAGTTGTGACTTAATTGAGGTAAAAATTTATCATGAGAAAGTAATAAAACCTGCACGGAGAGTTATAATTTATAAAGCCTCAAAAATTAACACGATTTTTAAACGAATATTTCATTTTTTTCTTGCATTTTTTATGCATATCAAGTATCTATATTTATACACACCCTCTATTACCGCCGTTTGTCCGGAGCACCGTAAAAGGTCTCCGGACCTTTTTTTTGAAAAATTCTGCCGGTGTGATTTCAATCCCTTTTGCCCTGCTATTACTGTCAGGCATACATTTAATCATAGCTGAGTTCTGTTGCTTTGCCCCGGAAGATGTAATAGGCAAGGGCCGTATATCCGATCAATATCGGCAACACCAATAATGCTCCAAAGAGCATAATGATCAGGGATGCAGGCGCCGCTGCAGATTCCACAATCGTCATCTGTTCCGGCACAATGTAGGGGAAAAAGCTGTAAGCCAGTCCGATAAAGCTCAGCACATAAACTGCAATTGTGATGATAAAGGGAAGCCAGCAATAACGGTCTTTCGGCAATGGCATTTTTTTCAGAAGAAGGTAAAGCCAGACAATCAGCGCGCCGGTTAAGAGCGGGATCGGCGCCAGATAAAACGCCTCAGGCAAAGAAAACCATTTTGCGAAAATACGTTCACTCATCAGCGGCGTAACTGCAGAAATCGCAACCAGTCCGGCAACGGAATTGACCAGATGATATTTCGCCCATTTCACAGACTTTTCCTGCAACGTGCCTTCTGTTTTCATGATAAGCCAGCACGCCCCAACGAGGCAGTAAGCGGAACACAAAATGACGGCTACAAGACACGAGAATGCGATTCCTGCGAGGCTATGATCAAAGCCTGTTATGTAAGAGCCAAGCATATAGCCCTGCGCAAGTGATGTCAGCAATGAGCCATAGAAGAATTTATTATTCCAGCGCCATTTTTGCTGATAAGGAACTTTTGCCCGGAAATCAAAAGCAATACCTCTAAAAATCAGGCCAAACAGCATCACCGCCACCGGCAGATACAGTTCTGTCAGAATAAGTCCGTGCGCCATCGGGAAAGCCACAAGCAAAAGACCCACACCCAGAATAAGCCATGTTTCATTGGCATCCCAGAATGGGCCGATGGAGGCGATCATGCGGTCTTTCTCATGCCAGTTGGCGTTATCAATGAGCATCCCGACACCAAGGTCATACCCGTCCAGCACGGCATAAATCAGCATGGACAGCCCCATAAGAAAGGCGAATGTAAAAGGAAGCCAGCTTCCATCTGCGACTGCTTGTTCAATCATGACATTAATCCTTTTTCTTTATTCGGCTGCTCTTGGTATGGCTGTCAGACGCTCACCTCCGGTAATGACCTGTTTTTCCGGGTCTCTGGGGCTTCCGGAGCCGGCCTTGCGCGCCATATAGAAAAGCGTGTAGATATAGGCAATCGTTACAAATGCATAAATTGCCAAATAGACAATCAGGGTTGAGAGTACCATACCGCCCGAGACGGGTCCAAGGGCCTCTTTGGTGCTTAAAACGCCCTGCACAAGCCATGGCTGACGTCCGATCTCTGTCACATACCAGCCCGCAATCGTTGCCACACAGCCAGATAGGGTCATACCAACAAGCGTGTAGAGCAGATATCTTGGCAGTTCTTTTTTTCTGAAGATATAAAAACTGCCGGCCCACGAGACAAGAAGCATCAGCATGCCAATACCGACCATAATTCTAAATCCGAAGAATATAGGAGCCACAGGGGGATGCAGCTCAAACTCCTCCAGTCCCCTGATCTCACCATCCATTTTGTGTGTGACAATCAGACTGGCGAGATAAGGGATTTCAATAGCAAAATCATTACGCTTTTCTTCCTCGTTCGGAATACCGAACAATACCAGAGGCGCACCTTTTTGGGTTTCCCATGCCCCTTCCATCGCGGCAAGCTTGGCTGGTTGATACTCTTTTGTGTTTAAGCCATGCTCATGTCCCGCAAAGATTTGAAGCGGTATCAAAACAGCTGCAATAATAATTGCTGTTTTTAAAGCCTTTATTGCGGATCCGCATTTATCACCGCGCAGGATACGATATGCCGATAGCCCGGCAATCAGGAAGGCCGCAGTTAAACCGGACGCGATCAGCATATGTGTTAACCGATACGGCATTGACGGATTAAAGACAACCTCCCACCAGCTTGTGACATGCGCTTGCATAAGACCATCCGCATTCGGGAGCATTTCAAACCCGGCGGGAGTATGCATCCAGCTATTCAAAACCAAAATCCAGAAAGCCGATGCCGTTGTTCCTATCGCAACAAGAACCGTGGCCGTGGTATGGACCCATCCCGGAACGCGCCGAAACCCGAAGAGCATAATCCCTAAAAATGTCGCCTCCAAAAAGAAAGCAGTCAGCACCTCATAGGCAAGAAGCGGTCCTGCGATATTCCCGACCCTCTCCATAAAGCCCGGCCAGTTTGTGCCAAACTGAAATGACATGGTCACGCCGCTCACCACACCAATTGCAAAACTCAGAGCAAACACTTTTGTAAAAAAGAAATATGCCTTCATCCAGTCTTCGTCTTGAGTTGCGTTAAAGCGGAGTTTGAAGAAAAGCAATATCCATCCCAAAGCAATGGTTATGGATGGAAACATAATATGGAATGTGATGTTCGCGGCAAACTGGATACGGGATAAAAGAAAAGGATCAAGTTCCATGAGCGTTTCCTGTTTTTAATCTGTTTTTTATAGGTTCTCAATTATATATTGAAAAGCTATATATATTTTTCAAGCTTACAATTACAGTTAATGATTCTGGTCTTAACGCGGAGAATTATAAATGAAAATCAAAGATAAACCAGATTTTAAAACGAAGCCCAGGCCGATTACATTTGCACCTGAAGACAGTGTGCGCGATGCATTAAAACTCATGTGTGACAAGAATATCGGTTCGATTATTGTGATCAATCCGGATGAAACAATCGCGGGCATTGTAACGGAGCGCGACATGATGATCCGTGTGCTGGGACAAGATAAAAACCCCGACAAAACAAAATTATCCGAGATTATGAGCACCAATATCCGCGCCGCAAATGAAAATGATGAACTCATTGACTGGCTTAAAGTCATGTCGAGTGAGCGGTTCCGGCACCTGCCTATTGTCGATGAGAATCAGAAACTTGTGAATATGATGAGCCAGGGCGACTTTGTGGCGCATACCTGGCCTGATCTGCACGAAAAACTTAAACGTGATCTTAAGGGACGCCTGGGCTGGTCGTTACAGATATTCCTTATTCTGTTTGCAATCCTGACCCTTGGTCTTATTGCATTTAAATTGTAAGACAATCCCCGGCGAATATTCCCCAGTGTAAACTCTCCGGTGAATATGCCCTGGCGAATATGCCCCGGTGAATAGACATAGTCAGGACTTATTAAATGTATCGCTCTGAAGGTTATCCCGCCGGAAGCGAATCAGGAACATGCGGTCAAAGCGTTGCATTGAGATAACCTTAAAACAATACTGGTAAATAAAGCATGGAAGAGGCCGCGCATGGACCAAAGACTTAGCATTATCACGCTGGGCGTTTCAGATTTGAACACATCCCGCGCATTTTATGAGGCACTGGGCTGGCGCGTGGCCGGTGAAGACGGGGCCGATAAAATCGTGGCCTTTAACCTCAAGGCCATGGCTCTGGCCCTTTTTCCGCGTGAGGAACTGGCCGGGGATGCGGGCGTGGAGATGAACGGCGGCGGCAAGGCGTATGCACCTTTTACGCTGGCCTATAATGTCGCTTCCGAAGATGAAGTGGATGCGGTTTTGAAGCAGGCTGAGGAATGCGGCGCGACGATTATCAAGCCCGCACAAAAAGTATTCTGGGGCGGCTATTCCGGATACTTCGCCGACCCGGACGGTTTCCTATGGGAGGTTGCCTATAATCCGTTTTCAAAGCTTAAAGATGACGGCAGTTTTCAGTGGGGGTGAGAGCGCAAAGACATCTGATCAAAAAACCGGAAGATATGGATTTGATCGCAACCCGTTTGGGGCTACATTAGCTGCTATGAATAATTGCGGTTTTCATTTTCAAACAACCTATACAAATCTGCCCGACGGGTTTTACACGCGGCTTGATCCTACGCCTGCCCCTGCGCCGGAAATGGTGATCCTCAATGACGATCTGGCCGCATCCATGGGGCTGAATTTCTCTAGCCTGAGCGATCAGAACCAAGCCGCCCTATTTGCTGGCAATACGCTGCCGGAGGGGGCAGAGTCATTCGCTCAGGCCTATGCCGGGCATCAATTCGGGCATTTCACCATGCTGGGTGACGGGCGCGCGCATGTCTGGGGGGAGCATATCACCCCGGACGGACGGCGGCTCGATATTCAGTTCAAAGGCTCCGGCCGCACGCCCTATTCCCGGCGCGGGGACGGGCGCGCGGTGCTGGGCCCCATGCTGCGTGAATATATCATCTCGGAGGCGATGCACGTACTCGGCATACCGACAACGCGCAGCCTTGCGGTGGTCACCACGGGCGAGGACGTAATGCGCGAAACCATTCTGCCCGGCGCAACCCTGACTCGTGTGGCGGCATCGCATATTCGTGTCGGAACATTTGAATTCGCCGCCGCGCATGGGGATAAAGCCATGGTTGAAGCCTTGCTGGATTACACAATCAACCGCCATGATCCTGATCTGAAGAACGCTGAGAACAAAGCCCTTGCTTTGCTGGAACGTGTGATGGAACGCCAGGCGGATCTGATTGTGCACTGGATACGGGTCGGCTTCATTCACGGCGTAATAAATACGGATAACATGACCATAAGCGGTGAGACGATTGATTATGGCCCATGCGCCTTCATGGATGCGTATGACCCGAATACGGTTTTCAGCTCGATTGACCAGGTGGGACGCTATGCTTTCGCCAACCAGCCTGTGATCGCGCAGTGGAATATCGCGCGGCTGGCCGAGGCGCTTTTGCCTTTGATTGATGCGGATCTGGACCAAGCGATTGAAAAGGCCGAAAAAGCCGTGAACCGCTTTCCCACACTTTACAAAACCAGATGGATGGCGATGATGCGGGCCAAGCTTGGCCTGTTCGGCACGCAGGACGGCGATGAAAAACTGATCAGCGATTTACTGGACTGGATGCAGCATAATCACGCCGACTGGACGAACACGTTTCGTGATCTGAGTATCGGCAAGAAGCCAGCCGAACAGCTCTATGATACGCAATCTTTTGCAGCATGGTATGAATGTTGGCAGGCACGGCTGCAGCAAAACACAAAGCCGCTGAAATCTTCATTGTGTTTGATGAAAAGCGCAAATCCCGCCGTTATCCCGCGCAATCATAAAGTCGAAGAGGCTTTAGAGGCTGCCACCGCGGGTAACCTCCAGCCCTTCCATGATTTGCTGGCAGCCCTCAAAGAGCCTTACAAAGACAGCGACGCTCTCACGCCTTACAAGTTTCCGCCAGCACCATCCGAGCGTGTCTATCAAACATTCTGCGGGACGTGACTAAGCTTAGGGGCATATTCATCGAATTCCCCTTCCTTAATCCTGGCCACGGCCTGCTTGGCCGCGTCATGGAATGGCAAAAGAACCATATTCGCTCCACGCTCTTTCAATTTTTCAACGTCTTCAAGGTTTTGAGTTGAAATAGCGATTCCGCCTTCAAAGCCATGGTCTTTCAGTCCGTCAATCAAAACAAGCCGTGGATCTTCATGAGTCAGGCCGATATCATGTTGCGGCATGGCGGAGATAACCCACTTAATACCTTTTAAGGATAAACCCTCTATAAAGGCCGGATCGCAAGCATCGCCGTATATGGCAGCCTTGCCTTTTCTGTTCCATTTCCGGACTTCATCGGGGTTGAAATCGACAGCCAGTAATTTAAAGCTCTCCTGCTCCAGATAATGTGCAATGGTTTTCCCATATCGGCCGAGGCCAAAAAGCAGAACGTCGTATGGCTTGGTTGCCACACCGGGGTCTTCCGCCTCAATCTCCCGGAAAGGATGTTTGCGTTCAAATATGCTTAAAGCAGGTTCCAGCCAGCCATAAAGTGTATGCGAATAGGTGATCATATAGACAGAGAGTGAGATGGTGATAAGACCAACCAGCGTCACCAGCCCCAGAGATTCTGTTGTAACATGACCAAGCGTAAGACCCATCGCCATAAAGATAAGGGAAAACTCGCTGATCTGCGCAACGGTCAGGCCGGCCAGAAACCCTGTGCGTTTGCGGTATCCCATTGCCCCCATAATGGCGAGAACAATCATCGGATTCCCAATCAGAACAAAGACTGAAAAGACCAGCGCAGGAACAATCTGTGCGCCAAGCAGGCCAAGATCAAGCTGTGATCCCAGCGCAATAAAGAAAAATAAAAGCAGAAAATCACGCAAGGCAGATAAACGCGCAATAATCGCCTCACGAAAGGGTGTCGAGGCCAAAGAAATCCCGGCCAGCAGGCCGCCCAGTTCTTTGCTCAATCCGAAATAGCTGCCCAGCGCTGCCAAAAGTGCCGCCCATCCTATCGCAAATGTAATGAGCAGTTCAGGTGACCGGGCAATGCGGGCCATAAGCGGATTGGCGGCATATCGAATAAACAGCCCAACGAACCCAAGCATAAGCAATCCATAAAACAAAACCATGGCTATTTGCAGAATTGCTGACTCGTCTTGTTCAGCAGAGCCGATACCTATTGCTGACAAAATCATCATGGCAAGCACGACTACCAGGTCCTGTACAATCAGAAAACCGACAGCGATCCGGCCATGCAATGAGTCGACTTCTCGCTTATCGGAAAGAAGTTTAACGATGATAATCGTGCTGGAAAAGGTGAGCGCGACGGCGACATAGATAGAGGTTATGGTGTCTAACCCCAGCGCCAAACCGATCCCGAAACCAATGACAGAGGTAAAAGCGACTTGTCCCAGACCCGTTGCAAGGGCGACCGGCCCTAAGGTTCGGATCAATTTCAAATCAAGCTTCAGGCCAACAAGAAACAAAAGAACGGCGATACCGAGCTGCGCGAGCAATTCAATTTTATCCGCTGATTGCACAAAACCCAAAACTGACGGCCCGGCCAGAACACCGACAGCGATAAAACTGACCACCATCGGCTGGCGCAGCATCAGGCCGATAAAGCCAACCACTCCTGCAAGTGTCAAAAGCGCAGCCAGTTCGTAAAAGGGCGAGCTGTAAATAAATTCAAGCATAGGTCACCACCTTTTTGTACTTTGGTAAAATTCTGAGCCGGATTTGTTTTTCGATTTCAATGACAATGAATGTTGCCAAACCGACTCCTATAATCAAAACACCGTCCCAGAAAGGTACAGCTTCAGTTTTGAAAACATCCTGTAAAAACGGAAGGTAGGTTAAGGCAAATTGTGCCAATGTTACGGTGATAACAGTCAACCATATAACTTTCGTTCCTTTGATCGCTTGCCATGTTATGGAGGTTCCATACATATTCCGAATAAAGAAGAGATGAAAAATCTCCATAACCACCAGGGCATTAACCGCCATGGTGCGTGCAAGATCAACTGAATGCCCCTGAAAAACCGCATATTTGTAAATACCGAAAACACCGCATAGAAACACTGTTGAAACCATAACAATTCGCCAGACAAGTTCACCATCGATAAGAGACTCATTTTTCGGTCTTGGCGGTCTGCGCATAGTGTCATCTTCGGTCGGTTCAAAAGCCAAAGCAATGCCTAAAGTGACGGCCGTAACCAGATTAATCCATAATATCTGTACCGGCATAATAGGAAGGGCCAGCCCCATCATAAGCGCTAACAATATTGTCATAGCCTCGCCGCCATTTGTGGGCAGTGTCCAGGCGATTACCTTTTTAATATTATCGTAAACGGTTCTTCCTTCACGAACAGCCGCAGCTATCGAGGCGAAATTGTCATCGGCAAGCACAAAATCAGCCGCTTCTTTTGTGACCTCGCTGCCTTTTTGGCCCATGGCTATTCCGGCATCGGCCCGTTTGAGTGCCGGAGCATCATTTACCCCGTCTCCTGTCATGGCAACAGAAAGGCCATGCGATTGCAAGGCCATGACCAAACGCAATTTATGCTCGGGACTGGTGCGCGCGAAAATATCTGTTTCCAGAATGGCGTTTTTAAGGCTTTCATCGTCAAGACGATCAAGATCAGCACCCGTTAAAACATTATCTGTATTCTGCAAACCGATCTGTCTGGCGATTGCAGCGGCGGTTCCGGCATGATCGCCGGTAATCATTTTCACGCGGATACCGGCCGTATGACATTCTGCTATAGCTTCTATGGCTTCAGGTCTTGGCGGATCAATCATGCCAGTCATACCCAGCAATATCAGGCCTTCTTCCAGATCCGATACTTCCAGAACCGTATGCTCAGGTTTTACGGGCTTCAAAGCAAAAGCAAGAACGCGCTGGCCCTGACCTGCGAGTTTTTCAGATTCCTGGCGCCAATAATCAGGATCAATGGCCCGATCCTGGCCTTGACTATCTTTTTGATACCGGCACATTTCCACAAGCTGCTCTGGCGCCCCTTTCACAAATATAAAAGCGCGCCCCTCATGATCGTGATTGAGCGTCGCCATAAAGCGGGTTTTGGAATCAAAGGGGATGATATCCGTACGCGCCCAGCGTTTTTGTTCACCCTGCCAGTCCAGTCCTGCCTTGCCGGAAAAAGCAAGGAGGGCACATTCCATCGGGTCGCCTTCCGTCATCCATACTTCTTCTTTTTCATAAAGTGCGGCATCATTGCAAAGGGCTGCAGCGAGCGGCAACTCTCTCAGTTCTTGCTTATCCCCTCCTGTAATCTCACCATATGGCGCATAGCCTTCGCCATTTACCTCAAAAACGCTCCGCGCTGTCAGAACAGAGGCCACGACCATTTCATTGCGTGTAAGCGTACCGGTTTTATCGGTACAAATCACTGATACAGAACCCAAAGTCTCAATCGCGGGCAAACGCCGGATAATTGCGTTGCGCTTTGCCATGGCCTGCACACCCACCGCGAGCGTGATGGTGAGAACAGCCGGTAGTCCTTCCGGGATCGCCGCGACAGACAAGCCAACAACGGCCATGAACAGCTCGGTAAACGGTATGTCTTTGATAAAATACCCAAAGGCAAGTATAGCCGCAGATATGGCAAGAATAAAAACGGTCAGGTATTTGGCAAACACGCCCATTTGTTTGACCAGCGGCGTGGTGAGCGCTTCGACTTGGGAGAGCATGCCGCTGATCCGGCCGATTTCTGTGCTGCGTCCTGTAGAGGTCACCACACCCTTGCCCTGACCGGCCGTGACGATTGTGCCGCTAAAGGCCATGGATGAGCGGTCGCCCAAGGCCGCATCGGCCCGCACAGGGGCGATATGTTTTTCAACCGGAACGGATTCCCCTGTCAAAATTGCTTCCTGTATTTGAAGCCCCCGCGCCTGTAACAACCGTAAATCTGCCGGTACTTTATCCCCGGCCTCCAGCAGGACGATATCACCCGGTACAAGCTGTTCACCCCCGATACTCTGACGTTTGCCGTCGCGCAAAACATTCGCATGCGGGGCCAGCATATGACGGATAGCCTCCATCGCTTTTTCCGCCTTGCCCTCCTGAACAAAGCCGATGATCGCATTGACAAAAACAACAGCCAGGATGACCGCGCTATCCACCCAGTGATCCAGAGCAGCCGTGATTACAGCCGCACCGAGCAAAACGTAAATCAGAATATTATGAAACTGCATGAGAAAGCGCGTAAATACACTGCGCCCGGCGCCGACGGGAAGCCGGTTAGGCCCGTATTTTTCAAGACGCGCCCGGGCAGCCTGATTGCTTAACCCCTCGGAACCAGTCTCTAATGCTTTTAAAACATAAGGCGTTTTAAGCGTATGAAATTCCCGGTTTTGATTATAATTCCCGCCCTCATTTGCCATGCCTGCTCCTTCAGGAATAGGCTTTCACAGGAGAGACAAAGCCCTTTGGCTTTAAAGCCATAAGAGAGCACGGCACTTTCTGAACGATATTTTCTGCTGTATTTCCGATAATAAATCCAGGTATGCCCGTCCTTGCAACCGTTCCCATTACCAGAATATCTATGTTATTCCGGATGACAAACTCTGCTATTTCTTCATCCGCGGCACCGCGGATGTGATGCGTCCTGTTGTTTTTTTCTTTGACCCCGGCTTCATTGATTAATCCATCCAGAGCCATCTTATGCGATCTTTCAGTGTTATAGAGCGCGTCCTGAATTTCGGATTCATTAACTTTCGCCCAGGGGTTATGACGCAAATATTCCTCAAATTCATAATCCCAGCATGAGACAATGTGCAACTCGCCGCTGCAATCCTCCGCCAGGGACTGAGCCAACGCCAGCATTCTTTTTGAAAGGGCCTCTGCCACTGCCTCCTCAGATCTGGGATCAATCGCAACGGCAACTTTTATCTCCTGTCTGGATTGCTCAATCGGCCTACACAGCCAAACCGGACACGGGCATTTGCGCAACAAATCCATATCCAAAGCTTTTAGGCCACTCTTTTTTCCGCGGGTTTCCGATTCTTTAATGACAAGGTCGTGATCATTTTGCAGAACATGCTGGATTATGCGTGTGGCAGGGGTTTTGTCAGTTTCCAATACAACTTCAAATCTTACATCTCCCTCCGGTATTTTGATACTTTCAGCCGTTTTTAAAACGGCTTTGCGCATGTCATCCGCCATCGAAGTCTGATATTTAGCCTCATAAGCTTTCATAGCTTTTGGCAGTTCTGGAGCAATTAATAATGCTTTAAGTTCGGCCTTGTTATTGCGCGCCAAACTCAGCGCCTGTTTCAAACCGTCGGTTTCATCATCCACACACCGGCTGACATATAAAATATTGTGAAAATGGCGCATTCAATCCTCCTTTCATTAAAACTGGTAGAAGAATAAGACTGAATTGAGTGCAAGTAAATATAAACTGCCCGTAACAAGCGTAGTTTATGTACGAGGGGGGAAAAAATACATATCAGGCGTGCCTTTTTATACAATTCAAGACATTTCAGAGCTTCTGCGGAACTTAACTAACCGGGTACAGGAAGTGAAAGCGAAGCTGCTTCCCTAAAAATACGCATGAGTCTTTCCTACATGGCCCCCTTATGGACCCCCTCATGGCCTCCTGGCCTTTCGCCTCTTGCAATTTTGAAATTATCAGATATAAAACTGTTATATTATAACACCCTCTCAATCATAAAGGTGAAATCAAAAGGCTTTATCTGATATGCTGCAAACTGTTCATAAAAAACTTCCAGTCACAGTGCTTTCCGGTTTTTTAGGGGCCGGGAAAACCACGCTGCTTAACCATGTTCTCAACAACCGGGAGGGAAAGAAAGTCGCCGTGATCGTGAATGACATGAGCGAAGTGAATATCGACGCCGCGCTTGTTGAAAAAGGCGGGGCCGATCTGTCCCGTACCGAAGAAAAACTGGTTGAGATGAGCAATGGGTGCATTTGTTGTACGCTTCGTGAAGATTTACTGGAGCAGGTGCGTGAGCTGGCGGCAGAAGGAAAATTTGATTATTTGCTGATAGAAAGCACCGGCATTTCGGAGCCCCTGCCCGTGGCCACCACCTTTGATTTCCGTGACGAAGACGGAAATAGCCTGTCCGATGTGTCGCGGCTGGATACAATGGTGACAGTTGTGGATGCGGCAAACCTCATAAAAAATTACAGCTCCACCGATTTCCTGAAAGATCAGGGCGAGAGCCTGGGTGAGGACGATGAGCGCACATTGGTCGATTTACTGGTCGAGCAGATTGAATTTGCCAATGTCATTATCCTGAACAAGATTGACCTGATTTCAAAAGAACAGCTTGATACGGTAAAAGCCATTATTCGCGGCCTGAATGCCCGCGCCGGGATCATCGAAACCACGCTCGGTCAGGTGGATCTGGATCAGGTTATGGATACCGGGCTGTTCAATCTGGAAGAAGCGCAGGAGCATCCCCTCTGGGCGCAGGAACTTTACAATTTCAAAGACCATGTCCCGGAAACAGAGGAATACGGCATTGTAAGTTTTGTTTATCGTGCGCGCGAGCCGTTCGATCCGGCAAAAATCCATGCGTTTTTTAATCAGGAATGGCCGGGTGTAGTGCGCGCCAAGGGCTTTTTCTGGATTTCAACGCGTCCGGATTTTGTCGGCGAAGTCTCACAGGCCGGAGCCTTTGTCCGTCACCAGGGCATAGGCCGCTGGTGGGCCTCCATTCCCAAAAACCGCTGGCCGGACGGTGAGAATTTCGAAGACGTGATCAAACAATACTGGACAAAGGATTATGGCGACAGGCGGCAGGAAATCGTATTTATTGGTCTGAAAGACCAAATGGATGAAGATGCCGTTCGGCAAAAACTGGATGCCTGCCTCGTAAAAAACTATCTCACCGCTCCGGAGGTGTTCCGGAAACTCAAAGACCCGTTCCCGCAATGGTTCAAAGAGGCGGCGTAAAAGAATTCATCTTTCAGCGTGTTCCGGAGCAGAGCCGCTCCATAAATCCAGGCCTTAAGCAAAAAAATGCAGGTGGTGTAAGTGTCTCAATCATAAATAAACCCGTTCGAAATGTTTTTAACCTTAGTACCTAATTTATAACAAAACCGGCGCGAACGGGGTGATTTTTCTTGTAATATAGCACGGCTATAATGTAGCGTTTGATAAGTATTTATGTTCCTATCATAGTATGGAAA
>CAYLKN010000037.1:0-17988 GCA_964384335.1 uncultured Pseudobdellovibrionaceae bacterium
CCGGGTTAAAAACATTTTCATCTGAGATGATGTTGTGTTCTGGGCTTCGTCAAGCACAACGAAGGCATTTTTTAAAGTCCGTCCGCGCATGAATGCAAGAGGGGCGATTTCTATCCTGCCATCTTCGATAAGTTTTGCGACTTCCTTTGAAGACAGAATGTCATTAAGGGCATCGTATATGGGCCTGAGATAGGGATCAATTTTTTCCTGCATGTCCCCGGGAAGGAAACCGAGTCTTTCCCCCGCCTCAACCGCCGGTCTGCAAAAAATCATCTTGTCAATTTCTTTTTCCTGGTAAAGGTACACGGCCATGGCAACTGCGAGATAAGTTTTTCCGGTACCGCCGGGGCCGGTGGCAAAAACCATGTCATAATCTTTCATGGCCCTGATATACTCTGCCTGGTTGGGAGACCGGGCCATGACTTTCTTTTTGTGCAGCTGGATAACCGCCTTCGGATCAACATAATCTTTCAGGGAATGACCGGGGCCATTGATCAGATTTTCCGGCGGTTTGTAAAAGCGTAAGGCGGCCCTGACATCCTGGGACGTCACATTTTTTTCATTTTGCAGCCGATCCCATAATGCGTTCAATATTTCTTGGCCCTGATGCACATATTCTTCTTGTCCGGACAGGGCAATTTTATTCCCGCGTACCTCTATCGCAAGATCAAGGGCGTCTTCCAGAATTTTAAGATTTTCATTATGCTGGCCAACCAACACAGGCAGAAGTGTGTTGTCATCAAATTCAACAGTATTGGTTGCAGTTTTATTTATCGTTAAATCCAAATCTAAATTAACAATTATAACAGTAACGCAAATTTGGTTAAGAAATATTTACGCATACTCTACAGCCGGGCTTTCAGATATACCGGGTGTCTTGTAATCATTATCATTTATTAACTGCCCGTTCAGGGAGTTGGGGCCACCAGATATGATGGCAACATCGGCAATCCTGCCAACCATATTTTCCGGTCCGTATACATGGACGGCCTGGTTGTGAGGCGAGCGGCCGTGAAGCTGGTTCTTTTCCGCCGAATATCTTTCAAACAGAACGGGGATTGTTTTTCCTTCCGTGGCCTTGTTAAAGCCGTGTTGCTGCTGATTCAGCAGAGCCTGAAGACGTGCAAGACGCTCGGTTTTCACTTTTTCGTGAACCAGACCGTTCATACTGGCCGCCGGTGTACCTGGCCTGGGGCTGTATTTAAAGGAATAGGCATAAATATATTCGATATCTTTAACCAGTGTCATGGTGTCTTCAAAGTCCTGATCGGTTTCACCGGGGAAACCGACTATAAAATCGGATGAAAGCGCTATATCCGGGCACCGGGCGCGGAGTTTTTGAATTATGTCATAATATAGTTCAGCCTTGTGTTTCCGGTTCATCAGTTTCAGGACCTTGTCAGAGCCGCTTTGTACCGGAAGGTGAAGAAACGGCATAAGTTTCTGAACGTCCCCGTGTGCCCTGATAAGTGAGTCCGTCATGTCTCTGGGGTGAGAGGTTGTGTACCGGATACGCTCGATCCCGTCTATAAGGGCGATGTTTTCGATCAGCCTTGCCAGATCCCATTGTCTTCCGTCGGGCCCCTCGCCGTGATAGGCATTCACATTCTGCCCAAGGAGAGTTATTTCCTTACCGCCGTTTCCGGCAATACGTTTCGCTTCCTCAATAACTTTCAGGGCTGGTCTTGAGAATTCGGCGCCGCGTGTGTATGGGACGACACAAAACGTACAAAACTTGTCACATCCTTCCTGTACGGAAAGATAGGCGGAGGCAGTGGCGCTGATGCTTTCTTCGGGAAGATCGTCAAACTTGGGTTCTGCAGGAAATTCAGTGTCAATGATACGCATTTTAGGATCATTAAAGACCTCAAGAACCATTTCAGGAAGGCGATGATAGGTCTGGGGCCCGAAAACAAGATCAACATAAGGGGCGCGCTTGAATATAAGATCCCCCTCGGCCTGGGCTACGCAACCGGCCACAGCCATAATTGTCTGGCCGCCGCTTTTTTCCTTTTCAATTTTGTGCTGTTTCAGACGGCCCAGCTCGGAAAAGACTTTTTCGGTCGCTTTTTCACGAATATGGCATGTGTTCAGAATGATCATGTCCGCGTCATCTGGTCTATCTGCCGGTCTATAGCCCAGAAGGGCCAGTATATCCGCCATTTTCTGGCTGTCGTACATGTTCATCTGACAGCCCCAGGTCTTGATAAAAAGCTTTTTGTATTTTCTTTCGCTCATGCCGAAATCATCTGAATTTATAAGTTATATTATCTGAACATCTTATATCGCGCTTACTTGAATATAGTATTTTGATGGGAAATTAAAGAATTTTGTATTTATCTTTTGATAACTTGGCCCCGATCTTTGGATACCATTGCCAAAATCACAAAGAGTGACGAAAATAATATAATTGATTATTAAATCTACGGTGTTGCTGAGATGCGTTTTTTTAGTCTGATTATACTAAGCCTTATTGCAGTTCATTTCCCATACAATACGGCCCTGGCGTGTTATTCGCCCCTGCAGGCCGAGGCCGAGAAGGCTTTGCGCTTCCAGGCCGAAGTCATGGTCATTTCCCTTTACTGCAAACGCAATGCAGCTGGCGGCGCCAGATATGCTCCGCAAGATGAGGGGAATAGGCATTATTATGTATTCCGGAAAAACAACCGTGAAATATTGTCTGAATATGAACAGATTATGCTGGAGTATTATCGCGATAACGGCTCGCGCGCTCCTGAAAAAAATCTTGATTATTTTCGTTCCGGCTTTTCCAATGACATTGCTGCAAAGGCGGCCCGGATGGACCGTAACACGTTTTGTCGCGATAACTACAAAACGCTTGTGAGGGCATCAAAGATGCAGGCAGCGGATTTAAAAGACCTCGCATTTTCCTCCGTGGGTGATAATCCTTCCTCTGTCAGGGTATGCTCGCAGAATGGCTATTAAAGGATCTCCCCGATATGCAAATTGATGTCTACATCAACGATAAAATGGAAGTTGTTGCAGACGTTCTTGAAAAGATCGTTTTCTTTTCCGTTTCCGTTATGGGTGAGGATCTTAAGCTTATCTTAATATGGTTAGTCGCGGCGGCCTTGTTCTTTTCGGTTTTTCTCAACTTTGTCAATTTACGCTGTTTTGGAACAGCCTGGAAAATCCTTCTGGGCAAAGCCCACCAGAATGACCAGTCTGAGGGTCAGATCGGCGCGTTTCAGGCGCTTGCAACCTCTCTTTCCGGTACAATCGGTCTTGGCAATATTGCAGGTGTGGCCGTTGCGATCTCTCTGGGCGGTCCCGGCGCGGCCTTATGGATGGCCGTCATGGGGTTGTTTGGCATGTCAACGAAGTTTGCAGAGGTGGTCATGGGTGTCAAATACAGGCACGCCAGGGAAGTGTCAGGTGACTTAAAGCGTTTTTCCGGAGGGCCTATGTATTATCTCCGGGACGGTTTTAATAATCGCGGCATTCCCTTCATCGGTAATATTCTTGCCATTTCGTTTTCCCTTTTTGCAATATTGGGCTCGCTTGGTGCGGCCAGCCTTTTTCAGACCAATCAAGCGTATCAGCAGGCCATAAATGTAACCGGCGGCGATGCGAGTTTTTTGAGTGACAAAGGCTGGCTTTTCGGTTTGTTTATGGCCGTTATTGTTGGCCTTGTCATTATCGGCGGTATACGGTCAATCGCGGCGGTGGCTGTTAAGATCGTTCCTGTTATGGGCGGTCTATATGTTCTGGCAGCTTTGTATGTGATTGCCGTGCATTATCATAACATTCCGGATGCGTTTATGATCATTCTAAAGACTGCTTTCGTGCCCGAGGCGGGCGTAGGCGGATTTGTCGGTGCGTTGCTTATGGGGGTTCAAAGAGCCTCATTTTCAAATGAAGCGGGCTTGGGAACCGCTCCGATTGCGCACTCCGCGGCACGAACATCCGACCCTGTCAGGCAGGGTCTTATCGGTATGCTCGGCCCCTTCATCGATACACTTGTTATATGCATGATAACGGCTCTCGTGATTGTTATTACGGGCGCTTATGCCGATGCAGGCAATGCAGGTATAGAAGGGGTCCAGCTGACCTCCCGTGCTTTTGAAGAGGGTTTGTCATGGTTTCCTTACGTCCTGTTTCTCGTTGTTTTCTTGTTTGCCTATTCCACGATCATATCCTGGTCGTATTATGGTCTTAAGGGATTCACCTTTGTGTTTGGTGAGGGCCATGCCCGCGAACTTGTGTTCAAGGGTGTATTTCTGTTTTTTATCATTATAGGTGCATCGACACAGTTACAACATGTTATCCGGATTACGGATGCTTTGGTTCTGGCAATGGCCATACCGAATATTATCGGTCTTTATCTTCTGGCGCCTGAAATCAAAAGAGATCTGGAAAGATATTTAAAAAAAGTATGAATAATCGCGGCAGGCTTATTGTCCTTTTATCCATTCACTGATAAACAATTTGAATTATAGGGCTTTAAACCCCTTAAGGAAATTGCTTGTGGATTGATGGCTGAAAGGCCTTAATCTCCATTGATTGAAAACATTTCTGCAAGTAAAAAAATCTATACATTAAATAAATAATATCTTGAGTGACGGAGATTGACGGCATGGATAAGTCATCGGCCAAAACCGATTATGATCACAATTTGAAAAATTCTGATCCAAGTTTCAATGAAGATAGAGAAACCTCGCCTGATCAGCCGGCCGGAAAATATCAGGGTCAAAGTGAAGGGAATGAAGCCCGTAACCTGATCCAGGGTGAGTCAAGCGTCACAACCCAGACTGTATCAACGACCGCACCAAAAGTTTATTTAGGAAAAAAGCAGGATAAGCCTTCCGGCAAAGACGATGATAATCAGGAGAAATCTCCTTCATTGACCGAAAGGGCAGCCAAGTCACCTTTAAGTTATAAAGCATTGCGTGAGGAATATTTAAAGGAGAGAGGCGACGAGGCAGATGATGACGCAGTATCCGGGATCGCCGGAAATTCAGACGAGGCAACTGCAGAAGAGACATCTGAACCGGGATACGGACCTCAAGATGCAGAAGGAATTCAGAGCTTTGCATATAAATACAAGAAATGGGATATAATTAAAAAAGCTGCAATTGCATTCAGCTGTGCCTGGGTTGCGGTCTGTTTTGCAATGATTGTGGCAGGAAACGCTTTTCCTGCGGGACAGGCGCTTACTGTACAAAGTCTGGGAACGTTTGTTATCGCTCTGACAGGGCCGATTATTCTTATCTGGATGGGTTTTTACAATTTTAACCGGGGTGCGGAGGCTCAGTTTTATGCGGCGTCTTTAAGGCAGGAGCTGCAAAATCTGCTTTTGCCCTCCGATGACAAGGTGCACAGGGTCAATAAGGATATTGAACTTCTGGTAAAGCACGCATCCGAATTATCAAATGCGTCCAAGGCCATTTTAAAGTCCATCCACCGGGCGCGGTCGGGTTTGCGTACTGAGATCAAGGATTTCAGTACTGTGGCGAAGAAAACCGAATTCTATATAGACAGGCTGTCTCAAAATCTTAACTCAAAGTCCGAGGAACTTGTCTCCGTAACAGACAAACTCCAGGAAAAAACGGAGCTTATAAATACACGCAGTCAGGAAGGTATTGATAACTGGCAGGGCGCTCTTAACCGGCTTGAGAACAAAGTTCTGAGTATGGAGACGGTATTGAACAAAGGGGCGGAAAGGATTGAATCTGCGGCCGGTGATGCTGATGAAAAAGTCAAGTCTATGGAAGACAAATTCCTGAAAAGTTTCCAGGGACTTAATCAGTCGGTTGATACCGTTTCCGAACGTCTTGCAACTCTGACCGAGTCTTTTGACGAGAAAATGGGTGGTCTCAATGATGCGGCAGACAGGGTAAGCAATCAGACATCCAGACTTTCGGAGATTATTGAAGACCAGATCAAGGATCTTGAGCATATGACGGATAAGGTCATTGATAAGATGGCCGAGTCCACTATGGCGGTGAGGGATCATAAAGATGCACTTGATGACAATGCCCAGTCCCTGTTCAGTCATGCCGAGAATATAACAGGGACAATATCAACAAGTATTGGCGAATTGAACAAGGCTGCCCAGTTTATCAGTGACAATAGCGGTGATCTTGAATCACGTCTTTCTGAATATTCCGACATACTAAGCAGTTCCGCTTTCAAGATCGAAAAAGGTGTGCAGTCAATTGAGGAAGTCAGCACCAATGCATCGAACAAGCTCAGTGAAGGCCTGTCACTGGCCCTGTCCGGAGCCGAGAGCGTCGGGGAACAGATCAGACGTTCTGTTGACCTGATGGAAAAAGCGTCTCAATCCAGCACCGATAAAGCGGAAAAAATGATGTATTCAATTAAGACCCAGATTGAGGAGTTGAATAATGTCGGCATGCAGAATATGGATCAGGTCAATTCCATTCTTGATACATTACACGCAAGCAGGAAAAAAATGGAGGAAGCCTCGCATCTTACCGACGATCAGGTGAACAGGCTGATTGCGGCGGTGGATGACCAGGCGAGCCGTATTAATGTGTCGGCAGTCTCCCTGACGGAGCGTATTGACAGCATAAGAAGCTCACTGGATGATCCGCTGAACTCTCTTAAGTCTGCCGTTATGGAGGCGCAAAACAAGCATGAGGATATTGAGGCGACCCTTAAAAGGCGCGTATCTGACCTCAATGAATCCTGCACAAAAGCATCGGAAACTGCCGAAATGATCCGTTCAACCTTACGCGGACAGGCACAGGAAATCTCAACCATGTCGGGTCAGATTGCCGGGTATTCAAGAACCATTAATGAACAGATGGCGTATCAGAAAGATATGCTTAACGATGAGGTTAAGGTCGCTATCGAGCGGGTTGATACGGTCAGATCTGCGCTTGAGGAACAGACAAAATACATAAGCGAAATATCCAAGGATGCCGTAGGTAATATAGACCAGCTTAAAGGCCAGATTGAGCAAAGGTGTTCGGAAATAAGCGAAAATACCGGGAATACTATTACCGAGCTGAGCCATCTTGATACACGTCTTGAAAACAGAATTTCCGTATTGAAAGAGCAATCATCAACGGCACAGAGGGTCATTACAGAGATCACCGATACGCTTCAGAATACCTCGGAGTCTATTGAACCTGTATATGTGCATGTGATTGAAGGGGTTGAGGATGCAGCAAGACGCCTGAGTGATCTTAAATCCGGCTTCGAAGAAACGGCCCAGAGCAATCTGGAACAGCTTAAGCAGGTCGGTATTGTTTTTGACACACGACTGGAATCTTTAAAAGTCGGGTCGGACGAAGCGGCGCAGATATTGAAATCATCAAGTGACCAGATTCGCCAGCGTGTTATCGATATCGACAAGGCTGCTGAATCGGCCAGCAAAAAGATGAATGAAATCAGCAACGGAATGGAAGATCAGGCCTCTGATATTCACCTTCTGACAGATCAGTCCCTGCTTAAAATCGAGAATATTCAGAAAGCAATCAATGACCAGTTCCATGAATTGTCTTCAGCCGTTGGCCAGGCAGTATCGCAAATGCATGATGCCACAAACGAACTCGGTAAGTGTTCAAGTGCGGTGGAACAGACTGCAGAGCATATTATGCAGCGTTTTGATATGGCGAGCGAAAAGGCCATTTATGAAAGTGAAAAACTGGAACAGACGTCACAACAGACACTTGAGCTGACGCAGCTTCTGGTTGAAAAAGTGCATGAAGAAGCTGTCAAGCTTGTTGACAGATCTCATGATGCGCTTAAAGACCTTCAAAAATCAGGCGATACATTCTCAATGCGGTCCCGCGAGGTTTCCGAGCAGATGCGGAATTCTCTTCAGATTTCCCAGAATTATGCTGAGGAACTCAAGCGTCAGGCGCATATTGTTGCCGATACGTCCGCCGAATCTGTCAGCAGGATCAGCGAGTCCGTATCTACGCTTTCCAACAAGGCTCACGAAGCTAAAAACATGGCTTCCGACATTGCCGGAAGTATTGATAAGTCCGGAGAAAAGCTGGAGGAACAGTCAGGCCGCATGATTACCGTCTCGAAAGAAGCAGTCAAGGCTGCCGAGGAGGCGTCCGCAACATTCTCAAAACAGTCTACAGCCTTGTTCAAGGCCTCCGAAGATGCTGCACGGAGTGCAAAGGAAATCAGGAAAGCCGAACTAAGATCTCAGCGTGAGGCGTTTATGACATCCGCCAAGTTTATAGTGGAAAGTCTGCATTCACTTTCTGTAGACTTTACACGGGTGATCGATGGAGAGCTTGCCGAAAAGACATGGAAAGCCTTCCAGAAAGGGGACGTTTCAGCATTTACCAAACGTATCGTCTCTTTGAGCGAAAATCTGCCCAAAGACAAAATCAGGGCCAAATTTACCGGCGATTCTGAGTTCAGAACCTATGTTCAGAGATATCTTCGCCAGTTTGAAGAGCTGTTTGATCAGTCCATGAGCCTCGACCACGGGGAAATGCTGACTTCCACGTTCGTATCCAGCGATGTGGGCAAGCTTTACCGTCTGCTTTGCGAGACAGCCGGGCGCGAGCCCAGAACAGGGCGCTCTGACGGAGTGGGAGCCGCCAAATCCGCTTGAGAAGACAGGTATGAAAAGGCATGGTTAAAATGAAATCGTGCCTTTTTCTTTTTTTATCCATATTTAATATATTTTAAACATTCTGATTTATTGATACTCTGTGGTTCTCATAAAGAGTTGAGCTTCATAGATTAATTAAAAATAATTTTATTGCGACGTGGCAAAGACAAAATTCTGCATAGGCGTTTCCGCCATTTCCGATACATATAGCGGTGTAATCCTCGATCAATGGGGTGTGCTCCATAACGGACGCCAGCTTTACGAAGGCGTCATAGAATGTATGGACCAGCTTAGAGCACGGAAAAAAACCATTATTTTGCTTTCCAACGCTTTAACTGGTGCGGCTGAGGAAAAGGCAAAGCTGAAAAAAATGGGCCTGGGTTCCGAATATTACGATGAAATAATGACTTCCGGTGAATATATGCGCCGCGGCCTTAGCCTGAAGGAGGCGAAGCCGTTTAAAAAGCTGGGAAAAAAGGCATTTCTGTTTGAACAGAAAAAAGACTTCTCACTGCTTGATGATATTGACGTAAATATTGTCGATACTGTTCAGGACGCCGATTTCAGCCTTCTGACAGGTCTGGAAAAAGTAACCGATATGAAGACGATCGATACGACTTTGAGAGAGGCGGTTCGCAGGCGCTTGCCATGCATATGTGCCAATCCGGACAGCCGCCAGCTTATGACGGGCGATTATATTATGGGATCCGGACTACTGGCCAGAAAATATCAGGACTTTGGCGGTGTTGTGCATTTCATTGGCAAACCGCACAGCCTTATATTTAACAGTTGTGTTCGTTTCTTTCAGGAAAAAGAGATCTATCCAGGTTCGATAGTGGTGATCGGGGATACTATGGCGCATGATATCATTGGCGGTTCACTCGTTAACATTGACACCGCACTTATCAAATCGGGTCTTCATGCGCCTCTTTTCCATCGGGCGCGATCCCCCGCGGAAACGGATAAGCTCCTTAAAGGTTTGATTGCGCAATATAACAATACCATGCCCCGTTATCTTATCGATCGTTTCCAGTGGGGCGAGAAACTGCCCGATCGTAAGCACAAAGTCTGGAAACGGCGCCGCACAGCGGCAAAATCCTCATCCTGAAAAATTCAGCTTTGATTGTCAGTGTCAGATCCTGGGCTGCGGCGAAGTGTTTCGGGTAAAAGTGCCTTGATCCCTGCATAAATATCCGGGATGCATGCATCGGCGGCGCGCTCCCCTTCTGCAATCAGCTCTTCCGCCCGTTCGAATTCAAGAAGGCCGATATGTCCGATTTTCGGCTTTATATGAATGTCCGGAGGATCGCCGCCAAGGCGCGAACGCGTTAACCGGTCCTGAATGATATTCATTGAAGAGATCATGACCCCAAAAAGGCTTGGGTTGTTTTCTTCGCGCCTGAAAAACCGTCGGGTGATCGACGAGTTCAGGAACTTTTTCTGATCCTCGAATGCAATATCCTGCTCATTAAAAACGTCAAAGCCTGCGATTTTTTGATAATTCTGACCCGGTGCGCGCGCCTTGCCCATAAGGTCGGAGTTAAGGTCTACTGCTATTGTCAATCTGGATCCAAGTGCCTGGCACGGCGCAACAGGAACGGGGTTCACCAGCGCACCGTCAGTAAGGAGCCGGTGATCCATTTCTACGGGCGGGAAAATTCCAGGTACAGCGTAAGAGGCGCACATGGCTTTAACAAGTGAACCGTGACGCAGCCAGACTTCCTGTCCGGTAACAAGATCCGTTGCAATGGCGACAAATGGAGCGGGGAGATCCTCGATCATAGTATCCTCAAAATGTTCGGCGAGCATTTTGACCAGTCTGCGCCCTCCAATTAAACCCGCGCTGCGTACCCTGAAATCGAGGTAAGACAGAATTTTCATCCGGTTAAGAGAATGCCCCCATTCTTCAAGATCATTCAGTTTTCCTGTAAGATAACAACCGCCGGCAAGCGCGCCGATGGAAGTTCCGGCTATTATTACAGGTTTTATATTATGTTTAAGCAGACTTTTAATGACCCCGATATGAGCAAACCCTTTGGCCATACCGCTTCCCAAGGCAAGCCCGATAGGCGGGTCAATATGGGGATTAAGATCAATTTTCGGAGAATCAGGGTTAATATTCATAGAATCAAGAAATGGCAGAACAAATCATGTGTATTTGACAAAATAATGTTTTTCCTAATATTAGTTTAACGTATGCCTCAATTTAAAAAAAGTAATGTTATCGAAATCCCCGAACTCAACATATGGTCTTTTGAAACGTCTTATCGATACTTACTTAAGACGGTATCTCGGGCTTTTATATGTATCCGTTTTTTTTATGGCCCTGGCGGCCGCTTTAACCGCGGCGATCGCCAAATTGTTTCAGCCCGTGCTTGACAAAGTTCTGGTAGGGGGAAATGCGGATTATGTATTCCCAATTGCGGGCGCGGTTGCTCTTACATTTATATTCAGGGGACTTGCAACCTATGTTCACACGGTTTTGTTAAGCCGTATCGGGCAGTCCGTCGTATCCGACATTCAGAAAGATGTATTCAATCATTTCATGGGCATGGATATGGCATTCTTTCATGCTCATTCTTCGGGGCAGTTAATCTCCCGTGTTGTGAATGATGTCTCGGTTATGCGTGTTGCCGTTGCCGATTGCCTGACAGGGTTCGGAAAAAGCTTTTTAACTCTGGTATTTCTGATCGGCGTTATGTTTTATCAGGACTGGATACTGGCGTCGGCGGCTTTAACGATTTTTCCTCTGGCGGTTCTTTTTGTTTCCAGAATAGGCAAGCGCCTGCGAAAAATTTCAGGATCGATACAGACGGAGATTGCCACCATGTCTTCCCGCCTTTCCCAGACATTTCAGGGGATCAGGCAGGTGAAGGCCCATAACGCAGAGGAATTTGAAAAATCCAGAGCGGGCAGTGTCATTGAAAACGTGCGCGATCTGTCCATCAAATCAGCCAGAATTGGCGGATTATCCGCACCAATGAATGAGACGCTGGTTGGTTTTTCTGTTTTCGGCGTTATTCTTTACGGCGGTTCTCAGATTGCGGCGGGCGCCATGACTGCAGGGGAGCTTGGTTCCTTTATTGCCGCGTTTATTCTTGCCTACGAACCGATGAAAAGGCTGGCCCGTATTAATAACATATTGCAGACAGGTCTGGGGGCCGCCGAACGCGTTTTTGAGATGCTGGATAAGCCGTCGGTTATTTTGAACAGGGAAGAGGCGGAGCCTTTTTCCTCTTTTTGTCCAGAAATTGAATTCAAGGATGTTTCTTTTTCATATGAGGATGACCGGTCCGGAGAATTGTCAGATATGGATCAAGACGGACCACCAAAAATAATGGCGTTAAAGAATGTCAGCTTTAGAATGCCAGCAGGAACGGTGACAGCCCTTGTCGGGCCGTCAGGGGGAGGCAAATCAACCATTTTAAACCTGATCCCCCGATTTTATGATCCTGATGAGGGCGAAATCAGATTTGACGGAAGAGATATAAGAGATATTGATATTCACGATTTACGAAAACATATCTCCCTTGTTTCGCAGGATATAGTTATATTTGACGATACTGTAAAGGCCAATATTGCCTATGCCAGTCCCGATACTCCGTTTGAAGATATTGTCAATGCCGCCGAAATGGCCGCGGCTGATGAATTCATCCGGGGCATGCCCAAAGGGTATGATACGATACTCGGCGAGAACGGCGTTAAACTTTCCGGGGGCCAGAGACAAAGAATTGCAATTGCCCGTGCGTTTTTGAAAAACACACCGGTTTTGCTTCTTGATGAGGCAACATCGGCATTAGACAGTGAGTCTGAAAAATTGATCCAGAATTCAATTTCCTGCTTACAAAAAGGAAAAACGACACTTGTGATTGCGCACAGGCTGACAACAATTCAGAAAGCGGATCAGATTCTGGTTATAGATAACGGAAATATTATGGAGCAGGGCACGCATTCTTATCTTCTAGAAAGCGGAGGTCTGTATCATAAAATGGCCAGAGGAAATACACTTTTCGGAACAGCGGCATAATGGCTGAAAAAAAATATAGAAAAGACTTGCTTCATATCTTTACCATCTTTCTTCTGGGGTATCTTGGATGCATAGGATATCTCTGGTTTTTTCAGGATCTTTTTTTGTATCCTGCGGGCCGTGAAAAGCCGATCATTCCTGTGGGGCGTCAAAACGAAACTGAGACTGTAAAAATTACGACACATGACGGACTCGAACTTGAAGGCTGGTTTTACAATTCACCATCCAGTGATAATGGCGGACAGAGAATGGCCGCGGTTGTCTATCACGGGAATGCAGGGAATATTGGAAACAGATTTCATATTCTGGACGCGTTTAAAGATTGCGGTATGGATGTATTGCTCACGTCTTATCGTGGCTATGGCGGAAATCCAGGCAAGCCATCTGAATATGATTTATATTCAGATGCAAAGACATTCTTAAAGTTTTTAATAAATAACAAAAAATATGACGCGCAAAACATTGTTTTATATGGGGAATCTTTGGGAACGGGCTTGTCAATAGATGTCGCATCGGATTTTAATGTTGCTGGCTTAGTCCTTGAATCTCCTTATAAATCTATTCTTGATACGGCAAAAGACAGATATTTTTTCGTTCCGTTTATGCGGTATCTGCTTAATGATCACTTTAGAAGCGATTTGAGAATCCCTGATGTTAAAGGGAAAAAGCTTTTTCTGATCGGCTCCCGGGATACGACCGTCCGGCCTGAACAAAGTCTGGCACTCTTTAACCTTGCTGAGCCGCCGAAATCAAAGCATATCTTTGAAAGCGCCCGGCATTCAGGCCTTTATGACTATGGCGCGAAAAGCGTAATTCAGGATTTTCTTGTAAGACAGTTTGATTCAGAGTGTGCAGAATAATTCTCCACTCAATTTTTTTCAATAATCGATCTTGCCAAACAAAATTTTTAGGCGCATATTGCCCCGCAACAAAGGGAATAAATGCAATATGAGAAATAAGGAATAATCCGATGCCCTGTCAGGATGCAATTATTAAGAATATTATTTCGCTAACACCCGAAAAAACAGTGCGACAGGCGATGGACATGTTTAATACCCATCAGATACGCGCGATGCCTGTCATTGATAAAGAGAACAAACTCCTTGGTATGTTTAGCACAGGTGTGCTTGTGACCAGGCTTCTTCCCGTATCCGCCACGATGCAGGACGGTCTGAAACGGCTGGGTTTTGTTATGGGAGCAACACCCGGCGCAGCCAAAAAACTGAAAGCCATTATGAACGATCCTGTCGAAAAACATATGGACAAGGACGCCGTGGTTGCCCATCCGGATACAAGTTTCTGGGAAGGGCTTCGTCTCCTGGCCCAGTATGGAAGTCCTCTGCCGCTTGTTGAAAAAAAGACAGGTGAGTTTTCAGGCATTATGACGGATCAATCTGCAATCCAGGAGCTTTTAAACATTATCGATAATACCAGCGAAGAAGAATTCGCAGAAATCTAAATCAAAAACGAGATGTAAGAGGGAGGTTTAAATTGTCACCACACAGTTCAAACGCACATGGCGGAGACGCATCCCACGGAACGATGGAAGTACTGTTCGGCTGGGATCCGCTTATTGTTTCCACAGTAATACTTGTTATTTCCTACTTCTTTATTATGACAGAGAGGATAAACAGGGCAATTGTGGCGCTCCTTGGCGCTATGCTTATGATTTTCTTCGGTGTTATGAACCAGCATCTGGCTATTCAGGGGATCGATTTTAATACGATTTTCCTTCTTATCGGAATGATGGCTATCGTCAGTATTACAAAAAAAACCGGTATTTTTCAGTATGTTGCGATTATTTCGGCCAAGATGGTCCGTGCCAACCCCAGATATCTGCTTATTTCGCTTTCAGTTGTAACGGCAGTATTTTCAGGACTTCTTGATAATGTAACAACGGTCATGCTGGTTGTACCGATAACCCTTCTCTTAACTGAACAACTTAAGGTTAATCCCTATCCGTTTCTGTTTTCACAGATTTTTGCATCCAATATTGGCGGTATGGCGACATTGATCGGAGATCCGCCAAATATACTTATTGGCTCTGCAGTGGGTCTGAGCTTTATGGACTTTGTCTACAATGTCGGGCCTATATCATTTATTATAATGATAGTTATGATCGTTTTTTTCGATCTTCTCTGAGGCCGGAAAATGCAGGCATCCTTAAGGGACCGGGCTATCTTGATTCACTACAAGGCGCATGAAACGATTGAGGACAGGGAATTGTTAGTAAAAAGCCTTTTTACGCTTTTCCTTGTTCTTTGCGGTTTTATTTTCGGACACGGACACGGATACGAACCCGGCACAGTTGCGCTAGCCGGGGCAGCTTTCCTGATGCTTCTTGACGACTATAAATTCAAGCCTGAGGAGCAATCGCACAGAGTTCAGAGTGTTTTAGGCTCTGTCGAATGGGAAACCATATTCTTTTTCCTTGGCCTTTTTATACTCGTATATGGGGTTGAACAGGCGGGACTGCTTTCAATTCTCGGAAGTAAACTGCTTGATTTTACAGGCGGGGACCTTCAGGCAACAGGCATTGTTGTCATATGGTCTTCGGCCATATTATCGGCGATTGTCGATAACATTCCCTTTGTGGCAACAATGATTCCCCTTATTGAGTCTACGGCTCCGACTTTTGGCGGACCTCAGGGACTTATGCCCTTATGGTGGTGTTTATCTCTCGGGGCTTGTCTTGGCGGCAACGGTTCTCTTGTGGGTGCCAGTGCGAACGTCATGGTAGCAAGTTATGCCGAAAGGGCGGGACACAGGATTTCTTTCATGAAATTCATGCTTCTGGGCTTTCCGTTGATGATTGGTACGATTGCAATTGCAACTGTTTATGCCTGGTTTATGTTTTTGACATAAAATAATGAAGCTTTTGCAGAAACACCCGCTATGGCTTTTGTCTGCCTTCGTGTTTGTCGGGTTGACATTGTCTTTCGGTGCCTGGACCCAGCAGACGGATGTCAAAAACCTTCCCACGGATACAATTGAAATTGTTTCGCACAATGGACTGAAAATCCCTGTTACCGTTGAAATTGCAAAAACACCTGAGGATAAACGGCGCGGGCTTATGCACAGAAAAAAACTTCCGAAAAACAACGGCATGCTGTTTGTATTCCAGGAAAAGCAAATGCGGGCTTTCTGGATGAAAAATACATATATTCCGCTTGATCTTGTATTTATCGACAGTGAGGGCAGAATTGTTCATATTCATCACGATGCGCAGCCGCATTCGCTGGATCCCATTTCTTCCCGGTTTCCCGCGCAATACGTTCTTGAGGTCAATGCAGGCATGGCGGAGGAATGGAAAATCGGGCGGGGAGATACGGTTTATCTTCCCGGCGAAACTACGGAGCCCTGAATTTTCTTGCTGATACCAGAGGAATATATTATACATTTCCATCAGTGATGGATTTTTAAACGGAGAGTAGCGCAGCCTGGTAGCGCATCTGCTTTGGGAGCAGAGGGCCGGGGGTTCGAATCCCTCCTCTCCGACCATCTTGGGGTGATCCATACCCGGGGCATTTTCCCCTTTAATTCTGGAGTAAGGCTCATGCGCACGGTACTTCCCTATGTCAGTCAATGACAACATCCCCAAAAGTCAGGAAGAGCAATGGCGCGATCTTATGCAAAAAGTGCAGGGCGGCGATAAAGCGGCGTATACAAAACTCCTTTATGAATTGACTGGATATATCCGGAATTTTGTGAGGCCGAGGCTGGCCAACCCCGAATGGGCTGATGACGTAGTTCAGGAAGTGCTTATTTCCATTCACAAATCCCTGCATACCTACACTTCTGACAGGCCTTTCAAACCCTGGATGATTTCAATCATTAACTTTCGCGTTACGGATTTTCTCAGGAAACATTATGCATCGCGAAGTGACATGAAATTATCACTTGATGAAAATATTTTACATGATCATGTAACCAATTCTGATCATGCCGGCGAATACAGAGATGTAGAGAAAGCTCTTGACGGGTTGCCGGAAATACAGCAAAGGGTGTTTAAATTGCTGAAAATAAAAGGTTATAGTGCGAAGGAAGTGGCGGATATGACAGGTATGTCAGTATCGGCCGTTAAAGTGTCGGCGCACAGAACTTTAAACAAGCTTAAGGAAATCGGAAATGAGTAGCGGTAAAATCGAAGACGTCATTAATAAACTGGGAGAGGAGCTCAAGCCGGTGCGGCTGATGCTTCATCCTTATGTTATGCTCGCGCTAATCGTGTTTGCCAGTATTTTTTACGTGACATTTGTTGTGTCCATCATTGGTGTGAGGCACGATTTCGGAATAAAAATTCATGAAACCGGTTATGTTTATGAACTTGCCGCCGCTTTCTCCATATTTCTTTCGGCCGGGCTTGCTGCTGTTTTTGCAGGATATCCGGATATGTATAACGCCCCGTCCTTTTACTTTATACCTGTAACCCTGACAGGGGCTTTGCTTTTGTGGATTGCCGTCCGTTCGGGAACGGAAGGCGTTCATATGCCGCACCTGCATTGGGATGAATGTTTCGAGGATGGATTACTTCTTGGATTATTACCGGCCGCTTTTGTGATTTTTGCAATAAGGCGCGGCCGCACAACCAGGCCACGCCTTGCCATGACAATGGGCATGCTTTCGGTGACGGCTTTGTGCTGGGGGGCTTTAAGAATTACCTGCAGTATGGATACTGTCGGACATGCCTTTTTTTACCATGTATTCCCGTTTGTTGTGTTCGGCGGGGCTCTTGGATTGCTCGCGTGCCGTATATTCAGGTGGTAGGCTTTACCGGCTTTGCCTTTGTGGTATAAACTTATACTGAACTTTAAAAACAAAACCTGTCCGGGGTAAATTCAGGAGATTGTTACAGGCATGAATAAACGCGTCCGTATCTACAGACCTTCCAAAACGCCGACACAATCGGGACTTGCAAAAACAGAAGGATGGGTGCTTGAATATGAGACTTCCGCGCCGCGCCGCCCGGAAAGCCTTATGGGATGGACAAGTGCAATGGATACTCTGAACCAGGTCCGTCTGAAGTTCGATACGAAAGAGGATGCGATCCGTTATGCCGAGAATAAAGACTGGCAATATTATGTGCTTCCTGAACATAAGCGTAAAATTACGCCAAGAAACTATGGCGAGAATTTCAAATTTTATGGTACAAAAGAGTAATTTTTTTGGAAACTGAGTGCAGGACGGGAATGTTCTGTCGGTTTTTTCCGAGTAGAAATCCTCTTGATGCGCCCGTAGCTCAACCGGATAGAGCAACTGCCTTCTAAGCAGTAGGTTGGAAGTTCGAGTCTTCCCGGGCGCGCCATTTCTTTCAGAAATATCACGCCCTCGTTTTTAAAAGTGTTCGGACTACGTCTGATGGGGCGCGCCATTTCTTTATATCGGTTAAACC
>CAYLKN010000038.1:0-17344 GCA_964384335.1 uncultured Pseudobdellovibrionaceae bacterium
CGGGATAACCGCTGAAAGCATCTAAGCGGGAAGCCTCCCTCAAAACAAGGACTCCCTATCAGAGCCGTCGAAGACCACGACGTTGATAGGCTGGATGTGGAAGCATGGCAACATGTGAAGCTAACCAGTACTAATTGCTCGATCGGCTTGAATGCATTATTCGTATCCAGATACCTGTATTGATTTTATGGACGAATGCATTCTCACGCATTACTTAAGACTTTGGTGTATTCATAATGTTGTGCTTTTGTTTACTGTATGCTGCACTCGGATGACCTGGTGTTTATGGCGGCGGTGAAACACCCCATCCCATTCCGAACTGGTCCGTGAAACCCGCCAGCGCCGATGGTACTGCGTCTTAAGGCGTGGGAGAGTAGGTCGATGCCAGGTCTTCCGAATGCAGTTTTACTAGAAATGTTAATTTGCACACATTGTTTAAATAAAAACGCACAATATGCTTCAAACTTGTTTATAGATTTTCATTTTTGAATTTTAAAACGTCTCTTTCAATACGCTTTCGAAATTCACCTGAAATGAAATTTCTGAAATGAAGATTTTCTATCAGTTTTCAAATTCCTCGATTTCTGTTTCAAGATCCTGAATGTCTTCCGCTATTTTCTGGATTTCCTTTTGAAGCTCATCATGTTCTTCCTGCAAATCCTT
The DNA here is from genome assembly GCA_964384335.1 of uncultured Pseudobdellovibrionaceae bacterium. Taxonomy (GTDB): domain Bacteria; phylum Pseudomonadota; class Alphaproteobacteria; order Micavibrionales; family Micavibrionaceae; genus JAUICS01. Next base: position 664 of record CAYLKN010000038.1, read on the forward strand.
TATGTCTGCCGCAATATTCTCACGTGCGTCTTCCAGCTCCTCTTTTTCCTCGCGTGTATATCTGAGTGTCTCTTCAAGATCTTCAAGAGTGACCTCATCGCAATTGCAATCACATGAACTTCCCTCATGGGCTGTAACGGGATTCGCAGTAAGAAGTCCAAAAGCAAAAACACTCAAAACAAAAAAATAAGTCAAACCCTGAATTTTCAGTAAAGCCATGGTAGATATCCCTATAGTTAATTTTCAGAGTTAATATATGCCAAAAGTCACATCAGTCCGCCAAGTGCCTTGATTAAACCGAGGCCGCTTTGATTATGATGATGCGGAAGGGTGGCGTTTTCAGGGTGGGGCATCATGCCCAGAATCGTTTTATTCTCGTTATAAATACCTGCGATATTTCCGGTTGATCCATTGTCATTTGCAGCCGGTGTTACCTCACCGTTTTCAGTGCAGTAGCGAAAAGCGATACGGTCTTTATCTTCAAGTGTTTTCTGCAAATCCGGGGTGACAAAGTAATTGCCGTCGCCATGCGCCATCGGCACATGAATGATTTCGTCTTTCTTCAGATCGGATGTTAACGGAGAAGACAGTGTTTCATATTTCAAATGAACAGACTTACATATAAATTTCAGGGTTTTGTTTTTAAGAAGACTGCCCGGCAACAATCCGCTTTCAATCAGAATCTGAAAGCCGTTGCAAACTCCAAATACAGGCACTCCATTCCGGGCTTTTCTGATAATTTCGGACATAATCGGCGAGTGTGCCGCAATGGCTCCGCAACGCAGATAGTCGCCATAGGAAAACCCGCCGGGCAAGACAATAAGATCGGGGTTTCCGATATCTCTTTCCTTGTGCCAGATATAATTTGCTTTTACGCTAAACGCAGCATGGCATGCATCGGCCATATCCCTTTCCCGGTTTGTACCCGGAAATATTACAATGCTTATTTTCATAGATATCCTGGGTTCAGTGTCCTGACGCCCATCCTTTCACTCTTCATGGCAGACTTGCTGCCGGGCCTCTTCATAAAATTTTTGCTGCTTCTGGCTTATTATGTGTTCCGAGATCTCAATACCGTTTTCATCGAAAAGAGATTTTATTTTTTTGTTAACATCTGAAAAATCATGGTCTTTTGAGGCCATGTGAATAATCTCGCTGCATAATGCAGATTTCCGGGCCTCATCATATCCCATTTCATAAGCTGCCCAATTCGCCAGGAGTTTTGCGTTACGAGCCACAAATCTGAACCGCAGCTCCTCATCATGTGCAAATTTTCTTTCAAAATCTTCTTCACGTGATTTAAATAATGGCATTTATCCTCTCCATAGTGATGAATTACATTTGACGATATTGCTTGAACTCGTAATCTTAACCATACTAATAATAATTAATATATAACTATGATAAACAAACTTTTTATAAAACGCTATGGCAAGACGTAACGTAATTCACGAAGGCAAGGCCAAAATTATTTACGAAGGACCGGATCCTCGAACCCTTATTCAGTATTTTAAGGATGACGCCACTGCCTTCAATAATAAAAAACACGCCGTTATTGATGGTAAAGGCGTATTAAACAATCGTATATCTGCGCATATTATGACCCGGCTTGAGGCAATCGGAATACCGACTCATTTCATCCGTTCCATAAATATGCGTGAACAGCTTATCAGAGCGGTTGAAATTATTCCGGTCGAAGTCGTGGTTCGAAATATTGCGGCCGGCTCACTCTGTAAACGGCTGGGGCTTAAGGAGGGTGAGATACTGCCTAAACCGCTTATTGAATATTACTATAAAAATGATGAGCTGGGCGATCCCATGATCAATGAGGATCACATTTATACGTTTGACTGGGCCGATCCTTACGAGATGGAGGAAATAGTCCATATGGCCCTGCGGATAAACGATTATCTGAACGGCCTTTTCGCCGGAATAGGCTTGAAGCTTGTCGATTTTAAAATGGAGTTCGGCCGCCTTTGGGGGGAAATGGGTGAACTTTATATTGTTCTTGCGGATGAAATTTCCCCGGATAACTGCCGCCTATGGGATGCCCAGACAAACGAAAAACTGGACAAGGACAGATTCAGGCAGGATCTTGGCGGCCTTATAGAGGCTTACCAGACCATCGCTGAGCGGCTGGGTCTTGTCCCCAAAGGCGGTATAATGGACAGCGGCGGTATAAATGAGCAGATAGCCGCAGGGCTTGAACAGATAGAGAATGAACTGGCAAAAGAACGCAGGTTGCGCGGGATAGTGAGAACTCCCTCCGGCAAGCCTACACGCAAATTATAACCGGAAAACCGTGGAAAAGGGCAGGCAGAAAATGAAAGCGCTGGTAACAATCACACTGAAAAACGGGGTTCTGGACCCGCAGGGCAAGGCAATCCAGAATGCGCTTGGCCATCTCGGATTTGACGGGGTACAAAACGTCCGGCAGGGCAAGGTCATTGAGCTGGATCTCGCCGAAGAAGCCACCGAGGAGAGCGTAAAAAACATGTGCGAAAAGCTTTTGGCCAACCCGGTTATTGAAGATTACCGGATTGAATTTCCTGAAACGGCCGCTACAAAAACCGGCTAGGCCCTGAACATGCATTCCGCATTCCTGCATGATCATCCTGAAATATCCAAAGGGCTTGATTATCTTTTGAATACACATAAGCAGTTCGGGAATTTTTCAATTGAACGATCCGGTTTTCAATGGCCCAAATTTGAGGAAGGGTTTCCGGGACTTGTCAGAATTGTTCTGGGACAACAGGTTTCGACACATGCGGCCAACGCGATGTGGCAAAAGCTTTTGAGTAAAACGAATGGAAAAGTTACCCCGGACATGCTTTGCGCCCTGGATGAAAATGATTTTAAAGAAACCGGTTTCAGCCGCCAAAAAAAAGCAACCGTCTTGAATCTGGTGCATGCGGTTCAGGATAACAGCCTTGACTTTGACCGGCTCTGTAATCTTTCCGACACTGAAGTGACGCAGGCACTGACAGCGTATAAAGGACTTGGGGTATGGAGTGCAAGGATGTATCTTATTTTCTGCCTCGCCAGATCGGATGTCTGGGCCCCGGATGATCTGGGCGTAAGGGAAGGGCTGCGCCTCTATCTGGAAAGTCAGGAAAGACCGGATCAGAAACTTGCGGAAACTTATAGAAACGAGTTTTCCCCATATTGCACTTCCGCCTGCCTGCTTTTGTGGAAGATAAAGTCAATCGGGGATGCTCACAATTAACCCGAATGGGTAGGCACGTCAGGTATTATAGTAAGACTAAGGGCAGATCATGTTCAGATATAATCACTATGATTATATCTGAAAAGCGTGAATCTGCCCTGACGTATTGAATCGACGAGCAAATTCACGCGATCAAAAATCGCAAAGCGATTCTTTTTGATCGCGATTTGCTCTAGGATAAAAACTGTTCCTTCAATATACGCTCATCAAGCGGTTGATCCGGGTCAAAAAGCAGATTGAACGGTGTGCTTTTCGATTGCCAGATTTCGACTTTTTTAATATCCCGTACCTCTATAGAATCTGCAGTGGCACTAACCGGCCTTTTGGCAGATTCGAGAATGTCGAATACCACACGCGAGGATGAAGGCAGAAGAGCTCCGCGCCAGCGGCGCGGGCGAAACGCACTTATTGGGGTCAGGGCCAGAACATTTGATTCCAGTGGAAGGATGGGCCCGTGCGCCGAAAGGTTGTAAGCCGTGCTGCCGACCGGAGTGGCAACCATAACGCCGTCGCAGGCAAGCTCATCCAGACGTTTGACCCCGTCGATCGTAATGGATATTTTTGCGGTCTGCCGCCGCTCCCTGAAAAGGGAAACCTCGTTAAAAGCCAGTGCCTTAAACTCTTCCTCCTCACAGGTTACGGCAAGCATACGCAGAGGATGGAGCGTTACGCTCTGTGCGTGTTGAAGGCGCCCCATCAAATTATCTTCCTGGTACTCATTCATAAGAAAACCGACAGACCCCATATTCATACCAAATAGAGGTTTCTCGAGCGCATGATATTCCCGCAGGCAATGCAAGAGGGTTCCGTCACCGCCAAGTGCAACTATGACATCAGAGGCTTCAGGCGCAGTTTCACCATACAGACTGATTAATCTGTCTTTTGACTTTTGCGCATCATCTGTGTCTGCGGCGATAAACGCAATACGGTCATGTCTTTGTGTAATGGTCATTCAGATATCATAGCAATCCTGAGAAATTGAGGAAGAGGCATACAAGTTACCGGACAATTTTTTTATCACTATGTAACTCTTTGTTTTTCAGGTCGAATAATAATGGTAATGTAACTTTCAATCAAAAACTTCTAAAGGAGATAAACATGTATAATGAACTTGCAAAAACAGGTGTCGTTGCCGGCGCTGTCATGATGGCTTTATCAGGGGCAACTGCAAATGACGCAAACGCAATGTCCGGTGACAAGGAAAAATGTTACGGTGTTGTCAAAGTCGGCCATAACGACTGCGGTTCTGCAGACGGTGCACACAGCTGCGCAGCTCAGTCAACTGTTGACGGCAGCGGGCAGGAATGGGTTGCCGTGCCAAAAGGACTGTGTGAGAAACTGGTCGGCGGTTCTGTTGAGCCATATGAAGGTACGGAAAAAGAGTCCTGATTTCAGGACTTTTAATTAGGCTTGATTGTTATGCCACGGGATGAACCGAGTGCTCCGGGCAGAATAAGCCAGATCCAAACTCCGGACAGGCCCTCAAGGCCTGCCGGTATTGGCCTTCGCGCCCCTCATTACAGAGAGTTTATCGACAGAAAGCCGGATATAGGCTGGTTTGAAGTTCATCCTGAAAACTACTTCGGCGGGGGCATTCACAGATATTATTTAAAACAGGCGCGTGAGCATTATCCCTTGAGCCTTCATGCGGTCGGCCTTTCTCTGGGATCCGATCAACCGGTTGATACAGAACACCTCAGGCGATTTAAAGAATTAATCGACATTTTTGAGCCGTTCAATGTTTCTGATCATGCCTCCTGGAGTGCGAGTGGTAACGCCCATTTGAATGATCTTCTGCCTCTTCCCTACACACAAGAAACACTTAATTGCCTGGCTGACAATGTCGAGCGGACACAGGATTATTTCGGGCGCATAATACTTGTTGAAAATCCCTCCACCTATGTCTCCTTTACGCATAATGAAATGACGGAGTTCGAATTCATGAACGCACTCGCCGGCAAAACAGGTTGCGGAATATTGCTTGACATCAACAACATCTATGTCCAGGCGGTAAATCATAAATTTGATGCCTGGCAATATATTGATAATATCAGGATTGATGCCGTCGGCGAGATGCATCTTGCCGGTCATACGGAAAAAGAAATAAATGGTGAGCGGTTGTTGATCGATACGCATAATGACTATATCAGGGGTAATGTATGGGATTTATATGAATACGCGGTAAAACGATTCGGAAATGTGCCGACGCTTATAGAATGGGACAGCGATTATCCATCACTTGACGCGCTGATCGCTGAAAGCCGAAAGGCAGAGGCAATTATTGAAAAATACTGTCCCAAAACCGTTTCAGGTTTGTAATATGAATATTAAAGACATACAGACATCTTTCAGGCGTAATATTGAAAACAAAACTCTGGTTGCAATATCCGGGGATCCGTTTTTTGCAGAATTTAAAACCGGCCATATACCGCTTGAAAAACGCATGGCTGTTTACCAGAACAATGTCTGGCAGAGGCTTGTCAACGTTATCAAAAACAATTATCCGACTGTTCAAATTATCGTCGGGGATGAGTTTTTACATTACATGGCGCTTGAGTTTATCAAAAACAATTTTCCGCGCTCGGGTTATCTGAATGATTATGGTGCCAGTTTTCCGGAGTTTGTAAGACGATTTGAACCTGCGCGGGGCATGCCGTATCTATATGACATGGCGCGTATCGATGTGGCCAGCGATAAGGCGTATAACGCCCCGGACGATCCAATTCTGGACCAAAAGCAGTTAAAAGCGGTTGCTCCTGAAAACTATGCCGCTGTCAAACTGACTTTCCATTCTTCAGTATCTCTTATCAAATCCGATTATCCAATATGGCGCATTTATGAAATGGCCCGCAGCGAACGCAAAAAACAAGACGATTTTATAAAAGAACAAATTACACCAAATGCTGCGCAGGATCCGGATGCACAAAAAATCGAAAGTCGAAAAGTTGTCGATGACGAAAAAGCGGAGCAGAACAATTCAAATGAAACTGCGCCAGATAACGACACGCAAGCACTGGACATAAATTCCGGTGGCGAGCAGGTTATCATTCTGCGTCAGGGGTTAAAGGTTGGGATTTATCAACTCAAAGAGTGCCATTTGAAATTTCTCGTATATCTGCGTAATGGACATAACTTAGGCGAAGCCGCGGGAAAGGTGATGGCTCGTTATCATAGTTTCGATCTTGCAAAAACTTTTGGGAATGAGCTTGAAAGAGAAACATTTTCGGGATTTACTTTGGCAGAGTAATTATTTTGAAACCTTTTTTATTTTGTCGCGAATATTTATTCACAAACAATAATTCAAAATTTATTAAGGAGAATTTCTGATGATTTCTTTTATTCGAAAAGTAAATAATCTTATTGAACCTCTGCGAAAAGTTGCCGATATTGTCGGCTCGCCGGTTTTTGATCTTTCCATACGTCTTTATATGGCCTACGTCTTTTTCAAGTCGGGCTTGAGCCGGTTTCAGTCCTATCTTAACGGAACCTGGGATACCCAGGTATTCCTGTTCGACTTCGAACACCCTGTGCCGGGGCTTGACCCATCGACGGCGGCCACAATTACAACCGCGGCAGAACTTATATTGCCGGTATTTCTCGCAGTCGGATTGTTTGCAAGATTTGGGGCGGCGGGTATGCTGGCCATGACTGCTGTCATTACCTTTACTTATTCCGGCTCCGTCTGGTTTGAGTCCCTGCTGTGGTTCACAATGCTGGGATCTGTTTTTATCAAAGGGCCGGGGATGATTTCGGCGGATTACTGGCTGGTTAAATGGCTGCGGAAGAACCCCGCATAACGATTGCCTCACACCCTCTATGATGGTTTCATGAAAACATGAAATCAGTCAAAAAAATACCGCCGCCGTACTGGATGAAATGGCCTGAAACACAGGCCATTTTTCATGCGCTTAATAACAATAGAGATTTTGAAAATTCTGACGCGCTGTTTGTCGGCGGCTGTGTCCGCAATGCCGTCCTTGGAAAACCTGTGAGAGATATTGATCTTGCAACTGTTTTACGGCCCGCATCGGTGATTTCTGCGCTGAAAGATGCAAACATTCGCCACATTCCGACGGGCATAGAACATGGGACCGTTACCGCGGTTATTGGCGATCGATCATTTGAAATTACGACCTTGCGCAGGGATGTTGAAACCGACGGCCGTCATGCGGTTGTTTCTTTTTCGGAAAACTGGGAAGAGGATGCGGCGAGGCGTGATTTTACGATGAATACCCTGCTGGCCGATCTTGAGGGGCGTATTTTCGATCCGACGGGACGTGGCATTGATGATCTTGAAAAAAGACAGGTGATTTTTGTCGGAGATCCGGCACAAAGGATACAGGAAGATTATCTTCGCATTCTCCGTTTTTTCCGGTTTCATGCCTGGTATGGTTCAGGTTCGCCGGACGGCGAGGCCCTGGGCGCGTGTGCCGCATTCACAGAGAAACTTGACACTCTTTCCAAAGAGCGCATAACCCAGGAGTTTTTTAAAATCATAATGGCGGATACTGTTTCGGATGTGCTTGAATATATGCAGCATACAAAAACGCTTCCCCGTGTTACGGGCTTTACGCCTGCATTTTTGATAGAGGGCAGGACAAAGCTTTTTTTTAGGAAATTTTGTGCCGGCCAGATCCTTTCGGGGATTGAAGACAGTGAGGAAGACCATGCGCTTGCCGCACGTCTTGTGCTGTTATGCGACTGTGATATGCAGATATTTGAGGGCCTGCGCAAGCATCTCGTTTTCCCAAAACGAATGCTCAAAATCTGCGAGGTTCAAAACGTGCTTTTTCAAAACGATGCGATTCAGAAAAGCTATACCAATCTTCGCCGGATCATTTACAGGCACGGGCGTGAAAATGCGCTCCAGCTTTTACTAAAAGAATGCGCCCGGGAGTTCAGCTCAGAAAATATTGAATTCAGCGAAACGCAGAAAGAAATGATTGCCTATTCCCGGATATGGAAGATTCCAGAATTCCCGATTTCTGGCGAAGATCTGATTGAAAAGGGATATAAACCCGGGCCCGCTTTGGGTAAAAAATTAAAAACAATTGAAGAGCAATGGATTGACAATGATTTCAAAGGCTTGCCCAAATTTTAAAAACAAACTTTAAATTCTTATCAGATTTTGGCTTGCATAGGAATATATAAAAATATAAAATTAAATTATATCCTAAAATATTATAACCCTTAACAGGAGTAAACACATGTCACAATCTCTTGAGCAAAAAACCGCGCATTCCACAAGACTACAATCACTAATGGATAAACACAGAGATGTACACGGCATGATAGAGGCATTTACGAAATCCCCACGTATATATTACGGGAGTGATTATCTTAAATCATTGAAGCGGGAAAAGCTTAAACTTAAGGAAGAAATTACATCAATAAAAGAAGCATCCTGATTTAATATATTTTCAGATCAAACAAAAAAGGGCGTTAATAAGCGCCCTTTTTTAGTTTGGAGTCACCGCGTGCAACATGCTCCGATTTTTATTGCTATTCACAAAATTTTTGCGGTAAACCGTGTTATGCTGACGGAAACATATGTCCTGAATAAAAAGGTAAAACTTTTGCAGCCTGCAAAAGGGTTTCGTGCCTCAATGGACAGTGTCATGCTGGCTGCGGCGGTGAACGCAAAACCCGGTCAGAAGGTCCTCGATGCCGGATGCGGTGTTGGTACTGTGGGGTTATGTCTTTTGCACCGCCTGCCGGAACTTCAGGTTACAGCAATTGATCTGCAGAGCGATCTTATCGCCACGGCTCTGGAAAACGCCAGAGGTAATTCACTGGAAAACAGAATTCAGTTTATTGCGGATGATGTAACACGTCTTAAAGGGGAATATCTGAATGTTTTTGATCATTTTGTAAGTAATCCGCCTTATTTTTCACCCGGCCACCATCTTGTCTCACATGAAGAGAGTAAGGCGCTTGCCATGGCGGGAGAGGATGTTTTGCCGTCCTGGATGGAGGCTGCATCAAGACTGCTTAAACCGAAGGGAACTTTAACCCTTATATATCCGGCGGAAAGCCTGGTTGCTGTCCTTAATGCAGCAAGCCCCAAATTCGGAGCCTTCGAACTTATCCCTGTATGGTCCAGACAGGGGCAACCGGCAAAACGGATAATACTGCGCGCCATAAAGAACAGAAAAGGCAGTATGACAATTCTTCCGGGGGTTGTCTTGCATAACAGGGACGGCGAGTATACAAAAGAAGCCAATGCAGTTTTTAGAGACGGCTCTGGATTATATGATCTATTTCAATATTAACCCCTAAGGACACGATATCGATATGGGATTATCAAAATTTCTTTCGCAAATTCCGGTTATTAAAAATCTTTTTGATTATACGGCCGTACCCGTTATCAGAATGTCGGGAATAATCAGCGAAGGTCAGGGAAGACGTCAGACCCTCTCATTTGAAAAATATCAAAAGATAATTGAAAAAGCGTTTGATATTGCAGCAAGTGATGAGGAGAAAAAGTCCGCCGTGGGATTTGTTATTAACTCGCCGGGGGGATCGCCTGCGCAATCTATTCTGATCGCAGATCAAATTCGTGCAATGGCGGAAAAAAAGAAAGTTCGGTCTTACGCCTTTGTAGAAGACGTTGCGGCATCCGGTGGATACTGGCTGGCCTGCGCTTGTGACGAGATTTATTCAACAGCTGGTTCGATTGTGGGATCCATAGGGGTTATTTCCGCCAGTTTCGGGTTTCAGGAAATCATTGCGAAGTATGGGATTGAACGCCGTGTTTATGCCTCCGGCAAAGATAAATCCTTCCTTGATCCTTTTATGCCGGTTAAGCCCCGAGATCTGGAACGATTAAAAACACTTCAGACCGATATTCACGATCAGTTTAAAAACTGGGTCAAAAACAGACGCGGCGAAAAGCTTAAAGGAAAAGAGGCAGAGCTTTTCGAGGGGCAATTCTGGACCGGTGAAAAGGCAAAAGACATCGGAATAATTGACGGTATTGGTAATTTCAACCGCTTCTTTACAGAAAAATTCGGGGAGAAAACCTTGCTTCTGGATTTGCAGCCTGAAAAGAAACTGTTTTCCCTGCCGGGAATTATGGGCGCGCAAAGCCGCATGTCCGGTGAAGTGATTATGGAGGCACTTGAAGCCATGGAGGAAAAATCCCTCTGGCAACGTTACGGGCTATAACATTACGATCTGTCCTAGCGGCTGACCATATCCAGAGTTTTCCGGGCCAGTAATTTAAAACTCTGAAACTGCATGTAAGCTTTGTTAAGCGTTTCAGGCCATTGCAGAATTTCTTTACGGATTTCATACTCTTCACGGCGACCGATTTCCGGATTTTGTTCGGAAATACCGCCTTTTTCAAAAAGGCACACGGCGAAATCAAGTTTGAGACAGCGATCAAATTCAAGCAGAAATCTTAGGGTGAAATCGTAATCGCCCGCGCATCTGTATGCCGTATTGAACGTAAGATTCATTTTTCTGATGTTATCTGTACTGTAAAACATGGCCTGGTGATGGGTTATCATACCGTAAGGAATGGAAGAAACCGGCCTGGCCTTTTTAACAACGGGTTTATGGGGCTCGGGCATTTCCAGTGAATCGCCGAAAATAAACGCGGGGTTTCTGCCTTCGCTTTCCGACAGTCTTTCGCAAATGCGCTGCAAAACATCAAAACTGGCAAATGTATCACCCGCATTCATGAAGATCACATACACTCCGGATGATTTTTCAAGTCCTTTGTTCATGGCGTCGAATATGCCTTTGTCTTTACGCGTTTCCCATTTGATGTTTACGGTTTGATGCTCTGTCAGGCTTTGTATGTAATCCTGTGTTTCATCCGATGAGGCGCCGTCCTGGATTATCCACTCAAAATTCCTGAAGCTTTGATCCATGACGGATTGTGCAGTCTTCTGCAGACCCTGAAAGTTATCCCTGGTGATTGTGACAACACTGAAAAGAAAGTCTGTTTTCATCATCTGCAAAACACTCAACACACGCAGGGTTTAATCATCGCCAATTTCCTTGGCGAATAATACGCTGACAGTCAGATTGGTAATGATCTGAGTGATATCGCGCGCAATATCCAGAAATCTGAAAGGCTCCGCATCCGGCGGGACAATGATCGTACTACCCGGCGGTATCATAACCGGCTCGTAATTCCATGATTCAACATATAAAGGGGCGGCGCTGCCATCCGGGAATACAATAAAGGTTTTGCTTTTATCCGCCGCGCTTGTAAACAGGCCGGCCTCACGCAGATAATCCCGCGGTGATTTGTCTTCCCGGAACTGTAAAGCGGCGGGGGAAAGAACTTCTCCGGCCACCCTGACATATGCGGGCCTTTTCGGTATGAATATGTGATCTCCGGACTCGAGCAGAACATCAAGATCGGGGTCTGAGTTCAGCGCGGCGCTGTCTGCCTCGATTGTAACGCGGCCGGCGGCATCCGCCTTTTTCAGTCTGGTGATCAGATCGCGTACCATGGCGATTTGTGCCGGATCCGTGTCTTCATTATTTTTTGTGTTCAGGGCCTCTGCAAGGCGCAGTTCAAGTTCCTGGGCCTGGGCCAGAAAAGCCTGTTTCTGGCGTCTGCGTTCGCTTTCACGGCTGAATACTGCACCTTCGGGATAAGCCTGCGCGGTAAATCCGCCTGCACGTTCAAGAAGTGAAAGAAGTGTATCACCGGGCAGAATATTATACTCACCCGGAAATCTTATCTCCCCCTCTATTCTGACTGTATTTTTGGTAATGACTTTCTGATGCTGGCGAACCTGGACGATATCACCTGGACCGAGTGTTATCGATGCGTGATCAGGATTGTTCAGATTGACGTGGGTTCTGCGCGGCTGTTTTTGAAATGCACTGGCGAATGTAAGTTCTATATTGTCTGGATCGGCATTAACCTTTAAACCGCCCGCCGCATCAATAACGCTTCTGAGCGGTATTCCCTCCGCCGCGGGGTAATGTCCCGGCCTCCTTACACTTCCAAAAACGGCAAGACGGTGTTCTTTCAGAAAGTTCCGAAGCCGGTTATCTCTGAAATAAAGGCTTTGCTGATCGTCATCGGTGTTGAAAGCCGCCGTCTGCAGAAGAGAGTTTTCGTTCCGGTAGGTTTCCTTTTGCCGCTCACTTTCCATCAGGTGGCGTATCTGGTTTTCGGAGAAAAGCGTGATAATGTCGCCTTCCTGAAGCAAGCGGTCGTAAGTTTTGTTGGCAATCATAAACGGCGGGAAGTTAAGCAGTTCTGTGGCAAGGCCACTTTCTGTTTTACGTTCAATGACCCCCAGAAGAGGATATGTGCCGGGCAGGAAGAGGGAAGGATCTTCGAATATGTCCCTTAGTGTCTGGTGACTGTCCAGTGCATATTTGCCGGCATTATCCGTATGCCCCTTCAAAGTTACGGTTCTGGCAGGATTTTGTTGTTTTCTTTCAACAATCAGAATTTCGTTTTCACGAAAAAATGTTTTCTCCCGGCCGTTCTTGTTGAGGATTGCGGAGATATCCTGGGCCTTATCGCGGGATTTGTCGTCAGGTGCGATTTTTAAAAAGCGATGGCTGTTTTCCCGGGCTGTAACGTTTCCGGCAAACTCCATGATTTGCTGCACAGAGATTTTATCCCTGTTTTTAAGTTCAAATATTGCCGGGGTCTGAAGGTCGCCTGCCAAGGCCACGGTTTCACCAAGCGGAGGTACGATTATGCGGTCGCCGTCTTTGAGTACCATATCGGCATTGTTTTCATTTCCGGCTATCAGGGCATAAAGATCGATCGCATACGACCGGCCCGTTCCTGTGCGGACGAGTTTGATGTTTCGTAAAGAACCGCTTTTTCTGATACCGCCTGCAAGCATAATGGCATCGAGGGCATTATCAAATGTCGTCATGACAATGCGGCCGGGTTTATGAACATGTCCGATAACCAGAACGTCGATCTGACGTATAGAGTCAATCGTTACAAACACGGATGTGTTCGGGTTGTCCTGAAATATTGCTGTTATCTCCTGCCTTACCTCCCTGATGCTTCGGCCGGCCGCGAATACCGGAGGCAGATTTTCAACAACAAGGTAGCCCTGAGAATTCACCATCTCCCGGCTTCTGAAATTCATTTGTCCTGAAATGACAATATTCAGCGTGTCGCCGGGACGAACGGAATAATCATCCTGCAGGGCGGCTTTTGGAAATCCTGTCCGCGATCTTGTGTCATCCGAATGTTTTGGAATTTTACCAAAAAGATCGTGCCCGAAAAGAGTCAGGGCATAACCGCTTCTTTTTGAATACAACCGCTCGACGGCCGTTCTGCCAGGTTCCGGTATTGCCTCATCGGGATCATATGCCCTGAAATCCGGTTTGAACGCATAAAACTTTGAATGCCGTCCGGCGGCCCCGTCTCTTGCGGTTCCGTCCGCTTGCGGCAGGGCACTCCCTAACCAGGGGGGATGCGATACCGTGTTTTCCGGATTTGAAAAGCCTGCACCTGCGGCGTATGAAACAAATCCAGCAAAGACTGTGCCTGTGCATATAAACAGCCCCAGACAAAAAAGACAGACAGTTTTAATAATATAGTACTTAGATGAAAAACCCATGAGGAAGGGATCCGGTAATGATGCCCCTATTATAGTATGAGTTTTTCAATGCGCAAAATATCAAAATGCAGGCAGGGAATTATAGAAGCATTTCCTACTCAATAAGTCTTTGCCACCAGCCTTTTTTTCTTTGCTCCTCCGGAATGGTTACTTTTTCAGGAATATCTTCTGGCTCCTTATCCTTTCCGGTTGTTTCGTCAGGATTATGTGCGCCGTTGGTTTTACTTTTTTCCGGCGCGTCTTTCCCGTCAGACTGAATTTTATTTTCGGTGTCCGCTGCTTCTGCCGGTTCAGGTGCTTCGGTTTTTTTGACGGTTTTTGAGGGCCGGCCTTTTCGTCCCGTGGCAGATGCAGTTTTTCGGTCTTTATCACTGTCTGCGGTATTGTGCGTTTTCTGCCCGTCATCTTCGTTCTTCCTAACGGTGTCGGCAGACTCTGCAGGCATCGGAACGGTGTTTTCGGACTCAGTTTCGGCTTCCGCGTTTTTGTGCGCGTCTGTATCTGCAGAACCAGCATCAGCATTTTCGGTTTTCCCGGAGGATTTTTTCGGCCGCGAGCGGGAGGGTGCACTTTGTTTTTTGCGGGAGGATGGTTTGTCCTGTTTCTCCTCATTGTCGGTCTTTGATGACCGGGATGCCGGCTTTTTGCTTTTATCCGCGCTTTCCCTGTGTGTGTCGCTCCCGGATTGTTTCTTTTGGGAATTGTCAGAGGGCGCGCCGTCCGCATCCTCATCGCCTTTGCCGTCAGTATCTTTTTTTGTACGCACAACAGTCTCGATTTCAAAATCGGACTGGGGGAGGCTTTCATCCACATTGATAAAGGTTTTAAAATCATACCGTGCTTCGATTTCAGTCAGAAGCTCTCTTTTCTGGTTCAGAATAAATAAAGCCACCACTTTTGGCAAAGAGATCATGATCTGTCCGTATTGACCTTCAATCCCGTAGCTTTCAAGCTTGCGCAGTATTGTTATGGCCGTGGATTCAAGCGTTCTGATATATCCCACACCGTGGCAGTGCGGGCATTGCGAATACTGACTTTCCGTCAGACTTGGATTCAGTCTTTGCCTTGATAATTCAAGCAGCCCGAGATTGGAAATCCGCCCGCACTGTACCCGGGCGCGGTCCTTGGAAAGGGCGTCCTTGAATTTCTGTTCAACCTTTCGGTTGTTGCGGTAATCCTCCATATCAATGAAGTCAATAACAACAAGTCCGGCAAGATCCCGGAGACGCATCTGCCGTGCAACCTCTTCCGCGGCTTCCAGATTTGTGTTCAGGGCCGTTTCCTCAATATGTCTTTCCTTGGTTGCGCGGCCGGAGTTAACGTCAATGGAAACAAGGGCCTCTGTCGGGTTTATAACGATATAACCCCCGGATTTCAGGGTAACGATATGATCCCCGATCTTGGTGATCTGGTCTTCGGCCTTGTATCTGTGAAAGAGTGGAATTCTGTCATCTTCATAAAGCTTAATCCGCCGCGCATATGATGGGGCGATCATTTTCATGAAGTCCTTTGCCTCCTGAAATCCTTCTTTTCCGGAGACAAGTATTTCATCAATATCCTTTGTATAAATATCGCGGATGGACCGTCGGATAAGATTACCTTCCTCGTTGATCAGGGCGGGGGCAATGGACTGCAGTGTCAGTTCCCTGATTTTACTCCAAAGCCGGAAAAGATAGTCAAAATCCCTTTTGATTTCCATCTTTGTTCGGGATACCCCGGCGGTGCGGACAATAACCGACATGGTGTCCGGGATGTTGAGTTCACTTAAAATCGCCCGCATCCGCTGGCGCTCCTTATAATTGGCGACTTTGCGGCTGACACCGCCCGCATTCGGGCTGTTGGGCATAAGGACGCAATACCGTCCGGCCAGGGACAGATAGCTTGTCACGGCGGCGCCTTTGTTTCCGCGCTCCTCCTTCGAAACCTGGACCAGCATAATCTGGCCTCTTTTTATCACTTCCTGTATTTTGTATTTTTTGCGTATGTTAAGGCGCGGGGCGTGCGCCTCGTCCCCGTCATCCGTGATTTCCTTATCACGGCTGCGGTAAGGTTTTGAGTATTTCTTTTTATAACGGCTGTTTTTGTATTTCCTGTAACGACCACCCTGGAAGCGTTTTGTATCGTTTTCCGGTGCGGAATCATCCGCGGTGTCAGTATCGCCTTCATCGGGACCGCCGTCTTTGCCGCTTTCTTCCGTGTCGGAATTGCCGTCATCGTCGGCATTATCATCCTCTTCATCACCGGAATCGCCGGGGATCTCATCATCGGCGTCCGCGTCATCGTCATCAGGGCGGGATTTTTCAGCCTGCTCCCTCAGTTCCTGATTTAAAGCTTCGCGGTCTTCAACCGGAATGCGGAAATAATCGGGATGAATTTCGGTGAAGGGAAGAAAACCGTGGCGGTTGCCGCCGTAATCGACAAAGGCGGCCTGAAGCGAAGGCTCTACCCGCGTAACCTTGGCGAGGTAGATATTGCCCTTGAGCGGCTTTTGAAGTTTATTTTCATAATCATATTCCGAGAGTCGGTCACCTTCGACGACAGCTATCCTTGTTTCTTCCGAATGCGTTGCATCGACCAGCATTTTCTTTGACATAATATTTCTCCATAGTCGTAACGCTGTTCTGCCCGCCTGACCGTGGTGAGGTGCGGGTTTTTGAACCGGCGTTTGTCATTATTTCCGTATTAGTTTCAATCATAAACAACAGGTATCCTGTATTGCGGACTTTGAAAATCCTCATGAATTCTTAGCTCATGCCCGGGAAACAAAAGTAGATTGCCCCAAAGACACAATTACCAAAGCCTTGTTATATCACAAAACTTTAAAATATTAATATATTTTTATAACTAATATTCAAAACCCTCTTTGGGCAATTTAATTCCAAAAAAATTG
>CAYLKN010000039.1:0-16572 GCA_964384335.1 uncultured Pseudobdellovibrionaceae bacterium
ACACCGGCACCTAATAGAATTATTCAATATTATAAAATAATCAGGTCATTGCTTTTGCCTGTTTTGGCGTAAAAGCAATGACTATCAGGTTAAGTCCGAACCCCAGATACATTACTGCAAAAAGGTATGTAATCGGAGATGAGAACCTCTGATAAAAGCGTTTGAATATCTTGAACCCAAATACGGTTATCAAAAGAATATAGGCCAAAATCATTCCGGATGTTGCCAGTAAAAAGAAGGCCGGAAAGTTTGCCCAGCTCATTGCCTCGCCATGACTTAAAATCAGCGCAGAAAAAACCGAGAGCATTACCGGATAGCTTTTAGGATTTAAAAAGCCGGCGGCAGCGGGCGTGTTAAACAGAATGCCTGAAATCCCGAGGGCTTTAAAATCTTAACATCTGTCTCGTTTTCCTTATTTCCCATTTATTTTATCCCTTTTCGCACTTAAACTGATTACAAAAGTTTCTCGGACCAGATTCGGTTAAATTTTCAATGCATATCAAACGTTTTTTTCTCTTAACATTTATCTTACTTGCATTCGTTACCGTTACGGTAATTGTGACTGCCTATTTCACAAGGAATATATTTCTGCAGACCGCCGCGGAGAGATACGGAATTGAAATTCTGAATCTTGATGTGAACGTATCCTCCGCCAGCGCAGGCATCAGGAGGAAAAACCTGACATTACATAATGTTAAAATTGGTAATCCGCCCGCGTTTTCAGGTGAAACAGCAATTCATATCCGTAAAGTTGAAATGATAATCGGGAACATTAATCGAAATAACATTTATTTGGAAAGCTTTGTTATCGACGGAATGAATACCTATCTTGAAGTCTCTGAACAGGGCACAAATCTTGGAATTATATATAATCTTGCGGTTCGCGGCGGAAGCACGCAAAAAAGCACACCGGGTCCTATCCATAAACTTAATTCTTTAACGTTATATATTCCGGAAATTCAGGTAAGAAATGTTTTTATTCATCCCTCTGCAGAGCTTATGTGGAGCGAGATCAAGCCATTCCGAATCGACGATTTCTCAATAAACACGCAAAAATTAGCCAATGGGAGCATGGCGAGCCAGAAAGCCCTTCAGATTGTAATTATAAATATCCTTGAACGTATGCTTCTTAAAGCCTCTGAAATCGGGCTGACAAAACAACTTGAGGATGTGAGGACAAAAAGTCTCGAAAACAGCTATGATGGCAAGGGGAAACTGACTGACCCTTTTGAAAAATAAAAGTTTTGAGTTTACTAATTTAAATAAATTTTACAATTATTTTATTGACAAAATGCAAATTTATCCAGATTATACTATGCATGTAAAATTATTTTCTTCGCTTCTGGGTGTGTGAAACAGGTTTTTACCCTGTTTTTTTAAAATTTTTTTTATTCAGGAGATAGTTATGATTTATAATCCAAAGCTAAATGCCAGCAAAGTAAACGACAACCATTCTGATACTGTTGGTCGTATTATCGAGTCTAAATTCAACATCATTTTCGAAATATATGATTCTTTCGAAATTATTATTGCAAAAATGCGTTCATCAAGAAAATACGCCGCTGTCGTGAATGATTTTAAGGGATCCCCGGCCGGGCTGATCACGGCACAGAAAATCCTTAATAATACATTTGGAGATGACAGGGAGTATGCATTCCGGTCCCCGAGGGCATACAGATCCTATAGAGACCTGATCGCCAAAGATATTATGATCCATAATCCGCACTGCCTTGACTATAATGACAGTGTAAACAAGGCACTTAATTTTATGGCTCTTAATGATATGCGTTACATGCCAGTCGTAAAAGACGAAAAAACTGTCGGTCTGGCCGATATTCGGGACCTGATGAGGCACCGTTATACAGCACTTGAAGATGTCGTTGAAAACCAGGGGCAGATACTATCATATATTATGGGGTCCGAAGATTACGGATGTATGGGCGGCAAAATCGCAGTCTGATTGACTTTGTTGGTTTTCAAAGCATAAATCCTGACTTGAATTGAAAAGTATAGTCAGGCCTTCGCAAGTATTGACGCATTTCTGATTTGCCCGGTAAAATATACTGAGGACTTATTTAATTCTGGCCGGTTCAGTTCCAAGAAAATTATGGAGATTTAAGGAATGCAGCGTACGAAGTGTTATCTAGCCTGTATACTCAGTTCACTTGTAAAATTCATGATTTTCCGGAAGTCTGAAATTTCAAACACCCTTTCGTTCAAACGGCTTTAAAAGTTTGGAAAGCGCATAGTTAAAGACTTTCAATGAGTCCCGGAAGTGGAAACAATACCAGAGGCAGGATATGACCGGATTTATAAAATTCAACAATTTTGATAATCAAAGCGAATATTTCAAATGGCGTTGCCTTATTGGACTCGCACATGTTGATTTTCGTCTTATGAAAGATGAACAGGATTTTCTGGAATCTTATATACGGGAATACGCTTCCGAAAACATTCAAAACCGGCTGCTTGAAGAATTACGGGAAGATCTTGTCAACCCCCAGGACCCCAGATCCTTTTATGAGCTGATTACCGACCCTGAGGACAGGGTGGAGCTTTATTTCATGGCTTACAAGCTTTTCTGGTCTGACGGAGAAATGGCCCAGTCGGAGAAAAAAAATCTGGATTATATAAAAAAGAATTTACTTGAAGATTACGAAGCGCGTGAGGTCTTCAGCAATCTTATACCCGGCTGGAATGATGCGGAACCGGAAGATACACTGACCAGATATGTTGAAAGTCTCTAGCGAGCAAATAAGCTAAAGAACCTAAGCTAAAGAACCTTTGCTTCTTCTTTAAGCCTGGTAACAAGGTCTTGCGCGGTTTCAACCTTTATACCCGCTTCCCTTGCAGGCGGCTCCTTCACTTCCAGGATTTCCAGTCTTGGTGTAATGTCCACATCAAGAGCATACGGCGTAAGGTGTTCCAGCTCCTTTTTCTTGGCCTTCATAATATTCGGCAAAGACGGATACCTGGGTTCATTCAGCCTCAGATCGACTGTCAGTATGGCCGGCAATTCCATCTCTACAGTCTCCAGGCCGTCATCGACTTCCCGCGTCGCCTCGATTTTGTTGCCCCCTTTAAATTCAACTTTGGAAATAAATGTTGCCTGAGGCCATTCCATCAACCCTGCCAGCATCTGGCCGGTTTGATTGTAATCGCCGTCAATAGCCTGTTTACCGAGAAGAACAAGGTCAGGTTGTTCGCGTACGGCTATTGATTTTAAAAGTTTTGCAACAGCAAGCGGCTGGATCTCACCATCAACTTCAATCTGTATGGAGCGGTCAGCACCCACCGCCATGGCCTGGCGCAAAGTTTCCTGTGTCTGTTTCGGACCGATTGAAACCGCAATAATTTCTGTTACCTTACCTGCCTCTTTAAGGCGCACGGCCTCCTCCAGTGCGATTTCACAAAACGGGTTCATCGACATTTTTACATTCTGCGTTTCAACGCCGCTTCCGTCGGATTTCACACGGACTTTAACATAAGGATCTATAACACGTTTAACGGGAACTAGTATTTTCATGGCAAGCCTTTATTTTATTATTATTACAATAATGAAATCAGACAGTTGGCAAGTCAATAAATTCATTGGTTTCCGAATAACCCAAAGGTATAATTGTAAAACACCGGACAGAGCCGCAACAGTCCTCATCATTTTCTTGATTGTCTTAAAACGGAAATGAACAGTATTAATAAGTCCCGGGCCTGGTTAATAATAAGTTTGAACATTCCATATTTTATTTTAATGTAAGCGTTGTTTGATTGAAGGCGATAGTATGATTTTAATTACTGGATCAGCAGGTTTTATAGGATACCACGTTGCCCGGACTCTGCTTGAGCAGGGTCATAAGGTAACAGGTATCGATAATATCAACGATTACTACGATCCCGATTTAAAAATGGGGCGTCTTGACATCCTTAAAAGCTATAAAAACTTTACCTTCCACAAATCTGATCTGGGCAGTTTCGACGATCTGCGCAAGGTAATTGAAGAGACAGGGACAATAAATATCATATTGCATCTGGCGGCACAGGCCGGTGTCCGGTATAGTATTAACAATCCTTTTGCGTATTGTAACAGCAATCTTGTCGGCCATCTTAACATGCTGGAGACGGCGCGACAGCTTCATCATGACGGCAAGCTGAAGCATTTTGTCTATGCGTCTTCCTCATCAGTATACGGAGGCAATACAAAGCAGCCCTTTTCCGTTGATGACCCCGTAGATCTGCCGGTATCGCTTTACGCGGCGACAAAGCGCGCCGATGAGCTGATGACCCAGACTTACGCGCATCTTTACCGCATTCCGTCAACAGGCCTCCGGTTCTTTACGGTTTACGGCCCATGGGGGCGCCCGGACATGGCGTATTTCAAATTCACAAAGGCTCTGTTCGAAGGAACACCCATAAAAGTCTTTAACCATGGAAACATGAAACGTGATTTTACCTATATTGACGATATTGTTACCGGCGTTTTGGCAGCAATAGATGCCGTTCCTTCAGAACAAAGCCCATATAATCTTGGCAATGCACCGCACAGGATTTTCAATCTGGGACATAACAAGCCGGAGGAGTTGAACCGCTTTATCCGGATACTGGAAGATATGACCGGTATTGAGGCGGCAAAGGAGTATGTGGAGATGCAGCCGGGCGATGTAAAGGAAACCTATGCCAAAATTGACAGGGAAAAAGAAATTCTGGGGTTTGAACCAAAAATCACGCTTGAAGAAGGCCTGAAACATTTTCTCGACTGGTATAAGGGATATTATGAAATCCCGGAAAAGATATCCCTTTCTACCGCGGCCGGAACATGAGCATTGCAATAACGGGCGGGGCAGGGTTTATCGGGACAGAGCTTGCACGCGATCTGTCCGTTCAAAACAGAAATTTCCGACTTCTTGATCTTTATCCATCTGAAGAGTTTCCGGACCATTTCGAAAAATGTGATGTGACATATATCGCAGATCTGGAAAAAAGCCTTGATAAGGCGCAAGGCATAATCCACCTGGCGGCAGAACACCGTGACGATGTTTTTCCAAGGCAGAAATATTACGATGTCAATGTGGGCGGAGCCGAAAATCTGGTCAAAATCTGTGAACAAAAAGATATAAAAACAATTATTTTCACGAGCACAGTTGCCGTTTACGGTCTGAACAGCGGAATTTCGAATGAAAACAGTGAAACAAGGCCGTTTAACGATTACGGCCAGTCCAAGCTGGATGCCGAAAATGTTTTAAGGCAATGGGCGGATAAAAATCCAGACAGAACACTCGGGATTGTGAGACTGGTTGCCACATTCGGGCCGGGAAACAGAGGTAATATCCATACCCTGATGAATCAGGTATACAAAAACCGGTTTGTAATGGTCGGGCGCGGGCAAAACCGAAAATCCATAGCGTATGTCCGAAATGTTTCCGGCTTTCTTTTGCATCTCTATGAAAACCTGAAGCCGGGCGTCTCAATCCATAACTATGCTGATAAGCCGGATTTAACCACGGAGACACTGGTTAAAACGATAAGAGGCGCTTTTGGGAAAGCAGGAACCGGTCTTCATATTCCGTATTTTGCAGGAATTGCAGGCGGCCTTTTTTTTGACGGCTTGGCAAAAGTGACCGGAAAAACTTTTCCGATAAGTGTTGTCCGGGTCAGAAAATTCTGTGCGGATACCATCGTTTCTGCCGAAAAGGTTAAGGAAACAGGCTTTAAACCTGCATATAATCTGGAAGACGGCATCCGTGACATGATCCGGTCAGACTTTGGTAATGACAACGATCCGGCACAATGAGCCAGAAATCAATCCTGTATATAATCAATCACATTGACTGGTTCTGGTCCCACCGCCTTCCGCTGGCACGGTACGCCAGGGACAAAGGATACAAAGTCTATGTCGCCGCATACGGCGCCTCGCAAGACAGTGACCTTACAAAAAACGGCTTTTATCCGGTTGAGCTGCCTTCACCTCATTCGGGGAACGCTCTCTTTGCAATGATTAAAATTATCAGACGTATAAGAACAATTCTCACCGAAATCGGTCCGGACATCACCCACGCAATTACACTTAAATATGTTTTTATTACAGGACTTGCCGCTCTGGGATACAAACAGACGAAACCCGTTTTTACAATTGCCGGCCTGGGATACCTGTTTTCCTCCGAAGGTTTAAAACCAAAACTTCTGCGCTTTCTGATCAGTCCTTTTTTAAAACTTGCCTTCAGTCATCCGGAAATGTCAGCTATATTTCAAAATCCCGACGATATGGAGATCCTGACAAAACGAGGATTTGTCAACAAAAACAACGCTTTCTTAATTAAAGGATCGGGAGTTGATACGGACAAGTTTTCTTATGCTCCCCCGCCGGAGCAGCAAACACCCGTCGTTTTAATGCCGACCCGCCTTGTTAAGGATAAAGGTGTCAATATCTTTGCAGATGCTGCAGGGATCCTGAAAAAACAGGGGGTGGAGGCCCGTTTTCTGATTGCGGGCGGCCTGGATAACGTAAATCCTCTTGCCTACTCGGAAAAGGAAATGAATAAAATTATAAATCAGGGAAATGTTGAATGGCTGGGCAAGGTCAAGGATATGCCAACGCTTTATCACTCCGCCTGTATTATTGCCTACCCGTCCCATTACCGTGAAGGAATACCCAAAGTGCTGCTAGAGGCGGCAGCCTGCGGCAAACCGATTGTCACAACCGATCATCCAGGATGCCGGGAAGTTGTCAGGCACGGCGAAAACGGATATCTTGTGCCCGTCAAAGACCCTGAAAGCACCGCAAACGCTGTCAGGAAACTTCTTGAAAATCAGGAGGTTCAGGAAAAATTTGGCAAGAAAAGCCGGGAACGCGCAGAAAAAGAATTTGACGTCAACGTGATAGTCGATAAAACTTTAGCTGTTTATGAATAACCTTTTACGCATTGCAAGCCCTTCTTTTTTTCTCTAAAAGTAAGGTTTGTTTACAATAATAAGGATTGATAAAAATGGCATCTGCCGTTGAACAACTTGCAAAAAATATGAATTTCGGGGCTGTGGCAAAGGCAACGGAGCTGAAGAAACGTATCCTGTTTGTGCTTGGCGCACTCATTATTTACCGTCTCGGTACCTACATCCCCCTTCCCGGTATTGATCCCGACGCCTGGCAGGCAATCTATAATCAGCGCGGCGGCGGTATACTTGATATGTTTAACATGTTTGCGGGCGGCGCACTTGGCCGGATGACCATTTTTGCCCTGAACATTATGCCTTACATATCGGCCTCGATTATCATGCAGCTTGCGGCGGCTATGAACAAGAAACTGGAAGAAATGCGGAAAGAAGGCGAAACAGGCCGTATGAAATTTAACCAGTACACCCGTTATCTGACAGTCTTTATCGCCGCTGTCCAGGCTTACGGACTGGCTGTCGGTCTGGAAAGCTGGCAAGGGCCGAACGGCGCGGCCGTTATTGACCCTGGTCTGTTTTTCAGAGTCTCAACTGTTATAACGATTGTTGGAGGAACGGTCTTTCTTATGTGGCTGGGTGAGCAGATTACGGCCAGAGGTGTTGGAAACGGTATTTCCCTTATCATTTTCGCCGGAATTGTGGCGGAACTTCCGCGGGCCTTCGTCAGTATGCTTGAACTCGGGCGACAGGGGCAGTTTAATCTGATTGAGCTTCTGCTTATTCTGATTATGGTCGTTGCCGTTATTACATTGATCGTCTACATGGAAAGGGCTCAGCGCAGAATAACGGTCCAGTATCCGAAACGCCAGGCCGGTAACAAAATGTTCGGAGGCGACGTTAATCATATTCCGCTCAAACTTAACACTGCCGGCGTAATTCCGCCTATTTTTGCCTCTTCCCTTTTGCTGCTGCCTTTGACAATTGTCGGATTCAGTGGTGGAGCGACCACAGGATGGGCTGCGGAAATTTCACAATATCTGCAACACGGATCCATCTTGTATATGATGCTGTTTGGATTTCTGATTGCATTTTTCTGTTTTTTCTACACCGCTATAGTTTTCAATCCTGAAGATAACGCGGATATGCTCCGTAAATACGGCGGATTTATACCCGGAATACGCCCTGGAAAAAACACTGCGGATTATCTTGATTACGTTCTTACCAGGATTACAACGGTTGGCGCCATTTATCTTGTTTTTATATGCCTCCTTCCGGAAGTACTGATCGGACATTATAACATTCCGTTTTATTTTGGTGGCACAAGCCTGCTGATTGTTGTGACCGTAACACTGGATACTGTTGCACAGGTTCACTCGCACCTGATCGCACATCAGTACGAAGGTCTTATAAAAAAAGCAAAACTGAAAGGACGCCGAGGATAGCACATGTTTAACATTATTCTTTTGGGCCCGCCGGGTGCGGGAAAGGGAACGCAGGCTGAACGCCTTGAAAGCAAACATGGAATAAAAAAACTGTCCACGGGCGACATGATACGCGACGAAATTAGCAGCAAAAGCGAACTCGGGCTCAAGGTCAAATCAATATATGACAGCGGCGCTTTGGTTTCCGATGACATCATTATTGAACTTATAAAGAAACGTATACAGCAGGATGACTGCGCCAAAGGTGTTATTTTTGACGGATTTCCGCGTACTGTGCCCCAGGCGGAAGCACTTGACCGAATGATGGAGAATCAGAACTGCCGGCTTGATGCCGTTATTGAACTGGCTGTTAATGAAGAGGAACTGGTAAACAGATTGAACAGCCGTATACGGGAGAAGCAGGAAAGAGGCGAAGATGTGCGCAGCGACGACAATGAGGAAACATTGCGCCATCGATTACATGTTTACCGTGAGCAGACAGCTCCCATCATCCCTTATTACGAAAAACGAGGCCAGTTGTCCCGCGTTAACGGAATGGCTCCGGTTGACGAGGTTACGGAACAAGTCGAGCGAGTGCTTGAAAACGCAAAGGCAGCCTGACCTTCAAACAAATTTATTTCCCCAATCCGGAAAAAATATTTGACGTGGAAGGAAAAATTCATATAATCCGCAAGTCTATCTGCATAAATGTTTTGATTTTGAATGTTTTCGTTTGATTTGCATATGCGGATTGTGTATTGATATGACTGAATTTAAGCAGGAGTTTGTGAAGTGGCCCGTTTTGCCGGCGTAAATATACCTCAAAGTAAGCGTGTTGTAATTGGTCTGACATATATATATGGGATCGGACCTACGACCGCGGCCAAAATTTGTGAAGAAGCCGGCATCCCTGCCGAGCGTCGTGTGAACGATATGACAGATGAGGAGCAGGGAAAAATAAGGGAAATTATTGACAACAAGCTGGAAGTAGAAGGTCATTTGAGACGGAAAGTCAGCCAGAATATCAAGCGTTTGCAGGATATGGCATGTTACCGCGGCCTTCGTCATCGTAAAGGGCTTCCTGTTCGCGGTCAGAAAACACGGACAAATGCAAGGACACGAAAAGGTCCGGCAAAACCGATTGCAGGGAAGTCAAAATAAGGTTCTTGAAAAGGATACAGGCATAATACAATGGCAAAAGTGGCAGCAAAATCTAAAGGAAAAAAGACGGTCAAAAAGGTTCTTAAGAACATTACCACCGGCATGGCGCATATCTACGCGTCATTTAACAATACAATGGTAACAATAACCGATTCACAGGGAAACGCCGTATCCTGGTCATCTGCCGGTGCGATGGGATTTAAAGGGTCTCGTAAATCGACTCCTTACGCGGCTCAGGTCGCTGCAAACGAAGCCGGCAAGAAAGCGCAGGAGCACGGCATGAAAGAACTTGAAATACAGGTAAAGGGCCCTGGATCAGGACGGGAATCAGCATTGCGCGCTTTACAGAGCATAGGATTTAAGATCAATGCCATAAAAGATGTTACACCCATTCCCCATAACGGAGTACGGGCACCCAAAAGGCGCAGAGTGTAACTACCCAAGATAAAGTTATTAGAGTAACAACATTAAGAAAAGAGGCAGAACCTTGATTAATAAAAACTGGCAGGAACTCATCAAACCAAATAACGTTAATGTCTCTCACGGCAGAGACCCTCTGACACATGCGGAAATTGTCGCGGAGCCGCTTGAAAGAGGGTTTGGTCTTACGTTGGGAAATGCCTTGCGTCGTATTCTTTTGTCATCTCTTCAGGGGGCGGCTGTAACATCTGTTCAGATTGAAAACGTTCTGCACGAATTTTCCACTCTTGAAGGTGTTCGTGAAGACGTAACCGATATTATTCTGAATATAAAGGCTCTTGCCGTGCGTATGCACGTTGAAGGACCAAAGAAAATGCGTCTCGATGCGGAAGGTCCATGTGAAGTGACAGCCGCACAGATCCAGGCCGGCGCAGACATTGAAATTATGAATCCTGATCTTGTTTTATGTACGCTTGATAAAAAAGCCAAGCTTTCAATGGAAATGACCGTACATTCCGGAAAAGGATACAGACCGGCATCTCAAAACCGTCCTGAAGAATCTCCTGTCGGCCTTATTCCTGTTGACAGTGTTTTCTCACCTGTTCGTAAAGTAAGTTACACTGTTGAAGATACCCGTGTCGGGCAGATTACAGACTATGACAAGCTTATTTTATCAGTCGAAACCAACGGAACGATATCACCGGAAGATGCAGTTGCCTACGCCGCAAGGATAATGCAGGATCAGCTCCAGATTTTCATCAATTTTGAAGAGCCGGAAGAAGCAAAAGAAAGCGATGAGGCAGATGATCTGCCATTCAATCGCAACCTGCTCAAGAAGGTTGAAGAGCTTGAATTATCCGTTCGTTCCGCAAACTGTCTCAAAAACGATAATATTGTTTATATCGGTGACCTCGTTCAGAAGACAGAGGCGGATATGTTAAGAACTCCGAATTTCGGCCGTAAATCGCTGAATGAAATCAAAGAGGTATTGACCAATATGGGTCTGCATCTCGGTATGCATGTTGAAGGCTGGCCTCCCGAAAATATCGAGGAAGTTGCCAAAAAAATTGATGAGCAGCAATATTAGTAAACGGAAAAAGTCATGAAACACCGCATAAAACAGAAAAAACTGAATATGGACTCAACGCACAGAGCTGCGGTGTTCGCCAATATGGCTGCGTCCCTTATAAAGCATGAACAGATCGTCACAACACTGCCTAAAGCCAAGGCGATAAGACCCTATACTGAAAAGCTTATCACGCTTGCCAAAAAAGGTGGGCTGGCCAATCGCCGTTTGGCTATTGCCCGTATGAATGATCAGGAACAAGTCGAAAAAATGTTTTCTGTTCTTGCCGAAAGATATAAAGACAGAAACGGCGGCTATTGCCGCATAATGAAAGCCGGTTTCCGTAAGGGAGACAACGCTCCTATGGCCGTTATTGAGCTTGTTGATCGTGATCCGGATGCGAAAGGTAAAGGCGATAAGAAGTTTCTGTTCAGTGGCATGCAGAAAGATAAACAAAGCGATGTTCAGGCCGCCGCCTAAATTTCTGATCTGATAATTTATATCCTTATTTAATTACCTCAATTTGGAAATAAAAGTTTTTAGAGTCCGTGCATTCGGCTCCATTGTCTGGTAATTTTCCTGCATTGTCATAACCTCATTGAGACGCTCCGGAAATTCCGGCTTTTTACCGGTTGCTTTCTGCACGGTAAGCGGAAATTTTGCCGGATGCGCGCAAGCCAGACATACCAAAGGTATTGCAGGGTCATTATGAACTTCCTGTGCGGCCGCAAGACCCACAGCCGTATGAGGATCAATAAGGATGCCTGTTGTCTCGTAACAAATGCGCATCATATCTGATGTTTCTTCATCCGACACGCTTTGCGCTCTGAAATCTTTTCTGATCTGTTGCATTCTGGAATCATCCATCATAAATGAGCGGCGCACTTTCAGATCGTTCATTAGTTTTGCTGTCATTCTGTGATCCCGCTTTAAAACCTCGAAAAGATATCTTTCGAAATTGCTGGGAACCTGGATATCCATACTGGGGCTGATGGTCGGTGTCACATTGCCCCGTTTCATCTGCCCGGACTGAAGGAAATAGGTAAGGCAGCGGTTGTTGTTATTGGCGATGACCAGCTGATCAACCGGCAGGCCAAGCTGACGTATACAATAGGCGGCATAAACATTTCCAAAATTACCGGTAGGCACCACAAAGCTGACAGGCCTTCTGGGACTTCCAAGTGCAAGAGATGAGGCGGCATAATAAACCATTTGTGCGGCAATCCGCATCCAGTTAATTGAATTGATCGAGGTTAAGTTGTGCCTTTCACGTATATCAGGATCGGCGAATATGTTTTTCACCATATTCTGACAATCGTCAAACGTTCCCTTAACGGCTATATTATGGACGTTATGGGCATGAACCGTGGTCATTTGCCGCCGCTGTATCTCCGATGTGCGCTCATAGGGATGCAGTATCACGACGTCAATATTTTCCTTGTGTTTGCATCCTTCAATGGCAGCCGATCCTGTGTCGCCTGATGTCGCCCCGACAATGGTTATGCGTTTGTTATTTTTTTTCAGAACGTAATCGAATAACTTCCCGAGAAGTTGAAGAGCGATATCTTTGAATGAATATGTCGGACCATGAAAAAGTTCCAATATCCAAACATTGGGACCAATCTGCCTTAAAGGTGTGATGGCGGAATGCTCAAATCTGCCCTGCTCCATCCCGTAAACGCTTGAAACTATCTTCTGAAAGTCTGCGCCTGGTATGTCATTTCCGACGAAAGGCTGAATAATCTGGGATGCCAGTCCTTCATAAGATAATCCTGAAAGTCGGCCCAGCCACTGTGCATCAATAGATGGCCAGACATCAGGCACATAAAGGCCGCCATCCGGCGCCGTACCTGATAAAAGAACATCTTTGAATGATTTGGGATCACCTGTTCCCCGGGTTGATATGTATTTTATGTTTGAAATCACAGTCTTATCCTAACTTAAGCCTTTTGACAATATAATACAGAAGACATTAATAAATACTATACATTGGCTTTTAAATACCGATTTTCAAGATGTGCAATCAGAGCGCGGGTTGAAACAGGTTTTCCTGTCGCTTTTTTAATAAGTTCATGCATGGGATAAAGTCTGCCGTATCCATGTATGTTTTCATTAAGCCAGACTTTAATGTCCTCAAACTGGCCCTGCATAATCTTCCGTCGAAGATCAGGGAAAATGTTATTCAGTTTTTCAAAAAGCTGGGCGGAAATCATATGTCCGATTGTGTAGGCGGGAAAGTATCCGAATTTGCCGACAAACCAGTGCACATCCTGTAAAATGCCGTCCTTATGCGATTCGGGAATAACATCAAGATGTTCCTGCATCTGTTCGTTCCAGGCGTCGGGAAGATCATCGACCTTCAGCTCTCCTTCGATCAATCTTTTTTCAAGATTTTTCCGCATAAGAACATGAAGAAAATAAGTCACCTCATCTGCAGATTTTCTTTGCGGTCCGGGTTTCACACGGGTTTTAAGCTTATAGAGATTTTCACAGGACAGCGCAGGATCATGAAGTTTGTGATAAAGCCCTTCCAGGCGAGGAGAAACAAATGCGAAAAATTCTTTTGTGCGCCCGATCAGCATCTCAATTAAAAGGGCCTGGGATTCATGAATTGCAGATCCCAGATCCTGCGCCACCGGCTGATATCTCCAGGTCGTACGCGGCAGCCCCTGAATGTAGATTCCGTGCCCGCCTTCATGCAGTGCGCTTTTCATAGAATCAAGAAAATTACTGCCGTCCACGGTTTTTATAACAAGGCGCGTATCCTCAGGCGTTCCGCCCTCGACCGGATTATGGCCAGTTTCATAAAGCCCCCCTCTTTTGAAATCAAACCCGATAACCTGGAGGAGACAGCGGTTAAGCCACATCTGGGAACTTGCCGGATATTTTCCGTCAATCGCAATCGGGCTATCTTCTTTTTCCTGTTTTTGCAGGATTTCGGGGATCACTGCCTTGATACCGGTTTCAAGTTCCCCAAACCATTCATTAAGCTTTGATACCGAAACACCGGGCATGTAATCCTGAATAAGTGCCTCATAAGGCGAATTTGTCTTTACCGCACGGCATTTCCTTTCTGCAATTTCGATATGCAGATCAACGGTTTTCTTTAAAAACTCGCGCGCTGTCTTCCAGTCGTTATGAAGAAGACAATCCCTGTGAACCCGGCGGCCGTTGTAACTGAGGACAGCCTGCTGCTCTATCAGATCCGTACTCAGGGTTTCTTTTTGTGCGCAATAGCTTTGCATCTCCCTGAGATTCGCCTGGTCCCATTCATCCCAGTCCTGCGGGTTACTTTTCAAATGCATATGCGCGTCCGCGATTTTGTCTTCTATTGATCCTGATAAAAGATCTTCGTGCATTCTTTTATAAAGGAAAGAAATCTGCCCCAGTCTGCGTTCAGACGCCCCCTCCGGCATGGCCGTAAGATAATCGCGGCCAAGCGTTTCCGCGATGGCAAAAAGGCGCCCGATATCCCTGAAGCATAACTTGAGCTCCATATAGGATTTACAGGCGTGCTCCTCGTACTGTTTCGGGGTTTCAGGGGGTTTTTCGGGTATTTCAGGTTCGTGAACGGGTTCTTCCGCCCTTTCTTCTTTTTTCAGAAACTTGCCAAGCGCGGCAAAAGCATTTCTTAAAGGCGTCGAAACAAGGCTTAAAATACCGGAGATTTGTCTTCCCGTTTTTTTAAACAAAGAAGATATGAATTTCAGAATACGTTCCAGAATATGCATGAATGATTATCTAAATTTCTGATTTTAAGACTACCGTAAAAGTATAACAGAGAATAAAGGTAAATGCGTGCAGTTTAAGGTTCAGTTTCCGGGAACTTCATCCTTATCCGTATTTACTGTCCGGATCTTCCGGCGGCGCTTCGACATCTTCGGCATATTTCATTCGGTCATCAAAAACCGCAACATGCAGGCCCGTCTCTCTGGCCAGCATATAATATGCAGAATCAAGTGTAAGCTCGCCTCCACGACCGAAATTTTTAACATAGTGCGCACAGGCAGCATCAAGGGATATAATTGACTTATCCGGCTGGGTCCGCCGCCGCATGTGTTCTTCGGTATTGAAGACAATCTTTTCAATGACAATATCCGGAATGGTTATTCCGTGATGTTTTTCGTACGAAGGCCTGACGTTTTTAAGAATATTGATTGTTTCCGGAACATTTGGCATCCTCAGATGAATTTTCTGGAAACGCCGATCGAGAGCTTCATCCCTTTGTACATACCATCTGTATTCATCGGCTGTCGTTGCACCGATCACCTGCATGTCTCCAACCGTCAAATACGGCTTCATAACGTCGGAAAGTCCGCTATATCCGGACCCTTCAACCTTGGGCATTATCATATGAATCTCGTCGATAAACATGATAAATCGCGGCCGGCTGGTATCGTGGTAGCGTTCGGCCATACCTTTGCATATTGGAATAAAACGCTCCTGAAATTCAGCCGGAGTAGAAGTCCCGGCGGCCATGGCGGATAAATCAAGTTCGACAAGTCTTGCTCTTTGCAGCAGCTCAGGTACTTCGTCCTGTACAATTTTCTGGGCAAGACCAACTGCCAGAGCCGTTTTACCAACCCCGGCGGGCGCCAGAAGCATCACATTCTTTCGTCCTTTTTGAAGAAGGATAAGAACCATGTCATCTATTTCCTGGTCTCGCCCGGTGATGGGATCAAAACGTCCCTCGCGCTCCAGCTCCGTAATTTCCCGGCAATACTGGAAAATAAGTTCCTCAAGATGATCGTCGGAAACTTTGTATTTTAATCTTACACGTTTATCTGACATGACCTGCGTTTTCCAAAGCGTGAGTATCCCGTATCCAGATGAATTATATCATAAAACCTTCAAATAAATCTTTATTTGATGCATGTATATGGACAGGAATAGGATCATACCCGTTTGCGGCAAGTGTTAAAAAAACGTCCTTTCCTGCGCCGATTTCAACATTATCGTTAATGCCGATACCCAGAACCGGTCTTTTTAACATGCTTCCCATGGAAAGTGCTTTTTCGACGGCTTCTCTCTTTGCCCGGTCACTATCTTTTAAATCTGTCAAAGATCTGATATTACCTTCCCGATCCAGCCATTCATAACTAAAAAGCGATTTTCGCCAGTCCTGAACAACTTTGTAAGCAGAAACCGGAACAACGACATATTGCTTTTCTTGGCCTGCCAGGCTTTTCCTGTCTTCAAGGAACATTGAACAGTCCCTGCCCTGCGGTGTAAGTTTTTTGTATTCAGACATTTGCAAACCTTGGAAACTTAACTGGTAAACTAGAAATATCTTTTCAATGCGTGGACGGCAGTTTATTTTAAGATGCAGTTAATTTATGAATAAAATCTAAAGAGACAAGAATTCATGGACCCTGAAGTTATTATTGTTGACAATGATGTGCACGAAGTCTCCTGTGACGGAGGAATTCCGGCACTCGGGCACCCAAGAGTCTGGTACAGCTTTGATAATCAGGACAAGGTAAAATGCGGATATTGCGATAGAATCTTTATCAAAAGAAATTCTGTTTACTCTAAATCCACAGACAACAAGGAAAGCGATAACAGCGCGGCCTAGGGATTTGCACAAGTGACCGGAGTTTTGGATCAGGGCCCGTTAATTTTTTA
>CAYLKN010000040.1:0-15499 GCA_964384335.1 uncultured Pseudobdellovibrionaceae bacterium
ACATTTGGACAGGACAGTGACGACAGCTTTGACGCCCGTGAATACGACAGACCCCTTAACTTTCCGGCCTATCTTGTTCTTGGGGCAGGAGAAGGGGCGTATCACCGTTTCCGGGAACGCGGCGATGCCAACGAAATCCATTCCGGCCTGGTTACGGTTTTCTTTTCCTACGGCATATTGGGAGGGATTTTATTCTGTACCTTTATGGGCATTATCTTTTTGCGTCTTCCCTGGTATTACGGGGCCTTTGTCGTGCTCATATTTGCGTATGGCATCCCGCACCAGCATTTGCGATTCAGTCATTTCTGGCTCCTTCTTGGCATGCTTGAAGCCAGCCGCTACTGGATGACTGCCCGGGGCGGTGCTCGCAGCATGTCTTTCGGGAGGCCGCTTTTTAACAATTCAGGAAAACTCAATGCGTAAAGCCGAACTTTTTATTGTGGGTGCGCCAAAATGCGGAACAACGGCACTGGCTGATTTTCTGGATCAGCATCCGAAAATCTCTGTCCTGCCAAAGGAAATTCATTTTTTCGGAAGTGATCTTGAATTTTCAAAAAAGCGTGTTGATTCCGAAAAATATGAGGACCTTATAAATACATTTCCTGAAGAAAATCTGGTTTGCGATGCCTCCGTTCATTATCTTTTTTCAGATAATGCGGCAAAGGAAATCAAACAATACAATCCGGATGCCAGGATTATCATAATGTTACGCCAGCCCGTTGATGTGATGTATTCCATGCACGCCCAGCGATTAAGAACGGCCGATGAGGATATTCATGATTTTGCGGAGGCACTGGATGCCCAGAAAGACAGGGCCGAAGGCACATTAGCTTTACCCCCTTCCATTAACGCCAAACATGCCTGGCAATATGAAAAAATTGCCGATTTTGAACCTCAGATCCGCCGCTATGTTGATCAGTTTGGATGGAGCAGCGTTAAAATTTATCTGCAGGAAGATTTATCAGACAAACCGATGGAGATTTACAAGGAAATCCTTGAATTTTTATGTGTTGACAGTGAATTTAGTCCGGAATTTAAAAAAGTTAACGTAAGGCGGGGTATGCGTTTTCCGATTGTACGAAAGCTTTACAAACGTACAGACCGTTTTAAAAGAGAAAAGCTGAAGAATACCCTGCCCGGATTTATCCGGGAGCCTTTGCGGAAGCTGTTCTGGTTTGTTGTTTTTAAAAAGGACGCGTCCGGGCCAATTGATCCTCAGTTAAAAAAAGAGCTTACGCAAAAGTTTGATGACAAAATAATATCGCTTGGCCGGTTTATAGGGCGTGATCTTTCCCACTGGCGGCAATTGGATTAATGTTACCCGAACTAGCGGTATATAAACACTAAAAGAGAGAGCACGGTTATGAAATGGTTTATTACAGGAGGCTGCGGTTTTATTGGATCGCGGCTGGTTAAAAGTCTGGCAGGCAACACAGACAACGAAATTACAATATTCGATAATTTTAGTGTTGGCGAAAGCAAAGACCTGGGGGACTTGGAGCACAGTCCTGCAGTATCTGTAACCGAAGGCGATATTCGCGATGACCGGGCACTGGTTTCCGCTTCCGAAGGGGCAGATATTATTGTGCATCTGGCGGCGGTGAGCGGCGTCCGAATCTCGATTGAGGACCCTAGGGAGGTTTTTGATATAAACTGCCTTGGTACGTTTAATGTTCTGGAAGCAGCCCGGAATAACAACATCCGCAGCACTGTGGTTGCCTCCACAGGCTGCGCGATTGGATCGGCGGAACCTCCGATGCGCGAAGATATGGTTGCGCGTCCGGATTCTCCTTACGGTGCAAGTAAGTTGATGGGCGAGGCCTACTGCAAATGCTACAGCGACAGCTTTGGTCTGAATGCAACCGCTTTACGTTTCAGCAATGTCTATGGACCCGGTGCCTACAAGAAGATCAGTTTCGTTCATAAATACATTAAAGAAGCCATACTTGGCGGGTCTTTGTATTTATTTGGTGACGGAACGCAAACCCGTGATTTTCTTTATGTTGACGACATGGTCAAGGCCATAGAAAAAGTGGCCCTCCGTGACGACCTGGCAGGCGAGACCTGCAACATATGTACGGGTGTGGAAACATCGGTTAATGATGTTATTGAGGCTTTAAACCAGGCTCTGGCCGCCCACGGCATTGAAAAACCGGACATTATCCTTAAACCCAGAATCGAGGGGGAGCTTTTCAGAAATTTTTCCAGTCCCGAGAAACTTCTTAAAGCTATCGGATGGAAGGCCTCAACCGGCTTAAAGGACGGTCTGCCCCAAACCGTTTCGTATTTCAAAGACGTTTTATCCTGAATTGTGCTTACTTTTGTAAAGGTAATGGATCCCGCATTCTTTTTTTTGCTGATCCGGCCAGCGGCCGGATCGTACGTCGTCCTCGCTTAAAGGTTTTGCGGTGCATGGAATACAGCCGATAGAAGTATAGCCCTGCTTTGTAAGGGGGTGCTGGGGCAAATTATGCTCGTTTATGTAATCCTTGATTTTTTCGGGTTTCCACGCAACGAGCGGATTGACCTGCACCTTATCGCCATCCCCATTGAAAAGAGGCAGTGCGGAGCGGTCATATCCGTGATAACGCTTGCGGCCGTTAATCTGGGCCCGAAAGTTTTCCATGGCCTTTGCCAGAGGTTTGACTTTACGGATGGTACAGCACCTGTCAGGGTCCTCCTGCCATAAAGTGCCGAGAGGATCCTCCCGTTGCGCGTCCTCTTTTTCCGGGGTCAGAATCCTGACGTTTTGCAAATCGAGTTTTTCTATCACTTCATCTCTGTACAGAAGTGTTTTCGGGAACAGTTTCCAGGTATCAAGAAAAAGAACAGGCAGTGATCTGTCGATTAAAGAAATCATGTGTAAAAGAACAATAGATTCGGCACCGAAAGAGGACAGTAATGCAATTTGATTGTTAAATTCGTTTTTAATACAGTCGCGAAGTATTGATTGCGGTGAAGAATTCTGATGCCGCCAGCATAAAGACTGGATATACTCATTAAATGGTTTATCTTTGTAAGTCATTAAATAACTCTAACATGAAAACGGTGTCATATGCCTGAAACGATTATTATTCTTGGAGGGGACGGATTTTGCGGATGGCCGACTGCTCTCCATCTCTCTAACCTAGGATATGAAGTTCACATTGTCGATAATTTATCACGACGGAATATTGATAACGAGCTTGAGGTAGAATCTCTTACCCCGATCAAGCCTGTTTCAACACGTTTGAAAGTATGGAAGGACGTATCCGGGAAAGAAATCGGGTTTCACCGTTTTGATGTTGCGGAGAATTATCACCGGCTTCTGACTTTGCTTGAAGAAACAAAACCTGCTGCGGTCGTTCATTTTGCCGAGCAACGCGCAGCGCCGTATTCGATGAAATCCTCCTATCACAAGCGCTACACCGTTAATAATAATATTGGCGCAACACATAATCTTCTGGCCGCGATCGTTGAAAGTGACCTTGATATTCACGTTGTGCATCTTGGTACAATGGGTGTTTACGGATATGGAACCGCGGGTATTCCGATCCCCGAAGGTTATATTGAGGCCGAGTTTACCGGGCCGGACGGAAACCGTGTAAAACAGGAGATTCTCTACCCCGCCAATCCGGGCAGCATCTATCATATGACCAAAACCCAGGATCAGCTCCTTTTTGCCTATTACAATAAAAACGACAGGATCCGGGTGACCGACCTTCATCAGGGCATAGTCTGGGGAACGCAGACCAAAGAAACGGAGCAGGATGAGAGGCTGATCAACCGTTTCGATTACGACGGCGATTACGGCACGGTTCTGAACCGATTCATCATGCAGGCGGCAATAGGATACCCGCTTACCGTTCACGGTACAGGTGGACAAACGCGGGCCTTTATTCACATTCAGGACAGCGTGCGATGTATCGAGCTTGCTATCAAAAACCCGCCTGGTAAAGCCGACCGGGTCCAGGTTTTCAACCAGACAACGGAAAGTCACCGCCTCAGTGAGCTGGCCAATCTGGTTTCCGAACTGACAGGAGCAAAAATCGAACATGTGCACAACCCGCGTAATGAGGATGCGGAAAACACACTGGATGTCGAAAAAACCAAGCTTTTGAATCTAGGACTGCAACCGACACTTCTCAAAGATAATCTTATCCTTGAGGTTAAGGATATCGCCGATAAATACAAAAACCGCTGCGATCTTTCCAAAATTCCCTGTGTTTCTTACTGGAATAAGGAACGGGCCAAGGCGTAACCTTTACTCCGGGTATTTGATATGTCCGCGCGAGGCGTAATCTATGTCGGTACCAACAAGGAAAAATACATCCAGGAGGCTGCCCGTTCCGCCACATCGGTAAAGGATACTTCACCGGGAATACAAACAGCCATATTTACGAATCTGCCCGGTGTGGTCAGACAGAGTGCAGCGTCCGCTTTTGATGATGTAATAGATATTAAACCCCTTATTTCCAGATACCCGAAACTGCTTTTCATAGATAAAATTCAGTCTCTGATCGACAGTCCCTACGACGAGACGCTTTATTTAGATTCGGATACGCATGTTTTCTGTGATCTGAATGATGTATTTTCACTTCTTCAACGCTTTCAGATCGTTTTGACATTTGGTCATAATCGTAACCTGAGAGACTGCGTTGCCAGGGGTGTTGTGGCGGATCAGGACGGTCTTACAAGCAAACGTTTAGACGACAACATCCCTGTTTCCCTTTCACCGGTACAGGGTGGTTTCGCGCTGGTAAAGTCCTCGGATCAGGCCGTCAGAAAATGGCTTTCATCGGTCAAGGATCTTTACATCAAAAATAATCATCGCGACGACCAGATCGTTATGCGCCAGATGATCTGGGAAGATAAAAATATTGCGTTTTATATGCTTCCAGAAGAATATAATTTCCGTTCCTATAATAGTTTTGCCAGATGGAAAAATGCATGCTTTACGGAGGCCGTTCCAAAAATCATGCATTTTACAGATCATAAAAAGAATCCGGAGCCTTATATCCGGCGGATTAAACCGTATGTTGACAGCCGCCCGCGCCGAAGGTCTTTTTTATTTAAAGTTCTCAAAATCATAAAAACAAAGCTTGGAATTTAAAACATGAAAACAAAAGGCATCAAATCCCGCTCTGTGCATCATATGTCGGAAAAACTTCATATATATATTGCACGAAAATACCTTCATATGCTGAAGACAATCGGCGGTGACCGGGGGATGAGGTTTTATGCCAATACCATCGGAATATTGCCCGGATTTGATAATGTCCGGTTTTCAAAAGATCTTCATAACAGAACGTTAGTCAGTGTTAGAGGTGAGCAGTGGCACTTACCATACAGTAACGGTATACTGCCGACCAAAGGGCTTTTGTTCATGCTGTCGGTCGGTCTTGAGGAATGGATACGGACAAAGTACAGATTTCAGGGATTTGTAGAAGTTGAGGAAGGAGATACCGTTATTGACTGCGGCGGTTTTATAGGCGCCTTTTCAAAAAGTATAGCGGCGAGTGCCGGAAGGGTTTTTATTTTTGAACCGTCACCTGTAAATTTTGAGGCCGTCAAAGACAATTTATCGGAATGTCAGAATGTAAAACCACTGAATCTGGGTCTTTTTAATAATGGGCAGATCATGGAAATGAATTTGTCAAAAACGTGTGTAGACGATTCCCTTCTGGAGCCGGATATGGAGTCTACCGGAGAAAAAGTTCAGGTAAACGTTGTAAGGCTTGATGAATGGGCCAGGGAAAATAATGTTGAAAAAATAGATTTTCTGAAACTGGAAGCCGAAGGCGTTGAGAATGAAATCCTGGAAGGTGCGGAAAACATTCTGATACGAAAAATTGCCGCCGATGCCTCACCCGAACGGAACGGAAAGTCAAACGCAGAGGATTTAAAAGAAACACTCAGGAAACGCGGATACGAAATCCGCGAAAGAAGCAAGATGGTGTTCGCACGCTTAAAAGATTAAAAAACTATGGTCGCTTTCAATACGCCCTGATTTAATCCCCTGACGACATCCGGATGGAAAAGGATAACAGCGAGGACACAAAATGCCCGCAAACCATCGATTTCAGGGCGGTATTTTAATGTTGCGCTCATCTGATTAACTTATCCTTATTATAGTTTAAAAGCTCAAAATCTGTGGCATAGCGGGTTCGTATGTTTTGGAGGGTAGTATCGTCATAGCTGTGTTCTTGCGATTTTTCAGCCGAATTCCAACCTTTTTGGGATAAGGGACGGTAAGGAAGACCCGTTTTATCACATATGGTTTTCCAATCCTGTTCCAGCCGTTCATATTTTCCAGTAAAATCACTAATATTTTTGCCCTCTTCATCAATCGTGTAGAGATATTGCGAAATCCAGTGGCGATCGGCGATTTCGTCCCGTCCTTCTTCGGAATTGAGCCAGCGGGCAAAATCCTCAAAACTCATGCCGGGACGCAAGCCCTTATAGAGACTGAGAATGCGCGCTTTTTTTCCTATTGTCGGCTGCTCAATCTTGCTGTTGTAGCAAGAAAGGATTCGTGCATACGGATTTCTGACAAAGGTGAAACAGAAATAATCGGGATATTTTTTCACCGCCTCACGAAACGCGCCCGGTTTTTCCGTCCATTCGATTCGGCTTTTATCTTCGGCCTGGTCAATCAGGGTATGTTTAAAGCTGCGCGAGGCGATTTTGGGTATGCCAATATAGATAAACTTATACTGGTGTGAAACGACGGTCAGGGCGGCCAGATCCTGCCAGGGTTTGATGTTCAGAATCTTTACCCCGGCCATAAAACTATACCCCGCCGCATAGCCTAAAAGCCTGCCAAGCGGACCATAAGTTTTAGATTTATAATACATTTCACGAATATGTTTTGGCAGGACGCTCATTTATTTTTTCCAGTGCCTTAAATCCCGTTTGGTTATCTTTTCAATCGTTTCTATTTCGGGCAGAAATACTTCCCGGAGCATGACCCTGGTCTCTTCGGGGATTTCGGAAAGATTGCCTTTTTCAGACTGCAGATCGTAAAGCGGTTTCAGCATGGAGCTGGGCAGGTTGGGGAAAAATCTCCGCAATGCCGTTTTTACAGGTCTGGCCCTGCGGCTGAACGATTTTAAAGCCATGGCAAAGCCCGTTGCTTTATGGATTTTACGTTCGTTCACCGGCGGAAAGTTTTGGCGTTGATCGCTCTGTACGCCTAACAGGGTTAAAGCGTCTTCATAAATGCTTTTTGTATCGGCGATAAAATCGTCAAACAGATAAATCCGTCGCTGGCTTTCAGGAACAAGGTTAACCAGTTTTTCCAGCTGACTTCCAAGTGCGCAGATATCCCGGTAATACAAAACGGCCGGTTCTTCACAAAGTTTCGGGATGTTCCGGCCTTTCTTGCGCTTTTCCTGAAGATCCCAGGATTTTTGAAAATCCTTTTCATCCTCGCTCATTGAATACACCATCTGGGCATGCATCGAAATCGCCATGTCAACGGGGTTTCGAGCCATGGCGATAATTCTGGCATCCGGACGCATCTCCATAATATGTCGAAGGGCGTTTTGGGAATAAAGGTACCACGTTGATCCTTCTCCGGTCATCTGGCCGGGCCGGGCGCTTTGGAACAAGTCTTCGTAGCCTTTATTGTCCCTGATCTGGCGCTGAATGTTCAAATCATCGGCCAGATAATTCGGTTCCTTCACATTCGGCATGAAAATGTCAGGATGTTCGTTAAGATATGTGTACAGAGCAGTGGTTCCGCATTTGGGAGCGCCGATGATGAAAAAATCGGGAAGCTTTTTTTTCAATACTGTAGGTTTTTTTAAAGCATTCATTTTAAGGTATTGTATTCATTAGTTTAAATGTTAATATTCTAACTGAAAACTTCCAAGAACTTTCTGAGAAGTAGCTTTTCCCATGAATATTCTTATTCATATAGGTTATCCTAAAACAGCCAGTAGCTGGTTGCAGGAGACATTGTTTAAAGATGAGAACTACGGCTTTTATGCACTACATGATGGTAACAGTAAAACTGTGCGTGATGTAAAACGTATGGCTTTACCGTTCTATGAAACAATGCCCTTTGATTTTGATGCAGAAGCAGTGCGCACTTACATTGACCGGAATTGTCCGCTTGAGGAAGAAAAATGTGCGGTGATTAGCAATGAAAGGCTTTCCGGTGGGGCATTTTTTGGTGGTTATGACAGTGTCGATATTGCGAAGCGCCTTTATTCGGTTTTCCCGAATGCACGTATCTTCATGATGATACGTGAACAGTTTGATATCATTATTTCTCAGTATTTTCAGAAGTTGAAGAAGGGCTTGGGGCAATCTTTTCAGAGATATGTGGGTAAAAAGGTTCACGATGGTCGGCCCAGTTTTATGATTGACCATTATAAATATGACCGATTAATTGAACTATACCAGCAGTTATTTGGAAAGGATAAGGTGTTGATTTATCCGTTTGAGGCTCTAAAGGCAGATCCTTTCCGGCTTGTTAACACACTTACCCGTTTTTGTGATTTATCTTTAGACTTTAATCCTGAACTGAATGAAAAGTATAAAAATCAGTATAACAAACACAGCAATTATTTTGCGGCCTCAGCAACACGACTGCTCGGCCCATTGTTTTTAAGTCATGCTGTTAATGGCTACAGTCCCTATGCTTTACCGATCAGTGAAAGTAAAGGCATGGCGGGACTAAGGGTTCTCAGGAAATCTTTAGGGTATTTTATTCCACGTTCATGGGATAATAATTTATTAAAAC
Organism: uncultured Pseudobdellovibrionaceae bacterium; assembly: GCA_964384335.1. GTDB lineage: Bacteria > Pseudomonadota > Alphaproteobacteria > Micavibrionales > Micavibrionaceae > JAUICS01. Next base: position 8,732 of record CAYLKN010000040.1, read on the forward strand.
GTCAACATGAATTTTTAAGTACGCACTTCGGACCTGATTATTTTGCTGAAAGTAACCGTAAGACAGAAGACCTGACAGGTCTTAATTTGAAAGATTTGGGTTACCAATAAACATTAAGCTGATGCAGGGATGTCTTGGAAAAGTTTTTTTCTGAAGGCAAATTGAAGACAAAGTGCGCTTTGCAGTGCGGTCATAATAAGCGTTACAAACGCTGCCCCTTCAATACCCATATGGAATACCATAACAGGTGTAAAAAGGACATTTCCTATCATGGTTGAAATTTTGATTTTCATGGCCGCCACCTCATACTTAGTCATGATAAGCAGCTTACCGGCCGGTCCCATCCACGAACCGATCACCGTTGTCAAAAGCAGAAGCAGAAGGGCGTTATAACCCTCCATATACCCTTCGCCCAGATACGGCAGAAGATAGGGGACAGCTAAGGCTGCAATAACAGAAAACACCAATGTGGGTCCGCCCATCATAAGGGTAGACTGCCAGTACTGACGTCTCAGCCGCGTAATATCTTTCCTGGCATAGGATTCTGCGGCTCTCGGGCTGAAAACGGCCTGGGCCGGCTTATGAACCATCATCACACCGTTTGCAATCTGAACGGCCAGCGCATAAGCGCCAACCAGAGCCAGATCGACCATAAACCCGAGAACAATAATATCCGTCCGGCGCATTAAACGTTTTGAAACTGCAATAAGAAACATTGGTGCGGATGTTTTTATCCAGTACAAAGGCCCCGCAGAAGGGTTCCCGGTCGGGTGCGTTTCCATCCCGGCGCTTTCTTCGTCCGACAAGGAAGACAATAATCTTAATATCTGTACCGTCGATACGCACACGGTCAGAAGCGTCGCACCGATCCATACTATTAATGCCGTGCCGCCGTTCATAATGGAGACTTCCGACTGCATTGCATAAAAAAGGATCAGTATGAACAATGCGAGCATAAGAAAATCTCTTAAAGCACTTTCATAAAAAATGGATGCGGCACTTTTTTTAAAACCCTGAAGCATACTTGCCTGCAATCGGTTTAATACGACCGCAGGAACCGATATTGCCCCCAGCATAAGAATAAAATCGCTGAATTTATCCTGCGGTCCGAAAAGGTAAATAAGCCCGAATACCGCCATGCCCGAAATTATGCCGGATGTTAACGTGAAAAGAGTCGAAAACCGAATGAGTCGGGTGATGTATTGATTTGACTGCGCATAAAGCCTGTAAGTCGGAATGAATCTGACAATACCGTTTTGAAGCCCGACCATGGCGAAAACCATCACCGTCATACTGAGGTTAAAAATAAAGTTGTATGTGCCGTATTCCTCGGCGGAAAGAATTTTTGCCATAAGGAAATGCAGCCCAAAACCTGAGGCGGTAGCGATGATAGTGATTATGATAGAAGGGCCGAATTTTTTTAGCATTGGATTTGCATGTCAGGCTTTACTATTTTCGTTCCAGTTTTTTCTCTTGTGCTTGTTTTTTAAAGTCTTTCCAGAACTTAATTCTTTTGGGCATAAGCTTTTCCTGGGTGTATTCGAGGGATTTAGTGAAGTTTGCCCGTGCAATCTCCTGAATATTCTCGTGCTTTTCGGTTACGAGAGATTTCAGGGCTTTTGCCAAAGTCCGGTCATCGCCTTTCTCATGGATAAACCTGTCCGGAAGCAATTCCTGTGTTCCGCCCGCATTTGAGGCAAGAACCGGACACCCCCGGCTCATCGCCTCAATAACGGCGCGAGGCAGACCTTCGTGGTAACTGGGCTGAAGATAGATATCGATGCCATCGAGCCATTCCAAAACCGGCCGTCCGCCGGGAAGTGTTCCGCAGAACCGCACTTTTTCCTCCAGACCGTAAAGATGAATCAAAGGCGCCCACTTTTGCCTGTCGCCCTGTCCCAGTAAAAAGAGTTCAAATTCAGGCAGCTCGCTTTTTATCCTTCCCAGTGCTTTTAAAGCAATGCCCAGACCTTTAAGACCATTTCCAAAATTGCCGATAAGGCCGAAAATAATTTTGTCTCGCGGCTGTTCTATTTTTGTGAGCCGTCTTTCAAGCACTTTGTTTTCAGGGGTTTCAATCTCAACATTCGAGGCATATTCCGTAAGCCTGCGGGCCGGATAGCGTTTTTGCAAAAAATTCTGTGTCACATAAATGACAGCGTCAGCATGACTTACCATAGACCGTGCACGCATGTATTTCAAAGGCGCGTACAGCTTACCGATCAATGATCCGTGATACCAGGTATGATCAAAGGCGCAGCCGGACATCTCGACAGCATAAGGTTTTCCAAATTTGCGTGCGGCACGGGCCGCAACCATTCCGAATTCAACCGGTCCTCTTATTATGACGGTGTCCGCTTTTTGCACTTCTTCATATATACCGTTCACAACCGGTTTCGCACCAAAGAGCCTTTTCAGCGGGGAGTTGATATTTGGAAAAAGCCTGAATGTGACGTGCCCGCCGCTTGATCTGTCCAGCGCATCTGTATCGACCGCATCTTTTTTTTCCCGTCCGATGACAGTCAATTCTTCAAAATGCGGAAGAAAGCGGGTATGCCAAAGACTGTAAGGAAATGCGCCGAAGGCATAAACATTTCCGTCTTCATCACGTTTATAGTAGGTGTCGTGAACAAATAGAGTTTTCATTAAGACATATCAGGTAAAGGACCTGTTTTTTTCCGGTCCTGATTAAGCAAACCATGAAGATGCGTGGAAGGCAAGCGCATGAAGTCTTGTGTCCCTTATCTGTTTGTCTGCTTAAACAGGATTTTTGATCGCGATTTGCTCTAGAATGATTGTTCAGGAAGATATCAATATGCCCTGTGCTTCCAGATTTGTTTCAGTTCCCAGATCGGTAACTCCTGTAATCTTAGCAAAAACCTCAAAAGAATTTCCGCCGCCGTCTCTGTCAATTTTAACAAAGCTGTGTTTTTTGTTTTCTGTAATTTTTAAAAATTCACCTATCGCATCCTGTTCGGGATTATAGCCATCAAGTAGGTTGCTGATATCCAGAATATCACCTTCGTCTGCGTTAAAGTCATTGATTTTATTTGCCTTTTTGGGGCTCGACGTATTGTTTATTATAAACGTATCCGCCCCGTCACCGCCGTAATATTTGTTTTTAAAACCCTGGATGACAAGAGTATCATCACCTTTGCCTCCCTTGATTGTGGTCTTGTTTGCCTGATTCAGAATAAAGTCATCATCTTTTCCCCCGCCAATAAATGTTTTTTCGGCATTATTGATGATATTGTCGTTTCCTGACCCTCCATAAAGTTTACTTTTTCCCGCTTCGTTTTGAATTGTGTCATTTCCGGCACCGGCGTAAATTTTGCTTTTCCAGCCGGAATTGACAATTTCATCATTGCCCTTGTTTCCCTCTATTCTGGATTTATTTCCGCTGTTGTCGATCTCATCATTTCCTTTATGGCCCTTTAGAAAGGATTTTTTACCATGGTTGATGATACTGTCGTTTCCTGACCCTCCATAAAGTTTACTTTTCCCAGCTTGGTTTTGAATTGTGTCATTTCCGGCACCGGCGTAAATTTTGCTTTTCCAGCCGGAATTGACAATTTCATCATTGCCCTTGTTTCCCTCTATTCTGGATTTATTTCCGCTGTTGTCGATCTCATCATTTCCTTTATGGCCCTTCAGAAAGGATTTTTTACCGCTGTTATCGATTTCATCATGGCCCTTCTGACCGAAAAGCTCGGATTTTTTGCCTTGGTTGATAATAATATCATTGCCGTTATTGCCATGAAGGATGTTCTTATTACCGCCTCCGCCGTCAATCATGTCTGCTCCACCGCCGCCGACTATCTTGTCACCGCCTTTCCCTCCAAAAAAACTTTCGGCCAGTTTTCCGCCTTTAAATACATCTTTACCATTCGTGCCATAATAAAATGTCTCAGGAACTGCCTGGTCATTACCGGTGTGATTTTTAACAATGTTTTTGAAACTGTAGGATTTTCCATTGAACACAAAAGTTTCCACGTTTTTGACCGTGTCTGCGTCGCCCGAATTTCCAAACCGGATTTCAAGTGCGTTATTTCCGGTATTCTGGATGGAATACCTGCCGATATTGTTTTCAAAAACGACTGTGTCCTTCCCTCCGTTTCCGTTTATCTCATCCTTCCCAAGACTGGCGTAAATCGTGTCGTTTCCTTTCCCGCCCTTTATTACGTTGTTTACATCGTTTCCAAATATCGTGTCGTTTCCTTTCCCGCCTTTTGCATTCTCGATAATCGCGTCATATGCAATAGCTATGTTTTCGGTCAGTCCGACAGAGCTGAATGCTCCGTCCGCAAGGTTAATAATCATATTTTGCGTAACATGCGAACCGTCCAGAGTGTCTTTCCCCCCGCCATCCCAGATTGTATACGCCGCATTGACTTGAAGTTTGTAAATCGTATTTCCGGAATTGTAGCTTGTGTTTGCTCCGTAAATCTGCTGAATCGCCTTGATATCATAAGGCATAAAGCTTTGAGCGTATTGAGCCCCCCAGGTGCTGGTATCATAAGACATGACCGAGTACTGTTCCGTATTGGCCGCACCTGTCAGACCGGCGGAGTGAGTATGCTGCAAACCAAGGGCGTGCCCGATTTCATGCAATATCACATAAAAACCGTATGTCCCCTCCTGAACATTCTGGGTTGCGGAGGCGTACATATTGTTTGTCCATACATCTCCCCCATAAGGGGAGCTGGATGGGTAATAGGCCCACGCCCCGGCATTGGACGTCAGTTGTGCCTGTCCGAAGCCAAGCTCGGTATTTCCGTTTGCCTTGTTTGATTCAACAAATGAGAGGTTGGTAAAACTTTCAACCATATTGAGGGCGGTAACAGTTGCCGCTTTCATTCCGGATGTAAATTCCTGGAAATTGTTTTGTTCGTATGCGCCGCCCCAGTAATAAGAGGGTGTGTCGGAAAAGAACTGGTATTCAAGCTCAAGTTTGCCTGATTTATTGGCACCCCCGTTCGACGTATTCCATTTAAAGCCGCTATATAAAGAGCTGGCCTGGGAGGCGGATACAGGAACGTTAGCCTTACTTTCACCGCCGATATAGGCCGTCGTATCCATCGCGGCACACCCTGCACACCCACATCCCAGCGGGCTGTGTGTCACTGTGGTTTCAATTGCCATAATAAATCCCTGTCCGAAACTGCATATTTTGATTATATAAGCGGAATTGTTTACATCTTGTTAAGAATATACTGAATTTTATCTGGAATTGCCGGGTTTTCTTCAAAACTTTTTGCAGAAGACCAATTAAAGTTCACCGGTTATACCGAGGCGGATAATATTCTGATCATATTCTCTTTGCATGCCTGAGCTGTCCCGTGTCTCATGAATCAATTCAAGGGAGGATGAGATATAACGGCTGTGATAATGTTGCAGGCCAAGACTGTACGTATGTGTGTCAAAGTCACTGCCGGAGCCGGATATGTCTTGGTTATCATACGTCATACCGGCACTGAGGAACGTATTGTGATAAGCTTCATAATCGGCATTCAGACCCAAAGTCGTCTGGACAACGCCCTGAGAGGTATCATTATCAAAGTTAATATCTCTGTTGCCACTTAAAATCAGGGTAAGTCTGGAAAACGGGTTGTAGGAAACATTCGCCGTAAAATCAAACTCCTCGGCTGCATCGATGGATGCATTATCAAAATTCTGTCTGAAATATCCGATACCCACTTGTCCGGATACCAGGTCCTTGTAGCTTGTCTGAAAGCCTGTAAGAAAACCGTATTTGTTATTGTCAGAGTTTCTGGTTTCAAAATTCTGACGTTTCATCGATAATGCAAGGAAAACATTGTGGTCAATATCGCTTACGTTTTCCCCTTTGAAACTGTAGTTGAAAGTTGTTTTGAGCCGTGTCGTGCTTCTGTTGTTGTCGCTAAAGGCCAGGGTATCACCGCTGTCTCTGAAAACATTGTCCTCAAATTCTGTTTCGCTATACCCCCCTCTGAAATCGACACTGAGTCTGTTAAATTGTTTTATAAAACCAAGGGATACGGATTTGCTCTGGCGTTCTACCGGCGTTTCAGATTGTGATGCACCGCCGACCGTGTTTCTTGAGAGAAAACTTTCCCTGAATTCCAGGCCATATTGAAAAACAAGATCTCTGAGGACGGTGATTATGCCCTGATGGCCCAGAAAATAGCTTTCGGTATTTTCGTTATCATTTTCAATGTAACGCGTGACATCGCTTTCAAGGTCCAGTGAGAAACTGTGATCCCTGATCTCCTTGATAAACCTGACTTTCGGTCTTACAGATATTCCGATATCTTCTGTCGTATTGGTTTCATTCAAAAAAAGATTGTCATTATATTCTGTATCAACCTCCAGCCTGGGCAGAATTTTTATTCCCCTGAATGTTCTTCCATTGGCTTCAAAACCTTCCGGTTTTCGTGTGCCGACGGGATCTGTTTGAAACTGGGTCTGGGCATAAACAGAGTTTACTTGCGTGAAAACGCAGACTGTTACAAACAACCAGAAAAATAAAATTACAAATACGGGCAAACGGACCATGACAACGGAGAGAACAAAAGGAAAGATTTGTGTGTGCGGAAGCAGACCAGCAGTAATGAGTTTATATGATTCGCCCATCTATGGGGAAGAGATTTTAAAACAGGGAAGTGTTTGCCTGTTCAGAGAGTTTTATGCTAACACATTACAAATATAAAAGCGCCCGTAGCTCAGGGGATAGAGCACTGGTTTCCGGAGCCAGGTGTCGGAAGTTCGAATCTTCCCGGGCGCGCCATT
>CAYLKN010000041.1:0-14183 GCA_964384335.1 uncultured Pseudobdellovibrionaceae bacterium
GCCGCCGCCTGATCAGAAAAAGAACCAGGGTTCCGTCGCTCAGAACCAGAATAAAGACGAGCACATCAATTCTTCTTATCCGTTGTATGCCGTTCCTGTTCGAGTGTCAGCTTCGGCGGCATCGGGGCGGACTCTAACGCCTTGCCGCGCCCCGAAAGACTTGGATTAGTAATAAAGTAATCATGGGCGCAGAAATCAACTTCCTCCGCACTGACGCGGATATAGCTTCCGTCAGGTTTCATTTCCCAGCTCTGCTTTCTGTCCTTGAAATTTGCCACCATGATCTGGTCCAGAATCTGGGCATGGACAGTTGGATTTTCAATTGGCACCATTGCCTCGATCCGGTAATCCAGATTGCGTGTCATGATATCTGCGGATGTTATAAACACTTTTGCCTGACTGGAAGGCATTGGCTGGCCGTTCGCAAAACACAGAATTCGGGAATGTTCGAGAAACCGGCCTATTATGCTTTTGACATATATGTTCTCGGACAGGCCGGGAATTTCCGGCCTTAAGCTGCACACCCCCCGCACAATCATATCAATATCAACCCCCGCCTGTGAGGCTTCGTAAAACTTGTCGATCATCTGTTCATCAATGACCGCATTACACTTGATCCAGATTGCGGCCGGTTTTCCCTGCTTCGCATTCTCGATCTCCCCGTCGATCAGCTCTGTAATCCGCTCCCGCATATTTACGGGGGCAGAGGCAATCTTGGTCAAAACCTGAGGCTTGGCATAGCCGGTCATGTAATTAAACAAAAGCGCCGCGTCCTGGCACAAAGCCTTGTCGCATGTAAAAAATGACAAATCGGTATAAACCCGTGCAGTGAGCGGATGATAATTGCCTGTTCCGAAATGGGCGTATGTTTTAAGCTCCCCTTCCTCCCGGCGCATGACAAGGGATAATTTCGCATGGGTTTTCAAATTGACAAATCCGAAGACAACCTGAACGCCCGCACGTTCCATGTCCCGGGCCCAGCGTATGTTGGCCTCCTCATCAAAGCGGGCCTTGAGTTCCACCATCGCGGTGACCGATTTGCCTGCTTCCGCCGCCTCGATCAACGCCTTTACAACCGGGGAATCCTCACTTGTCCGATAAAGTGTCTGTTTGATTGCGACAACATCAGGATCGCGCGCCGCCTGTTTCAGAAACTGAACCACGACATCAAAGGTTTCAAAGGGATGATGGATAATGATGTCCTTGTGCCGGATCGCGGCAAAGCAATCTCCGCCAAAATCCTTTATCCTTTCCGGAAAACGGGTATTGAATGATTCAAAAAGCTCATCCTTATGCGCATGCGGCATCAGAGCCCCAATGTCGTCCAGTCCGATAAGTCCGTTGATATGAAATATATCTTCCCGCGCAACTTCCAGCTGTTCTTTAAGGAAATCAAGCATTTTCTCTTCTATATTCCGGTCTACGGCCAGCCTTATGACGCTTCCTCTGCGTCTGCGTTTCAGGGCACTTTCAAAAGTTCTCACAAGATCCTCCGCCTCTTCCTCTATTTCAAGTTCGCTGTCACGCAAGATCTTGAAAAGAGCATAGTCCTGAAGCTGGAAAGGAGGAGGAAAAAGCTTGTGAATATAGGTCATCGTCAAATCCTCGATAAGGATAAAGTGACGATCTTTGCCCGGAACGGGTATTAGTCTTTCAAGCTGCGATGGTAAAGGGATGAGGGCATCAAGACAGGCGCCCGTCTCCTTATCGTAAAGCTGAAGAACGATGGCAATGCCTTTATTGGGTATAAACGGAAAAGGATGGGCCGGATCCACCGCAATCGGAGACAGAACCGGAAAAATATCCTGATCAAACTTGATTTCTGCCCACTCCGATTCCTCTTTCTCAAGGCTTTCACACCCGAGAATACGAAGATTGTTGTCTTCCAGCCTTTTCCTGAGCCCGCGCCAGATTGTCTGCATATCATCTGTGAACAGACCTGCCTTGATATTGATTTCCCTAAGCTGTTCCGCAGGTTCGAGTCCATCAATGCCGGGTTTTGTAACTTTCGCCCTGACCTGGGCTTTCAGCCCCGCAATCCGCACCATGTAAAATTCATCAAGGTTCGATGCCGCAATTGACAAAAAACGGACACGTTCCATTACAGGATGGCCCTCGTTTTTCGCTTCCTCCAGAACGCGGCGGTTAAATTCAAGCCACGACAGCTCCCGGTTTATGAACCGTTCGGGGCTGTCTGGATCAATTTTACTGCCGGTCAAATCAGGAAAGTCCATCGGTATTATCCATGTATTGTCTGTAAGTTTTCAAAACACCTAAAGATAAAAATTACATGACAGGCTTAAGGAAAGGTTACGAAAAGGAAACGGGATAGTTTTTATTTCTGGAGATCCTCGATTTCCTCCATCAAAATGTCGGGGGTACACGTGGATTTTTCAGCCGGCACGCTTCTCTTGTTTTTATCAAAATACACGATCCCATCCGGCTTAAACGCATGGAAGGCAAACGCAAACGTAACAAGATGCGGTATGTCTTTCAAATCACCCTCCATGGTTTTCCTTTGAACCTGAACAAAGCCTATATCCCTGCCTTCCTTTATCTTTCTGGCACCCAGAGCGGAATTCATTCCTTCGTACCAGGTCAGAACCAGATCATTATGCAGAATGCGCCCCTCCTGCCTTACCCGGACAAGAGGCCAGGCTTCACGGCCAACGGCAACAAGATATTCCATGGGCTTAATCGGGGCAGGCGTCTTGGCACCGCTGAAAAGCATCGGGGTTTCTGCAAGATCATAACCGGCGTAAGGATTAATACCGTACGGTCTGTCCATATTTTCAGTAACTTTAAGAACGTTTCCATCTGGATAAACGGTTTTAAACTCGGCGAAAGGAACAACACGAGAAGAAATCACCTCAAGCCGGCTTCCGGCGAAATCGCCTGCAATCGCTTCGCCTGAAAACTGCTGCCACCAGCTTTCGGTCTGCCTATCGTACATTATCAGGTCGGAGTGACGAAGCTTGCCTGTCACGCCAAAATCAAGAAGACGCTTGCGGCCATCGACCGTGACATCTCTTCTGAAAGCAATGCTTGTATTACACATCGGACAATAAGTCACGACAATCGGTATGTCCCCAATTCTGTCGTTGACAATTTCGTGCCACATCAGGATCTGAATGGGATAAGCTTTTGCCCTTCCTTTGATGACAATCTGAATGACAGGCTCCTTGTCCGACAGATTTGTCACATCCCGCGCCTTTTCAAATCCAGGATTGTCAATGGCCGGAATTCCGTCTCTGGGCAGGCCGCCGGAATGGATTGAAGAGAGATCGACAGTCGTTTTCGAAAAATCGGTTTTTGGCCACTGCATTTGCATATGCGTATGTTGTGCATGGGATTTCGAATTTATGCACAAACTCAAACATACAACGCTGATTAAGGGAAACCAGTTACGCATGAACATTTAACTCTGAATATTTATTACAGATGTTCTCATGAATGCGGGGGGTTTTCAAATTTAACTTTCTTGACGTTCTGCCGCCACAGGATAAACAGATTACTTCCGATTATAAGGGCCGAACCGGCCAATGTCATAGGCACCGGAGCAAAGCCAAGAATCATAAGGTCGATAAGCAACGCCCAGAGCATTGAGAAATAGCTTACAGGAGCAACAACCGCAACCGGTGCAAGAAACATTGCCTTGGTCAGAAAAAACTGCGTAAAAAAAGATGTCACACCGATCATGCAAAGAAGAACAAGATCCATGGGCAACGGCGGAGTCCAGAAAACAACGGAGAAAGGCAATATGACAATCAGCGAGAAGAGTGAAAAATAGAATATGGTGACAAACGGATCTTCCGTTTTCCCAAGCCATCTTAAAACAATGGCAACAAGGGCATGAGCAAGCGCCATAGACAGGCCCACAAGACCGCCGAGAAATGAGCTGATCGTTCCTGGCTGCAGAATCAGTAAAACGCCAAGAAAGCCGATAACCGCTGCCATCGTACGGTACATTCCAACTTTTTCCTTAAGCAGAGGATAGGACAAAACAACCACAAACAAGGGCGCCGCGAATAGAAGGCTTTGCGCTTCCGTTAAAGGCAACAGAGAAAAAGTGACAAATGTCAGAACCATCCCGACAGTTCCGGTTACGGCCCTGATCCCCTGCCGTTTCAGATTGGCTTTCCGGATTTGTCCAACTCTTTGTGTAAATACAAGAAAGAGGAAAACGATTCCCGTACATATGGCATTGCGATACAGCAGCATGTCCACCGGGTGATGGTTATCGCTGACCAGTTTGATCAGCAATGTCAAAATGGAAAACGCGATAGCCTGAAAAAACGCAAACACCACACCGAGTAAGAGGGTATTTTTTATGCGGAATGTATCAGGAATGTATTTTAAAAGCGTTTTCATGTGTTTGATGTTTTCTGGTTTTTATGTTCCCTCCATACTATAAACAGATTGCTGGCAATGATAATAGCGGCCCCGGCAAGAACGGGCCAGCCCGGTATATACGCCCAAATCAGCCAGCCCAGCAAGATTGACCATATAATCGAAGTATATCGGTAAGGGCTTAAAGCCGATGCCGGAGCATAGACGTAGCTGGCTGTCAGCATAATCTGTCCGGCACCGGCCGCTAAAGCCAGACCAAGAAAAAGAGGTGCCGCATCCCAGGTCATCGGTTCCCAGACAAAAGGAACCATAAACCCTGTCACCAAAGCACTTATAACAAAAAAGTATAAAACACTGACAACAGGATCTTCCGTCCTGCCCATCCACCGCATGGTAATTGCAATCAGCGCCAGAAAAAAAGCGGCAGCCAGGGCAAAGCCAATACCAAGCCAGTTGGCATCACCGGACGGCCTGGCCGCGATCAAAACACCCAGAAAGCCTATAATCACTGCACTCCAGCGATACAAACCCACACGCTCCCCCAGTAAAGGGATCGAAAGCACGGTAATAAACAAAGGCGCGGAAAACAGCAAAACAGTTACATCCGGCAAAGGAAGTTGTGCAACGGCACTAAACGTCAGAATAAGCGAAACAATACCAAGGGTACTCCGGATAAGGTGGGTTTGCGGTTTTTTGGGCAACGGAATCCATGCCCCGCCGCATAATTTATAAAATATATACACGGGAACCATACCGATAAGATTTCGCATAAAAACAATCTGAATAACGTGATAACCTTCAGACAGAAGTTTTCCCGCAGCCACCATCAGATCGATACTGAATATCGCAGCGACAGTCAGCGCTATACCTTTAAAAAGCTGGTCTTTATGGTTGTTCATAAGCCACGTCGTTCAGGGTTTGAATCCCCTGAAAGTTTCCTTGAATTTTTACCCTCGCAGGCAAGCCAAATTTAAAAGGCCATTTCCATGCACTTGCCTGCCTTACAGATCCGCGGCTTTCTGAAAACAGAATCGGGTAGACAGGTGACGCTGCCTAGTTTTTGTCCTTATCCACAAGCCTGTTTTTGGCGATCCAGGGCATCATTGCACGCAGGCGTCCGCCGACGTCTTCAATCGGATGCTCGGCCTGTTTCCGGCGCATGGTCTTGAATGACGTCTGTCCGACTTTGTTGTCAAGCATCCAGTCGCGGGCAAATTTACCGGACTGAATATCGGCCAGAACCCTTTTCATTTCCTCTTTCGTTTCATCGGTAACAATCCTGGGACCCGATACATAATCGCCATACTCGGCCGTATTCGAAATCGAATAACGCATATTGGCAATGCCGCCTTCATAAATCAGATCGACAATAAGCTTTGTTTCGTGCAGGCATTCAAAATAAGCCATTTCCGGTGAATACCCTGCCTCCACAAGAGTTTCAAAGCCCTTCTGGATAAGCTGTGTCATGCCGCCGCACAAAACCACCTGCTCACCAAACAGGTCGGTTTCGCATTCCTCACGGAAAGATGTTTCGATAATGCCGGCCCGGCCGCCGCCGATCGCACTGGCGTAAGACAGGGCGATATCGAATGCATTACCGCTCGCGTTTTGTTGAACCGCCACCAGACAGGGCACGCCCCCGCCTCTCTGATACTCCGAACGAACAGTATGGCCGGGTCCCTTTGGTGCAATCATGAATACATCAAGATCGGCACGAGGCTCTATAAGATTGAAATGAATATTGAAACCGTGGGCGAAGGCAAGGGCCGCCCCCTTCTTCAAATTCGGTTCAAGATGTTCGGAATAGATTTCCGCCTGCAATTCATCGGGCGTCAGAATCATGACAACATCGGCCCAGGCAGCGGCCTCAGCGGGCGAAACAACTTCAAACCCCGCGTTCTGAGCTTTTTTTGCCGTTGAGGAACCGGGCCTTAAGGCCACCCTGACCTCTTTAACTTCAGAATCCTTGAGATTGTTTGCGTGCGCGTGCCCCTGGCTTCCGTAACCGATAATGGCAACTTTTTTACCCTTAATCAGGTTAAGATCGCAGTCGTTATCGTAATAAACACGCATGGATGTTGTATTCTGTGGTTTTTTGTCATTTTCAGGCTGCAATTTTGCAACATTAACACTTGTCATTTTACCGTCCTTTTACCTGTTTTAATTTTTTAATACAGTAAATAAACAGGTTTTAAAGGAAAAATCAAACAGAGTATCCATATATAAGGACATGGATTTTAGATGTGTCTAACAACATCTATTTAAAATATAAAAATAATAAATAATGTTTGATGATGCATATTGCTCATATATTATAAAGAGTAAATAACAGTGACTTGAAAACTCGGCTGAATCTTTTAATTTTTAATAAGTAAAAAAATAAGGAGAAACCTCATGAAATTAGTTTTTTATTCCCTAATGGCGATCTGTTTTACCTTCATTCCGTCCGCACAGGCAATTGAAGTTTCAGAAGATATTAAGAAACAGGTTTTTAAAGATCATATTTCCGGCTGGGTAAATGATCCTGTAATCGTTGAGGCGGTTAAAGCCCAGAACTCGGCTCATGCTGACCTTACTGACGAAGAGATCACAGAGCTGGACAACAGATGGCGCGAGGGTGATGAAACTTTAATTGATCCATATTTTGATACTGATATTTCAAAATTCCTGGGTGACAAATCGGAAAACAGCGATGGGCTTTTTACAGAAGTGTTTGTTATGGACAATAAAGGATTGATTGTCGGCCTGGATAACCGCACAAGCGATTACATGCAGGGTGATGAAGCCAAGTGGCAGGAAACATACAAGGTCGGACCGGACGCTATGCATATGTCAGAGGTTGAATTCGATGAATCCACCCAGACTTTCCAGTTCCAGCTCAGTGCTCCGGTTACTGAAAACGGAAAGAATATCGGTGCGATTACCGTGGGTCTTAATGCCGAAGTTCTGGATATGATGTATCAGTAAGGTTTCATTATTAAACCGCAAAAGGGGAAGCAGGATGAAAAAATTTTTCAGCCTATTTAATTTCAAAAAGTCTATAAATCTTAAAATTCTTGCTTTCCTTCTACTAAGTGTGGGACTGGCACTGTCAATCTTTATGTTTGTGCAGATGCAACAGTTTCGATCAGGACTTTATGAGCTTTATAAAAACGTCCTGGTTGAAAAAACCGAACTGCTTGTTGCCAATATGGCCGGCGTCTTTAAGTGGAACAAGGCCGATGCTATTAACCAGGCGTATAAAAAAATAATGGAGGATGAAAATTCGGCCCTGCTTGCCGTGGTGACCTACACGCTTGATGGCCAAATCCTTACATCTTCAGGAAGCGAAAGTTTTTCCGCCGAAACTCTGAAGGCAGAGTATCGGGATCACAGGTCCGAAATCAGTGGCGATGACGGTTATGTTGAAACCCTTGACGGACATATTCTTGTTATATCGCCGGTTACCAGTGCAAATTCTGATGAGATTCTAGGCCAGGCCGTAATTGCATGGGATGATGCCACTTTACAGCAAAGCCTTAAGAAAATACTGATAACACAGCTTATTTTAAGCATTGTTATTACAGTATTGCTTATTTTCATACTCTCGATAATTCTTAGCATCGTCGTGGTCAAACCTCTCCTGAATCTCAATTCTTCAATAAAAGAGTTAACCCGGAACAACTTTGATGTCGAAATCGGTTTCGAAAAAAGACAGGATGAGATCGGAACAATTGCGGATGCAATACGCGTTTTTCGCGAGAATGGTCTGAGAATGCAACAAATGGAAAAAGAACAGGATGAACTTAAGAAAAAAGCCGAGATTGAAAAACAAAACGCCTTAAATCAACTCGCAAAGGATTTTGACAGCCGGATAGGGAAAATCATCAACACCCTTTCAACCGCTTCGGATGAACTGAACAACGCGGCAAACAGCATGAATGAAATGTCATCCCAGACAATCAATACTTCAACGACAGTGGCAACCATCTCCGAACAGGCGAATGCCAACCTGCAGTCTGTGGCCGCCGCCGCAAATGAACTCAATGCATCCAGTACGGAAATATCCCGTCAGGTGGGTGCGGTTGTTGAACAGGCCAATAATGCGTCACGGGAAGCGGAGAGCACGAATAAGGCTGTCAGTGACCTTAATAAACTGGCCGACTCTATCGGCGAGGTTGTCAACGCCATCAAGGATATCGCGGAACAGACAAATCTGCTGGCGTTAAATGCAACGATTGAGGCCGCGCGGGCCGGTGAGGCCGGGAAAGGCTTTGCCGTCGTCGCGGATGAAGTTAAAAAACTTGCGCTTGAGACAGCCAGCAAAACAGATGAGATAGACAGGCAGGTTATAAATATTCAGAATGCTATTAAAAACAGTGTCGGTGCGGTTAGCAGCATAATAAGCAGTGTTGAGACAATTGACCAATCCGCGGCATCTGCCTCCTCAGTCGTTGAAGAGCAGGGATCTGCCACTTCTGAAATCAGCAGAAGCATAACCGAAGCATCCAGTGGTGCCCAGGAAGTTGCGGAAAACATCAAAAAAGTCCAGGAAATGGCCTCCAAAAACGGAGAAGAAGCAGGGGGCGTTCTTGATGCGGCCCAGAAACTTTCGGAAATATCTACAAACCTCAGAAAAGAAGTTGCCCTGTTTATCGAAGAAATTCAGACAATGCAGAATGAAAAAATATCTGCCTAATATATCTGGCTGAATTAGTATTGGCGAATTACTGTTTTGCAGATTTTGTCGCTGTAAGAAGCTGGACGTAATCGGTTTGACGCCCTATAAGGGTATCATTTTCATCATAGCCAAGCTCAACCCCATACCCTTGAATATAAGTTATATCCGGTATGTAACTTAATCCGAAAAAGGCATAATTTTCTATGAACCGGCATACAAAATCCTCATTCTCTGTAAAGCCGAACTCCAGAATTTGCGCATCTATCCTGACTTCGCGGCCGCGCTTTACATTATCGATATCCGAAAAGAGAACCTCATTGGCCTTATCATAGCTGACGTTGTCAGGAAGTACGTGCTGTATACCTGCAATGCACATCGTTCTCAGTACCTGATCCGCCTGTGTCCTTGACTTACAGGCCGAAAGCCCACAGATAACAAAAGACGTTATAACAAAATTAAGCAGTAGTCTTTTCATTGTTTGCCTCGTTTGCCTCAACTATACAAATTCATTTTTACTTAACCACGTTTTATGGCGGCAATGCCGGTACGACTCACTTCCACAAGGCCCAAAGGCCGCATTAGTTCCAAAAATGCACTCACTTTTTCTGCGCTTCCTGTCACTTCAAAAACAAAACTCTCAAGTGTACTGTCAACAACACGTGCACGGAAAATATCCGCAATGCGCAATGCCTCGATTCTTTTTTCATTTTTCCCGGCAACCTTTATAAGTGCAAGTTCACGGTCAACGAATTTTCCCTCTATCGTCAAATCTGAAACCTTGTGAACCGGTACAAGTCGATCCAGCTGGTTCTTAATCTGTTCAATAACCATCGGTGTGCCCGAGCAAACGATTGTAATACGGGAGAGATTTTGTTCGTGATCTGTTTCGGCAACCGTCAAACTTTCGATATTGTATCCCCGCCCGGAAAAAAGCCCGATCACACGGGCCAGAACACCGGGCTCGTTATCCACAAGAACCGCAAGTGTATGGCTTTCTATATTCTCCTCCTGCGGTCCGGAACCGTATACACTTTTATCCTGACTGTTTTTGTCCTGGTTGTTTTTGTTCTGGTTGTTTTTGTTCTGTGTCATAGTTTGCGTATTGTTTTATATTAATACTCTTCGTTGTAATGTCTGCAGAATTTTCTTCAAGAAAATTTTCCACTAATGTTGAGAAATTCTTATCATTGAAGTATCAGGGGTATGTGAAAATAAATATGCGTATAGTAAACTGAATCTGAAATCGGGGTGATGATGGCAAAATCTAAAAAAGTATTTTGTATAGGCTTTCAAAAAACAGGGACCAAGTCCCTCGGCCACGCCTTAAGAATGCTGGGATACCGGGTTTGCGGGCCGGTTGGTACTCTAGACCCGGATATTAACACCAAGGCTTTTGAGATCGCAATGCGGTATACGCAAACGCATGATGCATTCGAAGATCATCCCTGGCCTTTGATATACAAGGAACTTGATGCGCAATATCCCGGCAGCCGGTTTATTCTGACTGTCCGCAACCCGGACAAATGGATAGACAGTGTGGTCAATCATTTCGGCAATTATGAAAGTGCACCGGACAGGCGGTGGGTTTACGGTGCCGGATCACCGATCGGCAACGAAAAACTTTACAGACAAAAATTCATTGATCACAACAAAGAAGTCCAGAATTACTTCAGGAACCGTCCCGAAGACCTTTTGGTTATAGACCTTTCAAAAGGAGATAACTGGAACAAGCTGTGCCGGTTTCTTGGAGAGAAAAAACCCGATAAACCGTTTCCGCATCTTAACAAAAAGGGGTCAATACTTAGCCTTGCCTTAAGTCACGTCCCGGGTATAGCCGGATGGTGTATCGATCATTACGTGCGCATGCGGCAAAAACTATTGCGCGCCTGAAATCTGATACAAGTCAGAATGAATATTAAATCCGGTTATTGTAATTCACTCTTTCAAAATAGGCTTCAATCCCATTAACCAGTGATGAGGCTATTCTTTCCCTGTATTGCGGCTGCCAGAGCAGACGGGCTTCCTTTACATTGGATATAAATCCCGCTTCGACCAGGACGGAGGGAATGTCGGGCGCCTTGAGCACGGCAAAACCGGCAAAGCGATGCGGATTCTCAAGCATCTGGATGCCATTTCCCTCAAGTGTATTGACAAGCGTGTTTGCAAAAAATTTGGACTGGTTCATTGTCTCCCGCATTGCCAGATCAATCAGGATATTGGCAACATCTTTTTCCTCACTGGCCAGATTTATACCAGCGATCTGATCGGCCTGGTTCTCCCTTTTCGCCAGTCTCGCCGTCTGGGCGTCAGAAGCCGTTTCCGACAGGGTATAGATCGACGCGCCCCTTATATGGCTTTTGTTGATGGAGTCGGCATGAATTGAAACAAATATGTCCCCTGCATGTTTTCTGGCGAAATTGACCCGGTCGGCCAGTTTGAGAAACCGGTCATCGGTCCTTGTCATCTTGACCTCGAAATTGCCGGTCTCCAGCAGTTTTTTCTTAACAGCCAAACTCATGGCCAGTGCGATGTCTTTTTCCTTAATGCCGTTGGCACCGATTGCGCCGGGATCAACACCGCCATGCCCGGGATCGATTATTACCAGCGGCTTTCCGGTCTTGGAAAACGATGTCTCAGCGGGAGGTGAAGGCGGAAGCGGCGGAACGTGCGAAAGAGAAGCCACTTCATAGGAATCTTTATTACCGCCCCCGCGGGACTGTGTTGCAGGCGGCGATGACTGACGCCCGGAATAGCTCGAAATATCAAGCGTCCCGTAAACTTTGCTTTTTGCCTGTTCAAATTGCGCACGACTCGCGCTCGTAAAATCAATAACCAGCCGATCCGGAAAACTGTCCCTTTCCGGCAAAAGGAAAGCATTTTGCACAACGACCGGAGAAGCCACGTCAACGACAATGCGCGAAAGACTTTTCTGAAGCTGACCGTAACGGACATTTTTGACGAGTGTCTTTGCCTTTGACGTTTCCAGATTGGAACGCCAGTCATGGCTTTCCCATGACAGGGTCGGCAAATCGACAACAACTCTGTACGGATTATCCAGTATAAAAACCCTGAAATCCGACACATCGCTAAGTTCCAGAACCATTCTGGTCTTTTCCGGATGCGCGCCAAAACGCAGGCTTTCGACACTCAGTGCATAAGCCCCCTTTGCAGAACAAAGGATAAGAAGAACCGGGAGAACAATTTTTAAAATGACAGATTTACCCATGAAAGACACCTGATACTTTATTTACAATATTATAAATTGTTGAGTTTGTATAGTTAGGCCAGCATAAACAAGCAAGATAATCTTGATAATTGCAGGGAACATGTATATCGATGTTTGAATTTCCCCGGAATTCCTAAAAACCTTTGACAAAGCGAAGAATAAGCCCCCGTCCCGCTTGCCAGGCTCTTTGCGGCCTGCTAAACCTTAAAAGTTAATTATTTGACCTGAATTTTACCATGAGCGACACAACGGCCGAGACCGAAAAATTCCCCAGTATATCGCTGGAAGACGAAATGAGGCAGTCCTATCTGGACTATGCCATGAGCGTGATCGTAAGCCGCGCTTTGCCCGACGTGCGCGACGGCCTGAAACCGGTGCACAGGCGTATCCTCTATGCAATGCGGGAAGGCGGATATACCTCCGACAAACCGTATAAGAAATCCGCACGGATTGTGGGGGATGTCATGGGACAATATCACCCGCACGGCGACCTCGCCATTTACGATGCACTCGTCCGCATGGCTCAGGATTTTTCAATGCGGCTGCCTATGATCGACGGACAGGGTAACTTTGGATCCATGGACGGCGACCCGCCCGCCGCCATGCGGTATACCGAGGCAAGAATGGCAAAGGCCGCTGAGGCTTTACTTGACGATATCGACAAGGACACTGTTGACTTCAGACCGAATTATGATGAGACGCAGCATGAGCCGACCGTGCTTCCCTCCCGTATTCCGAACCTTCTGGTCAACGGGGCCGGTGGGATTGCCGTTGGTATGGCCACAAACATTCCCCCTCATAATCTGGGTGAGGTGATTGACGCATGCTGCGCATTACTTGACGATCCGGATATTGAAATTGCCGATCTGATGCAGATTATTCCGGGACCCGATTTCCCGACCGGCGGCCAGATTCTTGGAAGATCCGGAATCCGGGCGGCTTATATGACAGGAAACGGATCGGTTATCATGCGCGCCAAAACCCGGTTCGAACAGGTCCGGGACAAGTCCGAGGCGATTGTTATAAGCGAGGTGCCGTATCAGGTGAATAAAGGCCGTCTGCTGGAGCGCCTGGGTGAAGTCGGGCGGGAAAAAATTGTTGAGGGCATACGTGAAGTCCGGGATGAATCCGACCGGGACGGCGTGCGTGTTGTTGTCGAACTCCGGCGGGATGCCAACGCCGATGTCGTTCTGAACCAGCTTTTTAAATTTACGCCGCTTCAGACATCCTTCGGATGCAACGTTGTTGCCCTGGATAACGGCCGGCCCAGAACGCTTTTGCTGCGCGAAATTCTTGATGCCTTTATCAAATTCCGCGTTGAGGTTATTACCCGCCGCACAATTTTTGAGCTGGACAAAGCACGGGACAGGGCCCATGTCCTTGCCGGACTGGCGGTCGCGATTGCGAATATCGACGAAATCATTGCCCTGATCCGCCACGCTCCGAACCCGGAGGAGGCAAGACAGAAACTCATGGCAAAAGCCTGGCCCGCGGATGAAGTTGCGTCATTGATCGATCTGATTGACGACCCCGAACACCCTCTGAACGAGGATAAGACCTACCGCCTTTCCGAAATTCAGGCCAAGGCGATTCTGGATCTGCGTCTGCACCGCCTGACCGGGCTGGAGCGCGACAAAATCGGCGACGAACTGAACCAGATTACACAGAAAATTGCCGAATATCTTGAAATCCTGTCCGACCGCGCCAAACTGCAGGAGGTTTTGCGGCAGGAGCTTTTGGATATCAATGACAAATTCGCCACGCCCCGCCGCACGGAAATTCTTGATGCCGAATTCGAACAGGATATAGAAGACCTGATTCAGCGTGAAGACATGGTTGTGATTATTACCCATGGCGGCTATATCAAGCGCGTGCCGCTCGCCACCTACCGCGCGCAGCGGCGAGGAGGAAAAGGCCGCTCGGGCCTGAGTATGAAGGATGAGGATT
>CAYLKN010000042.1:0-13717 GCA_964384335.1 uncultured Pseudobdellovibrionaceae bacterium
TCGTCAGGGAGTTCGTAATTTTCATGCATGCTGTGCCGCGTTCCGAAAAGATTGGTTCTTACCTGGTCGATATAGTCTCCGCGGGAACGGTCCGCTATATCATAGGGAAGTTTTTCAACACGCTCCCAGCCTTTCGCAAACATGCAGGTCTCAAAATCATGATAGGGCATAACCTCGGTCCTTAAAAATCCGTCCCTTTCCGGGGACTCCGCATCAACCATACGTGCGCCGGGCGGCATGCCGTCATCCGGATACGCCGGGTCATGGAGCATTCCGGGTATGCCTTTCTGCAGGGCTGCAAGTCTTTCAAGCTCACGGATTTCAACGACACAGCGGGATATATCCAGATTCAGTGTCTGCTGGGCTTTCGGACCGCGCAGATACAGCGCCGAAGAAGTCTCCGCCCTCTGCCAGTACTGGCCGTGGTTGATGACATGCTGCTCGACGGAGCCGTAAGGCTCCGTTGCACAGGCCCCTAAAACGGAAGCAAGCAGCAAAACCAGAAGCGGCGATATTTTAAAAGAATTTATAATCATTGATAATTAAGATTATGACGGAAGAAATAATATTAAAATAATATCAACCCACCTGAATCAACGGCAAGAGCTTTTATGAGTGCCTGACCCTCTTCTGGGGATAGTTTTGCTTTCCGGTAAATATATACATATCTGCTGGCTGATCTTATTTTTGACTTTGCCAAACTGTAAGAGCTTGCCCTATACTAAGAGTGTTATGGCAGAGACCCCGGAAAGACAATTCTACAGAGATGATGCGGAAAATGCCTTCCGATTTGAAATGCCACCTGTGATCAAGGACAGGAAAGGTAATCCTCTGCAGCTTGAACTGGCAATCAAGGTTACATCCCAGATTTTTGTCTATCATTATGAAGAGTGGGAAAAAGACCCCGATTATTTTGAATACAATCTTAAAACGGGACGTATGACAATCGTGCTGCAGGGCGGGGAGCGAAGGGATATAGGGGATCCGATAGATCTGACATACGCCAAATATATCCAGAATGCCTATCAGGTCTATGTCGTGCACCGCGAAAAGGGAACAGAAACCATGATCGGCGGAGCACCCTACCCGATTATCCTGCAAAGCTGAGCGGTATTATTACCGTTTGATAATTTATGCTTATCCAGTCACCGAAACTATAAACTGGCCGACCAGAGTTTCGGGTACGGCTCCCGTCCTTTTGCAGCGCGCTTCAAGCTCTGTCAGTTTCATAAGAGTATTTTGAAGCCTGTGCAGGGACCAGCGTCCAATCTGTGCGCGGAATTCATTTTCCTGCTTGAAAAAAACCGGCGGATTCAGGGTTTTCATGGCCGAATCAAGCGGCATGCCGGACTCTGTGCGAGACTTGACGACATGTAAACGCCGAAAATGGTTTTGCAGAACACGCAGGATTATCACAAATCCGATATCTTCCTGAAGGAGCCGCGCATAAGCCTTGTGCGCCTTGGCCCCATCTCCCCCGGCTGCGGCCATAACAAAGCTGTCCAGCTCCATAACCCCGCCATTCCCGCAGCACGCCATGGCGTCCTCCAGCGTTATCGTCCCGCAGTTTTCGGCGATCGGATCACCTTCCGGCCCGGTGTAATCGGGATGCGGGCCCATATATGTAATGAGTTTATCGAGTTCGCGCCGGATGCGTTGCCGATCACCGGCAAGAGCCTCGGACAGAAAAGCGGCCGCATCCCTTTCAATCCGGAACCCGGCGTGAGTCAGTGTCTGATTTATAATATTGGTCACCGCGCGCTCATCATCAACGTAACAGGGTACGGCTGCCGCAATGGCTTTATCACTTTCAACAAGTTTTCTGAGACTTGATCTGGGGCTCAGTTCCCCCGCCTCAACTACGATCAAAGCATCCTTATTCGGCTTATTAAGATAGGGTTTAAGCAGCACGGTAAATTTGTCGGAAGCCCCCCTGACGCGGACAAGTCTCCGTCCGCCCATCATGGACATGGCATAGGCCTCGTCAAAAAATCGTGCCGAATCGCTTTCAAGGTCGGAAGCCGTTAAAACGGAAACCTGAAAGGCATCGTTCAGATCCGCGGCAACTGTTCTGCACAGTATTTCAGAGCGTTCCCGCACAAGTCCCTCATCCGGTCCGTATACAAGTGTGCACAAAATCTCTTGTCCGGGGTTTTTGACAAAAGCGTCTGTATTTTTATAGGGTATTTTCATTTTTCCAGAGTAGCGTAAAACTTTAAAAATGAAAGTTTTCTATACAGGCGATCCCAGGCATTATCAAATTCTGGCTCTTGGTTTTTTTCTGGCTTTACAGATGGTGTGGAATGATTTCGGCCCGGATTTCACGGTTGTTTTTCTAACCCTTGCAAGCGTCTGTATCGTTCAGGCCGTATTTGTATATTTATTTCAGGGACAATCATACGATCTTCGTTCTCCGCTTATTACCGGGTTATCATTATCAATTCTTTTGAAATCCTCGGCACTGTGGCTTTATCCTCTGGCGGCCCTGCTTGCCATATGCTCAAAATACTGCCTGCGGCAAAATCAGTATCATTTCTTCAACCCTGCAAATTTTGGTATTGTGCTTTGTCTGCTCCTGTTTCCAAATGCCATATGGATTTCACCAGGACAGTGGGGTGATGCGCTCTGGCTGGTGGCGGCTATCACCGGCCTGGCCGCGCTTGTTCTCAGCAATGCAAGACAGCTTGACATGGCGGCTTTTTTTCTTGGAAGCTATGCTGCCATGACCTTTGCCCGTGCTGTATGGCTTGGAGATCCGCTGGAAATTCCTCTTAATCAGTTAACAGGAGGCGCAATTCTGATTTTCAGCTTTTTTATGATAACCGACCCGAAAACAACACCCCGGGATTACCCCGCCCGGGCTTTGTTCGGAATTGCCGTTGCAGCTCTGGGCTTTCTGTTGCAATATGAGTTTCAAGTCAGGGAAGGAATATTTTATGCTCTGTTCGGTCTGTGCGCCGTACGATATTTGCTGGCCCGGACCCCAAAATTCGATAAACATGGTTTAATTTTGAAAAGGACCGGATAATGAAACGTATATTTTTGTTTCCATTTCTTTTATGTCTGTTGTGTTTTCATTCAAATGCACACGCTTTCTGCGGGTTTTACGTGGCCAAGGCCAGTGCCGATCTGTTTAACAATGCATCAAAGGTTATCATGGCCCGGGCGGAAGGCCGGACAGTGATTACCATGGCCAATGATTTTCAGGGCGAGGTTAAGGATTTCGCAATTGTTGTTCCCGTTCCCGATGTTATCTCGGAGGGACAGGTCAATGTCGCCGACCCGAAGCTGATTGATCATCTTGATGCCTACACCGCCCCCCGTCTGGTTGAATATTTTGATTCAAACCCGTGTATGAAAATGCGTACCATGATGGAAACCGCCATGCCGATGGCTTCGATGCAGGGAATGGGAGCATCCAGAGATGAGAGGGCCGCCGCTCTTGGTGTCACGATTGAGGAGGAATACACCGTTGGGGAATACGATATCGTTGTTTTGTCAGCAGAACAAAGCGATGGCCTCCTTACATTTCTCAATAGCGAAGGTTACAAACTCCCGGAAGGTGCGGAAGATATTCTTGGCAGCTATATCAAGCAGGATATGAAATTCTTTCTGGCCAAAGTAAATATTGAAGAATTCGAAAGCCGGGGCTACGCATATCTGCGTCCTTTGCAGGTTGCATTTGAAAGCGATAAATTCATGCTGCCCATCCGGCTTGGAACACTTAATGCCAGGGGCCCTCAGGATCTTATACTGATGACGCTGACCCGCGAGGGACGTGTTGAGCCGACGAATTACCGTACGGTGAAAATTCCGACGGATATTGACTTGCCTTTATATGTTGAAAATGAATTTGACGCATTTTACCAGGCTATGTTTTCCACCGCCGTCAAAAAAGAAGACATGAAAGCCGTATTTCTTGAGTATGCCTGGGACATGAGCTGGTGCGATCCGTGTGCCGCCGATCCACTTTCACGGCAAGAGCTTCGCGCACTCGGAGCATGGTGGGTTGAAGCACAGCAGGACGGCCCGGTCCGTCCCATGCAGGGCGGCGCAATGCCCACAGTCATGCCTTCACGCGGAGGCCCGGTTAATGCCTATGTTACACGTATGCACGTACGATACACTGCGGAAACCTTTCCGGAAGATTTGATCCTGCAGGAAACCGGAGATACGGAGAATTTTCAGGGCCGTTATATCCTCAGGCACCCGTGGAAAGGGGAGGCACAGTGTGAGGCGGCGGGGAAATATTTCCGCAAACTGCCGCAAAGATTTGATAAAGAGGCTGAAAACCTGGCCCGCCTGACGGGGTGGGATATAAAGGAAATCCGCGGAAAAATGGAGAAGACCGGCCAGAGTTTTGACGGAAAGGTCCCGGTCGATGACAGGCCATGGTGGGAAAAAATCTGGAATCGGGAAGAAAATTAAGCTTTTCCTGTTTACGGATTAGCCCAATCTGGAGTAAATCGTATCTTTCAATACGATTATGTTTATACAAAACACAAAAACCTGATGAAGTACCGGGAGTAAAAAATGAATAAATGGGTTTACAGATTCGGCAAGGAAAAAACTGAAGGAAACGCAGAAATGCGGAATCTTCTTGGCGGCAAGGGGTGCAATCTGGCCGAGATGTCCGCCCTTGGGTTACCCGTCCCGCCGGGATTTACAATAACGACTGAAGTCTGTGACCATTACTATAAAAACGGTCAAACCTATCCTAAGGAGCTTGAAACGCAGGTGGACGAAGCCCTTAACTCTGTCCAGGCCCTTATGGGAAGGCAGTTTGGAAATTCCGAAAACCCCCTTCTGGTCTCCGTAAGGTCCGGCGCAAGGGTTTCCATGCCAGGAATGATGGACACGGTTTTAAATCTTGGTCTGAACGACGATACGGTTGAAGGTCTGGCCCGGGAATCGGGAGACGACCGTTTTGCCTGGGACAGTTACCGGCGATTTATGCAAATGTATGGTAATGTCGTGCTCGGCATCGATCATCATGATTTCGAAGAAATCATCGAACAGTATAAAAGGGATGAGGATATCGAAGACGATACCGCGATTTCAGCTGATGCATGGCGTGAAATCGTCAAGGAATACAAATCTGTCGTGCATTCTTCAGCCGGCTCGCCGTTTCCGATGGATCCCAGAGATCAGCTCTGGGGGGCAATCGGGGCTGTTTTCGGCTCCTGGATGACACCCCGCGCCGTTACATACAGGCGGATCCACCACATTCCTGAAAGCTGGGGCACGGCGGTAAACATACAAAGCATGGTGTTTGGAAATATGGGCGAAGATTGTCTGACAGGCGTGGCTTTTACCCGGAACCCGAGTACAGGCGCAAATGATTTTTACGGCGAGTATCTTGTAAACGCACAGGGTGAGGATGTCGTTGCAGGCATAAGAACCCCCGTGCCTATCTCCGAAATGAAGTCTCATATGCAGGATATATTCAGCCAGCTGATGGATGTGCGGAGAAAGCTCGAAATACATTTCAAGGATATGCAGGATATAGAATTTACCGTCGAAAAAGGCCAGCTTTATATGCTTCAGACGCGCACGGGCAAGAGGTCCGCCGCCGCCGCTCTAAAAATCGCAACGGATATGGTTAATGATCAACTTATAACCCGGGAAGACGCCCTGCTCAGGATAGAGGCATCGGCTCTTGACCAGCTGCTTCATCCCGCACTTGATCCGGACGCGCCGCGCAACGTAATCGGCAAAGGTCTTCCGGCCTCTCCCGGCGCAGCGAGCGGAACAATAGTTCTCTCTGCGGACGAGGCGGAAAAACAGGCAAAAGACGGTAAGGATGTCATTCTTGTGCGGGTTGAAACCTCACCCGAGGACATCCACGGCATGCATGCCGCCAAAGGAATTCTCACAACGCGAGGCGGGATGACAAGTCATGCCGCCGTTGTCGCCCGCGGTATGGGACGCCCGTGCGTATCGGGCGCAGGAGAAATTCGCATCGACATGCAGACAGGCACAGTATTCAGTGGTGAGTTTACTCTGAAGGCCGGAGATTATATCACGATCGACGGAACGACAGGTGAGGTGATGGAGGGACGCATCCCCACGCTCCAGCCCGAACTCTCCGGCGAATTTGCAACGGTTATGCATTGGGCGGACCAGGCCCGCAGAATGGACGTCCGGACAAATGCGGAAACCGGCCCGGATTGCAAAACGGCGAAAGATTTCGGCGCACAGGGTATTGGTCTGTGCCGTACGGAGCATATGTTCTTTGAACCGGACAGAATACAGGCGGTAAGAGAGATGATCTTCGCCGAAACGTACGAGGACAGGAAAAAAGCCCTTCAAAAACTTTTGCCCGAACAAAAGAAAGATTTCCTTGAAATCTTCCGGGTTATGGAGGGCCTGCCTGTAACCATTCGTCTTCTTGATCCGCCACTCCATGAATTTATACCGCATGAGGAAAATGATATCGCACAGTTTTCTGCAATTGCCGGGATTGATAAGGATACAGTCCGCAAGCGTCTTAAGATGCTTGAAGAGGCCAATCCGATGCTGGGGCACAGAGGCTGCCGCCTTGGCCTGACCTATCCTGAAATATACAAAATGCAGGTTCAGGCCATACTGGAGGCCGCACTCGAAGTCAGTCAGGAAGGTAAGAAGCCCGCGCTGCCAGAGGTTATGGTTCCGCTTGTTATGATAGAAAGCGAGCTTGTGTCACTAAGGCAGGAAATCGAAAAAACAGCTGCGGATGTCTTTGATAAATACGGCCGTTCAATAGGGTATAGCGTGGGCACAATGATTGAGTTACCGCGGGCGGCCCTGACGGCCGATGAAATTGCACGCCAGGCCGAGTTTTTCAGTTTTGGCACGAACGATCTGACCCAGACGACCCTTGGTGTCAGCCGCGATGATTCCGGGATGTTCCTGCCGTATTACGTTGAAAAAGGATTGTTGTCCCGGGACCCCTTTGAAACACTTGATAAAAAAGGTGTTGGCCTCCTTATTGAAATCGCCGCGGAAAAAGGCCGGAAAGCCAATCCGGAGATCAAACTCGGCATTTGCGGGGAACACGGAGGGGATCCGGCATCCATTGATTTTTGTGAGAAGATTGGACTGGATTACATATCCTGCTCACCTTACCGGGTGCCGATTGCAAGACTTGCGGCGGCACAGGCCGCAATCCGGGAAAGAAGAAATTCACTTCAACCGATTGCAAAAGCCGCCAATTCCTAGAGCAAATCGCGATCAAAAAGAATCGCTTTGCGATTTTTGATCGCCTGAATTTGCTCGTCGATTCAATACGTCAGGGCAGATTCACGCTTTTCAGATATAATCATAGTGATTATATCTGAACACGATCTGCCCTAATCTTCAGGCTGTGAGTCCAGCCACTCCGGCCTGAATGGTCTGAGCGGTCCGTTTTGCATATCTTCCAGCATTTCATCTTTTAAAAGTGCGATACCAAAACCCGGGCCAGAACCATGGCAGGAGGAGCGCATTTCACCATAAAGCCTGCCCTGCGGGGATTTAAGGGTTTCTCCGTTTTCAGGAGGCGGCCCGTCAATCTGCACCGGATAAAGGTGTTTTTTGGCAAGTCCACGGTGATGCATACGGGCTGTCAGTTCCTGCCCGAGATAGCAGCCTTTGGTAAAAGAAATACCGTTCAGCCTGTCAATCCTGCTTTCGATAAGTGTCGATTTTTCAGGAACCATGTCACGGCTTCCACAGGGTATCCCGAGTTTAAGCCGGTGAATATCAAAGCTTTCGAAATGCGACAGGTCTTGTTTGTCATGATCGCCATTAAAATCGATACACCGCCATCCCATATCCGCATGCCTTGGATCCTTATAGGCCCGCTCTGGTTTTGTGGAGTTGATGCCTGCCAAAACATTAATTTCAGGCACAACTTCAAAATCAACGCTGGAGCGGAGCTTAAAACGTTTTAAATACATGGCCAAAGACATTGCGCGCTCCCCGCCTTCACATTCGAGAAAAAGAGTCTCTTTGTCCTGTGTTACAAAAACATCATACAAAAACTTGCCGTTATGCGTTAGAACGCAGGCATACACAGCTTCCTGCGTTTCAAGCAGCGAGAGATCATTGCTGACAAGCCCGTTCAGGAAAGAAAACCGGTCTTTTCCTGATAATACGACAAGACCTCTTTGCGGTAGTTTCGTGATAAAGCCTTTTGACATATGTTTTGTGTCCGTATTTAATGCCTTTTATGAATATTCTTTTTATAACATGCGGGCCGCTGGGTGATACAGTCCTGACAACCGGCCTTTTATCAAATCTGGTTGAAAAATATCCGCAATCAAGGGTTACAATTGCCTGCGGGCCTCTTGGCACCAGCTTATTTGACGGCCTGCCACAAAAGGAAGAGGTTATTCCACTTGTAAAACGTAAACGCCACGGCCACTGGATTGATCTCTGGAAACGCGTAATTTCAAGGAAATGGGATATCGTAGTGGACCTGCGCAACAGTGCGGTAAGCCGCCTAATATTCGCCAGTAAAAAATATATCAAAAGCCGGGGTAAGCTGGATTCTTCAAAACACTGGGTTGAGCAGAATGCAGGGATTCTGGGACTCCACAAAAACCCGCCCGCCCCGAAAATATGGTTCAGCGCCGCGCAACTTCAACAGGCAAAAGAAATCATTGGAGATCAGGGCCCCGTCATAGGCATCGGCCCAACCGCAGGCTGGCTTCCCAAAATCTGGCCCGCGGCGAATTTTATTGCCGTCCTGAAAGATTTAACAAAAGCGGAAGGATATTTCCCGAACGCCCGTATCTGTGTTTTCGGAGCACCGGGTGAGGAAGATCTGGCCAGACCTGTTTTAGAAGCTTTTGCCGGCGACCGTGTTATCAATATGGTGGGAAAGGCAGATCCCGGAACGGTGGCGGCCGTTTTGTCGTTGTGTGATTTCTACCTCGGGAATGATTCCGGCCTTATGCATACATCTGCCGCCGTCGGCACAATGACATTCGGCCTTTTCGGGCCCAGTCCGTGGCAGAATTATTTCCCCTGGGGCAAACATTGCGGATTTGCCAGAACACCTGAAAGTTTTGAAGAATTAACCGATTTTCCGGGATATCATCCCAAAACCTGCACACAATGTCTTATGACTTCTCTGACGGTTGAGGCTGTACAGAAAGGCATTGAAAATTTATTTGCCGGTAAGAATTCTGAAAAAACGGCGGCTGCGTGACATTGCGACGCAGGATATGTCAAGTTTCCCGTACTATAATTGATTATAAAAGTTTTTTTTGATGAATTGCAATTGAACTCAATGTACAAAGAATACAGGTATGAATCTGTTTCAGTATACAAAAGTAAGTAAAAGCCCTTTAATGAAATATATTATTTTTCCAGTTTTACTGAGTATATGCACTCTTTTATCAGTACAGGGTTTTGCCGCCGAACCCCTGCCCTGGCAGCTGGGCCTGCAGGATCCCGCAACACCGGTGAAAGAAAAGCTTTTTGATTTTCACAATCTCCTTCTGGTCATAATCACTGGAATTGTTTTGTTTGTCCT
Organism: uncultured Pseudobdellovibrionaceae bacterium; assembly: GCA_964384335.1. Lineage (GTDB taxonomy): Bacteria > Pseudomonadota > Alphaproteobacteria > Micavibrionales > Micavibrionaceae > JAUICS01. The sequence goes on from CAYLKN010000042.1 coordinate 9,503, forward strand.
CGGACTATTGATCTATGTAATTTTTCGTTACAACGAAAAAACCAATCCCGAGCCGGCCAAATTCAGTCATAACACTATGATTGAAGTTATCTGGACTGTAATACCCATTTGTATTCTGATTGTTATTGCCATTCCATCCTTCAAGGTTCTGTTTTATATGGACAAGGTGGTTGATCCGGACATGACACTGAAAGTTACCGGGTATCAATGGGGATGGACGTATACATACCCGGATCACGGAAATTTCGAATTCAACTCCGATCTTATCGAGGATCCGGCGGATATGGCTGAATATTTCCCCGATGGCAACGGCAGGCGTTTGCTTGAAACCTATAATCCTGTTGTTCTGCCTTTAAATCAGAATATTCAGATTTTGGTGACGTCCCGTCCGAATGATGTTCTGCACAGCTGGGCAATGCCGTCCTTTGGAATAAAAAAAGATGCTGTGCCGGGCCGGCTTAATGAAACCTGGGCGAATATAACAAAGCCTGGAATTTATTACGGACAATGTTCTGAAATCTGCGGTGATCGTCATGCCTATATGCCCATTTCTATTTATGCAGTACAGCAAAGTGAATTTGAACAATGGGCGGAATGCGTCAAAAATGAAGAAACCGACAATTTTTACGTGGCACGCGGATGTGTGCAGAAATTTAATCTCGACAAATACAGAACACCTTTAAAACGTATACATACACTTGAGTTTGCACGGATGGAGGAAAAACAATGAATGCCGCACAAGCAGTAGAAGCCGGCACACACGGCGACGATCACGATCACAAGCCCGGGTTTTTCGTCCGCTGGTTTTGTTCAACAAACCATAAGGATATTGGAACGCTTTATATTATTTTCTCTATTATTGCCGGTATTATCGGGGGCGCCTTCTCTTTTCTTATGCGCGCCGAACTGCAGGATCCGGGACTTCAGATAGTTGACGGCGGTCAGATGTGGAATGTCTGGATCACCGCGCACGGTCTGATCATGGTGTTTTTTGTCGTAATGCCCGGATTGATTGGTGGTTTTGGAAACTGGTTTGTGCCGATTATGATCGGTGCCCCGGACATGGCTTTTCCGCGCCTGAATAATATTTCTTTCTGGCTTATTGTTCCGGCCTTCCTCTTGCTTGTCGCCTCGGTATTTATAGGCAGCGGCGCAGGAACCGGGTGGACGATATATCCGCCATTGTCGGATATTGGCCATCGCGGTGAAATGTCGGTTGATCTCGCCATTTTTGCCCTCCATCTTGCCGGCGCCAGTTCGATTCTTGGCGCCGCCAATTTCATCACAACCATTCTCAATATGCGCGCCCCGGGGATGACAATGCATAAAATGCCGCTTTTCGTCTGGGCCATGCTTGTAACTTCATTTTTACTGATCCTTGCTGTGCCGGTTCTCGGCGGCGCAATTACCATGCTGTTGACGGACCGTAATTTCGGAACGGCTTTTTTCAGGCCCGAAGGCGGTGGTGATCCTCTGCTTTTTCAGCATTTATTCTGGTTTTTTGGCCATCCGGAGGTTTATATTATGATCCTGCCCGCATTCGGGATCGTCAGCCATATTGTTGCAACCTTCTCCAAAAAGCCTGTTTTCGGTTACCTTGGAATGGCGTACGCAATGGTTGCCATTGGTTTTGTCGGCTTTATCGTTTGGGCCCATCACATGTTTACATCCGGTATTGACGTCAATACCAAGGCTTATTTTACGGCTGCAACGCTGGTGATTGCGGTACCCACGGGTATTAAAATCTTTTCGTGGATTGCCACAATGTGGGGCGGTTCGATTTCATTTAAAACCCCTATGCTTTGGGCGATCGGTTTTATTTTCCTGTTTACAGTCGGCGGAGTAACAGGCGTTGTGCTGGCCAATGCCGGCATGGATATATCACTTCACGACACGTATTATGTTGTCGCACACTTTCATTATGTTCTTAGTCTTGGTGCCGTTTTTGCCCTGTTTGCAGGTTTTTATTACTGGATCGGCAAAATGAGCGGCCGGCAGTATCCGGAGTGGGCAGGGAAACTGCATTTCTGGTTAAGTTTTATTGGCGTGAACATTGTCTTTTTCCCTCAACATTTTCTGGGCCTTGCCGGAATGCCCCGGCGTTATCCGGATTACTCCGCTGAGCTCCTGCCTGCAGACTGGTCGTGGTGGGAACGTACGACATTTATGCTGAACGAAACTGTTGCCGTCTTCACGGCATGGATCAGCGGAAGAGATTATGAAAGCGTCTTCGGAACCGGCTATCACGGGTGGCATTTTATCTCGTCTATCGGAACCTATCTTACGGCAATCAGCCTCGTGGTATTCATTTACGTGGTTATTCATACTCTGTTCTTCGGACGCAGGGTCGGCGAAAATTACTGGGAAGCAACACCAAACGTACTGACATTGGAATGGACGCTGTCAAGCCCGCCGCCATTTCACCAGTTTGAAATCCAGCCACGGATGAAGTAAAAATACAGCCTTATGAATATACGAGTGTTTGATCCGGTGTTATCATACACTTAAATAAACTGGATTTTCAAAGCCGGGACGGTTATGTCGGAAAGCGTAAATTACAGCCATTTAAGTAGCGCAAGCGACTTAAATCTGAAAGATTACATTACCCTGTTAAAGCCCAAGGTCATGACCCTTGTCGTTTTTACTGGTGTTGCCGGCATGATCTGCGCACCCGGATTTTATGACAGTCATCCGTTTCTGATTATAATGTCCGTAATCGCCCTTACTCTGGGATCCGGAGCGGCCGGCGCAATCAATATGTGGTACGATTCCGATATCGATAAAGTTATGAAGCGGACTCAAAGCCGCCCTGTGCCTCAAGGCAGGATACAAAGACAGGATGCCCTGACATTCGGCGTATTTGTTTCGGTCGCCTCTGTCCTGCTCATGGGGCTTGCGTCCAACTGGCTGGCGGCCGGGATACTGGCCTTCGCCAATTTCTTTTATTCCGTTATTTACACTATGTGGTTAAAAAGACGTACACCCCAGAATATTGTTATCGGCGGTGCGGCGGGAGCGTTTCCTCCCTTAATCGGCTGGGCGGCCGTTACCGGAGGTGTTGATATATATCCCATTATTATGTTTGCAATAATCTTCCTCTGGACACCACCTCATTTCTGGGCACTTGCACTGTTTTCCGATACGGACTATGAAAAGGCGGGTGTGCCTATGCTCCCGGTTGTGGCCGGACGCAAGGCAACGCAGGTACAGATGCTGATCTATACTCTTCTCCTTTTACCCGTATGTCTTTCGCCCTGGATCCTTGGTTATGCCGGCAATCTTTATGCAACCGGCGCGCTAATCCTGAATATTCTATTTATTTTAAGCTGTATAAGAGTTTTTTTCGACGAAAAGAACACGTCTGCGGTGCGTATGTTCGGATATTCCATCTTCTATCTTTTTGCCCTTTTCCTTCTTATAATAGTCAATTAGGAATGAACCATGCCAATCACTGATCTGCATAAGAAAAAGAAAAAACGGAACCTGCTTATCCTGGCTGCCATTCTCACATGGATTGCAGTCATCTGGATCATAACCATGGTCAAAATGGGTTAGAAACATTGACCTTTATTTTAACTATTTTCTGAAGGCTTTGACGAAAGCAGCGGATATTCCTGATTTCAGTAGTGATCCCGTCAGGAATGGAAGTATGCCAGAAGCAACTGCCGTCTCTGTCCCTAAGCCGGGAATACCAAAAGCAAGCCATAATGCACCCAGTATCAAAATAATGACATGACCTGCAATCATAATGCCGAACAGAATAAACAGATTATGTCTGTTTTTATCATAAAAGATCCCGACAAGGGATGCGGCAAGCACAAATCCTGTTAAGTATCCCGCAGTATGGCCAAGGAAATAAGCCGGCCCCGCAGACACACCAATTGCAAAAACAGGGGCACCAGAGAAACCCAGTGTAAGGTAACTGGTTATAACATAAAGTGCCATGCGCAACCCGAAAAAACAGGGCAGGGCCAGAACAACCGCAGTTTGAAACGTTACAGGAACGGGTGTCATCGGAACCTGTATTTTTGCCGAAGCAATAAGGAGCGCAAGACTAGCCCAAAAAATCGCAAGCTGACGAAGAGTCAGAAGCGTGTTTGGTACAGAAAGTGTTTTCGTTGCCATGGCCGCGTTTTTTTTGATATTTCATTTTATGAAATAAATTAACGTATATGCGATTAACTGAAAGTGCAAATAAACATGAAAACATAATTT
>CAYLKN010000043.1:0-13324 GCA_964384335.1 uncultured Pseudobdellovibrionaceae bacterium
ACCCATTTAACAATAATCTGTATACCATGTCTCAAGTATAAATTGTATACCATGTCTCCGGTATGGACCATGTGAAGACTGGTGCCGGATGAGAGATTCGAACTCCCGACCTTTCGATTACAAATCGACTGCACTACCGCTGTGCTAATCCGGCTATAGAATGATTTTTTTCAAAATATCATGTGATATCCAACATATGTTACTAATGCTTTTTATTCTGAATTTCAAGTTTATAATATTATTAACTTTTGGGGTTCATTCTTGGATAGGAATGGGTATTGATTATGGCTGAAAAGGATTACTCGGATTCCAGTCTTGGCTGGATAATTATAGGCTTTACGGTTCTCGCTCTCTTATATGGCATCTGGTTTGTTTTTAAAGTACAGATAAGCAATGCCATACGCTGGGTCCGGTATGCCGAAATGTGGGTTATCGAGAAAGTTTTGGCTTTCTGGAAATTTCTGAACAGTGCGCTTCTTGGCCGTGAGCCGGGGGACATGATCATAAATCATCAGGGAGAGAGGCTTAGCTTTGAGGAGCATTACCCGCTTATCCCCAGAATCCCTGCCGAAAGTCTGGATGGCGACATTCTTGCCGTAACTTCCGTTCTGGCCATGGAACCTTTGAGGATGATTTTTACGGTGCTTCTTGTTCTCATGGCGATATGGGCGATTTTCAAGGGACCCAAAACCCATTATCGCCGCGTTCTTGATCTTGACGGCCTGATAAAGGTTCAATCACGCATCTTTCCGGTTATACATCCTTTTGTTAACTTTGATCCGTCCGATCTTCCTGTTCGCCCTCCCGGATCACCCGTTCCGGCAGAGCTTCCGGTGTTCTCCGAAGCCCTTGGCCCGGAGGAGTGGATTGCCTACAATGCTATTCCAATGCCTGACGGAAAGGTGGACGAGCGGGCGGCGTGGAAGGCATTTGCAAAGCAGTTGGGCCCGCCATGGAAGGGCGCAACAAAACTCCAGCCGTACCGCCAGGTTCTGCTCGCCGCATTTTGTCTTAAATCGGCCCGCAAGCGGGACGAGGCAGATAAAATTCTTGCACGCATGGCACAATGCTGGTCTTCGGAAAAAGGACTGGTCCTTGGTCACGATCCGACTTTGCTGCGGGAAAGCAGGAAAATACTGAAAAACAAAGAGATTGCCGAAAATACCCTTGAGGTTTGCAGACAGCACGCGTGGGAAAATACGGCTCTGCTCCGTGCACTGGAACATGCCCGGGAAAGAGGCGGCGTTCTTGCCCCCGCACAATTTGTCTGGCTGCGCGCCTTTGATCGCAGATTGTGGTACCCGCTGAATAATCTCGGCCGTCAGTCTTTTCACATGGAATCACTAGGAGCCATGGCCCATTTCAGACTTGAAAAGCTTATCAGGCGGCCCATGCCCAAACCAAACCTTGAAGATGCCGTCAATTCGATTAAAGAGTATATGGCTTCTGACAAGGCCAGACCCGTTCCAGCCCTCGATTACAGCAACAGCGACAAGCGATCGATTAAAAAACCTGTTTAAAAATGGATTCCAATACCTGTAGTATTAAGAATTAAAAGGGTAGTATTCATTATGTTTTTTGAGCACATCGCAGATTTATTTGACGGGAACAAACCAAAATCCGCCGTACGTAACGGAACACTTACCCTGTGCCTGACGAATGCCGCCACGCCGGTTGTCTGGAGACTTGATATGCGTCAGGTCAGTGCTTCAGCTCTGGAAATACGAAAAAGCGAGGATAAGGAAGCACCATTCACACTTGTTTTAAAGTCTCCAAAAGCTGATATACACGATATCGCCCGGTTTACAAAGCGTGAAGATGCCTTGAAAGCGCTTAAATCGGTTATGCGAGCCATAGAAAAAGCGGATTTTACTGGGGAAATGCCAGGAAAACAGCATACTAAATCTGAATCAGAGAAAATTGAGACCGGAGCAATTCCGAACAATTATTTCCCCCCCGCCAAAAAAGGCAAAGGGCCATGGCTGGCGTTTTTTCTGGGTATGTTTTTCTTTCTGGTTATTATAATCGGGTTTGTTCTGGTGGCCCCCGGCCCTGGCGACCAGAGAGCCGGGTTTTCACCGGCGGGTCAGCAAAATATGAATTCCCTTGCACCGGGGGCGGCCGGCCAGCCGCAATCGGCAGATCAGTTTTTACAGGGCCGTTAAAAAAATCTGCTTTGATAAGCCCCGATTTTCTCTTTTAAATTATATTTTCTTAACGAAATGGTAGGAAAAAGCCTCTATTATTATATGTTAAGTGTATGACTTTAAATTTTTTGAATACTGCGGCAAATACCGATAAACTTATGTCATGACAATAGATCCAAGAAAATATGAATTCGGACGAAGCCCATTTTTAAGGGATATTCGTCCCCTTTATATTCAGTTTTTTGACTGGGCTTCGAATCCGGCTCCTTCTGCAGCCGTATTTTTATGCCTTGCCGCCTCCATGCATATATTCGACGTGGCGCTTTATTTTTCGGACTTCATTTTTATTGTGGCACTTTTATACCTTCAATATCTCCGCAAAGGTGTGGATCGGGCTCTTCCTCTTAAAATGCCGATGGGGGCAGATATAAAAGATCCTAATAACGACGGACCCGGCCGGAACAATAAGCCGGAGGGTATTCTTTATCTTGGAAATCATAAAAATACCAATGAGGAGATATGGTTTACAAACTCTGACGCCCGGACGCACATCCTGTATCTTGGAACGACCGGTTCAGGTAAGACCGAAGGTTTGAAATCGATATCGTCCAATGCACTCACATGGGGATCGGGATTTATATATATCGATGGTAAGGCCGATACGGATCTCTGGTCTTCGATTTCATCCCTTGTCAGGCGTTTTGGCAGGGATGACGATTTGCTGGTCCTGAACTATATGACGGCGAACTCGGATATAAAGGCTCCATCGAATACTATGAACCCTTTTGCCAATGGGTCGGCCTCTTTTTTGACGAACCTTCTGACGTCTTTGATGCCTCAGGCCGAAGGGGACAACGTAATGTGGAAAGAGCGTGCGGTAGCCCTTGTTGCGACCCTTATGCCTGCTTTGACCTATAAAAGGGATTATAACAATATACCTCTCACTGTCAGTGCCGTTCGTAAATACCTTCTTCTGAATAAAATTATTGAATTATCAAGGGATCAGACAATTCCGGAATATATCCGGGAAGGTGTAAGAGGTTATCTTGATACGCTGCCGGGTTACGTTGACGAGGCTTTTGATGACTACGGAAAGCCCAAACCACCCGGACCGGACCAGCCAATGGCCAACACTGAAGTTCCTTTCCAGCAACACGGTTATCTTAGCATGCAGCTGACCCGCGCTCTGCAATCACTGGGGGATGAATACGGTTATATATTTGATGATCAGTATGCCGATGTCGATATGATCGACGTCGTGCTGAACAGACGGATTCTTGTTGTGCTTATTCCTGCACTGGAAAAATCAGACGACGAGATTGCAAACCTCGGGAAAATCGTTTCCGCAACGATTAAGGGAATGATGGGCTCGACACTTGGTGCGGAGGTTGAGGGGGATCAGGCCAAGGTAATTGATAACAAACCTACGCATTCCTCAACACCTTTCATTACGATTTTTGACGAGGTTGGTTATTACACGGCAGAGGGGATGGCCGTTATGGCCGCCCAGGCAAGATCGCTGGGATTCTGTCTGGTGTTTGCCGCCCAGGATCTGAATGCCATGCAGAAAAAAGTCAAAGAAGAAGCCAAATCGATTACTTCAAACTGTAACATCAAACTGTTCGGCAAAATCGAGGATCCCGGTGAAACGCGGCAGTTTTTCAAAGACAGTGTAGGAGAGGGTTACTATATGTGGACCGGCGGTTATAAACGGGAAGGCGGTTTCAGCTATGGCGATACACAGGAAGCCAAGGTGGAGGAGAAGGCCCGGTCCAGTTTCGATGATCTGAAAGATCACAAAGAGGGCGAGGCAACAATCATATTCCAGGCCAACAAAGTCTACGACCTCAAGGTATTTTACAGTAATCCCGGTCATGCCAAGGCGATGCGTGTAACGCGTTACCTTGATATCGGACGGATTGATCCCGCAATTTCCAAATATTCCGATCAGTTCCGCGGTCTTCGTGACAAACTTGTGAAGAAAGGCTGGACCGCCGAAAGCAATCATATGCCCGCCGAAACCACCGGGGAAATGAAAGCGATGTTAAAAGGGCTGAAGAAGTCCCGCGAAAAACAGGCCGGTGTTGTTGAACAGGGTATTGCCGCCCTTGGCTCGGTCTATGCGCTTACAAATACCATCGAAAAGCCGAAAGAAGAGACGCAGGCACCGCCTGCACAGGCCGCCAGTCCTGAGCAGCCCGCATCGCAGCAACCGCAGAAACAAAACCAGCAACAGCCGCCGCAGCAGACTGAGCAAGCCGGAAGTCCGATGGGTATCTTCAAAAAAGAGGAGCAAAGCAAGCCTGAAGCAACAACACAAGTACCGGTTCAATATCAAGAAGTTGCAAAGGAAGAAGAAGAGCTTCAAAAACCGTCCGCACTGCTTGATGCCGAAATTAAAAATACAATTGCCAGTGCAGCAAATGATGTGCGCAAGTCCATTTTCAGGGACAGTCTTTCGGAAAAGAGGGACAAGGATGAAGACGTAATCGGAGCGGCAGAGTAACGGGCCTTATTCGGCTTTTCTAAACTTTCCTCAAAAAACAGACATGATCAGGTTGTTTTAGGGTATTTTTCGGCCGGTGTTTGTGAACCCGATATGTCGCCTGACAGTCATATATTTTGGGCCGGTTTCTTGTAACCAAATCTGTCAACCACACGAATTGAAAATGATTTTAAACTTTGATCCCTACCAATGGAGTATAGTTATGCGTAATATCCTTTTTCCCCTTTTCGTTCTTTTCATATTCGCCGTTCCGGTTACCGGGCACGCAAAAGATGTTGTAAAAAGTAAAGAGCCGAAGCTTATCGGTGTCCTGTATTATGCGGACTGGTGCGGGACGTGCAAAATCCTTGACCCTCAAATTGAGAAAGCACGCGGCAAGATGGATCTTGACAATATGCCCATCGTCTTTGTGCGCATGGACCTGACCAACAAAACAACGGCGGCACAGTCAGGTATGCTTGCCTCCGCATTGGGCCTTGGCGCACTTTACAATGATAATTCAGGCAAAACCGGTTATATGGCCCTTGTCGATAGTGAAACAAAGGGAGTCGTTGCCACAATTGACAAGACAATGAAAGCTGATGATATTTCCGCACTTATCACAGAAAAACTTTAAAAAGCTGATTGAAAAAGCAAATTATCTTGCTCGGAAAGCCGGCCCTGCGCCGGCTTTCGTTTTTTTGAAGAGAGATGTGTTCGCCCGCAAAACAAAAATACAGCGATTCAATAAGAGAGTTTTGATGCCCCTCGCCGGGCGCATAAAAAACAAACTTCAGGTAATAAAAATTGACATTAATAGTATCTGTCTGTATTTCTTTTTCTATAATAATGATGAATTTACAGAAATAGAGCGGTAAAATGTATGACGAAGACAATTTTAAAGGTACGTTAAGTGAATTGACTGAAGCTTTAACACGCGTACAAGATTTGCCAAATGTTTTTGTGTTGCTCTTAGCTCAAAGTGAGAAATTCTTCATTCCTGCAACTAATCAAGAGGTGCATGAATTTTATGAAAAAGTTGCAAATAAAGAGGTTCTGAAAAAACTTGCGGACATAGATGTAACAGTTTTCTTTAATATCATCGAAATTTTAAAAGGTAATCTTGATAAATATCATTTTGATACAGAAACAAAATCATTTTTACTTAAACCCCTTATTGAAGGACTTATAGGTGCAAATATATTTGAAGCTATTCCAGGGCGTTATCAGATTAACAATGAAACGATTTATGCTGTTACCCTATTTAAAGAAATCTTGCAAAGTGCGTTGGATTTGGAATTGGATGTTTCCGAACAGTTAAGAGAAGTGGGGCTAAATGCAGGAATTTTTAAAAAACTTGAACTGCCTGAGATTGGTGACCTTGCAATAGAAGAATATGTAGAAACAATAAATCTTTTATTACCGAAATCAGTAAGAAATTCAAATCATCAGGAAGAAGACTACATTATACTCACAACACATTTTGCAAAAGTTGCATACTTAGGGAGTACTTATTACTTTGTAAAGATTAATAGAGATGTTGCAGCTGTGGAAGATGATGTATTTCAAGATTTAATGTCATTAGAGGATTTTAAAAAAGCAATAAATTTAATAGACGAAGACTTTTTAAAGGTTATTAAATTCATTGAAAATTATTGGGAAAACAAACCTGCAGATCATAACCGCTCGTTAAAAGGGTTTACTGTTACATGCCATCCTTAATATCTAAAACCTGCAACTTTGTGTAAATTAAAAAAAGCCCTGTTCTTTGCCACGAATGCCAGCAGTTACAAGCAATTGGAGCCGCTTACTGATGAATTGGCTGCTACCGGGTCACGCTGAAGTTTATACGATTGTTCTGGGCGGGAAGCGCAATAATTATGTTGCGCCGGTTGAATGATCTGATTATTCTTTGCTTTTTTATTGGCGGTATAACATGGTGTTTCGATATAAAAATGATATTTTTTACATAGAGGACGTTGCGTTTCCAAAAATTGCGGAAGATTACGGAACCCCTGTCTATGTCTATTCCTCAACTCAGATTGAGGCTAATTATCAGTGCCTTAAAACGGTCTGCGAAAATCACCTGCCTGAAAATCGCCAGCCTCTTATTGCCTATGCCTGCAAGGCGAACGGCAGCATGGCAATCATGACAATGCTCGCCCGGGCGGGATGCGGCATTGATATCGTTTCCGGCCGGGAAATGAACCGGGCGATCAGGGCCGGGTGCGACCCGCAAAAAATTGTTTATTCCGGTGTTGGAAAAAGCGGGGCAGAGATTATGAAGGCAATTCAGGCCGGCATTCTCCAGATCAATATTGAATCGGAATCCGAACTGCACAAAATTTCGAAAATTGCACGTTCTCTTGACAAGGTCTGCACGGTTGCGTTCCGCCTTAACCCGAACCTCGCTTCGGATACGCATACGCTTTACGCAACGAGTGAACTTGATACAAAATTCGGTATTGAGCAGGAAAAAATCCCGCATCTTTACAAAATCGCTTCTGAGGATCCATATCTTAACCCGATCGGGATCAGCACACATGTGGGATCCAAAATTAAATCAGTGGATACGTTTAAACAGCTTTTTAAAAAAATGGCAGAACTTGTGGCCATTTTAAGGAATGAAGGGCACAGCGTCGTCTCCCTCGACCTTGGCAGCGGGTTCAGTGCAATCCCGGCCAGTGAAGCAATAAACCTTGACGACTATGTCAGGGCTATCAAAGACCATATCCTGCCGCTCGGTACGGATATCATCCTTGAACCCGGACAGTATATGGTCGGCAATGCCGGTGTGTTGCTTACCCGTGTAATGACGGTCAAGGAAAATCCGATCCGGAAGTTTTTGATTGTCGATTGCGGCATGACCGATTTTATCAGACCAAGCATGTATGGTGGTGAGCATCCGATACATCCCGTAACGCGGCGCAAGAGTGAGCAGGATAAAGATGAGAAAATCAGTTACGATATTGGCGGGCCGGTATGCGAAACGGCGGATATGATCGGCCATGACAGGCATTTTACCGGCATCCGTGAAGACGATCTTCTGGCCGTTATGGAAGTGGGCGCTTACGGTATTGTGCACTCATCCCCCCTGTACAATGGCCGTTTTATCGCGCCCGAGGTCATGGTGAGGGGAGGGGAAACCGCTTTAATCAGGGAAATGGTCGATGTCGATATTCTTGGGCGGTATGAAAAGCAGCCGGAATGGGCGGCGTAAACAGCCCCGGAATAGAGGCGCATATAAAAACTCATTAGTAACGGCTTTGTGCACTCCGCGATGAATATAAATGATGAATATAAATGATGCCTAGAGCAAATCGCAATCAAAAAGAATCGCTTTGTGATGTTTGGTCGCGTGAATTTGCTCGTCGATTCAATGAGTTAGGGCAGATTCACGCTGTTCAGATATAATCATAGTGATTATATTTGAACACGATCTGCCCTAATTAATCTCGTAATTGGCTTTGATGTGCGCCAGAAGAGAGGAGCTCGCCTGCCCGGTTACGGCCAGATCATGACTTTTCTGGTAAGACCGGATTGCATCTTCGGTTTTGGGGCCATATATACCGTCCGCAGGACCGGGATAAAGTCCAAGATCAACCAGAACACCCTGGATTTCCTTGACCAGCCGGCTTTCCTGTCGTTTATTCTGATTGTTCTGTTCGATCGCATCTGATAACGCCGGATCATCCTCAACATCATAATAAACTGCATATTTTTGCAAAGCGAGCTGCCTGCGTGGTTCTGGAATAGGATCATTTTCAAGAAGTTGCTGCTTCGCAGTTGCGGCTTCCGTGCTTCCCTTGCCCGCAGCATAGCTGTACCAAAAAAGGGCATGTTCCGGATCCTGCGGACCTATAAGACCGTTTTCATATATCAGGCCAAGATTGTATGCGGCTTCGACAATGCCCTGCAACGCCGACTTGGTAAAGTAATAGGCGGCGAGTTTTGGTTTGTAATCTGTGCCTATACCCTCTATATGTGCAATGCCAAGGTTATACTGCGCCTCGGGGTGATCCAGAACGGCGGCGGCACGGTACCAGTCAATGGCCCGTTCCAGGTTTTCCCTTACACCCAGCCCCTGATGGTACAGCACCCCGAGGTTATACCGTGCATTTGCAATACCGTTTACAGAGGCTTCCCGAAACCAGAACACGGCCTTTTCAAAATTCTGTATGGTTCCGGCGTGACCGGCGGTGTAAATGGCGGCCAGATCATGCTGCGCTTCTCCCACACCTTCAAAAGCCTTGTTTTCAATTTGTTTCACAATCGGTTTTAACGTGGTGTCAGGCTCAATTCTGTTTTCAGGACTGCCCTCATTATTCTCTGTAATAAGGGTATCAACACGTTCGCGGGCCTCTTTTAACACGTTTCTGAGCTCTGCGTCCTGTTCCGGGTCGAGATGCGGTATGGTGAATTCAGCAACGGATTTTACAGGTTTCCTGTCCTGATCCGAAGGCGCAGGCGTTTCATTTCGCGTTACATCACGCTGCGCATCGCCCGCTGCCGGTTCCACACCCGGGTAGATATTTGTTTCATCGGGGCGCAGGGCGGCGATCTGTTCACTGCCTTCCGGCCGAACCTCTTCCTTCCGGATCTCTTCAAAAGAACTGGAAATCTGGGCATCTTCATTTTTTTGTGCGGGTTTGACGCCGGATGCAATATCTTCATTTTCGGTCTGTTTTGCCTGTGCCGGGTTATCAGATGGAGAGGTATCCGGGGCCGGATTTTCATTCTGGTTTTGATTTTGCCGCTGCTGCTCCTGCTCCTGATTTTTCGGGCGCCGCTCTGTATCGCGACCAAGACTGCTGATTTGCTCATTATCGGACACTGAAAAATCACGTGGGATGGCAAGCTGTGACCGGGCCGGATCTTCTCCGTTCAAACTTCCATCCTCACGTATATCCTCTTGAAGGGCCTGCGCGTCTTTCAATGGGGCAACATAAACCGGGTCATCAAAGCTCGGGCGACCGGGTGGGTTTATCGCACTCTCGTTTTGCGCAAGTTTTGGCTGGCCAGTCTGCGTGGCATTATCAATACGTGTTGTGATATACCAGCCCCCGGCAAGAAGCGCGACCACGCCCGCGGCCGCCGATGCCCCCTGTATAATCCGGAAAAGTCGTCTGCGTTTTTGCGGGTTCGTGCTGTCTTTACCGTCTTCTTTGCCTTTGCTGTCGTTACCCGAGCCAGGGGTTTTATCGCGCTCTGCAGTGTTGTCATGGTCAGGGGACAGGCTTCTCGGAAAATCAAGCGTTTCCTCGGGCATTGCGTGAGCCGGGCGAACAAAGGGCCGGTTGCTGCGTTCGGCAATTCCGGAATCGGTTAAAAGCACAAGAGCCTTTGCCTGTAAGGCTTCCTGGTTTCGCGTAACGATTTCTTCCATACGTTCGATTTTACGCTCAAGTCGCACTTTATCCTGATAAGCCTTGTCCAGCCTGCGGTTGATCCGCATCTGCTGGTTTGCAATATCGTCGATCCGTTCGGTCATGCCGGCCGCCTTTGTCAGGGCGGTATCCATACGGTCGTTAAGTGTCTCTGTTACTTCACGCAAAGCCTGGACAGTTTCGTCAATTTCTTCCTGTTTGGCGATAATTTCCTGTTGTTTTTCAGGATCCTGGCTTTCGAGTTTATCTCTTGCTTCCTGCAGGGTTGTCTGAATCTGTTTTTTTGTCTCGGCGATTTCCTCTCGCAGGGCCTGCTCCCGTTCGCCTATCCTGCCTTCTATTTCCTCAAGCTTGTCTTCGGAAAGACCGCCGTCGCGCCTTTGTGCGTTTATTTTCTGTTCCAGGGTCATGTAAACGCGCTCTGTCGTATCGGCGCGTTGCTCAAGGTCTTTCAGTTCCTGCCTGTATTCCTCGAGTATTTCCCGCAGTTTTGCCTCATCTGCCCCGTGTTGTTCTTCCTTTTCCTCGGTTTCCTGAATTTTGTACTCAAGAGCCTCAAGCTTATGAACTTTCTGTTCCAGATCGAATGTGGTTTTATCTGTACTGAGATATTTGTCTTCAAGATTATCGAGCGACTGGCGGATAGACATAACCTCCCGGTCTGTTTCCTCCCGGTCGCTTTCATTGCGACGCAGGCGGTCTTCAATACGCTGCAGAAGTTCCAAAAGCTGGTCGAGGCGGTAATCGCCTTTCTCGGATGTCCCTTTCATCCTTCAAAATCCTTATCTTTGCTTTAACCGTGACGGGTGATATTTTGCACTATAGTGATTTTGGAAAATTACGCCAAGAAAAAAATTACGACAATTCACCATAATTATACATGGGTGAAGAAAGCACAGGCTATGCGTCACTAGGAAATGTATTTTGGGCTTGAAAAGAAAGGTGTAGTTGTGTAGTTACTAGTTTTTGTATCCGCGTTTTTATTATTTGCGGCCTTTTTACAGTACCTGGATAGTTTCAATTGGGGTGTAGCCAAGCGGTAAGGCAGCGGCTTTTGGTGCCGCCATGCGGAGGTTCGAATCCTCCCACCCCAGCCATTCATCAGTTTTCAAACTTTTTCCAGACTTTATCATCGCCACCGCAAGGCCCAGCGTTCGTAGGCTTTCGGGGTATGTTACCGCTCACTTTTCGCCGTCCCGGCTCATGATATTCGGGGCGTTTTCGTCTATATACGGGCTTTTTTCTCTCCGGACCGCTACCTTCGTCCCAATAAACAGAGCGGTTGAAACACCTTTATTTCTGCGGCCTTGCGGATGGTGACATAATCGCTGGTTCTTAGACGGTGCGAATACCAAGGGCGATTTAGAGAAAACTGCCTCATAGCTATACGCCTTATATCACATTGATATAACGACTATATCTGGTTACGATCCGGATAAACAATGTAACACCGTTGGAGGAAGGGTTGGGAACAGAAATTACACTAGATGTCGGGGGCATTTCTCTTACTTATAGCAAGAACCACTGCGGGATTGATCACGGATCACTTTTCCAAGAGCAAGATCGAAAACCGATTAAGAGCGAATGTTTAGATTATGAATATTATAAAGAAGCGGGCGAAGACCCCACGTCAGCCGAAGTGGCATTTGTACGGTCGCTGAAAGATGTCGTGCCTCGCCTGGAATTACTCGGATTCAATCTTGATCGTGTGCAGCGAGAATATGAATGTGTCGCGGAGAGTTGGCGTGAGGAACGACAGTCATTCTCCGACGAAAATGCTGATCCTCACCCCGATCTTATGACTTTTGAGGAGTTTTGTCAGTTTGTATGCAAGAACCCAATCGAACGCCTTGATGATACATTCGTGTCCGGTACAGATGATGAGAGCGACAAAAAAATACAGGGGCGGTTCGCTGACATAGCGCCTGATCGAATTCCGCACTACCAACATTACGATATTCAGGCATACTCGGAGCGAAGCTTCTTCGGTGATCTTGTTAATATCCTTCACCCTTACTCGCTCATGCGGCTTTTGGCTGAAACGAAGGGCAACGAGGATGCTCTTGTCGTTTGGCAGTATGGTCCTTTGGTGGACTCAGGTTGGGCAACGGAGCGGGAATTTGTTCCTCACGGCCGGCGAACCGAGACGTTTCTCATCGCGACAGAAGGTAGTTCGGATGTTCACGTTTTGAAGCATGCATTGGCGCTATTACGGCCCAATATCGCAGATTTTTTCCGATTCATTGATGTGAGCGAAAGCCACCCGTTTTCGGGAACAGGCAATCTGGTTAAATTTGCAGAGGGCCTTGCAAAAATCGATGTTCAGAATCAAGTCGTCTTCGTGTTTGACAATGATGCAGAGGGGCTTGACGCCCATCAACGTCTGTCAATGCTCACATTACCTGTCAACATGAGCGGGATTATGCTGCCGGAATTGGATGCATTCCGTGATTTTCCGTCTCAAGGCCCAGAAGGTCTTCAAAATTCAGACATAAACCGCCGCGCTGCGGCAATTGAATGTTATCTCGATCTCAACGTTGCTAATTTCTCCTCGGCAAAGGTCAGGTGGACTAATTATAAAAAAGACTCGGGCATCTATCAGGGTGCGTTGGAATTTAAAGAGTCCTACGTCAAGGAGTTCCTGAAGCAGACCCCTGAATCGATTGCGGACGGCTCCTATAACGTGAGCAAGATCGAGGCCGTACTTGATCTTCTTATTGCAGAATGTACAGCTATGGCGGTTAGGCAATGGAATCCGGTGAGTTGATGGTGGGTCAAAACCTAAAATGCTGGCGTTGTTCATGCCACAGGACCGGGAAGTCGTCCATCATTTCGGCCAGTTGGAGGGCTTTGGGTTGGCGGCCGTTCAGGATGGCTGTGGTGATGTCGGGCGCGAGTTCCGTCAGGCGGATGATTTTGCAGGCGTAGCCGCTGGGTACGTTCTCCCGCTCGGCCACGTCTCGGATGGAGCGGGCCTTGCCGGTTTCGATCATCTCCTGCCATGTGTGGGCGCGGACGACCGCCTTGATCAGGGTGTCGTCGAAATTGGCGTTGCGGCCGCTGATAATATCCTGCCCATTCGGCGCGGTGATAATCTTGCGCTTGTGCCGCTTGCGGAAATCGACGGGGATCTCCACCACCATCGGCTTGTGCATGTCGGGGTCCTCGCCGTCCTTGAAGCTCAGCTCCGGCATCAGTTCATGCAGCACCGAAGCGAGGCCGGGCGGATGGAAAACGATGACGAGCTTTGTCGGATGGACCGTCACTTTATGGATCAGAAGGCTGACGATCCGTGCCTGTTCCGC
>CAYLKN010000044.1:0-13067 GCA_964384335.1 uncultured Pseudobdellovibrionaceae bacterium
AGCCATGCCTTCAAATATATCCGTCTGGAAAGCTATGAAGATGCGCTGAATAATCTGGCGTTCCGGGAAGAGGACCCGGCCAAGCAAAAAGCCCTGGAGAGTAATCCGGATTTCCGTACGCAGTATATGCTGCGCTACTGGCTGGAATTTGAAACGAAAGACAGCCCGTCCCTGCTCAATATCGATGGGTTCGATGATCCGGCCCGTTATATGCTCAAAGTCAAAAAGCCGGGCACGGATGAATATGCGCAGCAGCCGGTCGATTTGATCGAGACCTTTAACTGGCTGATCGGCCTGCATGTCGATCATATCGACGCGCCGCGCACCTATACGGCCCGCTTCAAGCGGGAGGAAGATCCCGAACTGCCGGGCGACCAGACAACCCGCCTTGTCCTCGACGGCCGCATGGAGGAAAGCGCCGAAGGAAAATGGTGGTTCCGCAAGGTCGAGGGCCGCGTCTGCCGGACGCCGGGTGACAAAAGCAATATGGACCGCGTCCTGATCATCTGGCGCAAGCTGACCGGCAATCTGGAAGAAGACAACCTGATGCTGGATGAATGGTTCAGGAAATACCGCCTGTCGGCACAGGATACGGAGTTTGACGTGATCTACGTCAACGGCTCCAACAACCTGCCAAACCTGCGCCAGGACGACGAAAACTGGAAAGTCCGCCTGATCGAGGAAACCTTCCATCAACAAATGTGGGATGTGGAGGGATAAATGCCGCCAAGAGGACGCAACAATCAGGCCCGCAATTTGCCATTCAGCTATAAGCTGGTGCTCAATCAATGGCTGATCAGCCTGTTCGGCTTCGATCCGCTGGCAGAGCATAAAAAAGGCGGGCGTAAAATCCGCCCTATTCAGGCGCTCGGCAATACATTAAAAGAAGCGTCGGAAGGTCTCGGCCCGGACAATCTGCATCATTTTTACAAGGCGCTGGACGTGCATTTGCAGGACAAAGCCGTCATCAGCCGGGAGGAATTGCTGCGCTATGAGCATAACATCGTCAGCCATACGCTGGCGATTAATGAAAGCCGGGACCGTCAGATAACCTGGAAATATTTTCAATGGCTCTCACTGCTCTTTGCCGAGATTTACCTCGACCGTTTTTTCGGCAACAAGGACAGCCTGCTGGAAGACATCAATGCCTATATCGGGCAGTTCAATGCGCATTGGGAAGAGAAAGGCTATGAAACCGGCATTACGCCCTATACGATTGATGAGCTGAATAAGCTATGCCTGCAGAATGCGACCGGCTCCGGCAAGACGCTTCTGATGCATGTTAATTTCCTGCAATTCCGCCATTACGCCGGCGGTTCGCGCTTCAAGGATGATCTGACCCGCTCCATCCTGATCACGCCGAACGAAGGGCTCTCCGTCCAGCATGCCAGGGAAATGCGGGACAGCGGTATCGATGCCGGCCGGCTTTTAACCGACAGCGGCGATTTGCTCTCTTCCGGGCGGAACGGCCTGCGGCAGATCGACTTTACCGAAATCACGAAGCTGGGCGATGAGGACGGCCCCAATACCATTGCAACGCGCAATCTGGGCGACCAGAATTTGCTGCTGGTCGATGAAGGTCACCGGGGTATGGGCAGCCAGGAAGAGCGCGGCTGGTTTAAAAGCCGGGAGCGCCTGTCCGAAAAAGGTTTTGTTTTCGAATATTCCGCCACCTTCAAGGAAGCCGTTGCGGCGGCGAAACGCGACAAAATCGAGGAATCCTACGCCAAGTCCATCCTGTTCGATTATTCCTACCGGTATTTTTATGAGGATGGCTACGGCAAGGATTACCGGATTTTCAACCTGCCGAAAACGTACGGCCAGCTGCAATTCAGCTATTTGACGGCTTGCCTGCTGTCCTTTTACCAGCAACTCAAGCTCTATGACGACCGCAAGGTTTCATACGCGCCGTACAATCTTGAAAAGCCGCTCTGGGTGTTTGTCGGCTCGACCGTGACCGGCGGAAATAAAACCAAGGCGGAAAAGGAAACGCTTGGCGATGTGGCGCAGATCCTTGCCTTCATCGCCAATTTCCTGGCCGATGCAAATAACAGCGCGGCTGAAATCGAAAAAATCCTGACCAGTAACGGCCAGGCAACGGGTCTCATTGACGATGCCGATGGCGATATTTTCGCCGGATCCTTCATTTACCTGCGGGAATTGATGCAAAAGGAAGGCTGGAGCGCACAGGATCTGTTCCGGGACATCCTTGAAAAACTCTTCCAGAACCGGGCGGGCGGTAAGCTGACCATGGCCCGGATCAAAGGCGATCCGAACGAAATCATATTGCGGGCAGGACAAGAAGAAACACCGTTCGGCCTGATTAATGTCGGTGATGCGTCCGGACTGGCGGGTCATATCAAGGACGCCGGCATTCCGAATTTAACCGTTCAGGAATCCGAATTCAGCGACAAGCTCTTCGGCCAGGTGCACCTATCCAGCTCGCCGGTGAATCTCCTGCTGGGCTCGAAGAAATTTGTCGAGGGATGGGATTGCTGGCGCGTCAGTACGCTGGGCCTAATGCATGTCGGCAAAAGCGAAGGCTCCCAGATCATCCAGCTCTTCGGGCGCGGTGTCCGGCTGAAAGGTTATGAATGGTCCCTGAAACGCAGCGGCTTTGCCACGCCTGCGCATCAGCCCGAATTTATCCAGTATTTGGAAACACTGAATGTTTTCGGCATCGAGGCCGATTTCATGGACCGCTTTAAAAGCTTTCTCAAAGAAGAAGATCTGCCCAGCAACGATCAGAAATCTGTTCACACGGTCCCGCTCACGGTCACCTATGATTTCGGCAAACAGTTAAAGGTTCTGCGCCCACGGGAAAAACGCGGCGACGGGCGGGAGTACGATTTCAAACGCGACGGCCGGGTGCCTGAATTCGGCATTATTCCGGAAAAACTGCAAAGCAAGCAGATCGAGATCGACTGGTATCCGCGCATTCAATCCCTGACATCCAAATCAAGCGGCAGGTCGGCGACAAAGCAGGAAACGGTCTTCAAGGATTTTCACCTGGCTTTCCTCGACTATGACGACATTTATTTCCGCCTGGAAAAATTCAAGCGGGAACGAACATGGCATAACCTGAATATCAAAAAGACCGCTATCGACCGGCTTTTGAGAGATACGACGTGGTACAAACTGACGGTTCCGTCCGGCCGTATGGATACTGCCGACATTTTTAACATTTCACTCTGGCAGGAAATGGCCTGCGAGCTGCTCCAGCGGTATTGTGATGAATATTACAATTATTGCAAAGCTGCGTTTATCCAGCCGCGCCTGGAGCTGCGCGTTCTTGAGCGGGAAGATCCGAACCTGCCGCAAGAAGATGAATATCAGTTGATCGTCGACAGCGACGAAGATGCATTGATCCAGGACATTGTCAAACTGAAAGAAGATATCGCCGCCAACAAGCCCGGCATACTGCACGCCAACGACCTGAAAGCGTGCCTGTTGAACAACCATCTCTACCAGCCGCTCATGCATGCATCGAAAGGCAGCAAAATTCAGATCGCGCCGGTCTCTCTCAATGAAAGCGAATTCCAGTTCATCGAAGACTTGCGGGACTATCTGGAAGAAAACAGCGGCAGCCTGCAAAAATCCGGCACCGAAATATTCCTGTTGCGCAATGAAAGCCGTGGCAAAGGAATAGGCTTTTTCGAGGCCGGAAATTTTTATCCGGACTTCCTCCTCTGGCAGGTGCAGGACGGCAAACAGAAAATCGCCTTTATCGAACCGCACGGCCTCCAGCACGAAGGCCCCGGCCACAAGAAAATCCAGTTTCACGAGATCATCAAGGAGATCGAACAGCGCCTGGGCGACAGCGCCGTCGTTTTGAACAGCTTTATCATCACCCCCACACGCTTCGGCAACCTCAACTGGGGCAAAACCATCGAAGAGCTGGCTGAAATGAATGTCTTTTTCATGGAAGATCAGAAGAATACGTATGTCGGGAATATTATGAGCAGGATGGGAGGCTGATGCCGTGGTGACGGATTTGTCAGATGTGGCATTTTAAATGAATTAAGAAAGCTAGTTAGTATGAAAATTATAGACACCACAGATTTAATCAACTGGTCTGGAACGCGTTACGCTCAGGGTAAGCTGCCTGAACTAATTAAAGATTTAATCCGGGCTACATGCGACAGTATAACCAGCATTAGGTTTCCTGACGGTGATGCCATCTCTCTTCCGGGATATGACGGCGTTTTAGTTACATGCGAAGAAGATAATGAATTCATTCCTGAGGGGTTATCAGTATGGGAATTAAAAACTAGTAGCAAAATTACGACCGAAGCGAATAAGGATTATAATAAAAGAACTAATAGCGATATTCCTGATAAAGACAGGGCTACCTTTGTATTTGTCACTCCTCGTCGATGGGAAAACGCAGAAAACTGGGCAAATGAGAAAAAAGAGGATGGTGTATGGAAAGATGTAAAAGTTATAGAAGGAGTGCAAATAAAAGACTGGCTAGAAACAGCCCCTCCTGTAGCTTTACAGTTTGCAAAAGATCTATCGAAAATACCTGATGGAGTATTTTTATTAGAAGATGAATGGAATCAGATACGTTATAGATCAGACCCACCTGTCATTGAAACTTTAGTTACAGCAGGGCGCGATAATGCTGTGACGGAGCTTATTTCTCGTTTAGATGATGAGCCGCAGCCTGTTGTTATTCAAGGCGATTCCCCACAAGAAGCCATAGCTTTTGCTATCGCGTCTCTTTTACAAATCGAAGATGAAGAGACCAAAAAGTACTTGATTTCAAAAACCTTGATTGCATCTAATCAAGATACGGCCAGAGCATTACAAAATTCGAAACCGTTAATTATTATCATTCAAAATGATCAAATTAGTAGTCGTGCTCTCTCGGCTCAGGGACACCATGTAATTGTACCTAAAGGAACCTCAGCACATAAGCTCGCAAACCCCATTAAGCTTATTAAGCCAGACAGTGATATTTTTGGAACTGAATTGGAAAAAATGGAGTTTGATCACGATGAAGCAAGAAAAGCCGCCAAAATATGTGCTAGAAGTGTCACAGTTTTTCAAGCCCTTTACACACCGGTTGGCGTGGAGAGACCCGCATGGGCTGATTCAGACGAAAAGGTACAGAAGCTAATCCCAGCTATGTTAGCAGGCCGTTGGGACAGTAATAACCAGCATGACAAAGAAGTTTTATGCAAACTTTATGGCTGTAATAGTTATGAAGAGGTAGAGGCAAAAGTTCATAGTTTTCTTAATGAAGACGATGCTCCCCTACAAAAGAAGAAAAACGTCTGGACATTGACGGCTCCAGCCTACGCTTTCACAGTTTTGGCCAGAGATATTCCTGAATCACAACTCAAACTGTACAAAGATGCAATCGTTACTGTTTTAGGCGAATATGATCCTTATATAGATCTACCTCCAGACAAACGCCCTTATGCATCTCTTGAGGGGGCAAAACTGAAACACTCAGAATGGATTAGAACAGGTTTGTCTGAGACTCTACTGTTGATTTCTCAAATCGGAGATTCATCAAATCTTCATTGCCCCAGCGTCACAGCTCAAGACTATGCTAATGAAATTATTGTAAGTATACCAAATTTTGAGAGTTGGGAGATGGTAGCTAGCCTCCGCGACCAATACTCAATTTTAATAGAGGCAACACCAGACCCTTTATTAGAAGCCCTCGAGAATCTCCTCGAGGGCAAACCTAACGGTTTTGCCCCACTTACAATAGAATCAGAAAGCTTTATTGGCAGTCATACTTTGCATACAGGAATTTTGTGGGGTTTAGAAACAATTGCATGGGACCCTGCGTATTTAAAAAGAGCAGTTTTAATTCTTGCACGTCTTACCAATAGTGATCCGGGTGGCAAATTGATGAACCGTCCCCTGAATAGCCTAAAAGAGATATTTTTATGTTGGCATCCAGGTACTAATGCTGTTTTAGAAGAACGTTTGGAAGCCCTTGACTTGGTTGTTAAGGCGACACCTGAGCTAGCGTGGGAATTAATAGAAGGCTTGTTACCAGATAAAACTCGTACCAGTAGTGGTACTTCTTCACCAACATGGAGAGAGGCAGGCAAAGATAAAAAAGAAAGTTTAACGTATGGAATTGTTTGGAAAGCAGAAGAGCATGTTGTGGGTATTGCTTTAAGACTGGTAGAAAATTATCCCACTCGTTGGAGAGAAATATTGTGGTCTTACCAGAGATTTCCGGAAAAACTTCAAGAAAAAGCCATAAAACAGCTTGAAAATCTTGCGAACACAGAGACAGATGAAAGTGTCAAACAGGCATTGTGGGCAACTGTAAGAGATTTTGTATATCGGCACTTATCGTTTCAAGACTCTAAATGGTCTATGGAGAAAGATGCATTAACACCTTTCGAAAAAATAATGGAAAAGTTAGAGCCAGAAAACCTAATCTTTAAATATTCTTGGCTATTTGACGAGCCTCATCCTGACTTACCAGATATTGACAAGATGGATTTTGATGAGTTGGACAAGAAAGCTAAAGGACTTCGAAACAAGGCTGTAACCGAGATTATAAATACTCATGGTGCGTCCGGTATAATTGAGCTTTCAAAAAACACCAAATTACCAGGGTTGGTAGGAGAGGCGACAGTAAACTATTATGACAAAGTAGATGATCTTATCGAATTAATAGCAATGTCTGTAGAAGATTGGCCTGAAACTTCTCATTTTATCGCATGTATTTCCGCACAGGCATTTAGCAAATTTTCTGATAATTGGAGCAGTGTTATTACTGAAAAGGTGAAAAGTGTCAGCGAATGGGGAGCTGACATTAAAGCACATATGTTTTTGCTTTGGCCCGATACTAAAACAACGTGGGGCATACTTGATGAACTAGGGGAGGATGTAGCTGATTATTATTGGTCCCATTTGCGCATTTTTATTTTGCAAGGCTCAAAAGAAGATAAGATTTTCCAAATTCAAAAACTTTTGAAGGTAGGGCGCAGCAGGGATGTATTTGATGCCATTGCAAGAAGAAACGAGGATATTCCACCAACTTTGCTAATTGATATTGGTAATATGGTTATAAAAACACTGAGCACAATTGAAGATGAGAATGAATTTAAACAGGCCTGCCCATCCAATACAAGGGATTTTATAGAGTCATTACAGAGTCGAGATGATATTGAGGAGAAAGATAAAGCTAGTATTGAGTACGCGTATTTACCTCTTATCGGCTTTTTCCACGGAATAGACCTAACTTTATATGACATGCTTTCAAAAAGCCCATCACTTTTTGTTGATGTACTTTGTGATGTTTATAAGGCCCACTCGGAAAAAGACAAACCTGCCACACGAGATGTGCAAAACAGAGCATTGCACGGGCACAGGTTATTGCAAGGATGGCATAAAGTCCCCGGTCTTGATACAGAAGGTAATATTGATAAAGAGTTCCTTCTTTCCTGGATCAAAGAAGTCGTTGATCTATGCGAAAAGAAAGATCGAAAAGAGATAGGAGAACAATCAATAGGAACGGTGCTAGCACATGCTCCTAATGACCACTTGGACAAAGCTTGGCCTCATAGAATGGTAAGAGATGTTATTGAAGAAATCGGCTCAGAAGAAATTGAAGTAGGTGTTATGGTTGAACGGCATAATATGAGAGGAACGGTATCCAAGGCGATGTTTGAAGGAGGACAGCAGGAGCGTGAGTTAGCCGCCAAATATAAAGAATGGGCTGATAAATGCATAGAATGGCCTAGAATGCACAAACTTCTAAATAAAATTTCTGAATCTTGGGAAACAAATGCGAAAAAAGAAGATATTAGAGCTGAGCAAGATAAATTGAAATACGCCTAGATTTCAAGTTTTCTTGTAAGAATTTTTTTACAACAGCCACTCATACATCCGATCATTGCTGATTATGTCGATATAATCAGCCACGTTATGGAGAAGATATTCTCCCGATAGCGTCCAGCTTCGACCGGCAATCTTGATAAGCATGCCATAGCCGTGCCGTCCATTTTGCCACATCCCGCTGCGTCATATCCTGACCGGGACGCGGCGGCGCCGGTTCGCAGGTGCGCAGGGAGGCCGGGATTTCCGGCTTAATCACTTTCACTTCCGTTTTTGGCGTTCCCGTACAGGCGCTCAATAGTATTGCGCAGAACAGGAGCCACAGGACCGTCTTTTTCATCACTTGCTCCTTCGATTTGACCAAGCAGGCGTTGCAGATCACGGGACCGGGCGATTTCCCGGTTCCGCTCTTTTTCGAGAGCCTTGATTTTCACCGCCATGTCGGCGCGCAGAATCTCCAGGCTGGATTCATAGGAGGCCGCGCTGGCCACGGCCCGGTCCCGTTCGGCTCTCAATGACCGGATTTGGTGATCCTGCCAGGCGAACAAGCCGGCTAGTGCCGCAACCGCCAGCACCGCCCCGGTTATTTTCCAGCGCCGCAATAAAAAGCTGATCATTGATCCTTGTTCCCGTTTTTGTGCGCGCCGATGAAATACGCGGCGATGGGCGTGGCCGCGAGGCCGATGACATAAGTCAGGAGCGCCTTGCCGATCTCCACCGGCGCACCCAGGAACGTCACGTAATTGAGCACGATCATCGGAAAGACGAAGATGGACCAGGCACCGGCCAGGATCATGCAAAAGCGCCTTACGCGCAGCGGGTCATTGCCGTCGGGTTTTATCATCATGCCCAGAACCTCGCTTGTTCGCCGAGATCGACCCGCAGGTCGAGATGGATGTAATTGGCGTCCGGCGTAATGAAATACGCCGAAAAGCCGAGCGCCAGCGCGATCTTCATCAGCTCGTGCCGGCCCACGCCGTCCGTGACGCGGATATCGATAGCGCATGTCCCCTGCGCCCCGCGTTTCGGATTGTCGTAAATGTGCAAGCTGTTCTTCGACGCGCCCGGCAGGCTCGCATTGTATTGTTCCGCCCGGCAACAGCTTGTCGGATAGATGGGCTTACCGTACATATCCCGCAGAGCCTGCAGTTTATCCGGAAAAGTCGGATGGAAGGCGCAGCCGCCGGTGAGCGGACACGCCAGTTCTTCCCGCGTAAAGTTACGCAGGACGGCAAAAGCATCTGTCATTTCTCTTTCCTTGTATTAGGGGACTTGTTTTGCGGCGAATAGCGCCCGTATTCACCGCAAAACATGCGGTGAATATTCTAGTATTTGATATCTCTCCGTAATCTGGCCGTTTACGATCCGCCGTTATGCAGGCGCTTGATATCGCCGCGCATATCGTCGATTTGCGCTTTGATGGTCGCTATGTCCTGGCGCATCTCGCCGACGACCCGGCGGCCTGTGACGTCGTTATTGACCTGTTCTTCAAGCTGCTTGATTTTTTGCTCTGTTATCGTCCGGGCCTTGGTCGTCGAGGACACGACCTTGATGGCCGCCACAATGATGGTGATGCTGTTCCCCACTACGGTGAACAGCAGCGCAATTTCCGCCGGCGACATAACGTCCTCCTTTTCAGTAAATAATTTGTGTCAGGATACGATCAGCCATTGCCCGCCATCGGACATGACGGTCATGGTCTGCAGGTGGCTTGTCAGCGTATAGCCCTGGCTGTCCGGCGAGCCGCCGTCCTCATCCTCGATGGAAACGGCGTTGCCCGACGTGTCCTGTTTTTTGAAGGTCGTCAGCGCGCCGGCGGCATCCTGCGGCCGCGGCAGGACCACTTTGATCGGCGCTTCGAAGGCGCTGATCACATAAAGCCGGTGCCAGCCATTGACATGGACTTCGCCGTTTTGCGCATCCGAATTTTGGAGATACAGGCTGTTTTCCGGCGTGAAATTGCCGCCCAGGATCCACCACTCGGCACCGTTCGACATACAGGTCAACGTGTCGTAGCGCGTCGTCAGAGGAACCTTGCGCCTGTCCGGGCCGGCACCGTCCAGTTCCGCAATGCTAACGGGGTTCTGGCTGATATCGATCTTTTTGATACTGACGATCCGCCCCGTGGCGTCAGAGGCATTGGGCAAGCGCAATTCCAGTGGCAGGTTGAAAGAACTGATCAGATACATCGTCGTTTTCAGGTCCAGATCAATAACGCCGCTGCTGCCTGCTGGCGGGTCGATATATTCCGTACTTAAGGTTTGTCCTTCAAGATGCAGGTCCGTGATCCATGCATCTTTTAGGAAGTTTTTCGTTGGGAAGCCCGCGTTATAGGCCTGGTACTCGCCGCCCAGCGTCGGGTCCCAAATGGCCGCGCCGCCAGTGGCCGAGAACAGGTTGATAATCGTCGTGTTCTTGCTGCCGTTATCAATGCGCACTCCCGGCGCCGTGCCGAGACATTCAGCATAGAAATTGACGATCCGGTTTTCATCCGTACTAAAACCCAGCCGGAAGCAGGCCTCTGCGTCCGGATGGACATTGGCCTCGCAATCGAGGAAGGAATTGTGAAACCGCCCGGCGCTGATAAAAAAACCGCTGCCCGACATAGGCGCGGACAGGGAATAAACCCGCACGTCATGCAGCTTGTTCGCATTCGGCGTATCGCCGAACGTGTCCGGATCGCCCCAATCGGACGGCGTAACCGTGAACAGGACGCCGTTTAATTGCGGGCGGGCTACCAGAATGCGGCTGGCATTGTTCCAGTAACAGGGCTTGTCCGTGTCGTTCCAGCCGTCGAAGGTTATACCGTTAATGCAATCCCATATCGAGACGTTTTCGACGATGTTTTTCACGCACGGCCCGTCGCGGCCATAGAGCATAATGCCGGTCGCCCCGCCGACAACCCGCAAATCTTTAACAGTGCTGTAGCCGTCCACCATATCAATGGCATTGTAATTTGACGGATAGTCCGGCAATTCAACCGGGTCATAAGGCTCTTCCCGCGCCTGAATGACGGAGCCGTCGCCCGCGCCGAACAGCATTCGGCCATAACCAACCTCGACAGGCGCGGTGGTGCGGTATGTACCGGGCGGCAGGAAGACGGCGGCGTTTTCAGAAAGTGCGGTATTAATCGCATCCGTATCGTCGGCAATACCGTCTCCGTAAGCGCCGTAATCTTGCGGCACGGCAATTTCCCGGCTGGACAGGTATTTGCGGAAGTCCAGCTTGTTCACGTTCTGGCCGGGCGTCAGGATGTTGTTGATTTTCGCCATGGCTTACAGCTCCGCACTGGCAAGGATCGTCCCGCCCATCCCGCGCTGGATATGGAAGCGCCCGCTGGTCAGGCCTGAAAACAAGGCGATATCGGCCCGGCCATGATCCTTGTTGTTGTCATGGATTGTTCCGATATGCGCCGAAGACTGCGTGAAGTCGGCTGTATAACCGTCCGTAAAGGCCAGGGCCGCCGTCACTTCATAGCCGGGTGCGGCGCGCATACCCGGATGGTTTAATACGACTTGCATATTGCTAGCCGAGTTGGCAACGGCAACAAGGCCGGTGACAGGCCGCAAATACCGGTGCACAAATTCCTGTTCCACGGCAACGGGCCGGAATTCGAAATCCCGCTTGACGCTGCCGATAGAGAATTGCTGTTCGGCCATAAAGAAGTCTTTCGCCGTAACCGCCCCACAGTCGATCTTGACCTCGATCTCAATCCCGTTGCGGCAATCGCCCATATCGGCAACGGAGAATTCAATCGTATCGTTGGTATCATTGGCAACCTGCACTGTGGCGCTGTCGATATCCGTCGTACTGGCAAAATCGTCTTCGGAATCGGCCTTGCGCACGGTGATGATATAATCCAGCGTGGCACCGCTATCGTGATACGTGCGCGCCGAGAAATGCGCAGCCTGGTTGGCAAAAGCCCGCGCGTCCCGCGATTCAATGCGGCAGCGGAACAGCACAGCCCCGGAGGCGTCCAGCGTTGTGTCTTCCACCATGCAGGCCATGCCCGTGACTGTGAGGGTATAAGCGCCGCTGAATTGCTTGACTGTCCCGGCGGATACGGTGCCTTCGGCCTTGACGGCCAGCAGGTCCACCGGCCCGTATTGCCATGTATTATCCAGCGTCTTGTCGCCCCGGTGCGAAACCATGCAGCCGCCGTTGATGACCGCGTTGATCAAACCGGGATGCGGCGCATTCAAGAGATCGTCATATTCGCCGCTTGTCGCAACCGTTGCCAGATCGCCGGGCTGCACGGCTGTATCCGCTTTCGCCCCCTGGGACGCCGTGGCGAAATCGCCTGTGTCGTTATAGGCCGCGCTTCCCACATCGGCAGGCTGCAAGGCCGTATCCGCCAGAGCGCCCTGGGCGGCGCTGGCAAAATCCTCAATGGCCGATCCGGCTGCCGTGCCTGCATCCGTAATGTCGGTTAGGGTATGAGTGTGCCCGTCCGCCGCAAGCCCGTCCCGCATCTCGTCGGGCGTGGTCTTTACCGTCGCGCCTTCCTGGACAATTGGTATGTATTCAGTGCCGCTCAGGGGCGTATCCGCATCAGGCAGTTCTGAAATTTTCTTTGTTGTCGCCATGTTTCATCACTCCAATGCAAGGACGACGTCCGCCGTGCCGGTCGTCGTGTCGTTGACCGGCGCGGTGAACGCCGATTTATTGCCGTAGCGGTCCACGGACCGCATCCAGTAGTACCGGGTTTCGCCGCCCGGAAGGCCGTTGCGCGTTAATTCATTGCCGTAAACTTCCGCTATGCGGGAGGCGTCGGTTTCCGGGTCCGGGGTGCTGGCTGTGTGCTCCCAGACCTCGACATAGCGCAGGTCGCTGTCCGTGACCGGGTCCCAGCTAATGTGAATAGTGTCATCTCCTGCCGTCGCCACCGGGTTTTGCGGCACGCCCGGCGGCACGGACGCATTGTTTGGGGCAATGACGGTTTGGGAGCCGTCCAGCGCGATCAGGTCGCTTTGCGAAAATTCGTATATGTTCGATCCGTCCTCGTTCAGGATCAAGTCAACGCCCAGATCCTCCGTCATGCTCCAGGTATCGACGATGCAGGGCAGCCCGGCGAGGCCGAAACGCGGCAGGTTCACGGCCACCGTATTTCCCGCTGCAAGCTGGAAGCCGACAAGGTTGGCCGGGAACAGGACTTGTTTTTGCCGCCTGTTTTGTTCGAGCGCAATCATGGCGATCCGTTGCGCCATTGTGTGCGACTGCGTGAACGGCAGGTCGAGCGTTGACGTAAC
>CAYLKN010000045.1:0-12650 GCA_964384335.1 uncultured Pseudobdellovibrionaceae bacterium
CCACAGCTATGCTTGATCTTGTAACGAATAATGACGCCACATTCATCCAGATTGAGACCTTATTAGATTTCCAGATCGCGGATAATAAACCTTATGGGACGGACGACGAGGCCCTGAATGAATTTATCGCCCTGGTGAACGATAATACGCTTACAGGCCAGGAAGCCGCTGATATTTACACTCAACTGGCGGATCCCGATGTTGCCCCCGCCACCGCCGAAGCCATACATGATGCCCTGGCGGCAACTGATACAAATGACCAGCTCTCCCCGCAAGGGGCGCTTGATCTTGCGTCCGTGGTGGCAGATGCAACAAACACGGTCATCGATAACACTTTTGCACAAGATCTTCTGAACGGGCTAACGCAAGTTACGTTTCGGGATGATGATATCCGGAAAATAATTTACGTCGCCCAGGAAGGGGAGCCTTATCCGGGCGCCGCAGAAGACTTTTTTAATTATATGAGCAGTGAAATGGGGGCAGGGGTCGTCGCCGTCGATCGGGTTGGCGATCTGCTTGTTGACTTAACCGACAGCTTAACCGCACAGGAAACTGGCTCCGTCAATGATTTAAATGCAACTCAGCTTGCAGAAATCGGCAATGCCCTGAACTCAGTATACCTTACAAATTCTGCCTCTGCGGAATTCTCTGAATTAATTAATGAAATGCAGGCCGGTAAAATATCGCCCGATGCCATGACGAACTTATTCGTTACTTACGATCAGGATAATGGGAATACCTTCCTTCACGGCGATTTGGCGCAGGTGAATAGTTTCCTTGACAGTCAAACTCCCGGTACAGAACTGACATCCATGATGGATGCCTGGTCACAGGCCCTTGCCGAAGATTATATAAGTACTTTGACGGCCAAGGATATGCTTGATTTCATACCTGACGATTTAAGCCTTTCTCAAGTTGAAACCTTATCGAATATTGCGGGCAGTGAACCTTACGCAAATGCAGTTGACGATGTCGTCTCACGAATAAAGACCGGCAGTTTCAGTGATCCTGGCGAGGCCGTAACATTGTTGAACGACATTCACAATGCCTCGGAAATGACAACACAGATCGCGCAGGATCTTATCGATGCGTATGATAAGGGCTATGATTTTGATGAGATGCAGGCGTTCTTAACTACACTGAACGGATCGGATCTGGACTCAACCCAGGCGCAGGCCATAATGGATTATCTAACGGATGTCGCTATCCCGGCCGCACAGGCGCAAACAATCATAAATACAAATCCGTCGAACCTTGCCTATAATCCGGAAAGCGGTAATTTCTACCAATATGTTGCGAGCGCGGAAAATTACAATACGGCGCAATCCAACGCCGCATCCATGAGCCTTTACGGGGAAAACGGTCATCTGGCCACAATTACATCCGGGTCAGAAAATAACACGATCGACGCTTTGATCAACGATCGATCAAACAGAACATTTCTGGGCGGATCGGATGAAGCTAATGAAGGAACCTGGAAATGGATTGACGGCGCAGAGGCAGGACAGGTTTTCTATGATAGTGGCGCGGGCATCGGATATGAGAACTTCGTGGCCGGCGAGCCCAACAATGACACAGGGTCTTATAATGCCCTTGTTATGCGCAGTGGCGGAAAATGGGAGGATGGCGCTCTGAATAGCGGAAATGTCAGTGAATATGTCGTTGAATTTGATGGCGCCGCTGTACTGTCAGGCTTTGCGGCAACAAATACTGCCCTCGACAGTGCCCCGGAAACCGATCTTGTGGGTCAATTAGTGGGCCATCTTGGAACCAATTTAACCGCTGATCAGGTTGTCGAAATTCTCTCACTCGTCCAGACACATGGTTCACTTGATGCGAATGAAATGGTTTCTATTCTGGCCGATGCCGAAGCGGGTACGCCGATTACTTTTGCCACACTCGCTCAGTTCCTGGATATTCCCGCCGGTGATCTGGCAGGATCGGATAAAGCGCTTCTTCTCGAAGGGATCTCGGACGGGCATTTCACCGATGCCGAGCTTACAGATCTGATGACGGTGGTCACAAACGGGGAGCCCTATTCAGGAGCCTTCCAGGAATTTGTTGATTTAATCAACACATCTCCTGTTACAGGGTCAGAAGCTACAGATATCCTGGTGCAATTATCCGATACGAATGTCGAAGAGGATACAGCCCGGGCAATACATGATGCGATTGCCGATGATGGCCTGACGGCCCAAAATGCGCTCGATCTGGCAACAATAGGCGCCAGTGACAACCTTTTGCTGAATGACGTTTCAATACAGAATTTACTCACATCCTTTACCCGCCCAGTCGTGCAAAACGAAGAAATTCTTACTGTGATTGACATGGCGCAAAACGGTGAGCCTTATTCTGGCGCTGTAAATGATTTAATTTCTTACTACAATGACGGCAGCTTATTTGACGGAAGCATAGATGGTGTTCGCGGACTTTTCGAAACACTAACCTCAGATGCAAATAGCGGCTCCCGCCAGATATCATTACAGACGGCCGAAAACGTCGCCACAAACGGTCAAGACGCCTTTAACGATTTCAACAGTTTAGCAGGCCATGTAGTAAACGGCCACATTAGCGATGACGCATTAAATAATATTGCCTTATCAAAATCAAATGCAGGCAATGGATTTGGAGCTTCGGAAGTCAGCGCCTTTGATAATTTTGTAACAGCAAATGCGCCGAATTCGGGAATGTACAGCATGATTGATAGCGTCGCCCAGGCTCTGGTACAAAATGATATAAATGGCGGGCAAGCCACAGCTATGCTTGATCTTGTAACGAATAATGACGCCACATTCATCCAGATTGACCAGCTTGCCGGTTATTTCACAGGGACAAAGCCTTATACAGATGCGATCGGCGAATTTATTACACTGATTGATAATGCCTCCGACACGGCCGTAGCCGAAGATATTGTTGATCTCTATGCTCTGCTTCAGGACACGGATATTTCCGAAGCGGCAGCCGAAGCGCTCCATAACGTGTACGTCAATCCTGGAATATCACTTCAGAATGCACTTGATCTGGCCACCATGGCCGCAGATGAAAATAACCCGCGTATTACAGGCGAAGTGATTATTGATATCGCCGCCGCACGTAACAACAACATGGACAATACTTTGCTGGACCAGTTTATGACTGTCGCAAATAGCGGAACGGAGCCTTACACGGGTGCATTGATTGAAATTGCAGATTTGCTGGGTAGCGCAACAAGCTTTGCAAATGCCACGGCTTATATTGATATTCTCAACGATTTGGGTGATGCGGCCATTTCTGCCGCAGAAGGCCAGGCCATCGTTACAGCAATGAAAGACGGGCATTTCGGCAATCACTTTGAAGTTCCGGCATTTACACAGGCGTTGATAGATGGCGGCGGCGCGCCCTATGGAACCTTCGTGGATGATGTGATTAACGCGCTTTCAACGAGCAGTTACTTTGACGGTACAGACGCGGATCAGTTTGTTCTGGGCGTCACAGCGGTTCAGACGAGCACACAGCTTGATCAGGGCGATATCGAAAATCTGGTTCACATCCTGACAAATGGGGATGCCAACGAAGTTCAAACCGTAATACGACTTGCAAACTATTTAGATGATGGCGGACGGGATACGGACGCAATGGACTTTGTAAAAACATTTTCCAGTGACCTCAGGAACGGTGAATTTGGGGATAGCGCCACGGCATTGGAGATTGCAAATACTCTGGGTGATATTAACGGTGAAGCAATGAACAATTCCTTCTATCCGGATATAGTGGCCAACAGTTTCACATTGCCCTATCCGGGTGCGCTTACCACAGTCGGGAGTATTGATCCGCTTGTTATGGACAACTCACAAAAAGCCGAATTCTTTGAAAAAATGTACGACCCGAATGTTACGGAGACTGAGGCTCAGAGCATTCTTGGACTGGCCGGACAGTCGGACATTGACGGCAGCGATTTGATTGTAATGATTACGGATGTTGCCAATGATACCGTTCAAAACATCGATTTTGCCGGTATGAATGAGGTTATTTTGGATAAGCCAGGCTCTGGCCCAACTTCGCAAGTTTACGACATTGATAATTTTTCTGTTAATTCAAGTACTATTATACGATTTGAAAGCTATGCCGAAATGAACATAGATTTCTATCGTATGGAGCTTTTAGACGCAAGCAATAATGTACTTCATACCATAAATCTTCCAACACCTGGCGCAACGCAATGGGATGAGGTGACCGTTGATCTTGGAACACATTTCACGGGTGAAGTGGTAAGCATGCGCCTGTTTATGGATGATAAGTTCAGCAAATCAGGCCGTATTCGGAATTTTGAAGTTTTTGCCAATAACCCTCCCACTGTAACCTCTGCCGACGTGTTTGCAGTTGGCGAAGACCAGATATCCGGTTCATCGGTTTTCACTGTAACCGCCGACGATATCGACAGTGCCTCGGTCGTATATGCTGTAACCGGCGGAAGCGGCAGCGGACTTTTTACAATCGACAGCGCAACCGGAGTCATTACTCTTGACGGATCTCTGGATGCTGAAACACAAAACGTCTTTACCCTTGAGGTGGATATATCGGACGGAATTAATACCGTTACTGAAGCCCTCACGATTACTATCGATGATGTTAACGAATTTTCACCGACAATACAGACCGGCCAGACTTTCGATATCGACGAAAACATTTCCGCCGGGGCAAGCGTTGGAACAGTCATCGCGGACGATAGCGATCTTACGGACAGTATAAGTTTTGCAATATCAGGAGGAAATACTGACGGAGCGTTCGATATCGATGTAAATACCGGGGAAATAACAACACTAACCGAACTTGATTTTGAAAACATCGGAAGTTACACCCTCACCATTGAGGTAACGGACGGAACCAACACCACAACCGAAACAGTTGACGTAACAGTGAACGACACACTGGATATTCCCTCCAACATCGAAACGTTGATAATAGGCGGGGAAACAACACAGGTGCACATAGATGTCGTTTCAGGTTTTGAAACCGTGGCGGGCGACCTTGGTTTAAGTCAGAAAATTCTTGACAACCTTGCCGAACAAACGCTTTCTGTTGACACCGTCAACACCCTGACGAGTGCCTACGGATCGACAATAACGTCTTCCGGTCTGAACAGTATCCTGTCGTTTATCAAGAATTACGAAGATACCGCAACATCCGGTCTGATAAACGTAACTCAGATTGAAGCGTCGATGGCGGGTCTGCAATACAGCACGGATACGGGAAATTTCTATCTATATGTTAGTGCACCCGCTGACCAGGACGCTGCGGAAACCAACGCGGCATCACTCGATATTGCCGGAGAAACAGGATTCCTTGCCACTATAACCACAATCGAGGAAAACGACTTCATCAGCGGTATCGCAGGAAGCAATTACATATTCGTCGGCGGAAATTATAACCAGGCTGAGGACGCATTTTCATGGGGTTACGGACCGGAGGCCGGGCAGGAAATCATCTTCACAAACTGGGACGGCGGAACTGCTCCTGTGGCACCTGCAGACGGGGAAAGCATATTCATTCAGCCGGATGGCACGTGGGATGTCGGGGATACATTCGCCCTGGCTTCAAACTATGTTGTCGAATTCGATGGTGATGCAATCTTTGCAAAGCTTCACGATGCGATGAGCAATGTTGCTTTTGCCACGATTCTTATTGAAGATCTGGCCAGTGGGGACCTGAATGAAACGGCCGCCGATCAATTTATCAGTCTGATCGATAATGACGGGCTGAATGCCAATATTGCCGCAGATATTCTTCAGAAAACGCAAACGGGGCGAATTTCCTACGGCAACATAAATATTTTTATGAATATGGTCGCAACGCTGTCTGTATCCGCGGCTGCAGCCGTTTTAATGATGGAGAAAGTTTTCGCCGGGGAACTTAATATTGAAAATATGAATTTCATGATCGAGTATGCAAATGCTTCCAGTGGTTCAGAGACCATTTTTGATAATGTCGTAAACTTTATCGACCAGAATGACGGTGCAAATGAAGTTGAAAACGCAGGGCTTATACGCAGCCTGTTTGCGCTTGACAAAGACGAAGGTGCAGATCCGCATGTTGACGGGTTTACGGTTGAAAACATAATCAGGTTGATTGACAGCACCGCGCTGACCGTCGATGAAGCCCAGGAGATGGCCGATCAGATTGAATACGGGCGCCTGGAAGGGGAAACACTGGACAGTATGATCCTTCATGTTGATTCCGGGGTCTTTTCGGACGGAGAGGCCGTTGCATTGATAAGGGCAATAGCCGATGGCGGTTTAAATGCAACAAGCGCAAACAATCTGTTAAGCCTTTACAATGATTCAACTCTCACAGATTTACAGGCCGGACGCCTGATTATGATGGCGGATGCCGGCAATGAAAGTGCAAACGCCATAATCGATGCTCTTCATGGCGGTAACATCGGTGTGGAAACGGCCATGGCCATGGAAAGTGTTGTCACATCAGGCAATCTGGATAACACGCAGGTTGAAAACATTCTTCAAAAAGTAGAAAACGGCATACTGGCCGGTGCTCAGGTTGACGGACTCACCCAGTTTTACAGTACATCTGCAATCACCGACGTTGAATATTCGGCCATACTGGAAGCCATTGATGACGGCATAATCACCCCGGACTATTTTTCAAAGCTTGCGTCTCTTTCAACTTCAGGCGGCAGTGGGCAAGCTCTGACCACAAAAATTATCCAGAGTTTTGCCGCCGGTGAAATTAATGCGCTTTCCAGTGAACCGATTATGGATATGGCTTTATCAGAATCCACATGGATAGATAACGCGGACGATCTTATCACCGCCTATATTAATGATGTGTCCGCGGACGGTTATGTTTACGCGCGACTGGCTCAGGAAATAATGCAGCAAACCCAGCTTTCAGACGGAGAGGTGGATAATCTCACCGTTTCAGTTGAAAGCGGCTTTATTTACGAATCAACGGCGTTGCGCTTACTTATGAAGCTCAACAACAACACAATGTCCTCAGCCCAGGTATCAAGCATTATAAACGATGCCTCTTCACAGGCCCAGGGTCCGGCCGCCATTGATGCCAACGTTGCAGATGTCAATGCCTTTAACAACCAGTTGAATGCCGACCTTACCGCACTGACTGACTCCGTAACGGCAAACGATATAATGATCCAGATCAATTCCGAAGGGCTTTTAAATCAGAACACGGTTACAGATCTGATCAATGCGGGTTTTGGGATGCCCGCAAAAGCCGCGCTGGTTTCTGATCTTTCCAATGGAACCTTAAATCCCGTGCTTTTTGAAAATATCATGGCGCTTAATAGTGCCGGAACGCTTGAGGACCAAACCATTGATAATATTATGCAGCTTCAGGAAACAGGAAATCTTGCATATGAAAACATTAACATGTTTACAGAGTATGTTGGAAACTCGCAGATGTCAGATACCGTATTCAATAAAATCCTCCGTGCGATGGACAGCGGAAATCTTGGCGAGTCCACAGCCATGGATATCGGTTATCAGATAACCCAGAACGGATTAAACAATACCCAAAACAATGCCGTTCTGGATAAAATCGAAACCGGAGATCTGGATGAAATGTATGCCCTCGACATATTTGAAGCGGCGGGGCAGGGAGGTCTGAATGCGAACTCGGTTCTTGATCTCACCGATTTTCTGATTGCCGGAACATTGTCCGATACAACGTTACAGGGAACAATGTATCTTGTAAGTGAAGGCGAGCTTGACGGCAATACGCTCAATTCCGTGTTCACGATGGTCGATAATGCACAGCTGACTGCAGAGAGGGCAGTTCATTTTATGGATCATATCGTAAACGGAAAACTCTCGGCCACAGATGCGGAATCCCTGATCAGTTCCTTCAATTCTTCCAATATCAATGCTGACGGGCTGGGAGACTTTATTGACGGTCTTGAAAACGGAAATATTGATCCGGCAAACGCACATGAAATGATTTATGCCATTGAAAGTGCAACTGTCAGTGATGCCAGTTTTGAGACCTTATTTGATCTTATCGACAATCAAAACAGTCTTGATGATGACACAGCCGCCGACCTTATGAGTGAAGTTGCTGAAGGGGACATTGATACCGCAAGCGCCGAAGCTTTGATCAGTGACGTTAATGATGGTAATATATCCCAACAGGCTGCCGAATTTGTAATCGACAGTATTGTCACCGGCCACACAATCCAGCAGGAGATAAATACCTTGCTTGCCAACATCAACTCCGAAGTCAACACCGCCCTGGAACAGATAGCCAATGCCCAGGAGCCTGCAATACAGGCCGACTGGACCCAGGAAGTCAAGGATATGGTCAGTGACTTTGCACAGATTAACGATCCCCTTTCCGGCAACCTGCCTGATCCTGACGGTGATACTTTCGCCCTCGACATCCCCGATGAAAATATGGACGATATTACTGGAAATGTTCTTTAATGACTGCCGAAACCATTGTAAATACACCCTCATCTGAGCAAACAACAGACAATCCCAAAAAATTCATCAGGCACATTGTAAAACAGGACGGCCTTTTCCTCACGGATCATGTGCTTATCGCCCTGGCCACACTCACAATGTCCTTTTTGTCTCTGAGTGTTCCAATCATGACACTTCAGGTCTATGACCGGATTCTTTCCAACCCGGATGGCGGAACCCTGCCAATTTTGCTTGGCGGCGTAATCGTCGCGCTGCTTATCGAGGGCCTGATCCGCATAGGCCGAAGCTATCTTGTGGCCAATGCAAACGCGATCTTTGAACACAAAATGAACTGCAAGGTGTTTTTTCATACTATCCACTCGGACTTTTCCAAAATACCGAATTTCGACCCCGGAATCCATTTGCAGAAACTGGCTTCCGTCAACGGAATTAAGGATGATTTTACCGGCGGGAATTTTGTTGCCGCGTGTGAAACATTCCTTTTACCTGTTTTTTTCATACTTCTGATTTACATTGCAGGGTGGCTGACGCTTGTGCCGCTTGTGATCGTAAGCCTTTATATCGCGCTTGCCCTTTCTATCAGTTTTAAATTGAAGGATGCGATTGAGATCAGGGACGAGCATGATGAAAAACGCTACAGCTTTCTTGTTAACACTCTGAGCGGAATTCATTCCATAAAAGCATTCGCCAATGAAAAGCTTTTTGAGCGAAAATATGAAAAACTAAAGGAGGATATGGGCATGGCACAGTATCGCGTTGCCATACTGAACTCCTCCATCGCCAACCTGGGGAGTATTTTCTCCGGCATTATGACATTTGCAGTTGTCAGCTGCGGCGCATATCTGGTTATCAACGGATCCCTTACCACAGGAAGTCTGATTGCAACAATCGTTATAAACGGGCGTATCCTGCAACCCATACAAAAAATTGTGCAAAGTTATATCAAAAAGCGGGAGTCGATACATTCATACAAGGAACTTGCAGACCTTTTGTCCATGCCGACTGACAGGCCGACAAATGACCTTTATAACGACATGGCAACGGGCGGCAGTCTGAAATCAGAGCCGGAAGGCAGGCTGGAAGTAAAGGCAATGTCTTTTCGTTACGCAGGTGAGGACAATTACCT
Source organism: uncultured Pseudobdellovibrionaceae bacterium (assembly GCA_964384335.1). GTDB lineage: Bacteria > Pseudomonadota > Alphaproteobacteria > Micavibrionales > Micavibrionaceae > JAUICS01. The sequence goes on from CAYLKN010000045.1 coordinate 9,559, forward strand.
CTTTCATAACCTTGATCTTAAACTGAATCCCGGGACAATGATTGGTGTCAAAGGTGATTTTGGGGCGGGAAAATCGACCTTGATGAAGCTGTTTTGCGGAGTTTATCCCCCTGAGAAAGGGGAAATTCTCGTGGACGGGTATCCTGTTAACCAGTACGCCCAGAAAGAACTTCCCATGCATGTGGGTCTTGTTGAAAGCCGGGGCGTTCTTTTCCGGGGAACAATACGGGACAATATAACCCGCTTTGGCCTTACGCCTGATGACCAGGCACAGGAGGCAGCGGCAATGCTTGATCTCAACAGTGAAATCATCAAACTGCCCTCCGGTTTCGATACTATGCTGAGCGGTAAAGCCGGCGATTCTGTACAGCCTGATTTAAGACAAAGGATAGCCATTGCCAGAACGCTGGCAACCAGACCGAAACTGATATTGTTTGACGAACCGAACCTTGATCTGGATTTTGAAAGCTACAATGTTCTTTTTCGCCTGCTCGCTAGACTTAAAGGCAATGTAACAATTGTTCTGGTTTCCGGCGACAGAAACCTGAACTCGATCTGCGATGAATATTATACAATTCAGGGAGGAACACTAACCAAAGTATAGTATTATAATTCTTATTGTTTTTTTATAATATTAGTATTGTATGCTCGTGCTATTCTTAAAATCACTTTTAAACTATCTGGGCCTATCTAATCTTTATCTACTTTAATCGGGTTTAATCGGGATCTGATTTTCAAACCGGGACAATGCCTTGTATATGCCGCAAGCAATTAAAGACACAAAACAAACATATCATGAAAGCAATCAAGATCCTGTTCAGTCTCTGAAAAACCGGATGCGGCCAGTTGTAATGGCCAAAGATTCCATTGAAACGGAATGGGAAAACGCCCTTTACGCCCTGATATTCAGTAAAGAGCCCAAGATGGAGCTTTATGCCGTTCTTAGCTGCATGCCTTTCCATCACAAGATGATTGACAAGCTTGATCTTCTGAATGCAATGGCCAATCTCGGGCATTTTTCCAGATCTTTTACAAGCCGGCTCGAAATGCTTGATACCAGGTTAATACCATGCCTCCTCGAACCGGCGCGCCAGGATGATGATGTGTACGTTATTGTCCGGAAAACAGAACAGGGCTGGTATGCCTATAACGCTTCTGCTGGCGGTTATGAAACGATTGAAGAAAATTCCCGGATCGCATCGGCCAAAAACTGTTTTCATATTTTTACACCTTTTGATGAAAGCAAAACGGTTATGTCCCGATTTATAAGGGAAATTACCGGAAGAAGCTGGTTCGGAGCGGTTTTAAGCAGATTTCAGGGCACGTTTAGTCAGATCTTTCTGATTGGCCTGATTTTAAATATTTTTGCACTCGCGCCTCCGGTTTTTATTGTGATGATCTATGAACGGGTATTAAGTTCAGGTTCACTCAATACTCTTGCAATGCTTGCCTGCGGAATGGCTTTGGCAATTGTTACCGAATGGACCTTAAGACATCTGCGTTCGCAGTCCTTGTCCTGGCTGACGGCGCGCCTTGATAACATTGTCGGGAACAGGATTTTTGCACATATGTTGTCTTTAACGCCCAGATACATCGAAAATACTTCCGTTACAGGGCAGATAGCGCGTGTAAGAACATTTGAAACTGCCCGGGATTTTTTTAGCGGAGGGGTATTTTTATCCGCAATCGAAATGCCGTTTACCGTTCTCAGCCTGATTATCATTTATCTTATAGCCGGTCCGCTTGTGATTATACCAATAATTTTTGCCATAATACTTGCCGCTCTTTTCTTCATAATGCGAAAATTTCAGGTTATGCAGATCAGAAAATCGGCCCGTTCAAGCACGATCAGACAGCAATTCATGCTGGAAACACTGGAAAGCCTTGCAACAATTAAAGGCAATGGCATGTTTGATCTATGGTTTCAGAAATTCCGGCAGCTTTCGGGACGCGACGCTACTTCCAATTTTCGTTTGCAATGGATCGGCAGTATTGCCGAAACGTTAACGCAAAGCATTTCTATGATCGGGCTTGTCGCGCTTATCGGTTACGGAACCTTCCTCATCTGGAACAACACGATGTCCACGGGCGGACTGGTCGGATCTATGATCCTTATATGGCGTGTTCTCGGACCGTTTCAAAGTCTTTGTCTTTCCATCCCGAGGCTGGAGCAGTTGAGAAGCAGTATTGATCAGGTAAACCAGATTACGGATCTTGAAACTGAGGAAAGTGCCTCGCTTAAAGTTTCAAAACTGCCTAAAATCCGCGGGAGTATTGAGTTTGAGAATGTCAGCATGCGTTATCAGGATGGCGGTGATCTGGTTTATAAGGATTTGTCCTTTACTATCGAAGCCGGGGAAGCCTTTGCAATTACAGGTCCTGCCGGTACCGGGAAATCGACTCTTTTCAAGATTATTCAGGGCATGTACCCGGTTTCTGGCGGATATGTAAGAATAGATAATTTCGATATTCGCCAGATCGACCCGCGGGACATAAGACGCCAAGCTTCCTATATTCCACAGATACATGACTTTTTCCAGGGAAGCGTTATTGACAATATCCGTCTTTCCAACCCGCTTGCAACCGAGCAGGAGGTTTTAAAAGCCCTTGAATTCAGCGGTGCTCTGGAAGATGTTATGGCCCTTGAAAACAGACTTTTTACGCCGATGCAGGTGGCGAAACAGGAATATATGTCCCCGTCTTTTACCTTTAAACTTGCTCTTGCACGCATGCATGTCCAGGAAGCACCGATCGTCCTTATCGACGAATTGCCAAATCAGTTTCAGGAAGGAGATATCGGAAGTATCCTTTACAAAGCTATTGACAGCATGCGTGGCAAAAGAACACTGTTATTTGTTACATTCCGTAAAGATTATCTGGCTTTGTCTGACCAGATCTTAACACTGAATCTTGATAAAAGTTATAAAGTTGAACCTGTGGATGTGTTGTTTCAATGAATACGGATAATAACAATAACGGCGGCAACCGCCGTGATAAAAAGGGCTTTCCGGATACGCCCCTGAATACTGAGGACGCTCCCCTGAATACTGAGGACGCTCCCCTGAATACTGAGGACGCTCCCCTGAATACTG
>CAYLKN010000046.1:0-12030 GCA_964384335.1 uncultured Pseudobdellovibrionaceae bacterium
GCTTTGTCAATGTTGAAGAGAAAGGTTTTATCAAAGAGTATCTTCAAAGATAAAGACTTTTGAGGTATCGAGGCGGATGTCTTGCAAACCATTGCCGTTTGCAACAAATTTTCCGGGTATTCTGGCGTGGACATGATGCCCTTGCTGCTTTCCGTCAGGATCACAAAGGTTCAGATGAACCAGCGTTGAATGCCGCAGAATTTTGATTTCATTAATTTTGCCGTGCGCGTGTTCGTTCTCTTTCTCAGGGCATGCGGGATCCGGAATGTGGTCGTCAAGGATCAGGGATTCGGGGCGAAAAACGACTTTTACTGATTTGCCGTTTTCTATTCCATCCGCCGGAATGGAACCAAGGCATGTATGAACCATGTTATTATCAACTTTTCCGAAGCAATGATTGACGGATCCAAAAAAACCGGCCACATAATCATTCACCGGATTCATATACAGTGATACCGGTGTTCCGGATTGAATTATTTCTCCGTCTTTCATAACAGCCATACGGTCGCTCAGAAACATTGCCTCGTCCGGGTCATGCGTAACCATAAGTGCGGCAACACCGGTCTCCTTAATAATATGCAGAACATCATCCCGCAGCTTTTCGCGCAGATACATATCCTGTGATGCAAAAGGTTCATCAAGAAGTATAAGATCCGGTTCAGGGGCGAGTGCACGTGCCAGAGCAAGTCTTTGTTTCTGGCCCCCTGACAAAGTATGTGGACAGGCATTGGCGTAATCCTGCAATCCGACACGATTCAAATAATGAAGGGCTTTTTTCCTTTTTTCCCTTTTTTTCATGCCTTTCAGGCCGTATTCAATATTCTGCAGTGCTGTCATGTGTGGAAACAGGGCCAGGTCCTGAAACACCATGCCTGTTTTCGGCTTTTGACAGGCAGTGTTAAACTCCATTTTCCCCGAATCCGGCTTAAGTAGGCCGGCCACGATTTTCAAAAGGGTTGTCTTCCCGCATCCGGATGGGCCGAGAAGGCAGAAAAATTCACCTTTTTTTACGTCAAGACTGATGGTTTTTAACTGGTTTTTCCCTTTGCCGTAACCGAACCGGATGTCGTGAAGTTTAAGCACGTTGTCATCCACAGGGCTTACGCCTCTTTTTACAGGTACGGGCATCAAATAATCTGTCAGAAACATTTTATCGAATTTCAAAAAACTTTGTTGCGAATAATTCTCAATACTGTTATTCAACATACAGCAGAAACTAACTAGCAATCAAGGAGAATTTTCAAAATGATTAAAACAGTTACCCGATCACTAACAGCATTAACATGTATACTTGGATGTATTCCGGCAATGGCCAGCGACAATGCGTTGCATATCTATTCTTCCCGTCACTACCAGACGGATGAGGCATTATATGATAATTTTACAAAACGTACCGGCATTGAGATCAGGCGCGTCGATGGTAAAGGCGATGCGCTTATTGCGCGGCTGGAGCAGGAGGGGGCGGATACGCCTGCCGATCTGTTTATAACCGTTGATGCCGGCCGCCTCTGGCGTGCGGAGCAGGCCGGACTTTTCCAGCCCGTTGAATCAGAGACCTTGGATTCAAAAATCCCGCAGGACCTGAGGGATCCGGAAGGACTGTGGTACGGTTTTTCAACACGCGCCCGGGTTATTGCGTATGACAGGGATGATGTCGATCCTTCCGAAATTCAAGGTTATGCCGATCTTGCAGATCCAAAGTGGAAGGGGCGCATTTGTATCCGGTCATCAGGCAACATTTACAACCTTTCGCTGGCCGGTAGTCTGATTGAGTTGAAAGGAGAGGCTTTCACAAAAGACTGGGCGAAAGGACTGCTTGATAACCTCGCACGAAAACCTCAGGGCGGCGATACCGACCAGATAAAGGCTATTCATGCCGGAGCCTGCGATCTGGCTGTGGTAAACAGCTATTATCACTTCCGACTTGCCCGGTCCGAAGATGCCCTGGATCAGGAAATAGCCCGGAAAGTCGGATTGATCTTTCCGGATGCGGAACATGGCGGAACGCACGTGAATATTTCTGGTGCGGGCATTCTGGACGCGTCAGACAATGCAGAGGCCGCCGTAAAGTTTATGGAATATCTCGCAACTGAAGAGGCCCAGCGTTATTTTGCCGATGGTAATAATGAATTTCCGGTCGTTGACGGTGTCCGGCCAAATGATGTTGCCGGAGAATTCATTGATTTTCAGCCGCAAGACATAAATGTCGAAGCTTATGGAAAAAATCAGGCCGCGGCACAAAGGATTTTTGAGGAAATTAACTTTCCTTGAAATGAATACGTGCGAACGTATATCTTCCATACCTTCAGGGCGCAGATGTTTCTGCGTCCTTTTTTTTATGTGTAAACCGCGTCAGCAAAAATACAGATACCGTCCCTGCCGCAACAATGAGGAGTGACGGCAATGCGGCCTCCGCAAGTCTTTCGTCACTCGCCAGGTTATAAACACGTATGGCCAGGGTGTCGTAATCAAAGGGCCTTAATATCAAAGTGATCGGAAGCTCCTTCATCACCTCGATAAACAGGATTAACGCCGTGCCGGATAAAGACGGTAAAATAAAAGGCAGGTCGATTTTCAGAAAACGTGAGACGGGATTCCTGTCCAAAAGAGAGGCTGCATCGGAAATACTGGCACCAATTTTGGCATATGCGGCTTCAATCGCATTCACAGGTATCGCCAGAAAACGAACGATATAGGCAAAGATAAGAAAAATAAAACTCCCGGTCAAAAGCGGCCCGCCCAATGTTTTCCACCATCCGGTCACGATCAGAAAACCAAGGCCGATTATAATCCCCGGAAAGCCGTATCCATAGGTTACCGCAGTCTGTAATGCGCTGCGCGGGGCTGACGGTATTCTTCGAATTGCAAAAAAGATGGCCGCAGCCAGTATTATCGCACACAAAGCGGCAATGCCGGCGAACAACACTGTGTTTAAAAGAGGAGATATCAATGTGTCGGTAAGAGAGACGGAATACATGCCGTCTGTATCGAAAAAAGCCAGTTTCAGTAAAATTACAAGCGGTATAAAAAACCCCAGAAATACAGGAATTGCGCAAAAAAAGCTGCACAAAAGGGAGCGTATTCCGGATAAAGTTTCGGCGGGAAAGCTACGATCATCATCACCGGATGAAAAATCGATCCGGTAACGAAAGGATTTTTCCATGAAGATCAGGATCAGGACAGGAGTGACAAGAATAAGCGAAAGTTGTGCTGCGCTTACAACATCTCCGTATCCTGTCCATGCATTGTATATTCCCGTGGAGAAAACCTGAATACCGAAATAGGAAACGGTGCCGAAATCAGAAAGCGTTTCCATCGTAACAAGAATAACCCCCAAAACGATATGCGGCCATGCGCCGGGGAGTGCGATAGTAAAAAATATGCGTAAGGGGGAGGCGCCAAGAAGCCTGGCGGCGTCGATTTGTGATCTGGCCTGTTTCGCAAACGCTGCACGTGCCAGTACATAGACGTAAGGATAAAGGCATAAGCTTAAAATACAGGCTGCACCCGCAAGTGATCGGATCTCAGGAAAATAGAGCTGCCTTGCCTCAAGACCCGTTAAATCGCGCAACGCGGATTGCACAGGGCCGGCAACATCGAGAAAATCCGTATATGCGTAAGCCATAATATAAGCCGGAAAGGCAAGCGGGGTCATGAGAAGCCATTCCAGACTGCGTCTGCCGGCAAACTGAAAGTGTGTTACGGCCCATGCGGCAGACACGCCGATAACCGAAGATCCGGCAATCACAAAAAATACGAGACGAAGTGAATTCGGCAGGTATTGTGACAATGCGTTTTGAAGAATGAATGCCTGGTTCTCGGATCCGGTTTGCCAGGCCTGAAAAGCCACTGCCGCCAAAGGAAGACAAACCAGGCTTACAACACCCGCGACAAAACATTTTTTAAGAAAAGACAACACCATAATTTGTCATGCGCCAGGACGGGGAAAGGGTCAACCTGCTTTTTCAGCTTCGAGCTGCCTTTTAACGTCTCCGGGGGAGCCTGTGTTTCTTGCAAGCAGACTATACGCAACAGGAATAATGAACAATGTAAAAAATGTTGCGGCTATAACACCTGTGAAAACGACGATTCCGATGACTGCACGTGTTTCCGACCCGGCCCCGAATGACAGGATAAGCGGCACTGAACCTGCCGCAGTCGTTATTCCGGTCATAACAATCGGACGCAGACGTGTGCGTGCGGCTTCCATAATGGCTTCTGAAAATTCCATGCCGTTATCTCTAAGCTGGTTTGTGAACTCCACAATCAGAATACCGTTTTTGGCCGCCAGACCCACAAGCATTATCAATCCGATCTGTGAATAGATGTTGAGTGAATTTCCTGTAACATAAAGTCCCAAAAGCCCGCCGGCCACGACAAGCGGCACGGTAAGCATGATCACAAGCGGGTGGATGTAATTTTCAAACTGCGCGGCCAAAACCAGAAAGACAACGGCAATGCCAAGCAGGAAAATAAAAAGGATTGAACCGCCTGAGTATTTAAAATCCTGGGATTCGCCTTTGTAGTCCAGAATGACATTATCCGGCAGATGCTCCCGCGCGAGTTCTTCCAGGTAATCAAGCGCCTGGCCAAGCGTATATCCGTCTTCAAGATTGGCCTCAATCGTAATCGCACGCACCCGATTGTATCGGTTCAGGGTATTTGATGCGGCATATTCCTCGATAGTGACAATGTTGGAAAGCGGAATCAGCTCATCTGTTCTGTCTGACCGAACATAGATGTTTTTAAGATCGGTTGGTGTTCTCTGGGCATCTCTTTCACCTTCGAGAATAACGTCATATTCTTCGCCTTCATCAATGAACGTTGTAACGCTCCGTGAACCAAGCATGGTCTGAAGGGTGCGTCCAACGTTTTCAACGGGAATGCCAAGCTCCGCCGCCCGGTCGTAGTTAACATTGATTTCAAGCTGGGGTTTGGTTTCCTTGTAATCGGAGTCAACCCCGGCAAGTCCGGGATTGTCTTCGTTAATCTTTTCAATCAAGATGTCTCTCCATTCCGCCAGCTGCTCATATGTGCCCCCTCCAATAACAAACTGAACAGGTTTTGATGTGGAACCGCCAAACCCCTGGCGCATGACGGGAAAGGCCCTGACACCGGGCAGATCCGAAAGATCTTTGCGGATTTCATCCATAATAGTCCAGGCGGACCGGCGGTCGCCCCAGTCGTCAAGAACGCTGATAACGATACCGGAATTGAAAGTCGCGATGTTGCCAAAAGCGCGTGGTGCCCTCACCAGAAGGCGGGTCATTTCGCCGTTGTTCACGTATTTCATCATCCGGCGCTCAATTTCATTCATATAGTCTGTCATGTAATCATAGGATGCACCTTCCGGACCGTTTACAATTACAAAAAAAGCGCCGCGGTCTTCTTTTGGTGTGTATTCGGACGGTATTTGATGCAGCAAACCATAAGACCCGCCCAAAAGGACCAGAAACACAACAAAAACAGAGGTCGGCTTTTTTATCAGCTTTGATAAAAGGCCCGTATATCCCGTTCTGATTTTATTAAAACTGCCGTCGATTACTCTGACCAGCTTGCTCGGAGTGCTCTTAAACTTGATAACTTTCGAGGCGATCATCGGCGAAAGGGTCAGGGCTATAAAACTTGAGAAGGCGACGGCAGCGGTCATTGTAATTGCAAATTCAGTAAACAGCCGCCCCAGATCTCCTTCCAAGAAGGTTATGGGAACAAAAACCGAGATCAGGACAAGGGTCGTTGCAACCACGGCAAATGCAACCTGGCGCGTTCCATAGAATGCGGCCACGAGCGGTGTTTCATTATTCTCTTTTATTCGCCGGACTATGTTTTCAAGAACAACGATCGCATCGTCAACAACAAGACCGATTGCCAGGACGAGCGCAAGAAGGGTCAAAAGGTTTATTGAAAAACCCATTGCATACAAAACGATAAAGCTGGCGATAAGAGAGACTGGAACTGTAACGGCAGGCACAAGCATGGCCCTTATGCTTCCCAGAAATAAGTAGATAACGAAAATAACAAGTCCGATGGCAATAAAGAGTGTTTTGTAAACTTCTTCAATGGCACCTTCAATAAACACGGATGTATCGTAACTCTGTTCTATAACCATTCCGTCTGGCAGGCTTTGATTGACAATTTCGGCCTGTTTTTGTGCGGCCCGCGCCACATCAATAGTATTCGCGGTAGATTGCTTGATAATACCGATACCAACCATCGGCACCATGTTACCTCGGAAAAAGGTCCTGTTTTCAACTGTACCCAGTTCAACTCTGGCGATATCCCCCATGCGGACGAGATAGCCATCATCGCCGCGATACAGCACAAGTCTGTTAAACGAGTCGACGGTTCTGAAACTGCGTTCAAGCCTTACGGTAAACTGCTTTTGTTCGGAATCGATGCTTCCGGCCGGAAACTCAACGTTTTCTGCCCTTAATGCATCTTCAATATCGCTCACTGTCAAATCGCGGGCCGCCATGGCTTTCCGGTCGAGCCATATGCGCATTGCATATGTCTGCCCGCCGCCGATACGAACGCGTGCAACGCCGTCAAGAACGGAAAACCGGTCTACGATATACCTATCGGCGTAATCCGTTAACTCGGGAACAGTCATTCTGTCACTGGTCAGGTTCAGCCACATAATGACATCGTCATTCGAATCCACTTTCTGAATTTCAGGCGGATCGGCTTCTTCCGGCAAATTGTCCAGAATCCCCGAAACTCTGTCCCGTACATCGTTTGCGGCGGCGTCAATGTCCCGGTCCACGTTAAATTCTATTGTAATGTTTGCTTCCCCATCCTCGCTGGTGGACTCTATAAATTTTATGCCCTCGATTCCGGAAATGCGTTCTTCAACAATCTCAGTTATGCGCGTTTCGACAATACTTGCGTCTGCACCGGGATATGTAACTTCGACCGAGACAACGGGCGGATCGATATCCGGATACTGACGCAGAGGAAGTCTGTCAAAAGAGACAATTCCAAATGTGATCAAAAGCAAGGCCAGAACGGATGCGAAGACCGGACGTGTAACGGAAATATCTGAAAGTATCATGATGGTTTGTCAGGTTTTAATACGTTTTCGATGTCTTCGTCATCAATGTTTTTTGCTTTTACGTGCACTTCGGATCCGGGTCGGACTTTGATAATGCCGTGAGTAATGATGTCATCCCCTTCACTAAGACCGGATAGAACCTCGACTTCTCCCGGACGGCGGCTTCCGATTTCAATTTCTCTTTTCAGGGCCGTATTTTTGTCATCCTTTGTGTCAATCATAAAAACGTATTTTTCCCGGCCTTCGGACAATATGGCCTCTTCAGGTATGACAAGTGTCTGTCTTGGGTCTTTTTGCAGCTCAACTGTCATTAAAAGCCCGGTCCGAAGAAGGCCGTCCGGATTATCAATAAGGGCCCGAACGGCAACAGAACGCGTCACGGGATCAATACGTGAATCGATGCTTGAAATCGTTCCTTCGAATTTCCTGTTTCTGAAGACGACTGTTTCTGCTTCAATCTTAAGGTTGGGGTGGATTGATGAAAGAAAAATGCTTGGTATCCGGAAATCAAGTTTCATAACCGAATCATCAACAATTGTGGTTATAATATCACCCGGTCTTACAAGTGCGCCTTTGCTTATATTTCTCAAGCCTACCAATCCGCCAAACGGTGCAACAACAAGGCGGTCCTGTAATCTGGATTCTATGGCTTCATACCGCGCCTTTGCCGTTTGAAACTCACGCCTGCGTTCGTCCAGGACAGATTCGGAGGCATTTCCCCTTTCAACCAAAGGTTTTACACGTTCGAACTGGCGCTTTGCCTCTTCATAAGTTGCCAATGCTTCCGAAAGCTGTGCATTCTCTTCCTTGCTTGTCATTTCAACGAGGATATCGCCTTCATCCACGCGCATGCCGTCTTCGAAATGAATGGCCATTATCGTCTCCGTCACATTTACCGTAAGATCCACGGATTCATTCGCCCTGAGTGTTCCAAGGGCTTCGATCTCGTCAATAAATTCAACTTTCTGAACAGTGTGAGCAATAACCTGGACCGGGCCCTGTTGGGCCAGAGCAGTGGAAACCGGAAAAAGGAAAACGGTTATTCCTGAAATAAGGAAAAGAGTTAATATGCCTGAATTTTTCATGAAAATACCCCTGACGGTGACATTGCAGTGCAAAAATAAATATATAGTGCAAACTTACATTATTTAAATACGGTCACTGTTTATAATTAGTTTTTTGATTCTGTTTTCAAGGTCGTTTTTATTCCAATCGGCACCGATAAGTTTATGAACCATTTTCAGATCCTTGTTTATGATAATCGTTTCGGGAAGTCTTAATGTATTGAATATCCCGAGGGTGATCTTTTTCTGAGGGTCATGAACAAGATGAATATTCGGCTGATCCAGATTTGCACCCGTCTTTTGTTTCAGGCTTTGTTTGAAACGTCTTATCTCCTCTTCGGTCTGGTCAGATGACACCGCGATCAGGACAAGCTTTTCAGGGAAGGCGGACGTTATTTCGGCGAAGATCGGAAACTCCTTCACACACGGCAGGCACCAGGATGCCCAGAAATTGAGAAGTATGATCCTGTCTTTGAAATCACGAAGTGCAAATTGGCTCTCGTTTATGTCCCTGAATACGAAATCTGGAGCCTTTTTTTCCGATGGTTCGGGGCCGGAACCCGACGAAGCCGCGGTATGGCCGGCCTGTGGGTTAACGGAAAGGGGGTCGGGAGGCATCTCGCTGTAAACCCTTATGGCAATTGAAATGACCAGCGTAATGGAAAAGGCCAGTATCAGTATTCCAAGGTTACGCCACATTATCTCTTCGCCATGACTGATTGTTTTTCGTCTTAAACCAGAGAAAGCCGATCAAAGCCGTTTCGGCAACGAGAAAAACGGCCAGACCGCTTGCAAGGCCGCTTATGAACCCATAAGAGTGCAGGCCGGTGCTTAACAGGTTCACACCGAACCATGACAACGCCACTATAACGCTAAGGTATGCCATGCCGGCGAGATAGCCAGTCTCACCTATGTTTTTACCAATCCTGGCGTGTAAAAGCCAGATAAGCCAAAGCATAATTAAAAGTGCCCCGTTTTCCTTCGGGTCCCATCCCCAGAACCGGCCCCATGACTGATCCGCCCAGATGCCGCCCAGAAAAGTGCCGAGTGTCACCACGGCAAGGCACATCAACGCAAGAATATGTATGGTTTTTTGAAGGCCTTTGGAATATTCCGAGAAGTAAGCTTTCTGCACAAGTGCATAATGAGCAAGGGCCGAACACAATATGCAAAGGCCATATCCCAGAGTTATGGCTATAACATGTGTTGAAAGCCAGAAATTATTGTTTAAAACTGCCACCAGGTTTTCAAGATTATCTCTGTCCGGTTCAATGACCGGTGCGATAAGCAACGTACCCATGCCAAAGGCGGTTATTATAAAAGGCATCAGTGATTTTCCTGTTTTTACCGCAATCAGTCCGCCGCCAAAAAGAATGATGAGGCTCACGAATAAGGCCGATTCATAAAGTGAGCCGACCGGAGCGCGGTCCAGGATTACAACCCTTGACGTTACTGCCCCCGCATGAAGAGTTATCCCGGACAGTAAAAAGCCAAGCCCCAGGTTGTGAAAGATATGGAACCTCAAGAAAAAAGACAGTGCAAATGCACTCAGTACAAGGCAATACGCAATCTTTGCCAGAAAGACGGGATCAATAATCCTGTACCATATTTCAAGATCAAGGACATATGAAGGTTTGCCGGTATGTTCCGCCCGCAAGGTTTTTTGTGAGATTTCCTGTGTTTTGAGCCTCCACGCGCTACTGTCTCCGGATCTGTAAGCTTTGGCGGCCGATTGCCAGGCATTAAGAAGTGCGGAGGTTTCCGGCGAACCCTGACCCTGTTTCAAAGCCTGCCATGGTGACGTCCAAATGCCGGCGTCTTCCCCCCATTGCGGCGGAATTATCCTGAATGCAGGGAAAGGCTCGGCTGTTGCGTCAAGGAGCCGGAGGGTTAACAAAATCTGCATCAGTTTTCTTTCATCCCCGGTATAGGCACCCAAATCATCTTTTTTGCTTTCGATCGCGTGCTGGAGACTGTTTTTTATCCGTGTTTCCTGCTTTTTCAGTTCAAGATATGCGGGTCCTTCCGGAAAGGCGAATTGCTTTTGTCTTTTTATGCTTTCCGGGATCTCTATCTGAAGCGGTAAAAGGGCCGAAAATGCTTTTAAAATTCCGCCGTAAATAAGGTAATGGTCGTGCATATCCAGAATTTTACGCTCATGGTTTTGCAGATCCTGCGGGTCTTTGTTCATGAGGGTTTGCAGGCGATCTCTGTTTTTAACGAAAAGAGACTGAAGGTCGTTGTAACTTAAAATGCCGGGATGCTGATCCCGGAGACCTAGCCAGTGGGCGGCATTCGGGTCGTTTGTTTTGAAGACAGGATTATTTGCCGCTGCATGGGGAAGAAAAAGGCTTTCGGCAAGCCATGCAACGGCAGGTTTACCGTTGATTGTTTCTTTTCCTGAGAACTGTTTGAGATGCACACGGGCAAAACTTTCCAGCGGTTTAATCCGCCCTTCATGTAAAACGGGCAGGCGGCGGAATTCTGAAAATTCATTCGTATCTGTCAGGGCGTAAGCCTCCATCCCGGACAGATTGAGTAGAAGGAGCGCTATAAATACTCTTGCTATAATACGCATTAAAGACAAGGCAAATTACCCTCTTAAATTGGCCGGTTACGGACTTAAGAAAACCATTAAGCTAAAACGAAAGCAAGCACATGGAAGTGTTGTTAACGTTTCATCCCGACTGCGATGCACAGAATAACCTGTGTAACGCCCTCCGGCCTGATTAAACCTGTTTCCGGACCTTTTTTGTATCGCAGAGCATAATCAAACCATGAAGAAACAGACCAAAAACCAGTATCAGGGAGGCGATGTAGGGAACCGGCCAGTTTTCATTGTAAACAACCGAAAGAACCGTTGCGGTTTCTTTATCGTTTTCCAGAAAAGAAGACTGAAAGAACGTGAAATTTTTATATCGGAACGGCCGGTTCATTTCAATGCGGGCAGGCCACTGCATTTCGCCGTCGCGTACGAGAATTTCCGAGCTGTATGACTTTGCCATACGGGTGCCGGGGTAAAGATCTTTTTCAAAATCCCGAAGTGTGATTGAGAAGGGCAGGGGCCTTTGCGCCTTTCCGAGAATTAATTCATATGTGTTTTCTTTATCTTCCAGAACAATCGGATCTGGCATGCTTTCAAAGAGAATGTATTGCCCGTCTCCGGCATTGGAAGTCCCTGAAATTTCGAGTGTCATGCCATTCATGTTGATCTCGTCGTCAGGTTCCAGAGCCCCTTTTTCGAGAGCCATAAATTGCGCCATGGATTTCAGCTTTGAGGAGCCATCCTTTTCTGCAGCTTCCCGTTTTACGATTCTGCAATTACGGCATGTACTTTTGACATATATTTCAAAAGGCAGGGCGGGCCGGGTTTTAAGGGGGCTGTTTTCCTGAATTGTATTAAATTCAACCCGTTCCAGAACCTGTTCGTTTTTGAGGATCAGTAATTCGCGTTTATGGTAATCGGAAATGAAGTGCCCGGTTTTTCCTTCCGGTATCACTATATAGCTTTCTTTTTGTGACGCGGCGGATGCCAGCCCGCCTGTAAGCAGAACGATAACGCCCAGATGTGTTATGTGTATCCCGGCTTTTTTCAGGCTCCAGTCAGACCGGAAAAGAAACCTGGCCAGCAGCGAAAGGGTAAAAACGGCCAGAAGGCTAAGTCCGCTGGGTACGGGAACACCGTTCCAAAAATAGAAAAATGAAAAAAAGATTTTGTGGGATTCGTACAGGCCGATATATTTCTGGGCAACCGTTCCGGCAACCAGCACGGCCATGAGCACGGGCACCAGGATGAAAATGACGCTGGAGGATGAAAGGCGTGTTATTATTTTTTGAACTTGAGCGTTTCGTTTATGCTCTATCATTTTTTGTTTTGTAATTTTATCACCGTTAAACTGGTTATAATGGAATATG
>CAYLKN010000047.1:0-11922 GCA_964384335.1 uncultured Pseudobdellovibrionaceae bacterium
AAAAATACTTCATTTTGTAATTTTGTTTTCGCCCGCTTGAACGGAAGGAAAAAATGACTATTGTAATTTTTAAAGTGTAAAAGGAAATCTGAAATGCCGATGGACCAGAGTGAGTTGATTGAAATGATCAAAAGCGGAATTCCAGATGCGCAGGTACGGATTGAGGATTTGCGCGGGGACGGCGATCATTATGCCGCTTATATTGAATCCCATGCTTTTAAGGGCAAAACCCGGGTTCAGCAGCATCAGATGGTTTATGACGCCCTGCAGGGTAAAATGGGTCCCGTTTTACATGCTCTGGCCATTCAGACATCGGTACCGTCTGAAGACTGATAAATAAAAAAAGAGGTTTACCGTGAGCGACGATATAAACACGCATATACAGTCAGAAATCGACAATAATGATGTTGTCCTGTTCATGAAGGGCGATGTGGCCATGCCCATGTGCGGGTTTTCCGCAGCGGTGGTGCAAATTCTTTCCCACCTCGGTGTTTCTTTCAGGGATATCAATGTGCTTGAAAGTGATGATCTGCGTCAGGGCATAAAAGATTTCAGCAACTGGCCCACCATTCCCCAGCTTTACGTCAAAGGGGAATTTGTCGGCGGGTGCGATATTATCCGTGAAATGTTCGAAACCAGGGAACTTCAGGATCTTCTCAAAGACAAGAACGTACCGTTTGAGGACGCGGCTTAAGGTTTGACCTGCCCCTTATATCCTGGGGACTTTCGCGTCCCTGTGTATGCTTGCGCTGAGAACAAGTCCGAATCCGGCCATAACGGCCAGCATTGACGTACCGCCGTAGGAAACAAGTGGCAGAGGTGCCCCGACAACAGGAATAACACCCATTACCATGGCAATATTGACCATGACATAAAGAGAGAAATTGATTGTCAGGCCCATAACGAGCAGTTTAGAGAATTTGGAAACACTGCGGTAAGAAATAATATGTCCGTAAAGAATGACGAGTCCCATAAGCAACAGTATAAACAGTCCGCCAAACAACCCCCATTCCTCGGCCCAGAGCGTGAAAATAAAGTCCGTCTGTTTTTCCGGAAGGAAATTGAGGTGACTTTGCGTTCCCTGCAAAAACCCCTTACCGTCAATCCCGCCTGACCCCAGCGCAATTTTGGACTGGAGTATATGGTATCCCGCCCCCAGAGGATCACTTTCAGGGTTCAGAAATGTCAGAATACGGTCTTTCTGATAATCGTGCAGAAACTGCCAGACAACCGGGACAGACCCCGCGCCAAGAATTATGACTCCGATGAATATCCACAAAGGCGCACCGCCGATAAAAAACATTGCACCGGCATTAACGGTGAGCATGATGGCGGTTCCCAAATCCGGCTGTATACTCACAAGAAAAATCGGTATGCCGGCAAGAAGCAGGGGCCAGAACAATAGCATGATATTATTGGCATTCTCTTCCCCAACGGCATGAAAATACCGGGCCAGTATCATTATCATGGCGATTTTCATAAGCTCAGACGGCTGAATCTGCACACCGCCTATATCGATCCAGCGCTGGGCCCCCATCCCCACCTGGCCCATAAACTCAACGCACAGCAAAAGCACAAGACACCCGATATAAGTAAGATAGGCAATTCGGTGCCAGAACCGTATATCAACAACCGCAATAAGAAACATCAGGGAAAGACAGACAATCATCCGTTTTAGCTGGGTCGATGCCCAGGGATGCATATTTCCGTTAGCCGATGAATACAGGGCCAGTATCCCGGTCGAAGCAATGCATATAATCAGTAAAACAAGCCCCCAGTTCATGTGAACGAGTTTCTGTCTCAGACTTAATTCGTATGAAATGCCGTGCTGTTTAAAAAACATGACTTTTATCCTTTTTCGGTCTTTCTATCTTCCATATGGCCTCCGCTTTGCCTCGCACCTGTGAAAGACGCCTCAAGTTTTCCGGCCGGGTCTATCTCCTGCGTCCGTTTCAGAATATCACGCGCAATCGGGGCTGCGGACTTTGACCCGCTCCCGCCGTGTTCCACAACAACGCTGCAGACATAACGCGGCTTGTGCAACGGGGCATATCCGACAAACAAGGCGTGATGGCGAAACTTTCGCGGCAAATCCTCGTTTTTAATTCCGGCAAGACGTTCGGCCGCAGTGATGCGTTTTACCTGTGCCGTTCCTGTTTTGCCGCCCATCTGCATTGATGGGTCCTCAAGCTTTGACCCTCTTGCAGTTCCCTTTTCTCCGATAACGGCCAGATCCATTCCATACTTCACAAGATCGAGATGGTGCGCACTTACATTCACTTTCGGATGCTGGTTATGGAATGCCTGTAGATCCAGCCCGGTCCGAAGTGTCGCCCAGGGCGTCACTTTTTTCCCTCCATTGACCAGTGCGGCCGTCATCAGTCCAAGCTGAAGCGGGGTTGTAAGAAGATAGCCCTGCCCAATACTGCTGACCACAGTTTCCCCGGGTGCCCAGCGTTCGCCAAAATGACCGAATTTCCACTCTTTGTCGGGGACAAGGCCTGGCCGTCCTTCTGCCAGTTCAAAACCGGTCCTGCTGCCCAGGCCAAAATCCCTGGCAACTTCGGCAATGTCATCTATCGTCAACTGCGTGGCAAGATTGTAAAAATACACGTCACAGGATTCTTCAATCGCCTTAAACAGATTCATATGGCCATGGCCTTCCTTGCGCCAGCAGTGAAAGCGGTCCCGCCCCATCCTGAAAAATCCCGGACAGAAAAAGGTATTATCCGGACCGACAATGCCTTTTTTCAGGGCGGCAAGTGCCGTAATCATCTTGAACGTCGAACCTGGAGGATACTGCCCTGCCAGAGCCTTGTTGGTCAGCGGATCGTCAGGATGCGATAACAGCTTTTCCCATTCCGCGGTAGTGATGCCCTGACTAAATTTTCTGGGGTCGAATGATGGGCATGAAGCCAAAGCGTATATTGCCCCGTTATGGGCATCCAGCACCACTGCCGAGGCACTTATCGAATGCGTAAGACGTTCAAAGGCATAGGCCTGAAGATCAAGATCGACACTGAGCTGAATGTTCTCTCCGTTTTCTGGTGACTCCTTGTTCAGTTCGCGGATTTCCCGCCCGATGACGTTTACTTCAACCTCTGCGCGTCCGGCCTTCCCGCGCAGTAAAGGATCATATGCTTTTTCAATACCGGTTTTGCCGATCTTGAAACCGGGTATGTTAAGCGCCGGTTCTTTTGTAAGATCCGCTTTGGTTACTTCACCAACATATCCGATCAGATGGGCACTGGCTTCACCAAGCGTATAATTCCGAAAATATCCGACATCTGTCATTATTCCCGCCAGATCAGGAATATTGACTTCTATTATTGCCAGTTCCTGGCGGGTCAGATTGTCTTTGACTTTAATCGGAAAATACGAGGGCTTTTCTTTAATACTCCGTTTAACCGTTTCAATTGCATTATCCGGCAAATCGATAAGCCGCGCCAGAGAATTCAGAACGCCGTTAATATCATCGGCCTGCTCCGGAACAATAAATACCTGGTATTTCTGCTTGTTGGATGCAAGCGGCAAACCGCGCAAATCCATGATTTGTCCCCGCCGGGGCGGGATGATACGCAGATTGATCCTGTTTTTATCGGCAAGCGTTTTATATTGCTCCCCGTTAACAATCTGGAGCCAGCCAAGTCTGGCACCCAGACCGACAAGCCCTATAAACTGGCCGGCGCCGATTAAAAAAGACCGGCGGGTAAATTTCTGGGCTTCGTTATTATCAAAAGGTTCCAAGGCCTGTTATCCTGCTCATTAAAATTTCAACTGTCTTTCATCACATCATGGCTCGATAAGGGCAGTTTCCGGTGGGTGAAAATCAATATCATTGTTAACCCCGGAAACAGACATATTGTTAAAAGCGCACTGTAGACAACCTGCCAAACATCAGGCCAGAAGCCTGAAAGAATGTAAAACATAGCCACTTTAACCAGATTATAGACAACGCACAGAATAGCGAAGGCCAGCCAGAAGACAAGGTGAGTCTGACCAAGCAGGATACGCCTTTGATCTGTTATCACTTTTCTGACCAGTATAAATATGAACGCATGAAAACCCGGAGGGAAGTTTGAAAATATATCAAAAAACAGTCCTGCAAGAAAAGTTGCCCATAACGGCAAAAGCGATGGCCGGTGTGTTGCCCAGTAATAAAGCGCAATAAGAAAAAGGTCCGGCTTAATCCAGACTGCCCCGGGGATATAGTAAGGAACGATGCTCAGTAACAAAAACAAAACGATAACGCCGAGCGCAAATATGAAATAGAGCGTTTTGAAGGCGAAAACGGGCATGTTCTGCATGGTTGCCATATAAAAAATCTATGATGAGGTTACTTAATTATTCTTATCTTAAATGACTATCCGCCATTTTTCATCACCAAAAGGTGATTCCCGGTATCGAATGCGGGATCATTATTTATAAAGATTGTTTGATAAGACCATTCGGATTAGATGTCTTTACAGACTGTCCCCGAGAATAAGATTCGGATCAATCGGCCGTTGCAGTATGCGCACATAAACCATCTGGTCAAAATCCGCGTAGGGCTGCACGGCAAGATGCTTGTTATCTTTCATAACCACTTTTCCGATTGGAATACCGGTCGGGAAAATGCCTCCAAGCCCCGATGTCAAAATCTCAGAGCCGACTTTGATATCCACATCTTCCGGAAGGTAGGTCAGAACGGGAAACTCATCATTCATCCCTTTTAAAACGGCATTGTGGTGACTGCCGCTTACCAGCACAGGAACGCGGGAGTTCACATCATTGATGAGCAAAACGCGCGAAACATTTTCGCCCGTACTTTCCACGCGGCCGATAAGTCCGTCGCCGGTAACAACGGCATTTCCTTTTTTAACGCCGTCACTTTTCCCCGCAGATACAAGCACAGACTTAACAAAAGCGGCCCCGGCATCCGCAATAATATGACCTGAAATGAAGGAAAGCTTGTCATCCACCTGTAAATTCAGAAGGCTTCGCAAAGCTTCATTTTCTGACTGAAGGTAAAGGGCCTGGTGATACCATTGTCTGAGTTTAATATTTTCCTGACGCAGGTTTTCGTTTTGCTGCTGCATAGCCATAAAATTATTCAAACCATTGGCAAAGGACGAGATTTGCATAAAAGGCGCGGAAACAAGACTTACAACAGGGGACGTAATATCGGTGAGGCTTATTTTTACCTCATCCGCAAGACGCGGCTGAGCTGTCGATACTATAATCAGCGCAAGAGAAACGATCATGAAAACGTAAGGGCCATACCGGACACTCCACGCAGAAAAAATATTCGGTCCAGGGTATGTCTTCGTTATAGGCTTTGATCGCAACTTTATTACCCGCTTTTGTAATAATTATAAATCGATTTTCAAAATCAAGATACATTGAAAAACTTAACCACATATTAATCTTTATATTAATTTCAATAACAAACAACCGGTGCATAACATTGCACTTAAAGTCCTGTGGGTAAGTTTGAAGGGGCCTGATTTTAATACGTTCCGATCAAAATCGTATTCATGCGGTTGATTTCCTGCAGCGCGTGGCCGGTGCCGAGGGCAACGCATGTAAGCGGATCATCAGCAATAGTGACTGCAAGGCCGGTGGAATGACGCAGCACAAAATCAAGGTTTGAAAGAAGCGCACCGCCGCCGGTCAGAACAATACCTTTTTCAACAATGTCCGCAGCAAGCTCGGGGGCAGTATGTTCGAGGGCGACCTTAACGGCCTCCACAATCTGGCCGACAGGTTCGGAAAGGCTTTCCGCAACCTGTCTTTCGGTAATGATAATCTCTTTTGGTACACCGTTCATAAGGTCACGCCCCTTGATTTCAAGCTGGCGCCCTTCCCCGTCGCCGGGAGGACAAGCGGAACCGATTTCTTTTTTGATTCGCTCAGCCGTGCTTTCTCCGATAAGCAGATTATGCACACGCCTGATATACGCAATTATGGCTTCGTCCATTTTGTCGCCGCCAACCCGTACAGAGCGTGCATAAACTATGCCGCCAAGGGATATAACCGCAACCTCGGTCGTCCCGCCGCCAATATCAACGACCATCGACCCTGTCGGTTCGGTAACGGGCAGCCCGGCTCCGATTGCGGCAGCCATTGGTTCTTCAATAAGTTCAACCTGGCTTGCGCCCGCACTTTCAGCGGATTCCTGTATGGCCCGCCGTTCAACGGCAGTCGAACCGGAAGGCACACATATTACCATTTTGGGGGACACAAAACTCCTTCTGTTATGCACTTTCCGGATGAAATGTTTGATCATCGCTTCCGTTACTTCAAAATCGGCAATAACCCCGTCACGCAAAGGACGTATCGCAACGATATTTCCCGGTGTCCGGCCAAGCATCTGCTTGGCTTCATTCCCGACGGCCAGAATCTGTTTTTTGCCACTGGACATTGTAATGGCAACAACGGAAGGTTCATTCAGGACAATTCCGCGGTCTTTAACATAGACCAGAGTGTTGGCGGTCCCAAGATCGATTGCCATATCGGCGGACAAAAAGCCAAGGAGTTTAGAAAACATAACTGCCACTAGAACTTAAATTTTTATCATCACAGACCAAAACAGAAAAGTTTTCAAGACTGAAATTCTCCAGTATCAAAATTAAATTGGCCTGTTTTGAAACAAATACATAATATATATCAGCACCGACAGGAATTAACCCTGACGCGCCTTATATCTCGGATTTTGCTTATTAATGACATAAACCCGCCCTTTACGCCGAATTACACGGCAGGCACGATGTCTTTTCTTAAGCGTTTTTAAGGAATTTACAACTTTCATACCAACACCTGTTTAAAATAAACCAAAGTGATACTTTTGTGACTGGAAAAAGTCAAGAGAATTGTTCAGGCTTAAAAGATTAAAGATATTGTGGGAATGTCCTGTTGGTTGATCGGTTTTTATATTGGCTCCGGGATGGCAATCCTGTATTGCTGATTTAATATACAAGTGAATTTTGACGGCATGAAGACGGCATGAAAATGATAAAAGTTGATAATCCCGTCGTGGAAATGAACGGGGACGAGATGACCCGGATTATCTGGGGCAGGGTTATAGAGCAGTTTATTGAGCCCTATCTCGACATAGATGTCAAAAGTTACGACCTTTCCATTCAGAACCGCGATGCTACCGACGACCAGGTAACGATTGACGCGGCACATGCCATTCGCAAATACGGCGTTGGGATTAAATGCGCAACGATTACACCGGACGAATCCAGGGTCGAGGAATTCGGCCTGAAAAAAATGTGGGTATCGCCGAACGGGACAATCCGTAACATTCTGAACGGCACCGTTTTTCGTGAACCCATCGTCTGCAAAAACGTTCCGCGTTATGTACATGGCTGGAAAAAGCCGATCATAATCGGCCGCCACGCCTATGGCGATCAATACAAAGCGACGGATTTCCGGGTTTTGGAACCGGGCAGGCTGACCATGACCTTTGCTCCGGCTGACGGCGGCAGGGAAACCACCCGCGAAATTTTTGATTTCCCCGGGGGCGGGGTTGCCATGGGTATGTATAATCTGGACAGCTCCATAGAAGGGTTTGCCAGGGCCAGCATGCACTACGCCAGGGCACGGAAAATGCCGCTTTACATGTCAACCAAAAACACCATCCTGAAAGCCTATGACGGACGGTTCAAGGATATATTTGAGGATGTATACGAAAAGGAATTCCGCTCTCTGTTTGAAGCTGACGGGTTATGGTACGAACACCGGCTGATCGACGACATGGTTGCTTATGCCATAAAGTCGGAGGGTGGATTTTTATGGGCCTGCAAGAATTATGACGGGGATGTGGAATCGGATGTGGTTGCACAGGGCTTCGGCTCTCTCGGCCTTATGACTTCCGTTCTGATGACACCGAATGGCGATATGGTCGAAACAGAAGCCGCGCACGGCACGGTCACCCGGCATTACAGGCGTCATCAGGCCGGTGAGGAAACCTCGACAAACCCGGTTGCATCCATTTTTGCATGGACCAAAGGGCTTTATTATCGGGGGTTTTTCGATAAAAACGAAGCCTTGAAGATTTTTGCCGAAAAGCTTGAGGCCGCTTGTATAAACACAATCGAAGATGGAAATATGACAAAAGACCTTGCGATTTTGCGCGGTGAAGACCAGGCGTGGCTGACCACCGATCAATTTATGACTGCGGTCAAAGAAAAATTCTCCACACTGCTTACCTGAGCCGGGTTTGGGTTTTTTGTGCACTTGCACAGCCGCTGCATATCCTGTAGAAAAATGTGTATATGATCCTCATCTTGATGCTTACTAAAAATTCACCATGTTATAGGGTGCAATTTTCTGATTTTAATTGAGTTAACCTGATTTTGTGAAAGATATTCTGTGAAACGGTTTTTACTATTTTTGACGGCATTCATCTTTACGGTTCTGGTGGTTGCGCTGGCCGCGCCCAGTTTTATTGACTGGAACCGCTATAAGGAAAGAATTGAGCAACGCGTTGCCGGGGCTACAGGGCTTAATCTCCGCATTAACGGGGATCTTGATCTGGAACTTGTTCCCTACCCTAAATTTCAGATCGGCGAAGTCGTATTGCAAAATCCTGGGGATGGCGGGGATATGCCTCTGCTTACACTCGACGAAGCGGGTATAGTGCTTGGAATAATGCCGCTTATGCAGGGGCAGATTGTTTTTAACAGCATTATTCTGAATACGCCCCAGATATTTTTTAAGACCGCTGAAAACGGTGAAAATAACTGGATTACGCCTGAAATTAAGGCACTCATAACGCAAAAGGAAACGGCGGATAACAAAAATGACCCTGCGTCTGGTTTACCGGACGGAAATTCTTCGAGTGCACCTCTCGATGTCAGGGTTGACCGTTTTGTCATAGCAAACGGCCAGTTTCTTATGAGAAATCCCGGAAGTGACGGGGATATCACAGTCCGGAACATCAACCTGACTGTATCGTCCCAGTCCCTGTTCGGCCCTTATCAGGTAAAAGGCCAGGTTACGGCCATGGACAGGAAACTTGCCCTGAACATCCGGACTGAACGTTTTTCAGGGGAGTTTAATGCCATAACCGTCGAAGCCGGAGTGGAACTGCCTGATCACGGCGCCTCACTGGAATTCCTTGGCGCGGTGAAACCCGGACTTCCACTTGATCTTCAGGGAGAAACGGGCCTGCGCCTGAGCGGGATTAACACCCTGCTTAAACAGGAAGGCGTGCAGCCGCCGGAATTTCTGGAAGCGTATGGCAAAGGCGAAGTTGAATTGCAGGGCATATTAACTGTCGGCCCCGATATGGCCGGTTACGATAATCTGACGCTCCGGATTGACAGGAATAATGTTCTCAGGGGAAAAGTCGGCTATACTGGCCTTGCACCCGAAAGCACCGAAAAAAAACTGGAAGCGCGCTTTGATGTAACAGAATCTCTGGATTTGAGCGGATTTTTAAAGTCCGATGAAAATCAGACCGGTGCAGGCAGCCAGAAACCGGAACAAAAGAAAGGTGTTTTACAAGGCGGGTTTTTGCCGGAAACAATTGCCGTTCCTGCAAATCTGGATATCGATTTTGAAATCACATCTTCCGAAATTGTTGCGGAAGGGGAAATTCTTAAAGATATTACCTTTACTGCCCTTAAAAAGAATACCGGGATTAATTCCGCGCTTACCGTGGCCGATATCTCGGGCGACGGGTCTTTCGGCCTTCAGGCCCGGATGGATTTCGGCAACTCCGTACAGGACACGGGCGCAGGCACGGACACGGGCGCGGCTTTTTACGAAGTACGCAATCCTGAGATTAATGTTTCGGTTAATGCCGCTCTCGACAATACCGCGGCGCGTATTGAAAAATTTATGCCGGGCGGCGTTCAGAACGGCCCGTATCGGGAGTATTTCAACACTGTGGCTTTATCCGGATCGGCAGACATAACAAGAGATTCCGTTTCTTTCTCTTTTCCTCAAATCACGCTTGGTGCGCATGATTTTGAGCTCGAAGGCTCCTATAAAACAGGTGATGCCGCGTCCGGACAGAGTCCGGCCCTGCTTGATATTGCTTTCAAGGGCGATGTGCTGGATATTTCGCCATTAATCCCCGCAGGGGACGACACCTCTCCTGAAGTTGCGGACGATACCGCACAGACATTAAAAACCGGCTCCAAAAGTATCGAAAAAATGCTGCAGGCCTATACGGTTCCGTTCCCGCTTCGGTACAGGCTTACGCTGAACCGCCTGATCACATCTTCGCATACGGCAAAAGGAATCAATGCGGAAGGATTTTTAACGCCCGGGAGTATTGAAAACCTGAACATCGGTGTTGCCGATGTGGGCGGCATCCAGTTTTCAGTCAAGGGTAGTGTCGGCAACGTCAAAACCCTGGCCGGTCTTGACACGCGGATCACTCTGAAAACAGGCGATATTCAAAACCTGAACGCATTTTCCGCACAGAACATCGTGCCGGAAAACGTGAAGGGGTCATTGTCCGTGTTGACTACGATAAAAGGCGATAAAGATCAGGCAAATCTCAACACAAATATCAAACAGGGCTCATTCGAATTTATTGCCGACGGCGTCATCCGGGATTTGTTAAAGAAGATTCAGATCTCCGAAATGGATGTCCAGATGAAACATCCGAATCTGGATACCGCCCTGGCCGGTTTTGTTGAAGGATATAAAGGAAACGGCGATCTGCGCAGGCCGCTTGATCTTTATACAAAGGTAAAACTTCAGGGTGAGAGAATTGAACTTCAGGCCATTAAAGGCAATATCGGACCGACCTCGACAACGGGAGACATAACGATCGGCCTGGGCGGTTCAAAACCGGATATTTCAGGATCTTTATCGGCCAGCCGCATACCGGCCGACAGCTACGTTGCTGCTTTTGGCGGAGAAAAAATGAAAAAGAACACAGATTCCCGAAGGTCTGTGGCCGCACGAGAAGTCATCTGGTCGCGGAAAGCCATTAACACGGAATGGATGCATATGGCCGATCTGGATTTTCAGCTTGGTATAAAACAGCTAAGTTACAGCCCCTGGATACTCGATGATGTTGCGGCAAAAATAAGGCTGAATAACGGCCGGCTGGATATTGAAAACCTGAACGGCGGGCTTTTTGGCGGCAATCTGGCGGTTAAGGGTTTTGTCAATTCAAGTCCGAATGTGCGGGAACCGCTGTCTTTCTCCGGCAATCTCGAAATGCGGAACGTCAGCGCCGACCCCCTGATGAAGGCAATCACAGGCCTGAACCGGAAGGTACTGGAAGGCCGTCTGAATTATTCGACAGATCTTGAAGCGACGGGCCTCAGCCCTGCCGCATTGATATTCGATCTTTCCGGAAAAGGTCAGATACAGGGAAATGATGTGATTTTACACGGCATCGACCTCGACGAAATTTCCCGGATCCTGTCTTTGGACGATCTGACTTCCCGGGCGCAGGGGCTTTTTCGCTCGTCATTGCAGGGCGGGCAGACGCAGTTCAGCGTAATGTCCGGACAATATGTGATTGAAGAAGGCATTGTCGATATCCGGGACTTTGTATTGTCCAGCCGGAATGCGCGTGCCGTCACCAGCGGGAATGTCAATCTTCCCCGCTGGACAATCGATGCCGAAACAGGGTTCGATATATTAAAACCCGAAGACGCGCCCGGATTTGAAGCGCAGTTTTCAGGCTCACTCTCCGATCCCGGACACACATTTTTAACCGGCACGGTTGAACAGTTTGTACAGCAGCAGATTAAAAACGAACTTTTTAACATTATTGACAAAACCATCCAGCGCAGGACCGGCAGCGATGCGCCCCGCGGGGAACAGGGCGAAAGCGGTTCCGGGACACAACAGGGTGGCGGAACTCAGCAACGGCAGTCCGCACCCGTCACCCCCGAAGATGCCATCAAGGGAATCTTTAACACCATCCTGCGGTGATGGTTCTTTACATGTAATGGGGACACA
>CAYLKN010000048.1:0-11319 GCA_964384335.1 uncultured Pseudobdellovibrionaceae bacterium
GAGACTACATTGCCGGGGGCAAAGAAATGTCTATTCAAACAGTAAAAAAACGATATGAAGCAGCAGAACGTCTCGTTAACGGAGAATACAAAGAACTAGCAAAGTATAGCCCTGCGCCTCCAAACAAAAAAGACTGGAGCCTTAGAATTGTAGACGGTAAAGGCGTTTTTGTTTCAAATGACGGGGATGTTGTAGATACAGGAACACTTGCCGAAAGAATGTTAAATTCTCAAAAATGAGATAATTTCTTTATTCAATCCTCAGCCAGTCTTCTCCGGGATAAAATTGAAACATACCCCTTGATTTCAATTCTAACCCAAAGGCGAAAACCATGACGGAAACAATTACCATTAATGATACTGAATTTGATTTGAACGATTTCAGAAGCTGTGCCAGTGCAGTTGAAGAAGTAAGCGGACAGGCTATCGAAAAAATCCCGGAAGAAGAGCGCCAGCAATATCTGGATTTGCTCATGCAGCAAGCTTCCAATGATTTATCCGGCGCGGACAATCTGAGCGCAGCCCAAGCGTAACAACGAGTTTTGCCGGAAATCTTCATAAGCAGAAAACTTTTACCCATGGTTTTTCTCCCATAGCTGCTCATATTTTCCGGCAAAAAGCCCCGGCGGTTTCACAAGGTTTTCCGCCGGGGTTTCTTTTTTACCAAGAGGACAATAACGATGAGGCAAACAACAAAGAAACATCTCGATAATTACCAATGGGCGTGGGAGTTTGCGCGCCGCGGTGATGAATACAATATTTTCTATCCGTCCTGCGTAGAGGCATATATCGCCAGCCGTGCAAAACTCGGTCCTGAAAGCCGGAACAATCCGGATTCTCTGAGCGGCGGGCCTGACTTTAAAAATAGCGAATATTATGACCGGCTGCATAATGAGTTCGGCCTGCATTATCCCGAAGACCCTGATCTGCCGGGTGAGTTTATGCCAAGCCTTTTGTGGGATTTCTCCGCCTGCCTGCAAGGCGTTCTGGTTGATATTCAAGACCCGGACCCCCGGTATTATATCAAGCTTTTTGCAGATTTGCGCCTGCCGCGCGAACATCAGATTGAAGCGTTTGATTTATATTTGCGCGGCAAAGACTGTGCCGAGGCTGTCAAAAGACGCCAGCCGGATAAGTTTGGCGAATATCTGGATTGTTTTGATGCGCGCAAGCGCCTGCGCCAAGAGCTTGGGCGCGAACCAACCAATTTTGAAATCGCCGCGCAAGTCTGGCCGCATCTGGCCGGTGGCCTGATGACGGATAAGGAACTGGCGGATAAAGTGCGCTATCCGCTCAAAATGGCCGCACATTACATTGACAATAAAGGCTATCTGGAGATTTTGCGCTGGCGTCCGTCCGCGAAAAAATAGCGGCGGATTCTTTACGCATCCCTGCATAGTCGCCTCCGGTAAAATTATAGAAGGGAATCTTTATCCGATTCCAAATTTTATCCGGGGAATTTTATGACCGATAAAACCGACAACAATCAAGATAATGACGGCAAGGCCATATTGCGCGCCTGTTTTGAAAATCCCACCCGCATTCTGGATGATTTATGCCCGGTCGCCGTTCTGGGCACCAATAGCGGCGCGTATTACTTTATCTCCCCGCTCGGTGAAGTCCGGAAATTCAGCGAAAACCAGCTCAATGAAGCCGGGATACAAGGGCTGTTCGGCGGCGATCTTGCCTGGCTGCAAGAGAATTTCCCTTTGGAGTCCGGCAAAGGCAAGGCGCAAACGGGTTGCGAATTCAATGTGACGGCCGTGCGCGTTTACCTGATTTCCCGCGCCCACCGGAAGGGCATTTTTGACGATAGCGCGCCGGTGCGCTCCATCGGTGTCTGGAAAAATAATACCACCGGCCAGCCGGTTGTTCATTGCGGCGACAGCATTTTTCTCAACGGCGCGTGGGTTAAAAGCGGATTTTACGAAGACGGCATTATCTATCCGGCGGCTTCTGCCGTAACAAAACCCGCGGATGAACCGGCCAGCATAGAAGAATGCCAAGAGATACTGGCCGGGCTGGAATGCTGGAACTTTGAAATCCCCCAAGGCCCGGAAATCGCTCTCGGCCTTTTGGGGCAGGCCTTTCTTGCCGGAGCGCTGGACTGGAAAGCCCATGCGCTGTTTTACGGGCCGCAGGGTTCCGGCAAAACCACACTGGCGCGCTTTATGAATGCCGCCCTCGGATCAATGGCGCATCCGGTTGCCAATAACTACACCGAGGCGGGCCTGCGCCAGAGCATGAGCAATCAGGCCCGCGCGGTCTTTCTTGACGAGATGGAAGCGGACGGCGCGTATGGCGCTATGAAACCGGTGATCCGGATGCTGCGGCAAATGTCCTCCGGCGAAGGCGCAAACATCCGCCGCGGCACACCCGGCGGCCATGCGCAGAGTTTCCGCCTGAATGGCTGCGTGATGATGTATTGCATCCTGCCACCGCACATGGAGCCGCAGGACCGCGCCCGCATTGCGCGGCTAAAACTCCTGCCGCCCGTTGCCCGGACGGACGGCCTGTTTAACGAAGCGCAAATGATAAGCCGCGCGCAGGAACTTGCGCCGAAATTGCTGCGCCGGGCCATTGACCGCATGGATCACTTCGCGCAAGGCTATTCAGCCTTTAAAACCTATCTGACCACAACGAAAAACTTGAGCAACCGCGCTGCCGATCAAATCGCCGTTATTCTCGCCGGGGCCGATATTTTCCTCTTTAATTCCCCGCCGCAGGATACGGACTCGCTGGAAGAGCGCATGCAGACCATCCAGCCCTTGATTGACGAAGGGAACGCCAATGAGGAAGAGAATGAAGGCCAGCAATGCCTGACCAAACTTTATTCCAGCCCCTTGAATGTCTATAGCCGGGATGAGAACAAAACTATCGGCAGCGTCATTCTAGACGCGCTGGATGCGCAGGAGGGAAAATTCGCAAGAGAGGCCCTCAAGCAGGCCGGTGTTCTGGTCAAGGATTACCACACGGATGAGCCGTATATTCTGATCGCCAATAACCACGAGGGCCTGCACCGCATCTACCGCGGCAGTAAGTGGGAAGGCGGCGGCTGGATCACCGCGCTGCGCTATCTGCCTGGCACCGGCGTGACCAGAAACGCCGTGCGCTTTGCCGGAACGCAAATGCGTGCCACCCTCGTTCCCAAGCCATACCTGCCCGAAAAAGGCGAATAGGCCGTGACAGTGTGACGGCTGTTACAGGGGAAGAACGCCTATATAAAAACGGCCAAAAACCCTCACGCAACCTTATCCCTTTCTATTATTCATCACACTGTCACATAACAATAAAAAGAATAAAGAAAAGAAAGTCTTAGACCGTGACGGCAGCGTTACAGCGCCGGTACGGGAGGGCTTATATAGGTTCTTTCACGCAAATAAAACGCTCAGGGGTATGGGCGGCGCGGCATCCCGCCAGTCACCGGATTCCAAACGAGGTTTACACCGGTTGACAGGTTGACAAATTTCAAAAATATATTCGCCACTAGCGAATATAGATTGACTCAATCATACGAATCATCCAAAGTCGGAATTGTATCTGGGAAGGGAACACGCCGCCTATACCGGAGCGATTTTCAAAATCGTTCGCGGGGCTGTAACGGCCCTACCTTCTCTCAGGCGCAAGCGCGCGCGTATCGAATGTCATCCGCACGACAGCGGACTGGCGGGGTGCCACGCAGGAGCGCACGAGGGGTTAAGCGAGACCGAGCGGCAAGTTCGGCTCTCGTTGGGTAGCTCAGGGGGTCCTTTCGTTTGAGTTCTGATCTTTGTTCTGCGGCAACCGGGAGCAATCCCGCTCTCGGCGAACAAAGAAAGGAAATGATCATGACTGATGCAGTCGATCCCCCAGATACCGAACGAAAGAAAGCCGGGAACGGCCTGTCAAAGCGGGTTAAATGCTTGCTGCGAAGGCGCTGGTTTCTGATGCTCGTAATGCAGGTCTTTTTATGGATCGTGAAGTTGATGCGGGCTTTTCAGGAATTTCTCCGGTGACCCCTGAGACTATTCCCTTAACTTTTCAGGAGATTGAATTTTTATGTACGACCGCGCTTTAAGGCTAATCAGAGTATTTCACGATATGAACCAAGCCGAATTTGCGGACAAAATTGGCTTGTCGAAATCGTACATATCGGAACTGGAACAAGGCCGAAAAAAGCCCAGTATTGAAGTACTGGAAAAATATGCAGACTTCTTCCGTATTCCGGTTTCTTCACTGCTTCTGTTTGCGGAAAAAGCCGAAACAGGAGACCTTTCCGAAGAAGGGCGCGTTGCCATCGCCGACAAAGTATTAAAAATGCTGGACTGGATCGCGACTATTTCAGATACCAAGGAGGAGAAAGACTGATATGAAGAAGCGCGGTAAAACATATCCGATCGACCAATGCCGATTATACAAAATCACATCTCCTGAGGATTTGGCGACACGGTTAAGCACATCTATGGAAGAATTGGAAGCATTAGCGCAGAACGACGGTAATTACCGCGTATTCCCGACCGGCCCGAAAGAAAAACCCAGAACGGTGGAAGAACCAAAAGCCAAGCTGCAACGTTTTCACGCTCGGATACATGTCCTCTTGTCCCGGATTGAAGCCCCTGACTATCTTCATTCTGCTATCAAGGGCCGGTCTTATATCTCCAACGCGCAGGCACACATAAATGATGGAAATGTAATCAAAGTCGATGTAAGAAAGTTCTTCCGGTCAGCACCCAAAGCCGCAGTTTTCAGATTCTTTAGAGATCATCTGAAATGTGCAGATCATGCCGCAGGCTTGTTGGCAAACCTTCTTACATATAACGGACATTTACCAACGGGCAGTAGCTCCAGCCCGATCATTTCATACTACTCCTTCAAAGACATGTTCGACGAGATTGAGGCTCTTGCGCTTGAAAGAAGTTTGACCATGACCTGTTATGTTGATGATATCGCTATAAGTGGAAAACAGGCAACGCCAAAGCTGCTCTATAAAATACGGCAGATCATTGCCCGAGCTGGCTTACAATCGCATAAAGCCAAGTTTTTTAATGCCAGACGACCGAAGATTATAACCGGTGTTGTCATTGCGCAGGGCGCAATGAAACTGCCAAACAAACGACACCTGCGCATTAAGCAAGGTTATGAAGATCTGCTTTCGGCGGTTTCGCCCGAAGAAAAAATCGAAATTCTAAAAAGCTTGACCAGCCGTGTTCATGAAGCAGCGCTGATTGATTCTGCAGCATGGTTGCCAAAGGCGAAGGAATTGCAGCGGTTGCACAGTGATTTAAGGAAAGCGGTGAATGTCTCAGAATAATCATAAAATGAAACAGTCCGACTTGACAGCGCGGTTCGTACAACGGCCTCAAAACTACGCATGGTTCTTGGGTGCCGGAACTTCCAGAAATTCCAACTTGCCTACGGCGACGGATATTTTGTTGGATATGAAGCGACGCTATTACCGCCAAGAAGAAAATCAAGATGTCTCTCCGCAAGACATTCAAAACGAAACCGTACAAGCTCGTATTCAGAGTTTCATGGACACACGCGGTTTTCCCGAGAAATGGGCCGAAGATGAATACACCACGTATTTTGAAAAAATTTTTGGTGAAGATAAGGAGCGGCAACGCAAATATATAAGCGCAGTCTTGTCCGAGGATAAGGTTTCCTTATCGGTTGGCAATCGGGTCCTTGCCGCGTTGATGAGCGAACAGCTTGCTCGGACGGTGTTTACCACTAATTTTGATAGTGTAGTAGAAAAGGCCGTTGCAGAAATGAGCGGTAGGTCCCTCTCTGCTTATCATCTTGAAGGTGCGCATAATGCAAAGAACGCATTAGACAATGAAGAATATCCATTTTATTGCAAGCTCCACGGCGACTTCCGTTATGACACTATAAAAAATCTCAGCGACGATTTAGAAAAACAAAACGACGAACTATCGGACTGTCTGGTTAATGCCGGTAACAGATTTGGCCTTATCGTGGCTGGATATAGTGGACGCGACAAAAGTGTTATGGAGCTTTTTCACCGGGTTCTTGAGACGCAAAACCCGTTTCCGCACGGTTTCTTCTGGACCGGGATCAAGGGATCAGACATACACCCTGCCGTCACAGCTCTATTAGAGAGCGCCCGCGAGAAAGGTGTCGATGCCCAGTATGTTGAAATCGAAACTTTTGATGCGTTCATGCTGAGGCTCTGGCGAAATCTGGACGGAAAACCTCAAGAGCTTGATGCAAAGGTACGAAAAGCAAGGCTCACAGAAGTAAGCATCGAAATTCCGCCTGCAGGACAAAATGCCCCTCTTCTTCGACTAAATGCGTTCCCGATTTTATCGGCACCACAAAAATGCCTCTCTCTATCTTTTAAATCACCCAAAGAATGGGGTGAACTAAGGGAATCCACGCGCGAGACCGAACAACGGCTTATTTTTACCAAGTCTGATACGGTCTGGTGCTGGGGGACACGAAATATGGTTAAGGACACTTTTGGAAGCGACGTAGAAAATATATCGAGCCGTAATGTGCCGAGCGATATTACAGCCCCCGGCAATCTACATGCACAAGGATTTATCGAAGAGGCATTGTGTGTAGCTCTGTCACGGAACAAACCTTTATTGACAAGAACAAGTAAAACATCGGCCTATCTTATCGTTGATCCACACACAGAAGACATTGGTGTCTTCGAGCCGTTGGCTCAGGTTGTCGGAAAAACATCCGGCATAATACCTGGTCTTTTTGCGGCGTCTCACCCTGATGATATTAGGCCACAGCAGGTTAGCTGGTCCGAGGCAGTAAGCGTGTCAATTGACTATAAAAACGGCCAGCTCTGGCTGCTTATCGATCCAGACGTTTGGATTTGGCCGAGAAACGCTCGCAAGGATGCCAGAGAGTTTTTGGACAAAAGGCGCTCTGACCGATTTAACAAAAAATATAACGAACTTTTGGACGTGTGGAGGCAGATTATTATGGGCACGGACGCTCTTAATGCTGAAGTCAGCGTTTCGGCCTTTCCAGAAGGCGATGATGCAGAAAATCCGGTGTTCCTTATAGGAAGCCGTACAGCTTTTTCACGGAGGCTTGCAGCATGACGGGCGAAATTTGCGGATATTCGACTTTACCAGAACCTGATCTGGTTTTTGCCGGAAACCGGACCAGCAAGCACCCACTTCTGGGATTGATAAACCACGGTCCTTACGGTTTGAAATTCGGAGCGCCCAGCAGACTGCGTCTTGCACTTCTCGCACCGGCAAGGGAAATGCAGAAGCTCAAAGCTCTGGTAGAAGAGTTAAAAAGTTCGGCCCGCCCCCGGGAAGCAACCAATTATTATCCAGAATACCCAGGCTTTGAGAGCCTGTTCCGTGTCCCTATTGCCGATCTGGATGACAGGCTAGTTATCAATTTTCCAGATCAACTCGAATCTCATGCTAACAATCGAGCAAAAACCGATCTGGCCAAAGGCTTATTTCAATGCATCTCCCAGTTACAAATGCTCCGTAGTAATTTTGACGTTGCTCTTATTTATTTACCTGAAAGCTGGTCAGAGTGTTTTGAAGGTGAGAACTTTGATTTTCGGGAATATCTTAAGGCGTTTTGTGCACCGTCTAATATTCCCATCCAGATTGTTAAACAGGGTGGTTTTGATGCTCGATCTTGCCGGGCCAATGTACTTTGGGGGATCAGCGTTGCTCTTTATGCTAAAGCCGGAGGTGTTCCATGGAAACTTACGGGTCTGAATAAAGACGAAGCGTTTATAGGTATCAGCTATGCGATGAAAACTGCTCCTGATGGCAATGAATATACGACCTGCTGTAGTCAGGTTTTTGATCCAGACGGAACCGGCTTCCGCTTCGTCGCATACGATGCCAGAGAATACACCCGGGAAGGAAAAAATCCGTTCCTGTCATACTATGAAATGCAGTCCGTTTTGTCCCGAAGCCTTGAAATTTATCAAAGCGGCCACTACGGACGTTTGCCGTCAAAAGTGACGGTCCATAAAAATACAGAGTTTAAGGAAGAAGAAATACTCGGGGCTTTGGATACTTTTCGTGATGGCACAGAAGTCGAGTTGGTCCAGATCGTCAAAGACGTGAACTGGAAAGGATTACGTTTCGATACAAAGACGCCACCAGAGCCGTTTAATTATCCGGTACAGCGCGGGACCTATTTCCCAGTAGATAAAAATGAGGCTCTTCTCTGGACTCAGGGCAGTGTCACGGGCGTTCATGTAACCACTCCCCGGTATAATGTATACAAAGAGGGGCCTCTCAAGCCCACACCATCTCCTGTCCTCCTGCGCCGCTTCTCCGGGCAAGGGGGTTGGCATGAAACCTGTGCAGGTGTCTTGGGACTGACCAAAATGGACTGGAACAACAACACTCTGTATAAAAAGCTGCCCGTGACGCTCGTTTATTCCAAGGCGTTTTCCAAAATCATTCAGCAGAATCCGAACATGGTTAACAGTGTTTATGATTTTCGTAACTTTATGTAGTAAAAAATGGACAGTATATATAATAACGCAATTCAGTCTATACAGATCGGTATAGAGGATTTTGAGTCAGACGATCCTCGACGGGCTTTGTCGGCTGTGCGCAATTTTTACGCTGGGGTGCTGCTTCTGGCCAAAGAGGTCTTGATCCGCGTCGCGCCAGAGTCCGATCCGCGTGATGTTCTTAGTACGCGATATAAACCTATGCCGGACGGTAATAATGGCGTTCGCTTTCATCCGGACACAAACAGAACTATAGATTTTCAAGATATTGCCCGGCGCTTCAAAGACTTTGATCTGCCCATAGATCGGACAGCTCTTGACAGTTTGAATAAGATCCGTAACCAGATTGAACATTTTTATACAGAGTTATCCATTAAAGCCGTTCGCGAAGCTATAGCCAGAGCTTTTCCTGTTGTTACGGATCTTTTCCACTTGCTGGATGAAATGCCTGCAGAAGCTCTAGAAAACTCGTGGAAAATTATGCTGGAAGTACGGGAGGTTTATGAACGCGAACGTGCTGAGTGTCTTGCTACATTTGATAACATAGAATGGAACTCAAAATACTTGACGAAAATGAAACGGCATTGTCCAATTTGTGAAGCGGAATTGGTTGAGCAGGAAGTCCCTGATAACACTGATCCGTATGAAATGTACTGTCGCTGTCGAACCTGTGGCGAACCAATCCCGCCGGAAATGCTGATAGAATATTCGCTGGGAAAGCTGTTCGAGGCGGATCGTTATATCGCCGTAAAGGATGGGGGCGATGACCCACTTAACACCTGCCTTGAGTGTGGTGTAACCGCTTATGTCATTGCCGATGAAGTCGGTTGCCTGTGGTGTGGCGAAAAGTTGGAAAAATGTGCCCGCTGCCATACCGATCTTAATCCTGATAATGTCGCCGTTGATAGTAAGATGCTTTGTACATACTGTGAAAATCTTATGCTAAAAAATGACTAATATTTAGAAAGTTAATCATTTTACAATGGCAATAAATAGCTCTCCGCCCAGCGAACAAATTTCTCCGGATTATTTACGCATACGGGAAAGGCTCTGCCGGATATCGTTAATGTATGGTATCCCGAATTCCCGCCACTACCGAAAATACCGCCGCGCAGGATGATCTTAGCGCAGACGATTATTATGACCTCATAAACGATAAAATCCGGACGCTGTATCCGGAGGGAATTTCCGATGAGCAGTGCCATGCGGCCACACGCAATTTCATTGGATTCGGGAAATTACTGCTTGAAATGAAGCGTCAAAAAGGGCTGGATGACGAGGGATGATGAATAGATATAACATGGATGAATCTTCCGCCCTGAAGGCCCGCAAGGCGATAATCCTTGCCCGCGTTTCATCGAAAGAGCAGGAAGAAGGCTATTCCATCGACGCGCAAAAACACCGGCTGGAAACCTATTGCCTGCGCCGCAATCTCAATGTCGTCCGAACTTTTGAAATCACGGAAAGCTCGACGCAGGGCGACCGGCGCAAATTCATGGCCATGATTAAATTCGTCCGCGCCCAGCGCGAGCCGATTGCCATTGTCGCCGACAAGGTTGACCGGGTGCAGCGCTCGTTTAAAGAATACCCGTTGCTCGACGAGCTTATCCAAAAGGGCAAAATCGAGCTGCATTTCAATACTGAAAACTACGTCATACACAAAGACTCGGTGTCACAGGAACGGCTCATGTGGTCGATGGGCGCGATTATGGCGCAATCCTACATTGATAATATGCGCGATAACGTCAAACGCTCCTTCGACCAGAAAATCCGTATGGGCGAGTGGATCGCCAAAGCGCCGCTCGGCTACATGAATGTGAAAGACGAGCGCGGCAGGAGCGATATTATCCTCGATCCCGATAACGCGCCGCTGATCAAAAAACTGTTCGAGGAATACGCCACCGGCGCATTTACCTTAAGCGAAATGGTGGAGAAAGCCCGGAATTGGGGTATGCGCAATAAATACGGGAAGAAATCGCATCCGCAAAAGGCGTTGATTCACAAGATTTTCAACAATCCATTTTATTACGGCCAGATGCTGATCAAGGGCGAGCTTTACCAGCACCGCTATGAACCCATCATTTCCAAGGCCCTGTTCGTGCAGTGCCAGGCGGTTTTAGAGGGGTGGCATAAAAAACCTTTCCAGTGGGCGGGCAAGGAGTTTGTTTTCCGCGGCCTGATTACCTGCGCCACAACCGGACGGCTGGTGACGGCTTCGGAACAAAAGAAAACCTATAAAAGCGGCGGCACGGCATCCTGGACGTATTTGCGCTGCTGGAAACCGGATGACCCGGACAAGAAAATGTGGGTGCGCGAGGAAAAGGTTCTGGCGCAGGTTGAAGAGGTTTTAAAGGGCCTGAGGGTAGAGCCGGAACTGCTCACCTTCCTGCAGGGCTATCTCCGCCAGACCGAGCAATCCGAGCGCGGCTTTGTCCGGCGGCAAATCGGGGAATGGCAGCGCGAGCATACCAAGCTGCAAAACCGGCTCGATACGCTTATGGACTTGCTTTTGGACGGCACCATCGAGCGCGCCGAATTTGAGGATAAAAAAGCCAAAATCCGCACCGATCAGATCGGGCTGGAGGATAATATCGCCGGGGCGCGGGCCGGGGACGATTCCTTTAAGGATTCCATGCTGACCATGCTCAGTCTGGCCTCGGAAGCCTATGAACTGTTCAAAACATCGAATACCGCCCTGCGGCGCGAGCTGGTAAACCGGGTATTTGCGAACCTGAAACTGGACGGCGGAAAGCTGCGCTATTCCTTGCGGGAACCCTTCGACCGCATGTTCAATTTAACCAATCGTGAGTGTCCCGAGAGATAGGTAACAGATTGTACCGGACACATGGGTAACACATT
>CAYLKN010000049.1:0-11306 GCA_964384335.1 uncultured Pseudobdellovibrionaceae bacterium
TGATTAAGAGCAATCTTGGATATGTCTTGTGAATGTACTTTTTTTAGATATATATCTTTCGACAAGCTTTGATTTAAAAGGTCTTCCGTGATGTTAACTTTAATTTTTTCAAGAATATTTTGGAAAAAGCTTTTTTTATCATTCAGAAAATCCTCATAGAAGATTGGATATACGGCGAGCCCCAGCTTTTTATATTTGACATATAATTTCCTGTGAAATTCCCACTTGTGTTTATATAACGTTATATATTTATCAATTTCATCAATTTTTACTTGGATAGGTTTGATATCATCCTGACTAATTTTTTCTGATCCTAATAAAAATTGCAAATGTGCTCCTTGTTTATTCCCATCTCCATAATATCCGGAAAGAGCTTGCCGAAGAATATCATTTCTAAAAAGCATAAAAATTATAATATTATTTCTGGCGCATATCTCTGCAATTTCCTTCAAATAATGGCTAGGCCGAATTTTAAATCCAATAGAATTGTTATAATTGATTTCATATAAAGATCCTTGCGAATTATATTGTCTATATAACCCGTTAATTTTATCAATGGATTTACCTTGATAAATAAAATTTAATATTTTTTTAAATTCTTCTCCTGAGTTTGGAGAAAAGTTATGTTTATCAAATGGTTCCCACCTTGGTTTATCATATGATTTTTTATGCATATGACGAATGATATGAATGTTTTCAATGTTATGAAGTGTTTGTATGATTGCAGTTGATCCGGTCCTCTCATAAAATAAAATTATAAAATTATTCATTGCCATATCTCCTTGAATCGATTTTCCCTTAATCGAAAAAACTTTTTTTTAGTCATGTAAAAGCTGATACAGGCACTTATTTAAACTGAAGGAATTTTATATCTCGTAGCCCAGGACCTTGATCAGGTTTCCGAATTTTTCATTCAGGAC
Organism: uncultured Pseudobdellovibrionaceae bacterium; assembly: GCA_964384335.1. GTDB lineage: Bacteria > Pseudomonadota > Alphaproteobacteria > Micavibrionales > Micavibrionaceae > JAUICS01. Next base: position 921 of record CAYLKN010000049.1, read on the forward strand.
CTGTATGGTTGAGTCTTTCAGTTTCCGTTTCCACTGCTGGTTTGATCCATCGTTGATCGCCTTGACTTTGCTTTTATCCAGTCCGCCCGTAATGGATTGCTGTTCAACCACCTTTCTGAAGGTCTCCAGATTGTCCTGTTCAAATTCACAAAACTCGAATATTCCGTCGAACAGGCCGAGATCATTCATTAAATCTTCATACCGGAAAGTCTGAATGTTGGGAACCATAAGGGTCTGTGCAATTTCTTTAACCGTTGCCAGTCCGCAATGCTCTGCTTCAAACAGCACACGGTCGTCCAGGGATATGTATTCGTTTATTTTTTCCTGATATGTCTTGCCGGCAAATGCTTCGTCAGGTTGAAGAAGCCACTCTTCTTTCGCATTAAGATGGTAGTTTGCTCCCGATATCATTATGTCTCGCGGATCTCTGACAATGTGAAAACATTTAAATCTGTCCTCGCCAAGTTTTTCCGCCGCTGTTTTGAACCCAATACAGTGTTCTTCAAAAAACACATCATATCCGATGGCGCAAAGACCCGTAAAAAAAATGATCTTCGCATTCTCATCTGTGAGACCCGCTTCTCTTGCAACTTTTGGAAAGAAAACAAACTGTTTACCGGATTTTTCGCAAAATATGCGAAATATATGCCTCAACCAGTGTGTGCCTGTTTTATGGTGTGTTCCTACTGCAATTACTTTTTTTTGAGTATTCATTCTTTATCCTGTCTTTTTAAATCTTTTTAATTGAATGTGCGTGTTTTCAATGTTTTTGCCATGCATTTCAAGAGCATCCTGCTGAATGGGAATAATTTGATTGTTTTCGTATGCCCGGCTTTTTGCCATGATAAAGCGTGCGAATGCACTTTGCGTGCTTCCTATAAAATACTCACATTCCGACATTAGCCACATGTCACGCAATGTTTCATATGTCAACACCTCAATTGTCTCTTTATCGGCCTCTTCTACTGATAGTTTCTGAAAGCTGTGTCCATTAAACTCAGTCGGAATAAGCACCAGGGAATCGCCGTATCTGTCTTTGAAATGTTCTTTAAGGCGCGGGCTGTCACTGGCAAAGAGAAGTTTTATGTTTTCGGCCTTGCTCTGGATTTCAACGATGGCATCATGATACGCATCTATCAGCTTTAACAACTCGTCAGGCATGGGGTCGATTGAACCGAAACGATCTCTTAGATGAATTCCGATAAAGCGTTGATCTTTTTTAAAATCATCAATGAAATTTTTAATTTTTTCATCGTAATGCGGAAGGGGTTTAAAAAGCCTTGCAATAGGTGAAATCAACTGATTATTAAAAAAATTTGTATATTTCGTGACGACAATATGATCGACAGGAACATCCTGCCTCATTTCGATTATTCCCCTGATAATATTGCCCTCGTTCTCGAACTGCTTAACACTTCGTTCCGGGTCTTTATTCAAAAATCTGTAATCAAGCTTTAAGGTGTTTTTATTCCAGACTGCGGGGAAGAATTTTCCGTCTGAAGCTTCTTCGTAACTTTTTAAATGCGGCGCTTCGAAAATATCATAAAACACGTTTCTTTGCGGATCACTTTTGGGAGCATAATATGAATATCGCCAGTCAACGAGAGGCTCTCTTTTGGATAGCTTGCCATAGGCAATAACATTACAAAGGGTTGTCAGCATATCGCCCAAACCACCCCTTCTTTTACATATTACGGATTTGCTGACAGTCACAGAACGCACCTTTTTTTAATAAATTATGCAACAAATACAACTTAAGCAACAAGTGTTCCATATCGCGTCGGTATTTTCCACAATGCGCATCACGCCTGCGGTAAGAAACACAGGGATCTTACTTTATCTGTTTTTATCTGTAAGGTTTTCAAAAGCCGGCGGCCTTATCGGCAAATTTTGCCAGTTTGATATCCTTTTCTGTTATTCCGCCTGAGTCGTGAGTGGTAAGCGTGATGACCACCGTGTTGTAAACATTGCTCCATTCCGGATGATGATCCATTTTTTCTGCCTTAAGGGCAATCCGGCTCATAAATGCCCAGGCTTCGTTAAATGTTTTAAATTTATACTCTTTTGTGATGACTGGCCGGTTTGTATCCGGGCTCCAGCCGGTGAGTTCCAGTAAAGCTTCCTCAAGTTTTGAACCGTTTAAAACATCTGTCATTTGTAAAATCTCCTTTTTCAGGTAAAAATGAGAGTATAAGAAAAAAAGAACGGGATCGAAACCGGATATGGCAATGAAATCCACTGTCATGGGATGCAACCAGATTATCATGCACTTCACCGTGCCGCCCTCTCTTGAGGATATAGAGGTGATGGCAAGGCAGCAGCTTGAAAATCTCCCAGAAGAGCTTCTTGAGTATGCCGAGGATTTGATGTTGATGGTTGAAGATATGCCCGATGAAGCAATGGAGCAGGATATGGAGCTGGAAACACCTTTCGACCTGCTTGCGTTTTATAAAAAAGGCAATCAGATTACCCCGGGTGTGGAAAGTAAAACACTGACCGAAGATGACTGCCTCATGCTTTTTCGCCGCCCAATTCTCGATATGTGGTGCGAATCATGCGATGACATCAATCAGGTTCTGCGCCAGGTGATTATTTTTGAAATCGGTCAGACTTTTGATTTTACCGATGACGAAATTGAAGAGATGATTGCCCGCCATCACCAGGGTCTGTTGTGATTAAAATTCCCTTTTCCGTGAGGAAAAATGATTTTTGCCTTTGCCAAAACCCAAGAGGCAAAACATGAAAAGAAATCAGCAAATATCATGTGATATTCACGGCATGTATAAATCACTATCATCATAGACATATGTGTGCCCTTTACTGCCTGTGATACTATTTTCTCAAAATACTATTGTTAAAACTTTAGAAGGCTGCAGATCTGCGTGCCTTGTTAGTTCAAGTTCCAAAATTTAAACACGTACAGTAAACAGTATTTATGACTTTGGGGCCTGCATTCCACGCTCCATAAATCTGGACATGGACCGGGCAAACCGCGCCGGATCGGAAACCGGATCACCCTGGATAATTCTCGCCTGATCAAGCAGGAGATAAGCCGCATCCTTCAGATCATCCCCGCCAACGGCATCGTTTCCAAATGATTCGGCCATTTTTGTGACAAGGGGGTGGTCACCGTTTATTTCAAGAATACGTTTTGATACCGGATCGTATTTTTGCTGTATGCGCAAAACCTGCTCCATATGCAGATCGGCTTCGTTCTCGCCGGCAATCAGGCAAACCGGGGACTCGGTCAGGCGTCTGGAAAGACGTACGGTTCCGACATCCTCCTTTAATATGACGCCCAGTTTTTCGATAAGGGATTTTATCGATTCATCCGGCTCTTTTTCCAGACTGTCTTTCTTGTTTTGATCTTCCGTATCCTGCTCATTCGATTCGGGAGGGTCAGTGTCCTCAAATTTTGAAAAATCAATATCGCCTTTTGTGATGGACCGGAACTTTTTTCCTTCAAAATCCTGAACCTGCTGGATCCAGAAATCGTCAATCGTATCGGTGAGAAGTAAAACATCAAGGCCGCGCGCCCTGAATCCCTCAAGCTGCGGGCTGTTTGCAAGTGTGTCCAGTTTTTCGCCGCTTATGTAGTAAATTTCATCCTGCCCGTCCTTCATGCGGGAAACATACGTTTGTAATGAAATCAGATTTTCGCCGTTATCGTGGCCGGACCGGAAACGGCATACCTTAAACAGGTCTGCACGCAGGTCTGCGGCGTCATAAAGCCCCTCCTTTAAAACGGCACCGAACTGGCCCCAGAAAGTCTTGAAGGCTGGCTCGTCTTCCTTTGACAGTTTTTCCAGATCACCAAGAATGCGTTTTGCAACGCCTTTTTTTATTTTGGCAATAACCGGATTATGCTGAAGCATTTCACGGCTGATATTCAGCGGCAGATCCGCACTGTCGATTACGCCGCGCAAAAAGCGAAGCCAGGGATAGACCAGGCCATCGCACTGATCTGTAATGAACACGCGTTTAACGTATAGGCGTACGGCATGTTTGCGGGAAGGGTCGTATAAATCCCAGGGGCGCATTGAGGGTATAAACAAAAGCGCCGTATACTCAATCACCCCTTCCGCTTTCCAGTGGGAGGTCAAAACGGGGTTGTCAACCATCATGCCGTGGCTGATATGACGGAAAAATTCCTCATACTGCTCCTCGGTAATTTCCGATTTGGGCCGGGTCCAGAGTGCCGCTGCCCTGTTGATCGGGTCTTTCTCCTCTTCCTCCTTGCTTGTTTCGGTTTTCAGGTAAATCGGGATATCAACATGATCTGAATATGTCCTGACAATTTCCTTTATCTTGTCCGCAACCAGATGCGGCCAGTCATCATCCCTTATTTTCAGGATAACGGCTGTCCCTCGGTCTGAAATCAGGCTTTGGCTTTCTTCCCCTGCTGCCTTTCGGATTGCGAAACCGTTTCGCCCGTCCGATTCCCAGTGCCAGGCCTGATCCTCTCCCGCCTTCCTGCTGACAACCACGGCTTTGTCCGTAACCATGAAACTGGCATAAAATCCGACTCCAAACTGTCCAATAAGGCTGAGCCTGTCTTTTTCATCCTGAGAGTCCTTCAAAGAATCCATCATATTCCGTGTTCCGGATTTGGCGATCGTGCCAAGATTATCGATCAGCTCCTGCCTGTTCATACCGATTCCGTTATCGGCAACGGTCAGAGTTCTGTTTTCCGTGTCGAGTGTAATACGGACCCTGTATTCCGGGTCGTTTTTGATCAGATCAGGTTGTGTTATCGCCTGATACCGTAGCTTGTCACATGCATCCGCGCTGTTTGAAATCAGTTCGCGAAGGAAAATATCCTTATTTGTGTAAAGGGCATTCGTAACAATATCGAGAAGCCTTGAGACATCGGCCCCAAAATCCAGTGTTTCTGCACTCATAAACTGACCTCGTTTTTTTTAGGTAAATTATATTGATGAACAATAGTAAAGAGTTTTGAAAAAATCAAATTCAGGACCATGATGCCATTTTATCCTGCGGTCATGAGTATTTGTATATTATGATCATCCATTCTCCTGGATTGTCATATACATATTCTTGACTTTGCACGCCTGATTTTATGCCATATATATACGGATATGGGTAAAGCATTGGAGAACTCCCCTGAAATAACAGCCGAAACCTACATTGCGCAGGGTCATACACCTATGATGGCGCAATACCTTGCCATAAAGGCGCAATATCCGGACTGCCTTCTTTTTTACCGTATGGGGGATTTTTACGAGCTGTTTTTTGACGACGCGGAAAAGGCCGCCGGTATTCTCGACATTACGCTGACCAAACGAGGCAAAAACCAGGGGAAGGATATTCCCATGGCCGGCGTGCCCTATCATGCCTGTGATCCCTATCTGGCCAGACTGATCAGGGCCGGGTTCAAGGTTGCAATCTGTGAGCAGACGGAAACACCTGACCAGGCAAAGAAAAGAGATGGGCATAAGGCACTCGTTAACCGCGACGTAATCCGGATTGTAACGCAAGGCACATTGACCGAGGACAATCTTCTTGATTCAAAAGAAAACAATTACCTTGCCGCGTTCTGTACACTGAAAGGAACGGCGGGGCTGGCCTGGCTTGATCTTTCGACGGGGCAGTTTCAAACGCAGGGCTGCGATGAAAACGATTCCGCTGCCGCGCTTCAGCGCATTCACCCAAAAGAAATTCTCGTGTCCGAAAAGACCGTTCAGACTCCCGCACTTTTTGAGATGCTGGCCCTTTTTAAAGACAGCCTTTCCGTCCAGTCCGGTACGTTTTTTGACAGCATTAACGCGGAAAAACGACTCTGCCGCGTTTATAAGGTCAGTACACTTGATGCTTTCGGAGATTTCAGCCGCGCGGAGATAGCGGCCGCCGGCGCACTTATCGACTACGTTGAAAGAACGCAAAAAGGAAGTCTGCCGTTTTTATCCCCGCCCGTCCAGGTGCCGGATGGCGTGATTATGCAGATTGATCAGGCAACACAGAGAAATCTTGAACTTGTCAGGACACAGCAGGGTGATCGTAAAGGATCGCTGCTGTCTGCAATTGACGAGACGGTTACCGCTGGCGGTGCACGTTTGTTGCAGGCAAGACTGACCGGCCCTCTGACCTGTCTTGAAACCCTGAGAAAAAGGCAGGATGAGGTAACTGTTTTTTTTGAAAATGAAACGCTTTGTAAAAAAACAGGCGCATTGTTAAAACTGATACCCGACATTGTCCGGGCCATGACGAGGCTTACTGTCGGAAGAGGCGGGCCGCGTGACCTGGCCATGATAAGGGACGGACTGGCACAGTCAGAAGCCGTTCTGGAAATTCTGTATCAGGGCGGGGAAAAGACATATCCGTTGGAGAGCCTTAAGAACAAGCTTCTTATGACCCCGAACGTATCGTCCCTGCTTGACAGGCTGAAACAGGCACTTGTCGAAGAACCGGGAGCCTTTGCGCGTGACGGTGGATTTATTCAAAACGGATACTGTGCAAGGCTGGACGAGCTCCGGAACTCCCATCAGGAAAACCGCAGACGCATTGCGGCCTTACAGGCGAATTATACAAAAATTACTGGGGTGGATTCTCTTAAAATTACGCATAACAATGTTCTCGGATATTATGTTGAAGTGCCCGTCAGAAAAGGTGATATCCTGATGAACTATAGCGGGGCCGATGGAAATCCGTTTGTACACAGGCAGACCCTGGCCAGTGCCGTACGCTTTACAACGCCGGATCTCGCAAGCCTCGAAAGAGATCTTTCAGGCGCCGCTGAAAAGTCTTTAGCGCTTGAGATAAGTTTTTTTAATGATTTTATCGCAGACATAAAAATCCTGGCCGCAGAGATTCAACCTGTTGCGGAAGCGCTGGCAGAGCTTGATGTGGCCTCTTCCCTTGCAAGGCTCGCCCGGGAGCGAGACTATGTCCGGCCCGCTCTGGAGGATACGGAGGCATTAAACATTGAAAGTGCCAGACATCCGGTGGTGGAACAGGCGCAAAAGGCCCTTTCGGCAGAGTTTGTCCCAAATGACTGCTGCCTTAATGAACATGACAGCTTGTGGCTGGTTACGGGTCCCAACATGGCCGGGAAATCAACTTTTCTGAGGCAAAATGCCCTGATTGCCATTATGGCCCAGATGGGTTCATACGTTCCCGCCGTGTCGGCACAAATCGGTCTTGTGGACAAGATTTTCAGCCGGGTTGGCTCTGCCGACGATCTGGCACGCGGGCAGTCCACTTTCATGATGGAAATGGTTGAAACAGCTGCAATCCTGCATAAAGCAACAAAGAAATCGCTTGTGATTCTGGATGAAATCGGACGCGGTACGGCAACATTTGACGGCCTGTCAATTGCCTGGGCCACCCTTGAATATCTGCATGACATATCCGGATGCAGAGTGTTGTTTGCCACGCATTATCATGAGCTGACTTCCTTAAAAACCCGTTTGCCGAACATGAGCTGCCATACCATGGATATTAAAGAATGGAATGACGACATAATTTTCCTTCATAAAATTATCAATGGATCGGCAGACCGGTCCTACGGTATTCACGTTGCCAAGCTGGCGGGTTTGCCGGACGCGGTAATAAACAGGGCCCGTTCGATCCTTGATACCCTGCAAAGCGGTGAACAGGCGGGAAATCTTGGAAAACTCTCTGAAGATTTGCCTTTGTTCCAATCCATGCAATCCAGCGATGGGTATGATACTACCCTCCCGGAATCACAAGCAGATAATCCGGCGCTGGACATGATACGTGAACTGGATCCTGACACGCTGTCGCCCAGAGAGGCACTGGAGATGGTCTATAAAATCAAGGCGGCTATGTAATGATTTATAATGACGACTTTTTTAACGATTTTCGTGAAAACACAATCAATGCCCTTGAGCTCGGGAGACGCCTGTCAGATCATATGGATGGACGCCTTACAGAGATTGCGGATAACATATGGAAAAATGATGAGGCGCCAGTAGATCTTTTTGCCGTTGGCGGTTACGGCCGCAGGGAATTATGTCCCTATTCCGATATGGACCTTATGTTTCTTGTGCCGGATAAAATCGATGACGACACTTTGCGGAAAATTATTGAGCCTTTTCTTTATGCCCTCTGGGACAAAGGTCTGAAAGTCGGCTATTCCGTACGCAGCCTGGAGGAAACCTGTGCCGCCGCAAAGCGCGATATGACGATACTGACAAGCCTTTTGGACGTACGTCTGATTCAGGGCCGCAAAGAAGTTGAAAAGGACCTGCGGGAAAAAATACGTACGCTTTTTAATACCAAAGAGAAACAGAAATATGTCCAGTTTACATTGCAGAACAGAATTGAACGGCACAAGAAATTCGGCGAAACCCGCTTTGTTCTTGAGCCGAATATCAAGGACGGCAAAGGCGGACTTCGTGATTACCAGTCCCTTTTCTGGATTTCCCGTGTGCTTTACGGCGCCAGGAAGGCTTCCGATCTTGTAAAACGCGGCATCATAAAGGAAAGCGAAGCGCGTCATTTTGAAAAGTGTTATACCTATCTCCTCACCATAAGGGCACATTTGCAAGACATTGCAGGAAGGGCCGAAGACAGGCTGCATTTCGATCTTCAGCCCGCGCTTGCATCACGCCTTGGATACCGGCAAAAATCGAATGCCCGGGCCGTTGAACGATTTATGAAACATTACTTTAAAGTTGCCAAAGATGTCGGTGATCTGACCAGAATTATCTGTGCGGAAATCGAGGCCGAGAACGAAAAATCGTCTGGGGAGATGTCCGGACATTCAAGAGACCATTTTTACGGTCTGGCATTAAAAAACGGGCGCGTAACGTTCCGCGATAAAAACCAGCCCTGCAATTGTCCCCGTGACATGATTTCCCTTTTCCGGATATCGCAGGAAACGAATTATGATATTCATCCCGAGGCCATACGCCTGATTACCAAAAACATAAACCGTATTAACGATCAGGTCAGAAACGATCTCACCGCCAATCAGCAGTTTCTGGAGGTTCTGACGGCCAGGAAAGATGCGGCCTTTACCTTGCGCCGTATGAACGAGGCCGATGTTCTCGGCCGGTTTGTGACCGAATTCCGTCATGCCCAGGCCCTCATGCAGTTCGACCGTTATCATGTCTATACCGTTGATGAACATACTTTTCAGGCCATTGACATTCTTCACAGAATTGAGGCCGGCGAATTGATTAAGGACGCGCCGCTTGCTTCCCGGCTCATTCACGAAATTGAAAACCGCCGGGCCATATTCATCGCGATGTTTCTGCATGATGTCGGCAAGGGTAAAAACAGAGATCATTCGGAAGTCGGTGCGGAATACGTAGAAATGCTTGCGCCCCGCTTCGGCTTAAGTGAAAAGGGAACGCGTCAGGCGAAATGGCTGGTTCAAAACCACCTGAAACTTTCGAAAACGGCGTTTGTAAAAGATTTGCAGGATGAGGAAGTGATCCGAAGCTTTGCCGAATTTGTAGAAGATAAGGAGCGGCTGCGCCTGCTTACGATTCTTACAACGGCCGATATTATGGCCGTGGGACCGGGACGCTGGACCGCGTGGAAAGATTACCTGATCACGGATCTTTATTCCAAAACGCATAAATGGCTTTCCGGACATAAGCCCGATATTTTTGAACGCCCCAAATTGCCGGAAAGCTACAAAAAAGGTGAAACCAGAATTGAGTTTGAAGATATTCCGGCGCAGCATGCAACCCGGGTGAATATTTTCACACCCGACCGATTCGGCCTTTTTTCCCTTTTGTGCGGGGGATTGACGCTGGCCGGGGCGTCAATACTGGACGCCAGAATAGAAACATTAAGCACAGAGAATCCGGGTAGTGAGGATACAGGCGGCGATACAGGCGGCGATATCGCTATGGACAGCTTCACAATCCAGACTACGGACGGTTATCCATACGATACTGATAAGCGTAAAGCTCTGGTCCGGGAGCATCTGGAAAACAGTTTGTCAGGCGCGTTTGATATGAAGAAAACCGTTAACGGACAAACGGAATACACAAACAAGAAAGACCGTGTATTCGAAATTACGCCGGCGCTGAACTTTATTTCCCAGGGCGATCATAAACCCTATATTTTTGAAATTGTGGCACGCGACAGACCGGCCCTTTTGTACAATCTTGCAACCCTTTTTTCAGACTACGAATTCGAGATAAAGAGTGCAAAAATAACCACTCATGGGCTCAGGGCAACAGATGTGTTCTATGTCACTGAGTCCAGGAGAGGGAACAGTAAAAAGAATGTGAATGACAGGATCAACGGCCTTAAACAGGCCCTTGAAAATTACATCAATGCACAGGGAAGAGGATAAAACAAAGCCGCAGTAAAGAAGAAAGGAAGGTACACGGCGTTTATTATCCTCACTCCTTTTCTGTCCCAAAAATTTTACCGCATCTGGTG
>CAYLKN010000050.1:0-11111 GCA_964384335.1 uncultured Pseudobdellovibrionaceae bacterium
TTTATTCTGGTTCTGAGCGACGGAACCCTGGTTCTTTTTCTGATCAGGCGGCGGCGGATGAGCCGGATTTAAAACTGCTTGTGTTTAAAGGATATTGCGATAGATTTGTAAAGTTATGCAAAAACAATTTCAAAATCAACAGCCTGAGGAAATACTCTGCATTCTCGATATCGGTTCAAATTCATGCAAAATGAAAGTCTACAGAGTTTCTCCTGAGGGATATCAACATCTCGAAAGCCACGATGTCGAATCCAAACCGCATCTTGGACAGATGCGCAAAGAGGAAGAAGATGGCCGGCCTGTTTTCATTCTGCGCGAAGACAATATGCGTGAAGCCTTGCGTACAATATCATCCGCCCGCGATACCATTGAAAATTTAAGACGGGAGGGTTACAGGGTTACGGTAAAGGCTTTTGGTACGGCCGCCCTGCGCCATGCTGCAAACAGTTCGGATTTTGTTACTCTCGCAGATGCCCTGCTTTTCAGAAAAATTGGTGGAGAGAGCATGAAAATCGCGAGGGCATTTTCAGACAGTAATGAAAACATTCCGGATAGTGTTCTGGATAAGCTTAAAAGCAAAAAAAATCTGCCGGAAGGTATGGAAATCATATCAGGTGAAAGGGAGGCGGAGCTGATAATGGAGGGCGTTTCCCTTGTCTGCGGTGACACACAAGGCGTTGTCATTGATCTTGGCGGCAGAAGCTGCGAATTAATCATGCTGCCTTCCGGGAAAAGTATATCCCTTGATATCGGTACACGCGTTCTGAAGGAGATGGAGGAGCAATCGCGGAATCCGGATCTCCTGAAAGACAATATAAAAAATCTTACCGATGATCGGGCCGATGCCATGCTTTCAGACGCGCGCGCACATAACAAAGGTATTCTCGTTCTTGGCGGAGGCACCTTAAAGAGCATCGGTCTTCGTGTCTGCGAACCGCCGGCGGTAATCGATGATTTTGAAAACCTGCTCGATATTCATACTTTCAACTCTGTGCTGTCGAAAATTGTCGAACTTGGTGATGTGAAGAAAATTGCCCAGGCTTTTCCGGGGCTGAGCGAAAAGCGCGTTCCCGATATGGTTAGTACCGCAATTTTTATGCAGCATATAATTACACTTGGGGGCTTTTCACATTGCGTGTTTACGGAGAAGGGTGTGCGGGACGGTTACCTTAAGATATTTATGAACGAACGGGTGTATCCGCTTCGCGCGTTGCCAAATGATAATCCGCAAGAGGAAAGATTTGGAAGAAATTGCGTGTTTCAATGTGAAAAAAGAGTCTGAAATCCCGGTGAAGGCATCCTGAAATCCTCTTGAAATCATAATGTTTTGGTTCTACTGAATGGGCATGGATTATTACCGAACTCTCAATGCTGTTCCCAAAGATGATTATGGCTCCGTAATCGCCATTGGAAATTTCGATGGCGTACACAAGGGGCACAATATCATTGTAGACAAAGCCAGAACCCTGGCGGAAACGATCAAAACAAAGGCCGGCATTTTAACCTTTGAGCCTCATCCGCGTTCAGTTTTCAGGCCCGATGAACGGCCTTTCAGGATTACACCCGAACCCGTCAAAAAAGACCGGCTGGCACAGACGGGCATTGATTTTACCGTTGCCCTGACTTTTAACTGGGATTTTGCAAGTCTTGATGCGGACACCTTCATTCAGAAAATTCTCAGGGACGGATTAAAGGCCGGCTTTGTCGTCGTCGGTTATGATTTCCGTTTCGGCCAGTTGCGGCAGGGTACGCCGGAAACCCTGAAACAGGCAGGGCTGGAGGTTTTAAGAGTCGATAAACTGGTTCGTGAGGAAACGGACGATCCGTACTCATCAAGTGCCATTCGTCAGCATTTGCGACATGGCGATATTGCAAAGGCAAATGCCCTGCTGGGATGGGAGTGGGAGATCAGAGGAGAAGTTGTCAGAGGGGACCAGCGCGGGCGTGAGCTTGGATATCCCACGGCGAATGTTGCGCTTGGCGATACTGTCCATCCGGCTTATGGCGTCTATGTCTCCCGTGTGCAGATTGAGGGAGAAGACACCTGGCATCCCGCGGTCACGAATATTGGAATCCGTCCGATGTTTGAAGTTCCAACCGCCCAGGTCGAAACCTATATTTTTGATTTTTGCAAAGAAATCTATGGTAAAACCGTCCGTGTGCGTCCTGTTTCATTTCTGCGGGGTGAGGCAAAATTTGACAGCCTTGATGCGCTGATCAGTCAGATGGACAGGGATTGCGAAAATGCCCGATCGATTTTACAAAAGATCGATACCCGCAACCGTTAATCAAGTTCGAACGTTAGCCCAAACATTATACGGTGGTCGTCATAACCCCGGGGGCCGCTGACGGTATCGAACCGGGAAGACTCGAAATAACGGTAATCGCTGTTGAACATAACATCCTGGCTGAGCGGCATGGCAAATCCGCCTCCGAATTGCATTGCAAACCCTGAACCGGATTTTTCTGCGTTACGCGTTTCTAAATTTGTATCCAGTACGCTGCCTTCATGTTTTGCTATGCCTGCGCCGAAACTCAAATATGGTTTTATGTCTGAATCTTCGCTTTCGGCCATGGAAATGCGTCTTTCCAGCATCAAGGTTTTATATTCCCTTCCATGTGCGGTAAAGGACAGTGAGCGTGCACTAAGCTGACCCATTTTCTCAAGTGCCTGTTCCTTTATTGTTTCGTTTCCTGAAAATTGAAGTCTGGCGTCCATTTTGACATTCAGATTATTTAAAAACCGGAAATCCGGTTTTGGAACAGGGTCAGTCTGTGCATTTTTAAATTCCGGTAATTTCATGCCCAGAAAACCAGTCGATTGTCTTGCGTGGCTGACTGCTGCTGCTATGAGTATAGACCCTGCAACAAAGCCTGAGAATAAAATTCTGTTAATGGCTTTCCTGGATAAAGTCATAATAAACTCTGGTAATAATATCTGATTAAAAGTATTGAGACATAAACACGAACATGTATACAGGGTAATTTTATCCGAGGGCTGAATTGCCCACAACCCTTTATGGTATCGATATGAATATTATCAGTATCTTTTGGAAATATAAATACGTCATCTGGAATGTTCTGTCGGGCATTGTCTGTATTGTATTGATTTTCCTTATTTTGAATAGCAATTCTAACTTAACGCCCGGCAAAAGTAGCGTTACGCAGATAAATGCCCTTGCACCTGAACAGGATGAAAATGAAAGACACCTGTATGGTTTGCCCTCCCATTCCCTTAAAGATTTCAGGACCGGCGAATCATTTGATCTTGATAAAAAAAAGCAACTTAAAATTGTGAATTTTTTTGCGACATGGTGCGCCCCTTGCCGGATTGAGCATCCCGTTCTTGAAAAACTGGCCGGTGAATATGATATTCCGGTTTATGCGATTGCCTTTCAGGACACGGGCGCAAAGGTAAAGGCATATCTTGAGGAACTTGGCGATCCCTTCATGGCCGTTGCGCTTGATGATGACGGGCTTGCCTCCAGAGCCTGGAAACTGAACGGAGTGCCGGAAACATTTGTGTTTGACGCGGATAATAATCTGATCTGGAGATTTCGCGGTCCATTAACGGAGAACCTTGTACACGAAGGGTTATTGCCTTTGATTAAACGTGAAGAGTAGGGCGGATCAGGACAGTGTGACGGATTAACGCTCGTTCATTGCTTTGTCAACGGTTTTGATAAAAGGCTTCATGATATATTCCATAACGGTTTTTTTGCCGGTCAGAATATCAACGCTGGCCACCATACCGGGGATAATCGGTAAATTTTCACCATTGCGCATAAGCCCGCTTTGTTCCGTTTGCAGTGTTATGCGGTAAAAGGTATTTCCCTGTCGATCGGTAATGCTGTCTGCAGAAATATCGATCAGTTCACCGTCAAGCCCACCATAAATTGAAAAGTCATAGGACGTAATTTTGATTTTAGCCTTTTGCCCGGGATGAAGAAAAGCGATATCGGAAGGTTTGATCTGGGCTTCGACCAGAAGATTATCATCAACCGGAACAACCTCGATTAACAATTCTCCAGGTTCGACCACGCCGCCAAGATTTTCATTTATACTTTGAATTATGCCGTCAACGGGTGAGGATAGTGTCGTTCGGCTTTCCCTGTCTTTAAACGCGTCAAGATTATCTTCAAGGGCGTTCAGTTCGATCAGTTTCTCCGAAAGATTGGCCTGGGCGCGGGCCTGCAGCTCTTTCTGACGTTCCTTGATTTTCGCACGGGCTTCTTCCACCGCCAGTTTTGCCCGGGGCAGGGATGTGGTCAGGCTGTTAAGCTCCTGCTGAGTTTGCTTTATACCTCTCTCAAGCTGGATCAACTCGATTTTGGGAGCGGCACCTTTTTCGACGAGAGGTTCGATCATTTGTTTTTCCTGTCGTGACAGATTTATGACCGAACGCACATCATTAATCTTTGTCTGGATTTCGCGGACCTGTTGTTCTCTTTGCGACAGTTGCTGGTCCAGGACTTCAACCTGGCCTTCAAGGCTTCGCCTGTTACTTTCAAACGCTTTGCGTTCTTCAACCACATTTTCCGGTGCGTTCGCAATGACATCTTCCGGGAATTCAACGGTATCAGATCCCTCGGCTTCGGCTTTAAGGCGGGCGATTGTGGCCTTAATACCTAAAACCCGGTTAAAATTGGACTGGTATTCGGATTGTGCCTCGATCGCACTTATTCTGATGAGAGGATCACCTTGTTTAACTCTCTGGCCTTCACGTACCAGTATTTCTTCAACCTGGCCTTTATCAACGCCCTGAATTTTCTTAACGCGGCTTGAAGGTATTATTTTACCCTCACCTCTTGTAACTTCGTCCAGGGTGGCGATATTGGCCCAGACAATAAAAAAGGTAAGAATACCAACCACAATAAAAAGCACGGCGTGCTGGGAAAGCGGGATTTCCTTGTCGGCTTCGAAATAAACCTCACTTCGTGTTTTCAGCTTCTCGTATAATCTGCTCAGTTCCATTTTTTAAACCGCATTCATGTTATGTATATACATGCTAATATATACTAATTTAATCATCTTCGGCTGCCGTTCCATATTGCCTGGCTCTTAATTTTGAAATGATCTCCTCTTTTGGCCCGTAGGCAACAAGCTTGCCGCGGTCCATTAAAATGATTTTATCGACGACCTGAAGCATGCCGCCTTTGTGCGTAATCAGAATTACGGTTCTGTTGTCTGTCAGATTGAGCAGTCTTTTCTTGAGGCGGTTTTCAGAGGCAGGGTCCATAGCCGCAGTCGGTTCGTCCATAATCATGACAGGCGGGTCATAAAGCAGGGCGCGGGCGATGGCAACAGATTGCCTTTGTCCGCCCGACAAGGCTTCGCCGCGTTCTCCGACCTGCGTATCAAGACCGGCTTCAGAATCCCGTAAAAACTCCATGACCCCTGCAAGCTCCGCCGCCCTTATCACGGCGCGGTCTGGGGCAGTCTCATGTCCCATTGTGATATTTTCCCGGACGCTTCCGTAAAAAAGCTGCGCGCCCTGCTGTACAACGCCAATATGCCGACGAAGGTCGCCGGGATCGATCTGGCGTACATCTGTTCCGTCAAGCTGGACGGAACCGCTTTCCGGCTCATAGAGATTGAGCATCAAACGGGCGAGTGTGGTTTTGCCGGAGCCGACCGCGCCGATAACACCGACTTTCTCGCCTGGTGGTATAATAAAGTTCAAATTGCTTAATGCGGGTATGGTCTGGGACGGATAACGAAACGTTACTTCTCGGAATTCCACTTCGCCTTCAACATGAGAAAGGGGAATGAAATGCTTGCCGACCGTTCTTTCAACCGGTTTTTTCATCATTTCGTCAAGCTGCCGTAGCGCCTGACGCGACTGATTCAGGCGGCTCAGGAGCCCTGATATCTGGGCCAGGGGGGCCATAACGCGGCCGTTCAGAATGACGCATGCAATAAGTGCGCCCATTGTTATCCAGTTTTCCTGTATAAGATAAAATCCGACAACAATGATAAGGATGCTTGATACCTGCTGAATAAAGGCTGTAAAATTCTGGGCAAAGGCCGAGACACGGCGTGCCTTGACGGCCGTACCGGAAGCCTTATCCGTCAATTCTTCCCATTTACGCTGCGTATGACCTTCCGAAGCCTGTATTTTAACTGTTTCCAGACCAGTTATCGCTTCAAACAGATGTGCGTTTTTCAGAGCGGATTCCCGCATGGATTCTTTGGTAATCTTCTCAAGGGGTTTTTGCATTAAAAACCCCATCACGATGATAATCGGAACTGCGCATGCCGGAACAATTGCAACCGGCCCGCCGATTACCCCAATAAGGAGAATAAACAAAATGGCAAACGGCAGATCAATAAGTGTAACCAGAGTGGCCGATGTAAAGAAATCGCGCAATGTTTCAAATTCCCGCATATGGCTGGCCATTACACCTGCACTGTCTGGCCGGGCCGACATTTTCATACCCATAAGCTGTTCAAAAAGACTGGCCGAGATCATATTGTCTGCGCGTTTACCGGCATGATCAAGAAAATGGGCCCTTAGATTTTTCAGAATGAAATCAAATATAAACGCAACCAGAACACCGGCAGTAAGAACCCACAGCGTTTCCTGGGCATTATTGGGAATAACGCGGTCATAGACATTCATAATGAACAAAGGGCTGGCGAGAGCAAGAAGATTGATAAATACGGCGGCAAGGGCGACCTCTTTATACAGTTTCTTATTGCGGAAGATCGCTCCCTTGAACCAATCCTTTGTGTTATCGATTTCCGCAGGCCCGGCGCGGTCATCGACACGTGCAATCGGCCGGAGGTAATAGGCATAGCCGGTATAAAGACGCTGCAGCTTTTGAAAACTGATTTTTTGAATTTCCGTTCCGCTTTCCGGAAAAATCACTGAGAATCTTGCCGATTGGGCAAGTGAAGTGTTGGATTTGTCAATCTTGTCTTTTCTGACTTCAACGTTCCAGACGATGCAGGCCTGCCCTTCCTCAAGAACAAGAATACAGGGCATGTTGGGTGTTATAGCAATGGCCTCAAGGGATTTCTCAACCAGTGTGGATTCCATATCCGCACGTTCGGCGGCCCTTACAAACAAAGTTGGTGTTACACTCGATTTGGACAGCGGCAGACCTGCCGTCAACGCGCCTTCAGTTGTCCGGCGCCCATAATGACCGGCAACGATCTTAAGACATGTAATTAAAGGATGTTGAAGCGCAATCCGGCTGGCCTCCAATGGCCATTTGTCATCCAGGGGCTGAGCATCATTTTCATCGTCCTGTTTTGTATTTGCATTGTAAGCGAATTTTTTTTTCGCCTCGCTTTTTGCATTTGCATTATCAGTTTGATCAGGATCTGTCACTTTTCCGCCTTAAACATAATTATAAACACACTTAAAATAGTGTGCCATCCGAAACAACAAAACGCAAAAAAATGTGTTTTCCTAATATTGAGACGAGGCCTGTGTAACTTCCGGATAAGAAATCCCAAGTGCCGGGAAAAGCTGGCCTTTTAAAGAGAGAAGATTGTAGGCGGAAAATTTCTCAACCGTTTCTTCGTTCACAATGTTGCTTCGGGAAACAAAAAGTTCATTTTGTGCATCCAAAACATCCAGTAATGTCCGGCGATCGAGATTGAACTGATCGAAATAGGCTTCAACCAGATTTCTGTTTGCCCGTGCCTGCTCCCTGAACTCAGCAGCTCTTTCACGGGAGGCAACCATACGGGCCCATGTCTGGCGCACATTATTTTCAACTTCCCTTGAGATACGGGACCTGGTTTCTTTTGACTCGGCAAGCCTGTAAAGAAATTCGCGGCGTCTGGCAGTATCCTCGCCGCCGCGGTAGAGATTCCAGTTCATTAAAACCAGAGCGGCGGCACTTTTATCAGATTCCTCTATACCATTGAGGTTTTCTCCGCCGCGGGCGGAAAGCTCAAGGTCGAACTGGGGATAAAAAGGAGATTGAGTCTGATCGTATTCCGCCTCGGAAACGTCGATGTCAGCTTCTGCAATCTGCAGAGTTGGACTATTTTCAAGTGCCTGGTTTACCTCCGCACTCACATTGTCAGTAAGTGCTGAATAGGGAGTTGCCGGCACTGTCAGGCTTCCGGGCATCATGCCGACTTCCCGGTTGAAATCCGCCTCGGCAACGCGCAGGTCCTGACGTGTTCTTGCCTCCTGAGCTCTTGCAGCAGAAAGACGTGCGCGTACCTGATCAACGTCGGCCTGAGTGGATCGTCCGGCCTGTAAGCCCTGGTCAATCTGCTCAAGGATTTCAAGATGCTTCTGGACGTTGTCTCTGGCAATTCTCAGCAGATCTCTTTGCTGAATAACTTCAAGATAGGCTTCCACAATATCCAGTCCGACAAGTTCACTGGTTTCGCGAACACGAAAATCGGCAGAACGTGTGCGGTTTTCCTGGCGTTCGATTTCAGTTTGCGTTTCAAACCCGTCAAACAAAAGCTGGGTTACAGACACTTGTCCGTTATACCGCCCAAGACCCTCCGAGTCATCTCCATCTCCGTCATTTCTGGTTGATGAGTTTTCAGTATATTCGTAGCCGCCATCAGCCTGCAAATCCACAGAGGGAAAGTATTGCGCCCACGCCTGCTCCAATTCTTGTTCCGTTGCCTGACGGTTATTCGCCACCTCTCCAAATTCCGGGTTTGAGGAAACTCCTGAAGCCACTGCATCGGACAGGGTCATGACTTTTTCCATTGACTGTGATAATGCGTTTCCCGCCAGAAACAGGCTTCCGGTAGCCAGGCAGCAAAGGGCGGTTTTTTTAAAATTCAGTTTAGGCATGTTTGTAACTCTTCTTGTAATCATTGAGAAAACTTGTGAATACGAAAGATTATTATAGAAATTGGTGGCGAGGATCAATACTTAAAATATTATGCTCAAAGCTGGGCGATTAATCAATACTTAAATTATGCGCAGTTTTCAGGCCCGGCGTCTGCGTCTGATTGCATAAAGTTCGTTCATATGCGTTGAAGCGTATATGTAGCGTCCGCCCTCACTTGAAGCCACTGCATTAGTAACGGCGTCAGGAAGCTGGGTTTTCCCGACTACATCATGCGTTTCCGGGTCGAGTTCGACAATAACGCCGCCGTTTGTTCCAAAGATGACATTTTCGTCAATGATCCGCGGAGAGCTGAAAATCCTGGAATGAAAATCCATTTTTTCAACAAGTTCAAAGGAATCCGCATCAATGATATACATATTCTTGTCTCCCGAGCCGCAGAAAATTTTTCCAAAAGCAATAAGCGGTGTTGAATAGCAGATGTCATTTGTCTGTATGGCGGCTTTTTTCTCTCCCGTCCGCACATCCAGAATATATATGTTTCCATCAAATGAGGAGGCGACAACGATTTTTCTCTCCTTATCAATGGCCGGGGGATATTTGATTGAGCGATCTGTATCATAAGTCCAGACAGGTTTGCCCGTCAGTGCCTCGTATGCCGTTATATCGTGATTGGCGTTGCCGAATATGACCAGGTCATCCTCCTCCCAGTATGCGGCCGATCCGTGCTGGAATTTTTTTTGTGGCGTTTCCCATACGCGTGACCCGGTGTCGAGGTTAAAGGCTGCATTGCTTCCCTTCGCGCGCAGGCGTTCGTATTCCAGGCCGATATAAAGCATATTGTGCCCGGGAACGATGAGGGGGGAAGATCCCACCCAGTCACAGGCCGGATTTTCCCAAACAAGTTCCCCTTTATCGGCAGTGATGCAGTAAACGTTACCGTTATAGGCACCAAAGTAAATTCTGCCACTATGGTATGCAGGAGAAGAAAATATTCCTTTTTTTCCTCCCGCACCTTTTGCCTCGAATTCCCATACCGCTTCACCGCTCTGTCTGTCAATACAAAGCATTTTTCCTGCCGAAACCCCCATATAAATATAATTATCGATAAGCAGGGGCGTTGACTTTGGAACAAGATGAAAGGGAAAGGCACCTTCGCTGTAATGTCTCCAGACAAATTTGTATTCAATTTTCAGCGTGCTGCGTTTCTGACTGAACTGAAGATCAAGGTCTTCTCCGGTAAAAATCGAATTCACTTCGATATTGTTTTCCTCCCGCCAATGAAGCCCTGCACTGGACTGGAAATCCACAATGACAAAGACTTCCCGGACATTTTGATCTTCCTGCGCGACAATGATTTTTGATTTTTCCATACTCGATCCGCTGTTCAGAAGGTCGTCAACAAGTATAACCGGGTCATCGGTAACAACGCCTTCGATGTTTTTCCCAAGCCCTGACTGCTTCCTGTTTTTACGGATTAAAAAGCCATTAATGTCATATCCTTTTTCACGTCCTTTCAGTATGATCGCGGTGACCAAAGGGACCGCCGCAACTTCCATTCCTCCTACCTGAAAAGGGTATTTGTCTTCATACATATCCCAGAAGAGATCTGTAATATATTCCATCGCTTCGGCTTTTAGCATCGTTCGGCGGAGATCCAGAAGCCAGTTGGTCGGTTTCCCTGAAGAGGATGTCATAAACGGTTGCTCTTCCTTACGCACCAGAGCTTCGGATTTGATGATTTCTTCAAGCCTTTTGAGCTTGTCCGGAGATTTTTCAAACATCTTGAGCATAAGATTTCCCTTATTAAATTTTATAAAATCCTATCTTAAAGTATCGTTAAAATAATAAAGAAATCCAGACGTCCGGATCATAATGAAAAAAAACCGCAAACAAATGTCTGCGGTTTTCTGAACTCCGTAAAACGGTGTGACTGTTACGATTAAAACAGGTTTCCGTTGTCAATAAGGCTATCAAGATCGGTATTGCCATGGCCCTGAAGAGTGACAAGCGCCGTTTCCTGATGATCGCCGGATTTATGCGTATTAATTACCAGATCGCCGTTTTCGTTTTTGGCGCTCAGATAATCGGTAAGGTCGGCGTCACTTTCAATATCCTCAAGAATACTTGAGATTTCGACCGCATCACCGTCTTCCGTGCTGAAGTTCTGGATCACGGAGGCTTCGTTGAATTCCCCGGTCAGTTTGAACGTATCTTTCTGGCCGTTAACACCGCCTGCGGACTGGCCGGAACCGAGTTCAATAACACTCTGCAGGCTTTCATCACCGAATTCAGAGAACCAGACATCCTCGATGGAGTGAACGGATCCGTTGA
>CAYLKN010000051.1:0-10992 GCA_964384335.1 uncultured Pseudobdellovibrionaceae bacterium
TTCGGTACACTCTTCGATCTTAGGGTGGCAGGCCAACCTGAAGCGAGTTAGAGCCAGGAGTGTATCCCGAAGCTTGCAAAGCAAGCGCAGGGATGCTGGGTCTCTTGCCGGGAATCCGAAGGCACGGATCCGGGAGAGCGTGAGGGAGGCCGCCTGGCGCATTGTCAGAATCTCCGTACCTTAATTCTTTTTGTTGTTATTGAAGACTGGTTAATCGAAACCTAAGGAATCAGATTATGTTTCCCGCGGCAGACAGATAAAAAGTTTTGGATCATAAGAGCTGATGACGAAGTGGCAAAAGACTCGGGATGAAATTGAACACCGTAGATCGGGAATTCTTTATGTTCTAAAGCCATCGGCTCCGAATAATCCGGCGTATTGTCCTGATTATACGCATAGGCCGTAATTTCCAGATATTCAGGAATATTTTCGGTCGTATCTGCCAAAATGGAATGGTATCGCATCACTGTCGTTTTTTCCGGGACATCCTTTAAAATTACACCTTCTTTCTCGATCGATAACTGGCTGGTTTTTCCATGAACGGGATGTTTTCCCAGTTTAAGGTTACCGCCAAAGCAGTGATAAATGCCCTGAAAACCAAGACAAACCCCCAAAATGGGAAGGCCTTTTGTTCCATAATCCAGTATCAGTTCTTTGTTATGGCCAAAATAAGCTTTATCCTCGGGAGAACCGGGTCCAGGGCTGATAAAGACACCCGCGTATTTATTGTTTTTGAGGTCGTCTAAAAAGTTGTCATCATTTCGGCAGACATCTAACGTGACATTATCCTGGCATTCAATAAGATGTTTCAGATTGAATGTAAAAGAATCATAATTATCAACCAGCAGTAATCTCATTTATTCCCTATCCTCAAAATGCGCTCCTAATTCAACAAGGACCTGTTTCATCGCGGCTAGTTTGTTAACAACCTCATCATATTCTTTTTCCGGCACGGAATCATAAACGATGCCAGCTGAGGTTTGCGCGTAACATTCATCACCAACACAAAAGATACTTCTGATTGGCAGGCAAAAATCACAGTCACCATTAAAACTAAAGCGGCCGACAGCGCCGCCATAAGGCCCCCTTGGTTCATTCTCTGTCGCATCAATAATTTTAACAGTTTCGATTTTTGGTGCGCCTGTTGTAACACCGCCCGGCAAAACAGAAGCCAGTAAATCAAATGAGTTGTATCCTGATTTCATCTCCGCGGTTATTAAAGAAACAATATGCTGAACATGACTGAATTTAATAATATACATAAGATCCTGAATCCGGACAGATCCCGGGCGGGATACACGCGCCAAGTCATTCCGGTGTAAATCGACAAGCATATTATGTTCGGCAATTTCTTTTGGATCATTGAGCAATTGTCTGGCAAAGCGCGTATCTTCTTCATGGTCTTTGCCCCTTATAATCGTCCCGGCGGCCGGAGTTGTAATGGCAACCCCGTTTTTATTCGCGACAAGAATTTCCGGGCTTGCACCCAGCAATTCCTGCTCGTTAAGTTTCAGGAAGTACATATAAGGACTGGGGTTAATCTGACGTAACTTATTATAGATTGCGAGTTTGTCACCCTTGATTTCAAAACGAGACTTAAAGCCGACCTCAGATTGAAACGAATAACCTTCGATAATTTTTTGACGTGTAATTTCGACAGCCTTTAGATATGCATCGCGCGTCGTACTGTGGCCCAGAAATT
The DNA here is from genome assembly GCA_964384335.1 of uncultured Pseudobdellovibrionaceae bacterium. Lineage (GTDB taxonomy): Bacteria > Pseudomonadota > Alphaproteobacteria > Micavibrionales > Micavibrionaceae > JAUICS01. Next base: position 1,703 of record CAYLKN010000051.1, read on the forward strand.
TAATACTCTCCGGCTTTTCAGGTATTGTATGAGTCTCAATTTCATTTAAAAAACTGCGAACTGTATCTGATCTGTCCTTGCCGAAAGTATAATAATAGAGTGTATTCGTTAATGTATCATAGATTAGACCATCCAGATAAAGACCAAGTTTAAATGTTTCAAAGTCCTGCGATTCTTTCAGGTTGAGAGACGGTTCAAAATAATTTACCGACTCATGGGAAAAATAGCCTATAAGTCCGCCTTGATGTGTTCTGCTTGCAAAGTTATGGGGAAAATTCCGCTTAAGTAAGTCATACGGGTTTATATTTTGTATTATATGCCTGTCCGCATTTTCAACATTTGCAATTTTACGAAGCGTTTCCGGTTCGGATTGTATTTCCAGTGATGATCCTCTCGCGCTAAATACGGCGACAGGATCAAAGCCTATGACATGATATCTGTCCTGGTGCCGGGGGTGCGATAAAGATTCAAAAAAATAACAGATGTCGTATTTTTCTTTTATCAAGGAAAAAAGAGCATAAAAATCTATATCAATTCCAAGCGCAATCTCTACCGGAATTTTATTAATCCAGTCAAAGTTTAATTCTGTATGATGGCTCATTTATCAGGGTTTTCGCTGTTTTTCATTACCAAAAGCTATCATGGTGTAATGTATTATTAAGGTCAAGACACGCGTACCGTGTAAGTTCAGGTAATTTGCGATTCATGCTGCCCCCATCAACTTATGAGTATATTGCCGCGGTATAAGATAGTCGAGAGCTTGATAAGGTCTTAAAGTCTTTTGTGTGTGTTCAGGCTGTTTTGCGGCTATTGCCTGCCTGTTCCGCGATAACCGGATCAACCCATCCCACGTTATTGTCAGACCGTCTGTAGACCATGTTAATGCCGCCGTGGCTTGCATTGCGGAACATCATGGCGGGAAGGCCGGCAAGATCCATACGCATTACCGCATCGGAAACCGTCAGAGTGGGAATTGAGGTTGTCATCTCGGCCACAACAACCGGGTCTTTACCATCTTCCGCACCGGAGTCTTCGTTGCCGGTTTCAGAAATATCGTTACCTGACGGGCCGGAGCTGGCCAGAATATAATCCCGTGCTTTCAGCATTTCGTCTTCCGGTGTTTCGGAAATGCGCTCATGATGGTCGCGCAGCTTCTTTTTATACCGGCGCAACTGCTTGGCAACGCGTGCAGCGGCAATGTCGAAAGCGGCATATGCCTCCGTCTCTGTGTCCGAAGCCATGACAAGGATGTCCTTACCAATTCTGATGGAGATATGAACTTTGATAAAGGCATGGCCTTCACGGTTAAAGGTCACGTCCGCCCCGACCGCGCGGTTAAAATATTTTTGCGTTATATCTTCAAGTTTTTCGGTAACGTGGGTTCTTAAAGCGTCACCGACATTGATCTGTTGTCCTTGAACACAAACCTGCATTTTAACACCTGCCCTTAATATTATTGTTAAGTTGATACAGTAATAAATTTAGCATGACAAGGGCGGCTGTCAAAAATCAAGTTTTTCATGCGGATGCCTTTTTTTCCCATTTGCCCTGCATGGACTGCTGCCAGTACGTCAATCTGAAGCCATCAACCGATTGAAAATGTTTCCAGAGCTCACGCGCCGCCTGTACTGTCCGGTCATTAAAATCCTCGAACATCAGACACTTCATCTCGTATTCGTGGGCAGACTCAAGATCGGGCAGTCCCGCCGATAACAGAATTTCCGCAGAGGCCGGATTATTATCCTCATGATCCAGCCATACTGGCTGCGCTTCGGGGAAAGGATCCTTTCCGCAGCCGTGGGGTAAAAAACTTCCCGGATCATACGTCCATAAATGCTGGTCAAGTCTGCTTACAGCAGATTTATCCGCGACACGCACCACGACTTTCTTTCCTGTCTGCCCAATTTTGGATAGAAGTAACGGCAGGGCCAGGTCAAGTGTCTGTTTCTGGAGATGATAAAACCGGATTTCCATTGAGGTGCTGATTAATTTTTCGCTTTCTCAAAACTCTGTTCAATCATTGTGTCCAGAAGCCTGACACCGACACCGGTGGCACCTTTCGGGCAGGTCGGCCTTGAAAAGGTAAGCCAGGCCGTTCCGGCGATGTCAAAATGCGCCCATTTTACTCCCTCGTCTATAAAACGCTCAAGAAACGCGGCAGCCGTTGCCGAACCCGCATATTTTGAGTGTTTGGCCATGTTCCGGATATCGGCAATATCACTTTTTACCTGCTCCCTGTAGTCTTTGTCGAGAGGCATGCGCCACATTTTTTCATGGCTTGTTTTTGCCGCAGCATCAATTTTAGACCACAGTTCATCATCGTTTGCAAAAACACCGCAATAGGCATAACCAAGCGCCACCATCATGGCGCCGGTGAGAGTGGCAAGATCAATAATCGCAGCCGGAGAATAATGTTTTTGAATGTAGGTAAATGTATCGGCAAGAACAAGGCGGCCTTCAGCATCGGTGTTCAGAACTTCTATCGTTTGCCCCGACATGGATTTCAGAATATCGCCAGGTCTGTATGCCGCGCCGGAAATCATGTTTTCCGCAAGTGCCAGCGCGCCCAGAACTTCGCCTTTTGCTTTTCTTTTGGCGAGGCAATAAAAAACACCTGCGACCGTTCCGGCACCGCCCATATCCATTTTCATTTCGTCCATTCCGGCGCCCGGTTTAATGGATATGCCGCCGGAATCAAATGTAATACCCTTTCCAACAAGGGCGATTGGCACTGATGGCTTTTTCTTTTTGCCTTCCGTCTGTTTTTTATCTCCGCGCCAGTGTAAAAGTACAAGACAGGGCTCGTTATCCGAAGCTTTTCCGACGTTTAGAAAAGCTTCCATTTTGTTTTTTGCCATCTCTTTTTCATTGAGGATGGTGACCTCAACGCCCAAAGGCTCAAGCAGGTCCCTGACCCTCTTTGCAAATTCCGCTGGCGTCAGAACATTGGCCGGTTCATTCACAAGATCTCTGGCAAAGAAAATTCCGTCTGTCCGTATATCCGCGATGGAATAACGTTTTTTTAAATCTTTGCTGTTATTGGATATAAAGGTGACGGCCGGCCGGACTTCACTTTGTTCATCTCCCTTATCAGCCCCGGACTTATACCTGTCGAAATTGTAGCTTGCCAGCTTAAATCCCGTGGCAAGTGCAATGATTGAATTTTCAGGATCTTCCGCATTTTGTATAGTATCGGCGTCGATAAGAAATGCCGCATTTTCAAACTGTTCGGATTTCAGCCTGCCGTATAATTTTCCACCCAGTTCCTCATAATCATGACCGCTATTTTTCTCCGGATCTCCCAGACCCATAAATATCAGCGTGTAGGACTGATTTTTATCGGCCATATGCAGTGACAGGAACTGGCCGCTTTTGCCTTCAAAGCTCTTTTTTGCCTTTAGAACCGATTTTATATAAACCTCGGGGAAATTCTGGTCTTTGTAACATGAAATATCCGGGACTGTGCCCTGGAACACCGGAATGATAAAGGCATTAGGACTTTTTGGGGCGGATACGGCAAATTCAACGATTGTTTTCGGCATGTTTTTGTCTTCCTGTAAATGAAGGTATTACTTAGATTACGGATATATTGATATTATCCTGTACTGTTCTTTGAGAAAACCATGAAGATACGAGTAAAGCAAGCCCATGCAGGTGTTAATACACTTATACGCTTGCCTGGCACAGATGATTTATGGTTTTCTTGAATGCTTAAGGGCACAAAAAAATTTTTTTAAAGACAATATATAAAAACGGCACCAAATATAGTTAAAGCTGTGTTCAAACCGTTTGCAAACATGAATAGAATTCAGGCGTGCGTACAATGAACGTGTGAAAAGGGTCTTAGCCTAATCACTGAAATAAAATGTATTAAGATATTAAAACCATATAGATACTAAAATAATTACAGGGTTTCCAGATTGTTCACCATCCTTGATCGATATGTTATCAAACAGCTTATGGTCGCGACTTTGCTTGTGGCCACAATACTGATTGCGATCATCTTTCTTGCGCAATCCCTGAGGTTTCTTGATCTTGTTATCGATGCGGGAGCATCGGGAACATCTTTCTGGAAATTAACAATGCTTGTTCTGCCCCGTTTTTTTGAGGTCATTCTGCCGATTTCGGTCATGATATCGGTTATTTTTATCTATAACCGTCTGATCAGTGACAACGAGCTTGTGGTTATAAATGCATCAGGACTGTCATCAATAAGGATTACACTCCCTGCGATTGCTTTTGCCGGTTTTCTGTCTTTGTGTCTGTATTTTAATGCGGGATGGGTTGCCCCGAAATCCCTGACCAAGATGGAGGAGCTTATTCAAATCGTGAGGAATGAGGCCGCTTCTTTTCTTCTGAAAGAAGGCGTTTTCAGTAATTTCTCAAAAGATATCACCGCCTACATACACAACAAAACCCCGGATGGCCAGCTTGAAGGGCTTTTAATCCATGATAAGCGCGATAAAGATGATCCGCCTGTGACAATTCTGGCAAAACGCGGAAACCTGATTACAGATGAGAAGGGAAACAGACAGGTCGTTGTTTATGAAGGAAGTCGGCAGCAATTTGATCCGGCAAAAGAGAATCTGGAGAAACTGGAATTTAACCGCTACATCATTAATTTTCCAAAGAAGGGAGAGGAGAACACCATAAGGTGGGTCGAACCCGAGGAGCGTACATTTTTCGATCTTGTCAATTATGACCGTACGGACAGAAGGGACTTGCGTTTTGAAGATAATCTTATCGCCGAAATACACCGAAGGATAACCAATCCTTTCCTTGTTCTTACGTTTACCGCGGTTTCTTTATCCATAATGCTGACCGGCAGTTTTGAGAGACGGGGAACAGGGGTGCGTATTCTGCTCGCCGCGGTGGCGGGAATCCTGATACAGACGGTTTTTCTTCTGTCTTTCAATTTAGCCAAACAGACGGATGTCGGTATTTACATGATGTACATCGTTGTATTTTTACCCTTTTTTGCGGGTTTGTTTGCTTTGACAAAACCGTTCGATCTTAAAAGGTTAGTGGCCGGAAGTGGCCAGAGGGAGTAAAAAGTAAATGAAGCTTTCCCCCACTTTAAATATCTATCTTGCAAAACATTTCCTTGTGAATTGCCTGGTTATTACGGCCATCATTCTTGGGATTGTCTATCTGGTGGAAACAATCGAAACTTTGAGAAGAGCAACTAAATTCGAAGGGGTCAGTCTCCCTGTTGTCCTTCAGATCAGTCTTTTTAAGCTTCCCGAAGTCGGCCAGATCATCATCCCTTTTTGTGTTCTGTTCGGTACCGTATTGTCTTTCTGGCAGCTTGGAAGGCGTTCGGAAATCGTTATTTTAAAGGGGTCAGGCTTGTCAACATGGCAGTTTCTTATGCCTTACCTGTTCACAGGTCTTATAATCGGAATCGCGCACACAACAATACTCAATCCTTTGGGGGCAGTATTGTTGTCAAAATACGAACAAATGGAAAACCTTTATCTTGAACATGAAAGCAGTCTTGTATCGCTTTTCGAGGACGGAATCTGGCTCAGACAATCCTATCAGGACGGATATGTGATTTTGCATGCAGGCGAGGCCGATGTTCAAACGTGGGAGATTAAAGATATTACGCTTTACTTTTTTGACAGGCAGAACGGTTTTAAGAAAAGAATTGATGCTCCTCATGGACGGCTGAAAGACAGATTATGGCTATTTCACGATGTTGTCATCGCCACCTCAGCAGAGATATCAAAGCGTCAGGAGGACTTCCGGCTTAACACCACGCTTTTGTTGAAAGATATTGAGGAAAGCGTTCTCTCACCGGAAAGTATTTCGTTTTGGGAACTTCCAGGATTAATTACAAATCTTGAAAACGCAGGATTTGACTCAACCTCACTGCACATAAAATTTCACAGTCTTTTATCAAAGCCGCTCTTAATCCTTTCTATGATTGTTCTCGGGGCGGCCGTGTCTTTGAAGCTTCCACGTTCTGGTAACACGATGATTTTGATTTTTACTGTTTTAGGAACCGGATTTGTTATTTTTTTCGCCGATAACGTGTTGAAGGCCATGGGGGAAGCAAATCAGATGCCCGTTATCCTTGCGGCATGGTCTTCGGCATTGATAAGTCTCGCCATTGGTGTGAGCATAATTTTGAACATCGAGGAATAGGGGCAGTAACAAATAAAATCGGGTAAGGAACCATAAATTTATGGCCTGCTGTCTTGTTTTTGCTCTTATAAGAGATTAGCTTAAAATTTCTTTTTCGCTTTTAAAAAATTAAGTTTCCTGTAACTATTTGATGTTTTTATTGGATTGTAAAGTAAAAGTAATTAAGACAACCAGATCAAATAAATACAATACCGGGTTTTAAAATGTTTAAACTGTTTTTTGTTTTTATACTCCTGCTGGGAACGGCCGGGTGCGCTTCTAATAAAGATCCCGGTAAAATACAAATTGCCGGGGACATTGCGGCCGAAGATCCTTATGAAGAGCTGAACAGGGAAATATTTGAGTTTAACGATTCCGTTGATCAGACATTTATACGCCCGGTTGCAACCGCATATAAGGAAAATGTTCCAAAAAATTTCCAGGATAATGTTACCAGCTTTTTAAGAAACCTGAGCAGCCCTATCAATATTGCAAACCAGGTTCTTCAGGGGGATTTTGAAGGGGCAACAACGGATGTAATGCGGGCCTTGGTTAACACCGGATTTGGATTTTTCGGTATTGCCGATGTAGCCCAAAGTGCCGGTCTTGAATACGAGCAGGAGGATTTTGGACAGACTATGGCAGTCTGGGGCATCGATCACGGTCCTTACCTGGTGCTTCCGCTTATCGGACCGTCGTCTTTAAGGGACCATACGGGTAACATGATCAATTCGTTTGCCGATCCTGTAAGGATCTATCTTTTCAATATTGATGAAGAGGAATGGGTATACGCCAGAATGGGAGCATCAATTTTCGAAGCACGCGCACAGCTTGTTGAGATTCTGGATGATCTGCGCGAAAATTCCTTTGATTATTATGCCGCGGTAAGAAGTTCGTATTATCAGAGGCGTGAAGCTTTGGTTGAAGATAAAAATCCGAATAAGGCCAGTATAGATGATCTTCCCGACATTCCGGACTATGATTTTTAAGGTGCTTTAATAATTTTATTCTTGTTAATCTATTTATTATAGACTTTCTTTATGATGAGTGGAAAATGAGTATATTAAGAAAGTTTGCGAATGATTAATAAAAATCATCTTATTTTTTCCATCATCCCCTTAATCATCTTTGTGGGCGGTCTTTCCTATGCGTCTTCAGGCGCAGGCGAAATTGAAAATGCCGAACAAAGAATTGAACGTGCCCAGGAATTTATAGATAAGGTTGCGCGGGATGCCATATCATTTATTTCCGATGAGGATCTTTCCAAAGAAGAAAAAATAAAAAAATTCGAAAAGTTTTTAAGTGCCCATTTTGATATGGAAACTATTGCCAGGTACAGCCTCGGGCGTTACTGGAGGCAGGCTTCGGAGCAACAGCTTGAAGAGTATACAGCACTTTTCAAAAAAATGGTCCTTCAGGTGTATTCAAAACGCTTTAACGAATACAACGGCCAGACTCTCAGGGTTAACGGCAGTCAGGCAACCGGTAAACGCGACGTAATAGTTAACTCCTTCATTGATAACGGCGATAATTCCAAAATCCTTATCCAGTGGCGGGTTCGACAAACAGAGGACGGTTTTAAGATCGTGGATATAATTGTCGAAGGGGTCAGTATGGTTATAACGCAACGCTCGGATTTTGCATCCGTCATGCAAAGGGGTGGCGGTAACGTTGATGTGCTTATCAATCGTTTACGGGAAAGAACCCAGGAGACTCCCTGAGGCTGAAGCCTGAGGTATCTCAGGAGTGCTGCCTGAATTCGTCCAGATAGTCGAAATAGCTTTCAATAACATCCGGGGACAGACTTTCTTTCGCCCCCTCATAAAAAAACTGTCCTTTTGAAAGCAGAGCCTTTCCAAGCATGATCATATACTCCTGCTGGGGTATTTCAAGGGCCCCAAATTGAAGAAGATGCGGATTTACAAACTGCGTATCAACAAGCGTATAACCCCCTTTCCAGAGTCTTGCCATAAGATGACAAAGCGCCACTTTGCTCGCATTTGTCTCTCTGGAAAACATACTTTCTCCAAAAAACACCGCCCCCAGTGAAAGGCCATACAGTCCGCCTATAAGCCTGCCTCCCATATCTCTGCATTCGATACTGTGGGCATGCCCGGCCTGATGCAGGGCAATAAACAGATCTCTTATCCCTTTGTTTATCCATGTTTTCGGGCGTTCAGGTGTTGATCTGGCACATTCGTCAATCACGCCTTTAAAACCAAGGTCCGCGGTAATAGTAAATCTCTTTTTCCTGATCTCTTTTTTTAGACTTTTTGAAATTTTAAATCTGTCTATCGGCAGAATGCCCCTGTTTTCAGGCTCATAAAAAAAGAAAGTTTCCGCACACGCATCTTCGGCCATTGGAAAAAGACCGCGTTTGTATGCATTCAGCAAATCTCTGATATCAAAATGAAGATCCATAATAATTATTTTAACTTCATTAAATGGTAATGGCCAATTCATCAATGCTCGGGACCCATTGATCATGCCCGGATTTACACGTGTGAAATTTTGGACTTAGGGCAGATCGTGTTCAAATATAGTCACTATGATTATATCTGAAAAGCGTGAATCTGCCCTAACGTATTGAATCGACCAGCAAATTCACGCGATCAAAAATCGCAAAGCGATCCTTTTTGATCGCGATTTGCTCCAGAAGTGCGGAATTTACCTAATTTTTCAGGGTTCAGATCAACCTGACAAGCGTTAAACGATAACACTTTGATTGGTAATGAGGGTACCGTTATCGATGAGGTCCTGAACGCCGAAGCCTGTGAAGTCCGCGCCTTTGATTTGCGCGAGATTTTCAAAATCGCCGCCGGCGTCCCCGTCCGCATTGATTTTGAACGTTGTCCGGTTGCTGTTATGCGCGATCATCAGAACAAAATCCTCTATTGCGTGCGTATCGCTGTCATAGCCTTCGAGGATATCCGTTATATTCAGCGTATCCTCTCCCATTGAAAACCCGAAAATGTTGTTGTTCTGGTCTTCCAGGGCGGTAAACGCATATTCGTCCGAACCTGATCCGCCTATCAGCGAGTCGCGTCCGCGTCCCGCAATAAGAAGATCGTCACCGTCACCGCCTTCAAGCGTATCGTCACCCGCGCCGCCATCCAGCGTGTCATTCCCGTCACCTCCGAACAGCATATCAAAGCCGTCAT
>CAYLKN010000052.1:0-2622 GCA_964384335.1 uncultured Pseudobdellovibrionaceae bacterium
TTACGCCCTGATCAAAATTTCTTTATTTATTAACATCTCTTGCAGGAAACCAAACTTAAGATTTTACTTTAAGTAGAACTTTCCGAACCTGAAGCGCCTGGCTTTTAATTTTTATTTTTTATTTTAAAACAATATTTTATTGATTTTTCTTAGTTTAAATAATTAACAAAGAATACATCCTTTTGAATATGTCTTTAATTCGTGTTTAATTTATTTTTTGTTAACTAATCCGCGCCATACTGGAACTTAAAGTTAAACTTTAATTTTGGATTTCGGGCATAAATCGGGCATATATAGCATGGCGCAGGAAGAAGATCAGAACCAGCCAAACGATCAGAGCAATCAAAACATATCTGTCGAAACGGTTCAGGTAAATATTGATCCCAACCGTATTTCAATTGATAATGACACGGTAACACAGGCAGACCTTATCCTCGGCAAGAAAAATCATCTTCAGCGTCTTATGGATGGCGAGGCCACGGAAGGTGAAAGAGAGGAAGAAGAAGGCGGTGGCGAGGCAACCTCCATAGGCGCTTTGGCGAAATCAGTTGCAATGGGCGACATAAGCCAGCTTTCCGAAGAAGGTGAGATTAGTTTTGCCGAAGATATCCTGGTTGACGAAAGGGAAGAGGCAGAAGCCCAAAACCTGGAGCGGTCAGAAGCAAACAGATCACAAAACCTTGCATCCGAAACCCAAACAGGTCAGAGAAACTCTCAGGGCAATTTATTTAATGCCGCCAGACAATCTGAAAACGCAGGCGGTCAGGACTCATCAGGCGCAGGCAATACTTCAGAAACAGGTGAAGGCACACAGGGCGATGAAGACAGCGAGGGCGATCAACAGGAACAGGAAGATAATGAAGAGGGCGCAAACACACAAAATGTTGCGGGCGTCACAGACCCTTCACAAATAAACATGGCGCAGGCAACCGATGCGTCCACACTTTCCGAAACCAGTCCTGCTGCGGCAGACACAAAACAGACATCAGCCGCATCCGATGAAGGCCAGTCTGAAAACAGCGGCGGTGAAAAAACATCCGACGACGTAAAAGAGGCCCTTGAAGAAGAAAAGGCTGAAGAAAAGGCTAAAGAAGAGGCGAAAGCTGAGGAGAAAGAACAGAAAGAGAAAGAGAAAGAGGAAGAAGAAGAGGAGCAGGAAAAACAGGAAGAAGAACAGTCGGAACAGGATTTTATAGAAGAAAAACCAGACAATGTGTCTGAAGTCTTTCAGTTTATTAAAGACAACAAAATTGATTTGAAAGAAGCCGGAGAATATCTTTCCGAATTTACGTCGGTTAATAGTTCACTGGGAACGCAATATGCAAAACTTTTTAAAACAGGTCTTTTAAAAGCAAGCGAAGCCGCATTTGTTGTCAACGAAATCGAAAACGGATCATTTACACGGACACACGCCGAAGAACTTATTGTTTTGACTGATGAAAATATTATCGGGCCGGAGACACTTCTCACGGTTGCCGGTTTCTTTACAAAACCAGATCTTGATATACCGGTGGCCGATACGTTTCTGGGATTAATCGGCAGCCAGTCAATTTCGGAAGATCTGGCACAAAATCTTGCATCCAAAACGCAAAATGCCAACACTTTTGAAATCCTTAATAAATTCTTCTTTTTGAGCATAAGTGATACAATCTCGGACAATCCGTTTATCAAAACCCTTGAAAACATAGGGGATAATAGATTCAGTTTTTCCATGCTGGAAAACATGACGAATGCCATTAATCTTGGAAATGCAAATGGGGAAGCTCTCGATATTCTGAACACCCTTCTTGCCGAAAATGTTATTTCACCCGCACAGGCCGCAAAGTTTATCAATGAAGCTGAGCAGAATACGGCATTTACACAAGCCCCGGCCCGGCTGTTAGACTTCGTAGAGAATAACGGAATTGGAATTCAGGATGCAACACAGCTTCTTGAAAATATTAACTTAAATGACATTACGAAGTCTGTTGCAGAATCCATTGTTTTGCAAACAATTAATGGCGATCTGATTGTTCAGGATGCACTCAGTTTTTCAGGCGATATTCCTGCATCCGGTGTCGGGTTCGACGTTCTTAATGTGTTACTGGAGTATAATGGCGAGGAGTTTGTAAAAGACGGAACCATTACAAAACTTGTCGGCCTTGCCGCAAACGGATTTTTAAGCGCGGATCAACTGACCGATATCGTGCTGGCCGCTGCCAATGAAGCAATACCTGCCGACCTTGGCGCAGTGTTGCTGGATTTGTCCGCCGTTCAGTTTATTTCACCCCAAGACAGCATAGAAATTGCAGAGCAGATAATTCTTGCGGGCGGTGCCAACCCTGCGGTGGAGATAGTTTTTGCCAGTCTGGAGACACAGGATATAAGTCTTCTGACGGCAAGCCGCCTGATCGCCGTTGAATACCAGAGCCCGCCACATGACGGATCGGTAGAGGAATATCTTGGTTATATTAAAAATGCTTCATCGGACACAGAGATTGATCAGGCTTTAATATTACTGGAAACACTGTCCGTCGATGCCAGCTCCGGAGCCCGTGTCATCACCGAAGAGCTGTCGGCATTAATCGCCGAAAATGCCACGGGCAGTTTTGCAACTTTTACCGATCTGGTTAATTTTACAAT
>CAYLKN010000052.1:2722-9841 GCA_964384335.1 uncultured Pseudobdellovibrionaceae bacterium
ACTGGATCAGGCCACGGAAACTGACATCCAGACTTTTTTCATTATTGCTTCGGGAACCGAACCTTATGAGGGGGCAATTGAAGATGCGCTCCTGGCGATTGAAAACGGAAATGAAGGAAGCGTTATTGCAGAGCTTTTGCTTAATATAAGCTCCGGCGGTATTTCCGCGGTAACGGCTGAAAATATCATTATTCATCTGCAAACTGCCACAGGAAACGGAGAGACATACAATACGCTTGTCGAGCATGTCATAGATAATTTTATTTCCGACAGCGCTGCCAACTCTTTATCCATAACATTACAAAACAATCCGGAATTTGATTTTTCCGATCTTGAAACCGTAAACCTCTTTATCGAAAACAGGATTGAAAACGGACCTGTCCCTGCCACATTCATGGATAATTTTACTTCTGCGCTGGCCCACAACAATGTGGCAACAGATCAGGCAATGAACAGTCTCGCTCTTATCTCAAATAATCAGGCATCTTATGTTGATATTGAACTTCTTTTTGAAATTGCGACAAGTGGAGGATTAACAACAGAAGAGCTGGATAAGCTTATAACTCTTACTGAAAACAATACGCTTTCAGGCAACGAACTTAATTCCGTTCTTACTGTCCTTGATAACGGGCTTCCGCATGCGGATGCGTTAAGTGATCTGATCACGATTATAGATAATAATCCTTCTGAAGCTACCGAAGCGGTGGCGCTTTTACAGACCAATACAAATGCAAATATTACAGAAAATCTATCGGATAAACTTTTTGACACTGTCATAAACCACCCGATGACTCTGGACCAGGCCGAAAGTCTCTCCGGTTTTGTCGGAACCACGGATGTAAATCCGGGCACAGCCTCCCTCTGGCTTGATCTTCACCGGGTCGGAAAAATCAACCTTGTTCAGAATGATGACCTGTTGTCCAGAATCCCGGGGGGCCTGAAATATGACGGTATCCTGAATGACTTTATGACCATTCTGGACGGCACGGCAAGATCTGCATCTGATATGCTGAATATCTGGGATTCTGTTGATAATGCCAATATTGATGAGGCGGTATCGGAGCGGATTTTTAATCTGCTTGGCCAGAGTGTGTTTACAGTTAATGAAATTGATGCGTTTGCAAATGAAGTCGGCACAACAGATATATTGAACCCGGATGCGGAGCATATTCTGGATGCGCTGGACAGCTTCGGGGAAGCTTACGATGATGTACTTGGGAATTATGTCTCTCTTGTAACGAGTGATAAGGCAACCGGAGGCGAAATTGCAGATATCTTTGAACTTGTTTCCGACCCGGCGGTTAACGCATCTGTAGCTGAAAAAATATATCTTGAGATAAACAGCGGCGACGGCGGATTTAACCCCACAACGGCTTATAAGCTGGCTCTTTCAGTCCAAAGCCTTAATTTCTCAAATGAAAATGCGGAAATTCTGCTGGATAACCTCGGCGGAAATCTTGATGACGCAGATCTGGACAGGATTATTGATGTTGCCGACCAGGGCGAACCTTATTCCGGCGCACTCAATCAATTCACAGGGTATATCGATACTCAGAGCAATAGTTCTGAAATTGTCGATCTTCTTGAAATACTTGCCAACGATGCCAATTCCGGCAGCCGCAAAATTAATGAGGCTCTGGCAGAAAGCATTGCCGATAACGTCGGCACTGATTTCGAGACTATGACTGAACTGGCCGGCGATGTAATCAGCGGTAACATTTATACAACAACGCTTGAAAACATTGTTACGGCCAAGGCAACCGGCGGCAACAACTTTGGGTCAACGGAGATTCAATCCCTGGAAACGTTTGTCGATACGCATGAAAGCACGGGACAGGTATTTAAGGATTTCCTTGAGAACTGGTCACAGGCCCTTGCATCAGGCGGGCTTGATGGCGGCCGCGCCATGACACTTTTAAGCCTGACACCATCCGAATCCTCATTTCTGACAGGTCAAAACCTTACTGCGGAACTGGGAGACGGAATCACCCTTTCCCAATATGACAAAGTTATTTCCTTTATAGATACTGAAGGGCCTGATCCATCAGTTATGGAAGGCATTACAAATGCGTTGGTTGCCGATAAAATCACAGGTGAAAGCCTTGATATCCTTATCGATATTATTGATGCAAACATTGCAAATGCTGAAGCCGTAAGAGATTTAACGGGTCAGATTAATCCGGACGGCACACAGGATATTCCATCTGATAATCTGAATGATTTCCTGACTTTGGTTCGGGATGCAGGTTTAAATCTGCCTGATATTAATGATTTTATCGCCGGCGCACTGCAATCCGGTAACGGAGATCAGCTTTTAAATGCCGTTATGGATGCCGCTCAGGCCGGCGATATCTCGAATCCGCTTGCGGCACATCTTTTTGAACAAAGTTTGGGGCCGGACAATCTGAATTTCGACTCAACAATCAAGATGCTGGCTAAAATCGGTATTGATTTTAATGAATCGGACATACAGGCAATTGCCGATTTCAGTGAGAACCTGTCCGGTACCTTTGACGTGACTGCGCTTTTATCCGCCCTTATCGACAGCGTTGATAATAACGATCTTGAAAGCCAGCATATTCTGGAAATACTTGATCTTGTTGAAAACCAGTCTGATTTGACGGTTGCGGACGCAGAGACTTTACTGACCGGTAATTCAGGAGGACCGATGGTTCTCTTTTCCTCTTTGAAAGATCTTCTAAATCTGGGCAATTCAGATCTGGATGCTGCTGACACGGCAAGAATTCTAAAAACAGTCTCCAACGGGAATTTGTCCGATTCAGATATTGTAAAGCTTGTTAATGCCGCAAATCTCGGCGAACCATACGCAGATGCATTTGAAGAGTTTATGAATCTCGTTGACACTGCCAACGGGATAGATGGCACAGAGGCATCCTCGATCCTTGAAAAGCTCTCGGACACTGATGTTGAGGGCGGAACCGCAGAGACAATACACGATACCCTTGCCTCAGGCGAAGGAGGATTCAACGAAGCTGATGCGCTTCGCGTGGCGACGATGAACGCGGATCAGATAATTGATACGCCAACTGCGGATGCTTTGCTGAACGCGCTGGCACATGGCCTGGATAGTGCAGGATTAAACCAGCTTCTTGATATTTCCGAAACACCGGGGGAAAAGTTTCAGGATGTCCTTAAAGATGCAGCGGATATGATCACAGGCGGCAGCATCGCAGGTGATGTCATTGATTTTGTCAATACTCTGCATGACCCGGGTATTACTGACGGTCCCGCCGAACGCATTTTTGATGCCTGGCAATCCAGCACTGTACCGCCTCATGAATTTAACCTCATTGCAAATGAAGCCCTTGCCGATCATATTTCAGATGAGAAAGCGGCAGATCTGGCAGAGTATTCCCTGACCGGTAACAACTTCTCGGTGGCCGATCTGGGATCTGCCGCAACTGTTATTAATGCCATTGTTTCGGGGGAGGGGGTGCCAAAATCCTTTATCGATAAATGGTCGGATGCCCTAGCCTCCAACTCAATCAATAATTTTAATTCAGATGCCGTGCAACCCCTTCAGGCAATTCAGGATCAGAGTGATGTTGATTATACGCACATTGAAACAATTCTGGATATTCAGACGATACAAGGGACGTTGTACGGATCCGGCTATGAATCTTTTAATGATTTCATGGACAGAATTACGGATAATACTTTAACAGGCCAGGAAGCCGCCGATATTTACACCCAGCTTGCGAATACAAACATAAGCGAACCGAATGCAGAGTTGATCCATGATAAAATCGCGGATTTAACAATTAATGGTACAGATGCGTTGCGCCTTGCGACACTTGGCGCTGGCGGCGATTTACCTGCAAATGCCCTTACACGGGTGTTGAACACAGCAAACATTGCAAGCGATAGTACGAATTTGAATGACTGGCTTGATTTCGCTGAAAATGTAGGTGAACGCTTTACAGACGCTATTTTTGACGCGCTTAACAATGCAACTGAAGATCCGTATGAAGGTCAGTATCTTGAGCTTTTATACAACACACATGACACAGGCGCCTTTCCTGACACCGCCGATGCTGAAAAATTCTTTGATGCCGCTGTTTCTGTAAAACCGGATCTTTCAAAGTATCTAAGCTTATTGAGCGAGGCTGTAAAAGGTAATATTTCAGGCGACAAAGCGGCGGGACTTACCGATATCTTGAACGCCGATGAGATTAACAGTGTCGGCAGTGCCATTGATACCATTGTTACATCCGATGGCGCCAGCAAAGCCTTTATCGACAAATGGGCCGGGGCAGTAATTGATGGCTATGTTCTAAATGCCGCAGGCAGCGCAATCAATCTGCTTACCGTTATTCAGCAAACCGACGTGACACCTGCCCAGATTGAGACCTTATTAGATTTCCAGATCGCGGATAATAAACCTTATGGGACGGACGACGAGGCCCTGAATGAATTTATCGCCCTGGTGAACGATAATACGCTTACAGGCCAGGAAGCCGCTGATATTTACACTCAACTGGCGGATCCCGATGTTGCCCCCGCCACCGCCGAAGCCATACATGATGCCCTGGCGGCAACTGATACAAATGACCAGCTCTCCCCGCAAGGGGCGCTTGATCTTGCGTCCGTGGTGGCAGATGCAACAAACACGGTCATCGATAACACTTTTGCACAAGATCTTCTGAACGGGCTAACGCAAGTTACGTTTCGGGATGATGATATCCGGAAAATAATTTACGTCGCCCAGGAAGGGGAGCCTTATCCGGGCGCCGCAGAAGACTTTTTTAATTATATGAGCAGTGAAATGGGGGCAGGGGTCGTCGCCGTCGATCGGGTTGGCGATCTGCTTGTTGACTTAACCGACAGCTTAACCGCACAGGAAACTGGCTCCGTCAATGATTTAAATGCAACTCAGCTTGCAGAAATCGGCAATGCCCTGAACTCAGTATACCTTACAAATTCTGCCTCTGCGGAATTCTCTGAATTAATTAATGAAATGCAGGCCGGTAAAATATCGCCCGATGCCATGACGAACTTATTCGTTACTTACGATCAGGATAATGGGAATACCTTCCTTCACGGCGATTTGGCGCAGGTGAATAGTTTCCTTGACAGTCAAACTCCCGGTACAGAACTGACATCCATGATGGATGCCTGGTCACAGGCCCTTGCCGAAGATTATATAAGTACTTTGACGGCCAAGGATATGCTTGATTTCATACCTGACGATTTAAGCCTTTCTCAAGTTGAAACCTTATCGAATATTGCGGGCAGTGAACCTTACGCAAATGCAGTTGACGATGTCGTCTCACGAATAAAGACCGGCAGTTTCAGTGATCCTGGCGAGGCCGTAACATTGTTGAACGACATTCACAATGCCTCGGAAATGACAACACAGATCGCGCAGGATCTTATCGATGCGTATGATAAGGGCTATGATTTTGATGAGATGCAGGCGTTCTTAACTACACTGAACGGATCGGATCTGGACTCAACCCAGGCGCAGGCCATAATGGATTATCTAACGGATGTCGCTATCCCGGCCGCACAGGCGCAAACAATCATAAATACAAATCCGTCGAACCTTGCCTATAATCCGGAAAGCGGTAATTTCTACCAATATGTTGCGAGCGCGGAAAATTACAATACGGCGCAATCCAACGCCGCATCCATGAGCCTTTACGGGGAAAACGGTCATCTGGCCACAATTACATCCGGGTCAGAAAATAACACGATCGACGCTTTGATCAACGATCGATCAAACAGAACATTTCTGGGCGGATCGGATGAAGCTAATGAAGGAACCTGGAAATGGATTGACGGCGCAGAGGCAGGACAGGTTTTCTATGATAGTGGCGCGGGCATCGGATATGAGAACTTCGTGGCCGGCGAGCCCAACAATGACACAGGGTCTTATAATGCCCTTGTTATGCGCAGTGGCGGAAAATGGGAGGATGGCGCTCTGAATAGCGGAAATGTCAGTGAATATGTCGTTGAATTTGATGGCGCCGCTGTACTGTCAGGCTTTGCGGCAACAAATACTGCCCTCGACAGTGCCCCGGAAACCGATCTTGTGGGTCAATTAGTGGGCCATCTTGGAACCAATTTAACCGCTGATCAGGTTGTCGAAATTCTCTCACTCGTCCAGACACATGGTTCACTTGATGCGAATGAAATGGTTTCTATTCTGGCCGATGCCGAAGCGGGTACGCCGATTACTTTTGCCACACTCGCTCAGTTCCTGGATATTCCCGCCGGTGATCTGGCAGGATCGGATAAAGCGCTTCTTCTCGAAGGGATCTCGGACGGGCATTTCACCGATGCCGAGCTTACAGATCTGATGACGGTGGTCACAAACGGGGAGCCCTATTCAGGAGCCTTCCAGGAATTTGTTGATTTAATCAACACATCTCCTGTTACAGGGTCAGAAGCTACAGATATCCTGGTGCAATTATCCGATACGAATGTCGAAGAGGATACAGCCCGGGCAATACATGATGCGATTGCCGATGATGGCCTGACGGCCCAAAATGCGCTCGATCTGGCAACAATAGGCGCCAGTGACAACCTTTTGCTGAATGACGTTTCAATACAGAATTTACTCACATCCTTTACCCGCCCAGTCGTGCAAAACGAAGAAATTCTTACTGTGATTGACATGGCGCAAAACGGTGAGCCTTATTCTGGCGCTGTAAATGATTTAATTTCTTACTACAATGACGGCAGCTTATTTGACGGAAGCATAGATGGTGTTCGCGGACTTTTCGAAACACTAACCTCAGATGCAAATAGCGGCTCCCGCCAGATATCATTACAGACGGCCGAAAACGTCGCCACAAACGGTCAAGACGCCTTTAACGATTTCAACAGTTTAGCAGGCCATGTAGTAAACGGCCACATTAGCGATGACGCATTAAATAATATTGCCTTATCAAAATCAAATGCAGGCAATGGATTTGGAGCTTCGGAAGTCAGCGCCTTTGATAATTTTGTAACAGCAAATGCGCCGAATTCGGGAATGTACAGCATGATTGATAGCGTCGCCCAGGCTCTGGTACAAAATGATATAAATGGCGGGCAAGCCACAGCTATGCTTGATCTTGTAACGAATAATGACGCCACATTCATCCAGATTGA
>CAYLKN010000053.1:0-4932 GCA_964384335.1 uncultured Pseudobdellovibrionaceae bacterium
TCAAACCAGCTACTGATCGTCGATTTGGTGAGCCATTACCTCACCAACTATCTAATCAGACGCGGGCCCATCTTTCGGCGATAAATCTTTGGTCCGGAGACATTATGCGGTATTAGCAACCGTTTCCAGTTGTTATTCCGCACCGAAAGGCAGGTTCCCACGTGTTACTCACCCGTGCGCCACTAACCCGAAGGTTCGTTCGACTTGCATGATTTAGGCCTGCCGCCAGCGTTCGTTCTGAGCCAGGATCAAACTCTCAAGTTTAATCTCTCTCACTGTTATCAAAGGAATAACTGTGAAGTCTATAAAGACCCAACACGTTACACTGCGTACTATCAAGACGCACGTAACAGCATTGGCCTTATTACATGTGTGTTTAACACATTACCCTAACTCAAAACGAGTGAGGGACAGCACTGCTGCCTGCGCGTCTCTTCTTAAAAAACCACGATGTCCAAGAACAAATCACTCAATTAAAAGTGAATAACAAAACACAAACTGTTGCGAATTTCTTTACTATAAGAAACCCGTTATGATACGTCAATGTTTTACTTCATCAACAGCAAAAGCTGTCTGCATGAGGAATTAGCTTATACATCTAAATTCTGAGGGTTGTCAAAGATAAAATTAAAAAAAAATTAATTTTCTGAATTCAGCGTTTAACTTGCCGCGTTTACGCCGAACTCAGCGAGGGTTTTTTGCTGCCTTTCATGGAGCTTATCCCGGTCGAAATCACGGATCATATCGTGGAAAATCCTGTACCAGTTTATTTCAGCCCCAAGATGCAGAAAAACAGAACCAAGGCCCAGCGCGGCGCGATCCATAAAGACAAATTCCCGCGGCACTTTGACCGTTCCCAGATCCCTTAGCTTTTCATGAACTTTACGCGCAGTTTCCCTGCCATAAACACCATTCGTAATTTCCCCGATGGGCCGGACCTTGTCTTCCATGATCGGCGCATATAAAAATCTGGCCCAGACATTTAAAACCTCTATCTGTTCACGGCTTAAATCCTTAAAGCCCCAGGTTTCATAAGCATGAACGGCCAGATCGATATCATCGGTCATCAATGCGTTGTAAAGATCGATAACCCCCTGGACAAAACTGGCATGAAACACACGTATACATCCGTAATCCAGCAAATTAATACCAAGGTCCTGCCGTACAGTGTAATTCCCAAGATGCGGATCACCGTGTATAACGCCATAATAATAAAACGGTACGTACCAGGCCCTGAACATGTTCATGGCTATTGTATTCCGCGTATCCGTATCGCTGTCCTTAAAATCAAGTATTTTGCGCCCCTCCAGCCAGACAGAGGTTAACAAGCGGTCCGTGGACAGTTCATCAATCACATGGGGCACGTGCACATGATCCTCTTTCGAAAGCATAAATTCATAAAGGCTGCAGTGTCTGGCCTCCAGCCTGTAATCCAGTTCCTCATAGAGTCTGGCGGATAATTCCTCATGAATGTATTTGGTCGATATGGCGTTATCATAACGCTCATACAATGAGAATATGATTTTAAGCTGATTGAGATCAGCCTGTATTGCCGTCTGCATATCCGGATACTGAAGCTTGCAGGCCACTTCGGTACCGTCGTGCAATACGGCTTTATGAACCTGACCAAGACTGGCCGCTGCCGACGCGTTTTGTCCGAACTCCTTAAATTTTTCCTGCCATTCGGGACCAAGTTCCGTTTTCATGCGCCGCTTTACGAATGGCCAGCCCATAGGCGGGGCGTCAGACTGAAGCTGCTGCAAAATACGGGCATATTCTGGGGGAAGCGCCTCCGGGATTGTGGCAAGTATCTGGGCTACTTTCATCAAAGGCCCCTTAAGCCCGGCCAGTGCCTCCATCAACTCCTGGGCGTGTTTTTCACGGTCGATCTTGATGCCGAGATAACGCTCACCCGCCATTTTTGTTGCAAGCCCGGCCATAGTAGAGGAAACACGCGTATATCTCCGCATTCTTCCGCCAAAGGTATTCTTTTCCAAATCAGAGCTCATAGATATTAAATTGGAGATTTAGATACAGTTGTCTAGAAAAAATATGTTTTGCAACTTGGAAATCACGATTTTGTGATGATAGAATAATTTGGTGACAAAAAACACTATCAGCAATACAGAGCTTAAAAACGCGATACTGGAAAACGCCCTTAACGACGTTTTGTTCGACGGATGGCTTTGGCACAACATTGAAAAATCCTGCGAGGATCTGGGTTATGAGCCTTCAATGGCAAGAGCCGTCTTTCCCGGTGGCCTGAATGATGTCATTTTTCATTTTTCGGTTTGGGCGGATCAGAAGATGCTGGAGAATCTTAAAACCGTTGATCCCGAAACGCTGCGTATCCGCGAGAGAATAAAGCAGGCGGTCATTTCAAGATTTGAATGCCTGTGTTCCTGTAAAGAAGTTGTCCGGTATTCACTTGGGTACTGGGTACGTCCCTGGCGCGGTCAAAAGGCCGGAAAAGCGGTATGGAAAACCGCAGATACAATCTGGAACTGGGCGGGAGACACATCCAGGGATTATAATTATTATACCAAGCGCGGCCTTCTGAGCGGGGTTATTATAAGCACGACAATGGCATGGCTTAACGATGAAAGTGTTGATAACGAGAAGACATGTATGTTTCTGGAAAACAGGATCAATAATGTCCTGACTGCCGGAAAGCAGATCGGAAAACTCAAAACAGTACTTGATCCGTTATTACCCGGGAGGTTTAAGGAGTCATGAAAACCCTGTTCGCCGTTTTGTCTTTTTTGTTCGTGCTTCAGGCATTTCCGGCAAAGGCCCAACTGGCGCCGGAAGATGTGGAGCGTTTTCTTAAAACCTGGTTCCCGTTTCTGTATGGCGAGCAAAAGGGGCCCGGGCCTGAAGATACTCTGATTGCCCCTTTTGCGAGCGACGAGGTCAAGGCTGAAGGCGAAAGCAATATTGAAAGACTGCCGGTGAACAATGTCCCCATGGAGACTACGCACAAGTCGTACGAAGAAATTCGTGAATGGCTGATCGAAGCTGTGGGTCAGGCCATGAGTTTTGATTATCAGGCGGCAGAATCCCAGGTGATTTTAATAGAGAATAAATTCTCTCCCGCCGCACTGGATCAATACAAAGAATTTATCGAATCCACTCGGGTAAAGGAAAAGGTTCTGGCCATGCGCGGCAGGATTTCAAGCTATGTAACCGAGTCACCGTCTCTTATCAACGAAGGTGCTGTTGAAGGCCGTTACAGATGGCTTTTCGATGTACCTCTTTTTGTCAGTTTTATGGAAGCGGACGCACGGTCCGCTGCAACGGCCAACACTGAAACCTATTCAATAAAACTGCGCATACAAATTGGAAGGGTCAATCCGGATGTTCAGCCTGAAGGGCTTATCATCGAAAACTGGAAATCCGCCGGAAACTTTCGCGAAGCAAACATTGAATGAAAACCGTCTTGCACTTGTTTAGGATGTCCATTACTTTCCTATCAAAACAAACAAAGGATTTCCAAAATGTCAGAAAGCAATATTGAACAGTTTCCCGGATCACAGGATCAGTCAAAGCAAGGAGATAAAGCGCAGGCCAGGGATATCGGCGGCGTGTCCGGAGAACGCCTGAAAAGCTTTATTGAACGTATTGAAACTCTGGAAGAGGAAAAGGCCGCTCTCGCTGAAGATATCAAGGATGTCTATGCCGAGGCCAAAGCAACAGGGTTTGACACAAAAATCATGCGGAAAGTCATAAAACTCCGAAATATGGACAGGGAGAAGAGACAGGAAGAAGAAGAACTGACCGAGCTTTACAAAAGCGCAATCGGACTGGTTTAAAGTATAGTATTTATTGAAACTTTATTGCACCGTTTCGGGCATACTGTGTATAAACCCTTTTATTTCATCTACTTCATTAACCATTTCGGCGGAAAAGCGCAAAGGTGAATCCTCATGACGGGCGAGTGTGTTGAGCATGCGGACTGATTTTGGCTGACCATTCATCCGTTTTGCTTTTTCGATTGCGAGCTCATCCTTTGCGGCATCATGACGGACCTGGGCCAGCCGCCAGAGAATTGTTGTAATCATTTCCCGCCCACGTCCCTCGGCGATGGCTTTTTTTAAAAGCCCCTGTTTGATTTCCTTAGTGCTTCTGACCGTTTTGTTATCTTCGTTCATCATTATTCTCCTGAATACTGTCGTTTCTAAATTACTACTCTTCTTTATTTTCGCAGGTTTTGGGCATTTTGTAAAATAACGCGCACAACGCTTAAGACAAAAACAAAGCACGCGTTAACTCTTTTTTCATAATTAATCCGTATTGATTAAGACAGTATATAAACTGAAAATTATAATGATGCGTGTGAGAAACAATGACTTTACGGCATGCGATAGAGCAGATTGCCAGGGACAGCGACTATTGTCCGCAGGACGGAAATGACGAACCGCTCAGCCTTCGATTCAAGGATGTCAACCATAATCCGGGGGAATCCCTGGAGCTTTTCGGTCATGATGAGCTTGTTACAAAACTTGCCAAAGATTATGAGAATGCAGACGCGATCTATCGCAAATGTCTGAACAGTTACGGCGTAAACAGCGAGATGACGCAGGTTGCGGCGGATGTATGTCTGGCCGCAAAAACGGCTTTGGAATCAAGACTGCGTGAACTTTCGGGAAACTGCGAAATTAAAGCCGCATCCCTCCAGGATGAATATGCTCTTGACAAAGACAGGGAGGAACGAAAAAAAGTCTGTGCCCAAACGACACTGGCGCAGCGTATTCGTGAACAGATGAAACAAAGGCAACATGACAAGGAACAGGAGCTTATATTCTGGATGTGGATTCTTGTTCTCTGGTGGTTTAACAAGCTTCATTCGCGTACAGGGGCCGGCGCAAGCTTTACCAGGAGCCAGACGAGCAGTGCGTTCGGCGCCGCGAGTTCTCCGCTTTAACACTTACA
>CAYLKN010000053.1:5032-9482 GCA_964384335.1 uncultured Pseudobdellovibrionaceae bacterium
AACACTTACATAAACCCTTGGCGGCAATCGACCGCTAAGTGTGTTTTATATTTTCGATAAGGCTCTCAACCACTGACGGATCTGCCAGTGTTGACGTATCACCCAGATTTTCGAATTCTTTGGCTGCAATTTTGCGCAGAATGCGGCGCATGATTTTGCCGGAACGGGTTTTCGGGAGACCCGGCGCCCAATGAATAACATCCGGCGTGGCAATCGGTCCGATAATTTTGCGCACTATCTGCACAACCTCTTTGCGGATATCTTCGGAGGGCTCAAATCCTTCTTTAAGAGTAATATAGGCAAAAATACCCTGCCCCTTGATATCGTGCGGGTATCCCACAACGGCCGATTCCGCAACGCCGGGATGTTCGTCGATTGCGCTTTCGATTTCCGCTGTTCCAATGCGGTGGCCGGATACATTGATAACGTCGTCTACACGTCCTGTAATCCAGTAATATCCGTCTTCATCGCGCCTGGCTCCGTCACCTGTAAAATACTTGCCTTTGAAGGTAGAGAAATATGTCTGCTCAAAGCGCTCATGGTCACCGTAAACTGACCGCATTTGACCCGGCCATGAATCGGCAATGCATAAAGCCCCTTCACACCTGCCTTCGAGCACCGTGCCCTCATTATCGACAATTTCCGGCCTTATTCCAAAAAACGGAAGAGTAGCCGAACCCGGCTTCAGATCCGTTGCACCCGGCAGAGGTGTAATCAGATGGCCGCCAGTCTCTGTCTGCCACCATGTATCCACGATGGGACAGCGCCCGTCCCCGACAACATTGTGATACCAAATCCATGCTTCATGATTGATAGGCTCGCCAACCGTTCCAAGAATACGCAGCGATTCCCGGGAGGTTTTTTTGACAGGCGCATCCCCTTCCCTGAGCAGGGCGCGAATAGCCGTCGGCGCAGTATAGAAACTGTTCACTCTGTGCTTGTCCACGACCTGCCAGAACCTTGAAAAATCGGGGTAGTTCGGCACGCCTTCAAAAACCAGAGAAATCGCACCGTTTGCCAGTGGCCCGTATACGATATAGGAATGTCCGGTAACCCAGCCGACATCTGCGGTGCACCAGTAAACTTCCCCCGGCTTGTAATCAAAAACCCATTCATGCGTAAGACTTGTATAGACAAGATAACCGCCGGTCGTATGGAGAACGCCCTTCGGCTTGCCGGTTGAACCTGATGTGTAGAGAATGAAAAGAGGGTCCTCGGCGTTCATTTCAGCGCAGGGGCAATCCGCGCTTTGCCGGTCAACACAATCATGCCACCAGACATCGCGCCCTTCGGTCCAGGCAACATCACCGCCCGTTCTTTTCAAGACCAGAACCGTGTCAACTTCCGGACAGTCTTTAAGTGCCTCATCGGTGTTTGCTTTTAACGGTACTCTCTTACTGCCGCGCAGACCTTCATCGGCGGTAATGACGATTCCGGAACTGCAGTCCTGAATCCGGTCTTTGAGAGACTCCGGAGAAAATCCGCCGAATACGACAGAATGAATTGCACCGATCCGGGCGCAGGCCAGCATGGCATAGACCGCCTCAGGCACCATAGGCATGTAAATCGTCACACGATCCCCTTTCTTAACGCCGCGCTCCTTTAAGGCGTTGGCCAGCCTGCACACGTTATCCTTGAGTTCCTGGTATGAAATTATCCTGCTTTCTTCCGGGTTATCACCTTCCCAGATAAGTGCAGCCTGTTCGGAGCGGTGCGGAAGATGACGGTCAACACAGTTGTAACAGGCATTAAGAACGCCGTCCTCATACCACTTTATAGTAACCGGTGAATGATAGGAAACGGATTTGATTTTCTGCGGTTTCCGGATCCAGTCCAGACGGTCTGCCATACGTGACCAGAAACCTTCGGGGTTATTAACAGACTCCTCATAAAGTGCGGCATATTTGTTCTTGTCGATATGGGCTTTTTTTTCAATATCTTCACTTACGGGAAAGATTTCGGGAACAGTATCCTGTTGTGCGGCATCGGCCATAGTAACCTCTCGAATTATTATCAGTCTCTGGGCTTTTATCCTAACAAAGAAAACGCCGCGGGTAAGAATGAAATTGTTGTGCGCCGCAATACCATAATGGTGCACGGTCTTATGGCTTAACTAATTTTGTACAATTCTGATTGCCTGTCCGCACAAAGTTCAGTATTTTTCAAAAAAAGAGAACATTGTAAATTCATGTCTGATGCCGCCGAAAATATAACACTGCCTGAAATAACCGAACCCGAAATCAATCAGTCAACGGCGGCGGAGCTTGGTCTTAAGTCAAATGAGTACGACCATATTCTGAAAATCCTGGACCGCACCCCGACATGGACGGAACTTGGTGTTTTTTCGGCCATGTGGTCGGAACATTGCTCCTACAAATCCTCACGCATACATCTTAAAAAACTGCCGACAACGGCGCCATGGGTTATTCAGGGGCCCGGCGAAAACGCAGGTGTGATTGATATCGGCGACGGCCAGGCCGCCGTCTTCAAAATGGAAAGCCATAATCACCCGTCTTTTATTGAGCCTTACCAGGGCGCGGCCACTGGCGTCGGGGGTATTATGCGGGATATTTTCACCATGGGCGCACGGCCTGTCGCCAACCTGAACGCCCTGCGGTTCGGCGCGATTGATCATCCGAAGACAAAGCACCTTGTGGCCGGCGTGGTAAAAGGGATTGGCGATTACGGTAATTGTGTAGGCGTGCCCACGGTTGGCGGAGAAGTTAATTTCCATGCGGCCTATAACGGCAATATTCTTGTCAACGCCATGACCGTCGGTATTGCGGATGCGGACAAAATCTTCTATGCCCGCGGCGCCTCGGCCGGCCAGCCCGTTGTTTATGTGGGATCCCGCACCGGGCGCGACGGCATTCACGGGGCCACAATGGCTTCTGCCAGTTTTGATGACGATTCGGACCAGCAAAGACCAACCGTTCAGGTGGGCGACCCGTTTACAGAAAAACTTCTTCTTGAGGCCTGTCTTGAACTGATGAACCAGGACGCGATTATTTCAATCCAGGATATGGGTGCCGCCGGACTCACATCCTCCTCGGTCGAGATTGCGGCCAAGGGCGAAATAGGGGTACATCTTGATCTGGACAGTGTGCCGCAGCGTGAAACGAATATGTCGCCTTACGAAATCATGTTGTCCGAATCCCAGGAACGCATGCTTATGATCCTGAAACCCGGCAAAGAGGATACGGCGCGTGAAGTGTTTGAAAAATGGGACCTGGAATTCGCCGTAATCGGGCAAACCATTCCGGACCGCCGCCTTATTCTTGATATGCACGGGCGCAGGTGGTGCGATATCCCGGTTCCCCCTCTGGTGGACGATGCGCCCGTTTATGACCGCCCTTACAAAACTGCGATCCGCCGGCCGGAAGTGGACATTCAAATCATTCCCAAAGACCAGCCCCGGAAGATCGATCATATTGAGGATGCCCTGAAAACCCTTCTGTCCTGTCCCGATCTTATGCCAAAAAACGAAATCTGGGAACAATATGACCGTTACGTTGGCGGTGAAACGGTGTTTACTTCAGGCGAAGCCGATGCGGCGGTTGTTAAAGTCGGCCCTCACAAGGCGCTTGCCATGGCATCCGACTGCACTCCGCGCTACTGCTTTGCCGATCCGTTTGAAGGCGGCAAACAGGCCGTGGCCGAAAGCTGGCGCAATCTCTGCGCGGTGGGGGCAAAACCTCTTGCCGTGACAAACAATCTCAATTTCGGCAATCCGGAAAGACCGGAGATTATGGCCCAGTTCGCGGGATGTATCGAAGGCATGGCCGATGCCTGCAGGGCGCTTGATTACCCGGTAATTTCAGGAAACGTCAGCCTGTACAATGAAACAAACGGCAAAGGCATTCTTCCGACCCCGGTTATCGGCGGTGTCGGTCTGCTTGACAGTTACAAAACCGCACGCGGTCTTAAATGGGGGGAGTCGGAAAGCGTTTTCGTCATCGGCGAGACAAAGGGGCATCTTGGCCGGTCTTTATATCTTCGCGAAATTCTGGGCCGTGAGGAAGGGGAACCGCCGCCGGTCGATCTGGAAACCGAACGCCGGAATGGTGAATTTGTGCGCACCCTGATCCTGGAAGGTCTCATTACCGCCTGTCATGACGTTTCCGACGGCGGTCTTCTCGTTGCGCTTGCCGAAATGGCGAAAACCTCCGGCAAAGGGATCGATATCAGGTATGACCCGGCCGATGCCGCCTTCTGGTTCGGGGAGGATCAGGCGCGGTATGTAGTGAGCACACAAAAACCTGAAAAACTGAAGGATTTGACAAAAGAATATCCGGTTCTGTATTTGGGACAAACCCTTAACAATAACAATGGCTTGAAGTTCAAAGAAACACTATTCACATTTTAAAATACCGCCGGGTCAAGGGCGGTATTTTTTCATTTAAGGTGATTATGAAATAAAAACTGTGTTTATGGATGTAGTGAATGGACT
>CAYLKN010000054.1:0-8496 GCA_964384335.1 uncultured Pseudobdellovibrionaceae bacterium
CCTTTTGTTACTATGCAGTTTATATAGAATGTCAGATTAAATGTAAACTAATACAAATTTATATCTGGTGAATGACTTTGTAGAACATGAAGACGAGTTAAAGAGAAAGAGTAAGATATGATCGGCCTGTTATTCGATATACCGCCCGAAGCTGTGCCGGATATTCCAGGTTTAGAATATTTGCCGGATTTTATTTCTGCAGAGGAAGAGCGCGATTGATTAAAGCCATTGACAGTCAGCCCTGGCTTGACGACCTCAAACGGCGGGTGCAGCATTACGGCTATAAATATGATTACAAAGAGCGCGCCGTAAAGCCGGACTCTTATCTCGGCCCGCTGCCGGACTGGCTGGAGCCGGTCACGCGCAGGCTTCCCTTCAAACCCGATCAGGCTATTGTGAATGAATATGAGCCGGGGCAAGGCATTTCCGCGCATATTGATTGTGTGCCCTGTTTTGGCGCAATGATCGCCAGCCTAAGCCTTGGCTCCGGCGCGGTCATGCAATTCACCAATCGTAACGAAAAACACGAAATCTATCTGGAACCGCGCAGCCTGATCGTGCTCTCTGGCGAGGCGCGTTTTCGCTGGACGCATGCGATCCCGGCCCAAAATCAGACATCGTCTACGGCTTTGAAATTGAGGGCAGACGGCGTGTCTCCCTGACCTTCCGAACGATTATTTAATATGCAGCATATTGCCTCTTATAGACTATAAGTAGAAAGATAGTGCACTTAAAAATAGCATCGTCTATAAGCCTGCATTCTTTAGGGGGAATCGGCTATCATGGAAGCAGTCATTTCTAGCGCCTTTTAATAATCCTTGCAAAATATACCATTTTTGATATAATGAATAAGTGGACAGTAGAAGTTTTGAACGAAACTGTAGAGGCAGAACTTGAAGCATTGCCTCCCAGCCTTCGTGCAAAACTGGCCCATATTGTTGAATTGATTACAACATTCGGCCTTGAAAACGTCCACGAGCCTTACATCAAGCATATCGAGGGTAAAATCTGGGAAATGCGGATGAAAGGTAAAGATAACATAGGCCGCGTACTGTATGTGACGGCCAAAGGCAAGCGGGTTGTTATCCTGCATGCCTTTATAAAGAAGACACAAAAAACGCCGAACAAGGCTAAAAAATTAGCCCTACAGCGTCTTAAGGAGTTAAAAGGATGACCATACCTTTTGATAAAATTGCCAAAAAATGGAGCAAGGATCCTGAATTTCAGAAAGCCTATGATGAGCTTGCACCTGAATTCGCACTCGCACGCTCTCTGATTGAAGCCCGCGTGCGCGCCGGGCTGACCCAAGAAGAACTTGCCGATAAAATGGGAACCTCCCAGCCTTCTATCGCGCGCCTTGAAAGCGGCCATAAGCCAAGTCTCAAAACGTTGGAGCGCGTCGCGGAAATGACCGGGTCCAAATTGATGATCCAGCTGGTGCCACAAGATACTCAGCGCGCCTAAACCACAGTCTCCTTAATATTGAAATTTAAACTCACGGCAGCCAGATGGCTTTATTCTGCCACGGCTTGGGCGGGGTGAGTGTGCCGGTGACCGGCGCGGCGTTATCATACAGCCTGACTGATTGCCAGGCACCATCCCATTCGGCGGGCAGGTCATAAGGCGGCTTGATATCCTTCTCGGCCTCGAACCCATAGCGGCCATAAAAATCCGGATCACCAAGGACGCAGACCTTTTCTATGCCGCTCTGTTTCATTTTCTCAAACCCGGCCTGAACAAGCGCGCGGCCAATGCCCTGACCCCGACATCACGACCGCGATTGTAAATGGCCGCCAGCCTGCGTCTTTACAGATCGCTGACATGATGAAAGACTTTCCCGTCCTCTGGGAAGATCAACGCCAGCATTTCGGATTTAAAAATTCGACTTCAGAAATTTCATACTGACTACGCTGAAGAATTTTCTTTGTAAGTTGGTTGTAAGTTAAATCCTTCATTATATATTAATCACTTGAAAAACAAAGGAGATTCAAAAATGATAGCAGCCCGTAAAAACACCCGCAATATTACCGCCAATGATGCGGCATTGGTGATTGACAGTCACAAAACGGTTCTGGAGGCTATTGAGCTAATGGATCGTTACCATCGTCATGCCATAGGTGTGACCGTTAATGGTGAGTTCACAGGATTGTTTACACGAAGCGACTTTATGAAGAGGGTCATACGGCATAATCTGAACCCACGCAAAACGCCTGTAGGTTCGGTTATGACGGTTGATCCTCTGGTGATTTCCGCATCGTCAGACTTAAAAGAGTCCTATTATATGATGTGCTATGAGGGTTACAGTCATCTGCCTGTGGTTGAGAATGGTCAGATGGTTGGTATTCTGGCGGAATATGACTTACGCAAGGACATTGCCAGCGATCTGAAAAAGGAAAGCCGAAAAAACAAGGTGATGGAAGATATGTTTCGAGAGCCGTACGGACGATGCGCTGACTGTTAACTGAAAACGAGTTCAAAAGGACGAGCTTTATGAGATTATTATTGGTTGAAGACAATGTCCGTCTGGCAGAATTTATGCGTGACGGGCTGTACAAAGCTGGATTTGAGCTTGATCACGTTACGGATGCACAAGACGCAGAGGCAACGCTTGATACCCAGGATTACGATGCCGTGGTTCTTGATCTTGGCCTGCCCGACAGAGATGGTATGGGTATATTGCGCAATTTACGGCATGCCCGTGAAAACATTCCGGTTTTGATCGTCACAGCCCGGGATGGTCTGGACGACCGTGTACGTGGCCTGAACAGCGGTGCGGATGATTATCTGGTCAAGCCGTTTGATATGGAGGAATTAACAGCCCGTGTTCATGCTCTGCTGCGCCGTCCCGGACAAGCGTTGGGAACGGTTCTGGAGGCCGGAAACTTGATTTTTAATGCCGAAACGAGGCAGCTTGAGGTCAATGGCCGAGAACTTGATCTCTCTCGACGTGAAACCGATCTCACCGAGCAGTTCATGCGTAACATTAATGGTGTATTACCCAAGGCCTCGATTGAGTCACGACTGTATAGTTATGGCGAAGAAGGATCGGTAAACGCTGTCGAGGTGCTGGTACACCGTTTGCGGCGCAAACTCGAAGATAACAACGCAGGTGTTGAAATTCACACGCTCAGGGACGTCGGCTATATGATGCGCGAAATCGAGCAAGGCGAGCATGGCTGAAAAATCTCTGCAATCCCTTGTTATATTTCGTATTATCATGGCAACTGTCTTTTTTGCTCTGATTATCAGCGCAGTTGTCTACATCCAGCTCAGTCAGACGCTTCTGATTCTACGCAACCGTAACATTGTGGACGAAGCGCGTGATATCGCGTCCTACATAGAGACAACAGAAGAAAATACGCCATATCTCGATTTGCCGGAAGATGAGAGGCAATTTTACGCCGAAGCCAAAGAACTGCACCAATACGTGGTCAGGAACGAAAACGGCGAGATTATCTTCACATCTCCTGTAGCCTACACGGACCAATTTCCTGCCAACAAACCTGAAAACGAAAAAGAAAGTTTTTTTAACTTTACCGGTAAAAAAGGAACGGAGTTTCTTGGCAGTACAGTTGTTGATCAACATAAAGATAAACAATACATCGTTCAGGTTGCGCAGAGTGAAGAATCCGCGAGGGCATTTACCAGCCTTTTGCTAGAGGATTTTTTGCACCGGATTTTGATATTCGGTCCGCCTTTTGTCCTGTTACTGATTGCCGTTATTTACTGGACGATACGGCAAAGTCTGAAACCGTTGCGCATGGCGTCTGAAAAAGCAAATGCCGTATCTTTTAAACGCATGGATGTGCGTTTACCGGAAACTGGCATGCCCCTGGAAATCAAACCTCTGTTGCAGGCTGTGAATAATGCTTTGTCGCGACTGGAACACAGTATAGAAATCCAACGGGAATTTGTCGCCAACGCTGCCCATGAGCTGCGTACGCCGCTCAGTATACTGCGTTCGCATGTCGACTCTTTGGAAAATGAAGAAACAGCCTTCCGCCTGCGGCAAGACATAGATGCGATGTCACGACTGACGGCTCAGCTTCTTGACATGTCACGGCTGGATTTTCCTGAAGCATTGCAAATGGAGAGAATAAGACTTGATCAGGTAACCAGCGAAGTCTGCCGCGACTTTTGGCCGCTTTTTATTGAAGCGCAAAAAGATCTGCAGACCGACGGCCTGGATCAAAATCTAGAAATTCTGGGCAACCGTGATGCCGTTTACCGTGCCGTACGCAATTTGCTGGAAAACGCCTTGGCCCATTCTCCGGCAAAAACACCGGTTAAGATTATGCTGAATGGGCGAAGATTAAGCGTAAAAGACTGCGGCGATCCCATTTCCGAAAGCGAACAGGATAAAATTTTCGAACGGTTCCAGCGCACAGGGCATTCCGGCCCTTCCGGAGGCGCAGGACTCGGACTGTCTATCGTAAAGCGAACGATGGATCTTCACGGCGGCACTCTTCACCTTGAAGCGGCGAAAGAGGGTAACGCCTTTATTCTGGAATTTCCCGCGCCCGAAGATAGGGAGTAAAACCTGCTGTCATTTTGAAGCACCTGATATAAGCATAAAAAGTTTATCTCATTGCGCAGATCTTTTTCACTTATGATACCTAAAAACGTGCTGTCATCGGAAGAAAGTACCGGCAGATGGCTGATCTCATTGTCCAGCATGACCTTATAAGCATTTTCTAAAGTAACAGACGGCCCGATAGCAACGGGGTCTGGTGTCATAATTTCATTAACAATCCTGAGCGCGGGTTTCATATCCCTGCGTATCACGCGGCGTGTAAAGTCGGCCATAGTCAGTATACCTGCAAATCTGCCAAAAGCCTGAACGCCAAGAGCATCTGTGTTCTCTCTTTTCATTATATCCAGGGCATGATCGATGGAATGAGCGGCATCAATGATGGCTGTATGTCTGCTACCCAGAAATTTTGTGACTGTGTTACAAAAGCGCATTTTTAATTTCTCCTTGTCTTGTGTTCATAAAAATTTATTGTCGCTTGCCTGACTTACTGTTCCCTTACAAGAAAGAAAAATCGGGTTTATGGTTGAAGCTCATAGATTATTGCCCATGCTGTTTCCGAAACCTCTCTATCCGTTATCCACGGGGCTAGGACAATCAGAAGCAGGCACAGGCCGCCGAAAGAGAGGCTGAATATATCACCTTTGGACAGCCTGCCCGCTTTGGGTTCCGGATGGATGTGTTCTTCCTCTTCCTTTAATTTTGCGCGAGCGTCTTCCATCTCCCGGCTTGTCTTACCGTTCTTTCCTTTCAAAACTTTCCAGACAATCATTGCTATGCGGGCAATATCATCAATTGTTAGAAAAAATATCCGCAGGCCGCGCTCGATGATGGCAAAACGGGTGAGCATCTGTGCGCCACGCACAGCTTGCCCGGCCCGTGCGGTTTGCCCGAGACCCAGCGCTGCCATAATCATATCTGCATAAAGTGCAATCACCAGTGCGAAAAAGACCAGCGCTATATCCAGTTTGACATGCCAGAGTGCTTGCAAAAATGGTTTGGCTGCTTTGATTATTATATGCCGCCAGATTTCAAGCCCGAAATGGCCCAGCATCAACATAACCACCCAGAACAGATTAGTATAAATACTTAAGGCAATTGCGCCGCCAACATAGAGAAGAATGAAAGACCAGCGTTCATCATGATGTTTGATCCAGCGTTTAACAGGTGTGGGCATAACGAAAATCTCTCCAAAAAATGCAAATTATATACAAACAAAAGGCGCAGACTGGTATGCCTGCGCCCTTCATTGGATAGGTTAGGGAATAAAAAGTAGTTATTGACCCATGTTCATGTATTTTTCCCGTAACTGCGGATCAGTTTGAACAGCGTTAGCAATCTCGTTGTATTCCTGAATGCTTAAATCTGTTCGCTCAATGGCCTGAACCATTTCTTCATTGGCCTGTTGCTGTATCATCTGCATTTCTTCCTCCGTTTCTACAGCTTGAGCCTGCGCCTGAAACTTAGATTGCACCTGTCGAACAGCAGCCTGAGCTTCGGCAAACTGCTGCAACTGTGCATCAGTGACATTCATTTGTTCTTGCCCTTGTTGTGGCATATAGCTGTCCTGCGCACTAGCCACAGTGGCCACGCCGCCCGTGGATAGCAGGCCAACAGAGGCGGCGGTCATGAGAATTTTGTTTTTCAGTGAAAGCATGTAAATAACTCCTTTTTGGTTTAGTGGTTTGCTTTTGTACCCCTATGACAGGGGAGCGGTGAAAAAAGTTCCAAAATTATTCGGTGCGGGTCATGTCGTGATAGCGTCTGGCTGTATCGGTATATGTTTTCTGTACCTCTGCGAGAATAGTATTGTATTCATCAACAGTAAGGCCGTGTGCCTCTATCGTGCGGATAATTTCTTCGCCCATCGTACGTTGCAGGCTGCCTGCCGTTTTACTGCCGGGATTTTGACCGTTTGCGGGCGCTATTAAACCAAAACTCAAAACCGTCAAAGCAGCGAGTGTTAAAACCATGATCTTTCGGGGCATGTTTATGTGTTTTGTTACAGAAATTTTTTTTCTCTCCTTAGTTTCGTTTGTGTGTTTTAATTCTTGTTACAACGCTTTTACCGAAAAAGTTCCATTTTTATTTTGGAACTTTTTTTACGCGGGCGCTGTCATATGGTTAGTAAGAAACAAAGTAGCCTTGTGAATTTAATGAAGCTGAGCCAGCATGAACGCCGGGAAATCAACTGGATGATTGCGCGGGAAATCCCGGCGCTGCGCCGCTATGCGCAGATTTTAATGCGCGGTAATGGTGACAAAGACGATCTGGTGCAGGATACGCTGGAGCGCGCCATAAAGAAAAGCCACACATGGCGGCGCGAGGGCAGCATCAGAAGCTGGCTTTACCGCGTACAGTACACAGTGTTTTTGAACCGTTACCGCAAGCAGGCCAATCTGAAAG
Organism: uncultured Pseudobdellovibrionaceae bacterium; assembly: GCA_964384335.1. Lineage (GTDB taxonomy): Bacteria > Pseudomonadota > Alphaproteobacteria > Micavibrionales > Micavibrionaceae > JAUICS01. The sequence continues at coordinate 6,938 of CAYLKN010000054.1, forward strand.
AGGTGACTGCAGAGGATATGAGTGAAAGCCCGGCCATGGCTGTTAATGCATCACAAGATACAAAACTGGAGTGTCAGAGAATGCTAAAAGCGCTGGAAAATCTGAAACCCAGACACAGTGAGGTTTTATTGTTGGTCGCTGTAGAAGGATTTTCCTATGACCAGGCCGCGCAAATCATGGATATTCCGGTCGGCACCGTCAGATCCAGACTGGCCAGGGCGCGGGAAGATTTACGCGCCGAGATGAAGAATACAGCGCTACATGATAAAGATGAAAAAACATCCACGAGAATAAAGTCATGACCACGACAAATGATAATATACAACCCTTTGAAACGATTGATGAGCGTGATTTACACGCTTATGTTGACGGGCTGATTGATGATCGCCGCGCCCGCAAGGTTGAGGAATACTTAAAGCGCCACCCCGACAAAGCGGCAGAGGTGCAGGATTATATCGAATATAACAAGCTGCTCCGCAAAGCCTATGAGCACGAAGCCGATGAAACCGTACCGCAGCGTTTGTTATCCGTTCTTAACCGTCCGGTTAGAAATATATGGCCTGCCGTAGGGAAAGTGGCCGCTGTTGTTGTTCTGTGCGCTTTATCTGCCGGGGGCGGCTGGCTTGGCGCTTATCAAAGCGGCGGCGTTATCTCCAAAGAAGACGGCATGGTACGTAATTTCCTGCATCAGGTCGCACTGAATACCGAACCGCCTTTTGAGGCGATGCCAGTGCAAAAACTGGAAATTAATGCGGGAACGCAGACCGATCCGCTTAACTGGCTGACGCAGAAAGTTGCGCTGGAAATGCAGGCGCCGAATTTGAGCGAAGCCGGTTACACGCTGGAACGGCGGCGGCTGGTCACGCGCGGACCGCAGGAGTTTATCGAACTCAAATACACCAACTCCTCCGGTGATGCGATCAAACTCTACATGAAAACCCGCTGGGAAAAAGACGCACCGACCATTGAGTTTGCACAGAAAGACAACCAGTCTATTGCCTACTGGCAGGAAGGACCGCTCGTTTATGCGCTCTCTGGCGCACTTGACCGTGACCGCGCCGCAAAAATTGCTGATCTGGTACGCACGTCCATGACAGATGTACCCAATACACCGCCGCAGGTGCAAGATGTCCAGATTATGGCACCGCAACCTGTCCAGCCAGTGCAGCCGATAGGGCAACCGCAAAGCAATTACGGCGCACAGCCCGTTGCCCCGGTTGTGCCGATAACTCCGCAAAAAATGAACGCCGTCGGCGGGCAGTATTAAAATACTAAAGTTTTCTCCAAAACGCTGCTGGTAGTCATCCTGAACACAAACTGGCGATTATGTAACATGACTGTAACGCACAACCATAAAGGGTTTTAAACTGCTTTGTCTGCAAAGACGAAGGGTGCAATGTTTAGAGAAAAACGGCCATTTAGAGACTTTTTCGCCTCACATATCGACATGAAAACAAGCAAAAAGTGAGCAACAACCCTTCGCAAAACCCCAAGAATTAAGGGCTTCACGGCGTTAATCTAAAAGTCTGGAAAAGGTTCGAAAGTATGAAAATGGCTGT
>CAYLKN010000055.1:0-7720 GCA_964384335.1 uncultured Pseudobdellovibrionaceae bacterium
TATTTTCTCAAGGGTTGTCACGGTCGGGGTCTGGCTGCCGCCCTCAATCCGGGCGATACCGGTCTGGGACAGGCCGGCGCGTTCGGCCAGTTCCCCCTGGGACCAGTCAAGAAGAGCGCGAGCCGCCCGGATCTGCTCAATCGTAATCATAAAATTCAGCCCTCATTACCCTGTTCACTATTCACACATAATAAAAAATATATAGTACGTTATAAATCATTACTTTTTTATTGACAAGGAAAAAACGGAGTGTTATGAAAATAACACTATACGATATTTTTTATGCATTAACCGTATAGTACCCCACACACACAGGCCATTCAGGGATTATCCCCTGGATGGCCACTTTTTTTCAGTCTACCGGTCCTTTTTTCCGCCGTCGTCTTCATCGTCCCAGTATTGCAGCGCTGCAAACGGGTTGCGGCGCAGTTCCGAAGGCTGTCTCAGCGTTTCACCCTCATCGCCTTCGGCATGAGAGGCACCGGGCGCATGGGGGTACGGGTCCACGGCAAGGGAGAGGTACTGGGTCGCAACTTCCCCAAGATCGATTTCACCGTTCTCTACGGGTTCGGGATCTTCATTTTCATCAAGCATGGGAATTTCATTATCCTTGTTTTTATGCCGCAGACGCCGGGAGGCGGCACTGAATGTCACAACGTGGTCACTGTCGGCAAAAAAAGATTCAAAAGATTCGCGTATATCAGAGACAACAGGCTCCAGCGTTACAACGCAGTCCTGCCACAAACGGGCGGTAATAACGCCTTCCACATGAATGGCATGTCCACCGTCCTGGCGGTACAATCCGGCCTTTACTTCCAGATTGTCAATCTTCCTGACTCCGATGCGTTTTGCCACCGCCCGTCTGGCTTCTTCATTTGCCCTTATTGTTACGTCCTGTTTTTCCTTGGCAATTTCGCCGCAGTCAATCTTCCAGGACCATTCCCGCGATTGCCTGTTTTTACTCATTCTCTGCCTTTCTTTTATCCTGTCTTTACATTCCGGCCCGCCGCCATATTTTCCGGTGCAGTGAAAATATCCGAAACATCCCCGTCGATTATCCGGTCAACATCCCTGTCCTGTAAGGAAGTCCATATATTTTTTGTTATGATCGCGAGCTTTTCAAGCGAATGCTCATCAACGGATTCTTCGGTCCCATATACATTCCGGCGTAAGGATTCCGCCAATGCACCGGCGGCGTTTCCGGCCGAAGGCCCCGCAGATTTCCCGGACACCTCAGATTTCCCGGATACCTCCCGGGAAAGCGGAAAGCAATCCGGATCCAGCGCATTGAGATAAACCTGCAATCTGCCGTTATACGCGGTCATCATGCGTTTCATATGCCGCGGCACGCTTAAATCCCCAATGCCCATTTCCCTGAGCGTATCTTCCACATGCCTGAACATTTGATCGAAAAGGCGTTGCGCATGCGCCTTTCCCTGACCGTCTTTTTGTTCCGCCCTTTGAAACCGGCCGGACAAAAGCACGTTAAAAAGGGCCAGAAGCTCAAAGCGCCCGTCAAACGTATCCGGCACACCAAGATCACGGTAAAAATAGCTTTCCCGCGAAAACTTGAGTGCACAAAGATAGAGTCTCTGTATTCTATCGCTTTCTTTTCCGCCACTGTAGTTGCCAGCGGGACCTTTTAAAAGGAAGCTTAAAAGACGCATTTCATCATTCTCTTTGGTATCTTACGCATTGCCCTTATCCGGATTTATGATTACATTCATTTTCATCCAGATAGTAATATTAACAAAAAAGTTTTTCCGGACCATGATTAAACTGTGTCACAGACAAAAAATGCGCTTATTTCTGTTGATTTCCGTTATTGCGTTTTCAGGATGCGCACCCGAGACGGCCGTCAGGGGCAATTTTCTGAAGGATTATCAGCTTGAAAGGGTTGAGCCGGGAAAAGATACGCGCCAGAGCGTTTTACGCGCTTTTGGATCGCCAACGGCCCGCGATCCGTTTGATGAGAATATCTGGTTTTATCTGGGTCAGCAAACCGAGAAGCATGGCATCCTCGATCCCGAGATAAAGGATCAACTGGCCGTTCGGGTCATTTTTGACGACAACGGGATCGTCAAATCGCTTGACAAAATGGAAGGCGGACACACACCGGTCCCGATCGCCCGGGAAGAAACACCAACAGGCGGAGGAACCGAACAGGGTCCGGTTCAGCAATTCCTCAAAAATATCGGGCGGTTTAACAGACCCGTGCCGGATTTGAATTAAACGGCAGACCTCGGTTTTTTCCACTTTCCCTGGTTTGTCCTGGATATTTCAGGATCAGACATGGTCATTTGCACAGACTGGCCATGGCTACCTTCTGTGGCTAGTTTTCTTCGGACAAACTCTGCTCTTCAAGCAATTGCATAAAATCGGCATCGTCTTTTTCCCCGGTTACCTGCCCTGTACAATCAACAATCCAGATATCATAGATCGGATGATCCAGGGATGACAAAGCGGGAGAAGAGGCAAACATCCATCCGGAAAAGACCCATTTTTTCTCATAGTCCGCTTTGATTTCCCACACCTCAAGAAAGGAGGCCGTTCGGGGCGGATCAATCGGCTGGCTTTTCCGGCATGTTTTCGGGCGTATCTTAAGCGATCCAAACTGGACATTCTCATCTATTGCCGTTTCGAAAACCTCGGTTCTCGCCGTGATTTTATTCAGAGCCTTCAACCTGACGGTATCATAACTGACAAGTTCCGCACGTCCCTGTTCCGGGTACAAAAAAACGGAAAAGAAAATAAGGCCGGAAAGAAAACAGCGGTTTAGAAAGCGATATAAAACGGGGTGAGCCATCTTAACAATAAGCGTCAGGACTCGTCACTATTATCGGCAACGGAAAACATAAACTTGCCCAGAAGCTGTTCGAGGCTGACATAGGGCTGCGTGAAAGTCAGTTCACCATTACTTTCAACATTGTCCATCGCCGCACCGGGTTCGATTGACATGTACAGACCGCCCAGAAGACTCTCGCTGGCCACAATCGCCGCGCTGTCTTCAGGGAGTTTGTATTTTTTATCGATATTCATCGTAACCACGGCCCGATAATTTTCGGAAAGGGAGATATCGGAAATGCGCCCAATATCGACCCCGGCCATCTGGACCTTGTCACCAGTCTTTAATCCGCCAATATTTGAAAATTTTGCTTTTACAGGATATGTATCGCTGGACGCCGAGATATTTGCAGTCTGGTAACTCAGGCCCAGAAAAATAAAGGCCACCAAAAGAACAACGGCACCCAGAACTGTTTCAATAACACCACGCTTCATAATGTTCCTCTTTTCTTTCTAAATTACAAAAATTTTCAGGTCCCCCCGCATAGACAAAATATGACCTGCTGCCCAGATATTAAGAATCTAATATCAGGTTTACAGCGGATTACGATACAAAACAAATAAAAAAATTCCGGGCTTAAGGCAGATCGTTTTCAAAAATCGCAAAGCGATCCTTTTTGATCGCGATTTGCTCTGGTGTGCGGGGCAAACTATAAACCGCGGCGTTTGCTCAGGGCGCGCCGCATCTTGGTTAACATTGACTTACCTTGAGAGCGCCCTGCGGCGCCTTTCATCCGCTTACTTAATCCGATCACTCCGGCGGTGTCCATGCTTCATAATCACCGGTTGCCGAAGGCCTGGTTCCTTTTTCAAGAACATGGCCCGGAGGACGATAAGGACTTGATGTCCCGGTCATGTTCGGTTTATGCGGCTTTTGCCATTCCTGCCGGTAAGATTTCCCGGAAGCGGCCGGAACAGTATCCGTCTGATAATGAAGCCACCCGTGCCATTCCGGCGGCACAGAAGAGGCGTCAGGATTTCCGGCATAGACAACCCAGCGGCGTGGTCTTTTATATCCCGGTCTGGGCTTGCTTTCATAATACACATTTCCGGCTGAATCCTTACCCACAAGTCTGGGACGGGATATCCATGTAAACCAGGAAATATGTATGGGTGATAAAGTGCCGAGTATTTTAAGGATATTCATTCGTGTATTTACGCGTATTGATAAAAGAAATTTTGTCTATGTTTACTGTCATCAATTTACAGGATATAAGGCGTGTATCACAAGTCTGTAATTGATTATATTAAAAAGAGGTCCCGCAAACATGAAAAAACTGAAAAACAAAATCGCTGATCTTGGTCTCGAACTTCCGGCCCCGCCTCAGGCCGTGGCAAATTATGTTCCATACGTTATTGACAGGCATCAGCTTTTTATTTCGGGACAGCTTCCCTTCCTTAACGGACAGGTGATGCATGTCGGCAAACTTGGTGACACTTGCACGGTTGAGCAGGGTCAGGAAGCCGCAAAATGCTGTGCTTTAAATCTGCTTTCCCTTCTTGATCATGTAATTGACGGTGAGCTTGACCGTCTTGAACAACTCGTAAAACTGGGAGGTTTTGTAAATTCCACCCCTGATTTTACTGATCATCCGGCGGTTATTAACGGCGCGTCCGATCTTATGGCAGAAGTTCTGGGAGACAAAGGCAGGCACGCCCGTTTTGCCATGGGTGCGGGAAGTCTTCCAAAGGGTGTTGCAGTTGAAATTGACGCCGTATTTTCCTTAAAGATATAGAAACTGACGCAACCCCGAACCCTAGGGCAGTTCGTGTTCAAAAATCGCAAAGCGATTCTTTTTGATCGCGATTTGCTCTACGCGGCATTCGGCTGGTAGTAATAGTCGTAGTGGCCGAAGCCATATCTTGCCTGTTTCTTGACATCCACACCGGAAAGGACCGTTGAAAGATTTTGATAATCTATGTCTGTGTATTGCTTGATACCCAGGGCGACGGTGTCTCTTTCCGTTTTTTCCCAGGCAACGACGTATAAGGTATGATCAGCCAGTGTTGACAGAATTCGCGCATCGGATGCGTAAAGGCAGGAAGGCGCATCCAGAATAACAAAACTGTATTCCTGGCGCAGTTCAGCAATCATTTTTTTCATTCTGGCGGATGAGATAAGATCCATTGCACTTCCCGGAACGGAGCGCCCGTAAATGATATCGACCCCGCTCTGTTCATCGGTGTATATGATATCTTCCAGTCTGGCCTCGCCTGTCAAATAATCAACAAGCGCCAAACTAAAATTCTGAGGCAAAAGATTATTTATATTCGGACGCCTTAGATCACAGTCGATGACAAGTGTTTTAAGTCCCGCAACCGCACTGAGCTGCCCAAGCCACGCTGACAAAGTGCTTTTGCCCTCGCTTGGAAGGGAGGACGTTACAGTTATGATTTTTGGCGTATTGGTAGTGCCTTTGCCAAGGCGCAGGCCGAGCACTGTCCTGAGATTCCTTACATGTTCTGCAGCCGAGGATGACGGACTGTCAATAACATGTCTGACGATTTCCTCCTTCTTGCCTTTAACTTTCGGCAAGATACCGAAACAGGGAAAACCGGTCATGTCTTCAAGTTGTGACGCATTGCGGAAAGCGTTATCAAGCTTCTCAAGCAAAAGACATAATCCAATACCTAAAAACAGCATGACAGCGGAGGCAAGAGAAGCAAACAAAGGCTTGTTTGGGTAAATGGGTTCCAAAGGTATGGTTGCATAAGATATGACACGGGCCTCCGCCTCCTGCAGCTGTTCTCTCTGATCCGATTCCTTATAAGTTTTCAGAAAAGAATTGTAGGTTGCCAGATTTGCCTCAGCGTCCAGCTGAAGCTCCTGCAGTTTTATCATGGCCGTATTTTGTTTTGCCTTAACCTGAAGAAGATCATTAAGCCCGTCCTCCAGCGCCTGAACCCTGGCCGCATCAATTTTCACATTCTGCTCAAGGGCGCTTAAAATAACAATAGATTCGGCGATAATATTCTCTCTTAACGATTCGAGTTCGGCGTTGATATCCTTAATTGCCGGATGTTTTGGGCCGAATTTAGTCTTTAGGTCCGCACGTTTCTTGATAAGGTCGATTTCCTGTTGCTTCAGACGCTGGATAAGACTGGAATTCAATATCTCCGGTGTTTTGGCAAGTTCGTTTACCTTATCTTTTTTATCCTGGATTTCCCGTAATTTTGACTTGTTTGCGGCCAGCTCCGCTTTGGCCCTGATAAGCTGACTGTTGAACTCGGTCAGCTGTTGGGCAATAACATCACCGCGCAGACTGCTGATCAGGTTGTTTTCAACCTTGTACCTTTCTACCTCGATCTGGGACTCCCTGACCTGCGCGCGAAGCTCGTCCAGTCTTTGATCAAGCCAGTTGGTCAGTTTTTTTCTCGACTCAAATTTAATACGTATTCTTTCCTTGAGATAGAGATCAGCATATGCATTTGCAATTAATTCTGCTTTCCGGGGATCTTTGAGTTTAACCTCGATAATAATGACGTTTGACCCGCCAGCGGCTTTTGCCTGGACCTGCCTGACAAGCTTGTTTATAACAAGTTCCTTTTTAATGTCATAATTCTGAACGGCTGAATTGTTTCCGTTATTTAGCCTGAGCGACTTAAATGCAGGGGACGCAGAAGTATTCTGCTTTTCTTTTTCAGGCTTTAATTCGATGCCGAGAAACGTATATAAAGGCTTTAAAAAATGCATCAATTCACCATTTCCCGAGCCCGGCTTAACCTCGAATAAAGGATCCTGGTCCAGGTTAAGCTCATCAACAACTTTCCGGGCGAAAGTACGGGATTTTATGATTTGAATTTCACTTAATATCAGAGATGGATCTGCGGATTTACCTGTTACGAATTTTGCAAATTCGGATAAGCCTGAATGCTCAGATTCGAGGAGAATATATGCCTGGCTCTGGTATATTGGCGTTATTTTGGAGCTTACAAACAGTGATAAGACGGCCCCGATTATTACAAGACCAACGAGTAAAATTTTCCGGCGCCAGAATATAAGAAAAAGATTTCTGACATCGACATCTTCATCAAAACGTGTTGCATCAATGTTCCGGGCCCGCCCAAAACGCTTTCCTTCCGATTCTGCGGCGCGATCATCGGGATTTTGATTGGGAAAGGCCTTATCCTCTTGCGTTTCCGTATTCATTGCTCAGAAAAGCCTTTCCTTTATTTCAATCACATCACCCGGCATAACAGACGAGAATCTGTCACCGTAAAAGGCATATGGCTGGCCCTTTAGATTACGGATAATTTTGATTTCCTTTTTGTTTGCCCGGTATGTGAATCCGCCGGCCGAGGCCACCGCCTTGAGGACCGTAAGATTTTCGACAAACTGGTATTTTCCTGGACTCTCGATCTCACCAATAAGGAAAAACGGTCTGAACTCAGTAATTCGCAAGGTAACCTGGGGATCATAATAATAGCCGTTGGAGAAAATATCGGTGATTTTTTTCTCTGCTTCGGCAAGAGTAAGGTATTCAACCCGAACTTTCCCTATATAAGGCAAATTGACTTCCCCCTGACCATCGATCTGGAATTCTCCGCTTGCGGATTTGTCATTTATGACATTTATCTGGATAACATCACCAGGTCCAAGCCTGTATATTTTTCTAAATTCATCGGCAGAAAAAGAAAAATCGGATTCGTTTTTCTGGACAAATGCATCTTCTTTCATCACCGGCAAATCATCGCCCGTGCATCCGGACGCGAGCGGAATCATAAGAAAAATAATATAAATCAATCGCTTTAACTGAAACTGGGTATTTTTAAATTGGACCATGGATATGAAACAGGAAGAAAAAAGGAAGGCAAAAATATACTCAATTATTTTAATGCCGCTTTCATTATTTTACAACACCCGGTATTCGCAAAT
>CAYLKN010000056.1:0-5368 GCA_964384335.1 uncultured Pseudobdellovibrionaceae bacterium
TTTTGATATTTAGCCAGTCGTCAGGTAATAAAAATGGCTCTTGATTGTCTCCAGGCTCTGGGTTTATGAAATAAGCCGGGTCAACCTTCCCGGATATAATTTTTATAATACTGTCTATGGTGAGCCCGGCTTCTTTGGCCGAATAGATTGCTGTAAACAGTTTATCCCATATTTTTGTTCTTGCGTCGGCAAGTTCATCAAGTGCGCGGTATAATGCGGCCGTCGCTTTTATTTCTTTGATTAGTTCTTTCGCGTCCTTCTCCAGTTTTTGTTGCAGGTCACCTTCGGCGTTGTTAATTTCAGGAAACAAACCCGCCTGTTCAAAAATTTCAGTTATCGCCTTTAAATACTCCTGCTCCAGATTCGTGACTATATTCTGGCCTGCATTGCCGTCATATAATGCCTTCCTGAGCCGAAGCTCCGCAAGCAGGGGATTCAGCGCAAGTGTAAAAAGGTCTCGATTTATTTCTTGTACATCATATATTTTTGTCTCTTCTATCCATTTTTCGATAGATTTAGGATCGACCCCTGTGTGCAAGGCCGCAACAACAGCTTTACGTAACTTATCAATATTGTCTACTTTGATGTGCTCTAAGTTTAGTTGTTGGTGAGGCATAATAAAGTTCAGACTTTTTCTTATTTGATTAAGGAAATTTTCTTTAATGTGGCTATCTAGGAAATTGTCAATAGATTTAAAGCTGCTATACTGAAATTGACTAACTTTAATTGCGTGTGACTTTTGTACAGCTAAAATTTTTGTTAAAATTACTGGTGAAACCCCGCGATTAAATGCATTTTGATAAGCTTGTCCCAGTTTCGTAATGGCTTTATCTCTTATATCATTACCTTCTTCATCTCTTTTATCATTACCTTCTTCAAGATCACCTACCTCGAGTAGGGAAATAAAGCTTTCCCGGATTTCTCTTAACTGGATTTCTCTTGATAAGTCTCCCAGATTTAAAGCATTATCTGTATTATTCATGTAACCCTCCAGATATATATAAAAGCGAATATGCAAAATTTTCAGAATGTGAGGGTTTAATATTATAAAAAAAGCAATATGTCAATATTATTTTAGGGTGTGTCTTGAAATTATTGTTTCCGGTCATTCCGGAGGACCGTTTCAAATATCGCCATCGCTTCGTCGATTTCCTTTTTCCCGATAATCAGGGGCGGAACAAACCGGATTGTATTCTCGCCGACGATGCTGGCCATTAACCCGTTATGCTGCAGTCGTTTAAGAATACTCTTTGCATTTGCTGCAGGTTCCACACCGATCATCAGGCCGCAGCCCCGGATGTCTTTTACAGCCGTAGATTTTTGCTGCAGCATTTTCAGCCTGTCCATAAAATATGCACCGGTTTCGCGAACATTTTCAAGAAAGCCGGGCTTCAGAATTTCTGATACCACAGTATACACAACGTGACAGGCGAGAGGATTTCCGCCATAGGTTGAACCATGATCGCCGGGTGTAATGCGGCCGCCGAAATCATCCTTTGCCATGACTGCGCCGACCGGGAAACCGCTTCCCATGCCTTTTGCGATACAGAGGATATCCGGTTCGTAATCAAAGGCGGCATGCGCAAAAAGAGTTCCCATGCGTCCCATTCCGGTCTGTATTTCATCTGAAATCATCGCGATTTTCTCGCGCGTGCAGATTTCCCGAAGCTCCTGCAAAAATCCTTTTTCCGCAGGAATAAGACCTCCTTCACCTTGTACAGGTTCAAGAATTATCCCGGCGGTTTTTTCAGAGATAAGGTCCCTGACCGATTGAATGTCATTGATATTTGCCGTGCGCGTGCCCTGCATATACGGCCCGAAATACGGCTGGCTGTCCCTTTTGTAAGTCAGAGATACCGCGCCCATGGTTCGTCCGTGAAAAGCCCTGTTCAGGCAGATGATTTCACTGGCCTGCGGTCCTTTCTCCTGCCAGGCCCATTTACGGGCGATCTTGATTGCGGCATCCACAGCTTCCGCGCCCGAGTTCTGAAAGAACACCCGGTCGCTGCAGCAATTATCCGTCAGAAGCTTTGCGGCTTTAATACGCGGTTCGGTGAGATAGCCGCCGGGACAGATCATCAGTCTCCCGGACTGTTCCTCAATCGCCTTTATCAGGGCAGGATGACAGTGACCGAGCGATGTAACCCCGTATCCGCCCATAAAATCCAGATAACGCTTGCCGGAACTATCGTAAAGAAAGGCGCCCTCGCCGCGGTCGAGGATGATGTCATAATGGTCATAGCAGAGGATAAGATTTTTTTCGGCCTCTCTGATCCGCTCCGTAACCGTGTCAGCCGGTTCAGTCATGAAATTCGCATCCTTTCCCTGAAATTGAACGCATAGTTTTTGCCTGTATGATTACAATTTCCCATTTTACCGTAGTTTCAGACAAATGGAAATAAATTGACTTTCCGCCGATTTTTGATAATATCTAAGCAATAATTAAAAATACATATATATGAACAGGTTATGGGTCCGGGATGGCTAAGGTTACGCGCCTGGAAAAGGCGTTTTCCGTATATTCGCCGCATGTCATAAAAAAGCTAGGGGAAGGCTTTAAATCACTTGCTGTTACTTTCAGATACTACAGCGGATCAATAATCAGCGGAAATTTTGAGACTCTTTTAGGCACCCCCCGAACAAGAAAGACTTTCAACGCGGTGGCAGGCGGCATGATGGCCGTCTCACTCTTAACTGTTCTGGGAACAGGAGTTCCTGCTTTGCTTGCCACGACCGCACTTTCAACCGCTTATTATTTTGCAGTCAGGCGTCAGTTACAAAGGGCGGCCGAGGGAAAGAATCCCGACGACACAATTTTATCCATCAATGGAAGGGCATTTTCAAACCGCCATCTTAACAAGATACTGGGCGCAGGTTTTGCATTCGCCACATTTGTTACGGCCGGGACTTATGTTCTGGCCGGTCTTAACGCGGCCGTGCATACCGTTACGTCTCCTTTGGTTAACATTCCCGTAATTGAGTATCTTGTTCATGTTTTGAGACTGGCGTCCGAAACATTAACATCGGCGACAAATTACCTTCTTCCTCTTGGTACGGCTTTTATATCGGCAGTTGCCGGAAATCACTTTGCAAAAATTTTAAACCGCAACGACCGCTTTCCTGTATCCCCTGCAATTCAGTCAGGGACGGGCTGGACCCTTTCAAGACGTGCAATCGAGATCAGGCAGGCTGAACTGCAAAGACGAAGGGAAAAATCCACCTTTACAAAACAAGTCACGGAGGATTTTAGATACTTTGCATTAAATGGGATTGCAGGCGCAACGGCAATCCTTGCGGTGGCATCATTGAACAGTGATGCTTCAGAAATATTGCAGCACGTTTCCGATCACCCGACGGCATATGCCCAAATTTTCGCCGCAGGGTTCGTTTTATTCCCCGCACTGAGACGATTTGCGAATATTGCGGTGGGCACAGCAGTTTTTGCGGCAACGGGTTATTTAATGGGCGTTTTTGATCCGTCCCCTTTTCTGGATCTTTTTGTAAATGATAATTCGAATATCCTGGACAGTGCAAAAAACATAGGGCTGTCGTTTGTTAACTACGGTTATGAGCTTATCAATTCACTTTGGAATGTTGCACCCGCTTTACTTGGTATTGCGGCATATTCATTCAATTATGGTATGTGGCGCAAACTGGGTAACGCATCTTACAGAACTGGAAAATTTTTTGTCGATACGTTCAACAGTCCGTACCGGGCCGTAAAAGACAATGTTTTTAACAAGGAAATGTATATAGAGTTGGGCAACCTGTTTCTTGATGCCCTTTCGCAAGTTTCAAAATTATTTGAAAGGCCCATCGGCTGGCTTGCGGGGATGGCGTTTGCCTTAACGGTATATAATTTTACCGGACTGTCGGATGTTGGTCTTACGGATGTGTACAATTTTGTTACAACCTGGGATTATCAGACTAACATCTTGTTTAAGCTTGACGGTGAGGACAGCCCTCTTCCGCAACTTGTGGCTATGCCTGTTAAAGTAGCTGGTACGGTGGCTGCGGGATATTTTGGCGGGAAGCTTTCCGGAAAATATATGAAAAGCGCAGTGAATGCGTTAACCGGCGCATATTATAAAGTAACCGGGCAGACCATTGAGGCTGTCGAAAGAAGGGAAGAAATGGCCCGGAATGAAGGAAAGGTCCCGGATTCAATGCCGTATGGTCATACGCCGGGATGAGAGATCAAGTTTTTATCCAGTTCTTTTACAACAAGACACTTAACACTGTCTCCGCTTTCTGTCCTTACAGTCTTGGTGCTCTCAACGGCGAATCCGCATTGCCTGAACTTCGACAAGGATTGTTCATTGCGCAAGTCCACGCGGGCCATTGCAATATGCCGCCCCATTCCAAGCGCCACCTTTTCCCAGTGCGCGACAAGCGGACACATCAGACCTCTGTATTCCGGATCTGTCATGACATACCCCAGACTGGTCATAATACGACTGGTCATACACGCCACATCACCCTCCCGTTCAATTTCCCGTTCCATCCCGAGAACATCCAGTGCAATTGAATCACTTTCTGGCGTACCGTTTCCCGGCGGGTTCCGCATGATGGCGAAGGCGGTCAGCACTCCGTTTGTCTCTAAAGCGAGAATTTTGTCCGTCGGACTTTTCAGAACCTCATGCAGAAAACTTTCTTCCACACGGCGCACGAAAATGCTCTTACCTGCCTCTCCGAAATGGTTAAAAAGTTTTTGCTGCAATTCGAGGATCCGGTCAACATCCGTTTCAGAACAGATAATGGGTTCAGGTTTAATGAACCGGTTATCTTTGCCTGCCGTCCGAAAGCCTGCCTGTAATGATTGTGATGGTCTTTGTGGTCCTTCCGCTGTTTGTAAAAATCCGCTGTTACTCACTGTTCACTCCCGATAATCCGCCGAAAATTTTTATGATGATTGATTGAGAAAAGGCCCGGACATGCCGGACAAGTCACCTTTTGAAGGTGCGGTTATTCTGGATTATCGGCGTCGGAGCGCGGAAAGGACTAAACGCGCACGGGAAGAGGGCGAAACTTTGAAGCCAAAGTCGCTTTCCGGAAAATCAAAATTGCACGTTAAAAAATATTGCACGACAATGGAGTAAACCATAAACACAATACGGAAATCAATCAAAAATTTCAGCGCCTTGCGGTTTTCAGATTCAGGAAGGACTAAACAAAATGTCTAGAAGGTTTTCTTCTTCATTATCTCTAAGATCAGGACGAGTGAATAATGGTGTATGGCTTATATCCAGTCTTGCACCTTCAAATCCCGGCTTAGCTCTCAACATACGTACTGCCGTTTGAAAAGCGCGGGTTGATGTGCCTGTTTTGGAAGGAACAACAGTTGTTTTAAAACCTTCTATATTATAAT
>CAYLKN010000057.1:0-5336 GCA_964384335.1 uncultured Pseudobdellovibrionaceae bacterium
TGCAAAAACATGCCGCAACAAGAATGTAAACGCAAAGTCGATCCTGGCCTGTTATGCCTTTACAATTCCGGCATGGCTGTGCATTTTGTTTTTTCATCTTGATACGGCCCGTGAAGCATTCTCGCCCGTGTATTTTATCGTAACGGGATTATGGGTTGTTCTGGTTTTCGCATTCAGTGTCATGCTTATTACCTTGTTGCGGTATCAGAGTCTTTCCGAATGGCAGGTTCTTCAGTTTTGTTTTTCAATCTTTCTGGCTTTTATGGCTGATACCTTGATTTTCCAGGAAACATTTGCGCCTTTAACGCTGCTTGGCTGTATCTTTATTTTTTCGGGTGGTTTTTTACTGAACATGCAGCGTGCGAGGCTCGTTGAAAAAATGAAGCGCCAACCCTTCATTAAAATCCTCGGTGCCGTGTTGTTTATGGCTTTTAGCAGTGTCTGTTTTATTGCGCTTTACAAATCCGGTCTGAATCACATGAGTGCGGCTCCTCTGTTTCATGTTGCGCTGTCTCAAATTCTTGTTTTCACATTATTTTTTGTTTGCGGCTTTAAAAGTCTTGGCTGTGCTTTTAAAGACAGAAGGATAACAATAAAGGAAATAGCCTTTTTTTCTGCAGCTATTTTTGCAATTAATCTCATGGAATTCATTATTGTCTATACGCTTCCACTGGTTATTTTTTTCAGCATCGGGATGCTCAAAATTCTGGTTTTTGCAACTCTGGATATCCATAACAGAGAGCTTAAGTTTTCAACGCAGACAGGCATGATTCTAATGCTTATTTTTTCCGGAATTGCTTTTGCGGCTCTATGAACCACATTGCAAAAATCATCTCGCCAGTCAGAAATTTTTTCTAAACAGAGTTGTACAAAATCCACTTGCCTTGCCCCTCTTTTCTGATCAATGATTTTAGCGGGTTTTATTGCTTTTTACAGTGTTTACATTTGTAATGCCTTATGTTTTATTTGTTTTGTAGTTTTGAGAATACATTAACCGCCTATTTATAATTTAAAAATATAATATATAATATAATTAGAATTTTAATTTAAAATAAGAGGTATTAAATGTAAACTAATGCATCTGAACAAAAAAATGACTCATCTTAAGTCTCAGCTTTCTGATTTCCTAAGCAATATCCGAAGTCAGTAAACTTTTATAGTTTTTTAAGCCCTTTTTAAAGACCTTCCTTTTACAATCTCTGGTAATATAAACTGGGTCTTTTATGAGATTTATCATGCGCTTTCGTTTTTCTCATGTCTATGTCATCGGGTTATGTCTTGTTGCCCTTCTCGCGCTGGCGAGTTTTTTTGTTTTTACAAAAGCATCCGGTATCAGCAAAAATTATATTTCAATAATTAATGTTGCCGTCAAACAGAGAGAGCTGGTTCAGAAAGCCTACACTCTTGCCGGTACTCTTGTATCTTCGGCTGAGCACGAAAAAATAATTGCCAAGGATACATTAAAGGATCTCATTGAACAGCTTGTCCGCAATCATCAAATTCTGGTTTTTGGAGACAACGCAAAAAGAGTAAACGGTATTCAGTCACCTGAGATAAGAAAGATTTATTTTGACGAGCCTTACCTGCTGAATCAAAAAGCAGAGGCATATTTTAGAAATCTGACAGCTTTGCAGAAAATGGAGGATGACAGGTTAAAAAAAGGCAGTCCTTATTTTTATCAAATAAATCATAATCAGGCATCTGCCATCGTGCCACTGATGGAAAAAGTCATCCGGCAATACGAACAGGAAATGGCCTCGCACCTTAATTATTATCAAAAGATACAAATTTGTATTCTGATCCTTATTTTATTAGTGATTTCCGCTGAAGGGATGTTTGTTTTCCGACCGATTATTAACAATTACAAGAATAAAAACCGGGAATTGACCGAAAAAGCCCTGGAGCTGGAAGAGGCGAAAAACAATGCAGAAAATGCGCAGGCCTTTGCGGAGTTGATAACCAGCACGCTTCCGGACATATTTTTTATAAAAAATGACAAGTCTGAAATCGTAAAGGCGAATAAGGCGTTTCTAAAACTCTATCCCTCGCATATGCACGATAAAGTGATCGGATACACGACGGTTGAGGAATACAATGCTGAAGAGGCTGAAGCTTTCCTCGAAGAAGATAGAAAAGCACTGGAACATGGATACTCTGAAAAGTATGAGGAGATCAGTTTCCCAAACGGTCAGAGGCGGCATTTATATACCACAAAGGTGCGTTTCTTTGATGCGCGTGGAGACAGATATCTGCTGGGTCTTGCGCATGACGTAACCGAAATTATGTCTGTTAAAAACAAACTTGAACAGCAAACGCAGGAACTGCAAAAAGCAAAGGAAGAAGCAGAAGTTGCAAACCACCTCAAATCGGAATTTCTGGCGAATATGAGTCATGAAATCAGAACACCGATGAACGGTGTTATTGGAATGACAAACCTTCTGATGGATACAGATCTTCAGGAGGATCAGAAAAAATATGCTGCAACAATTTTAAGCTCCGCAGAAAATCTTCTCGAACTTGTTAATGACATTCTTGATTTTTCAAAGATCGAGGCGGGGCGGCTTGAGCTTGAGGAAGTGCCTTTCCATCTTGAAACGGTCATTAATGAAATTACGGATTTAATCGGGCATAAGATACGCGAAAAAGGATTACAGCTTGATATCAGTTTTGAGGAAGGTATTAAGAGTTCGGTTATTGGTGATCCCGGAAGATTGCGGCAGATATTCATTAATCTTGTCAGCAATGCCGTTAAGTTTACCGAGGAAGGGTGTATTAAAATTTCGATCAGACAGGAAAGAAAACTGGATCAGTACATACAGTATTACGCCTGTGTGGAAGATACAGGAACAGGTATTCCTGAAGACAAAAGAGACTATATTTTTAACAAATTCAATCAGGTGGACGGAACAACAACGAGCCGTTTTGGCGGAACCGGCCTTGGCCTCGCAATCTGTAAAGAGCTGACGGCATACATGCAGGGAGACATCGGAGTGGAGAGTGAACTGGGTAAAGGATCCCGGTTCTGGTTTACCTTCCAGCTTAAGGAGAACGGGCAGGGAGCAGATCAGATCAAAGATGAAAAAAATTCTGAAACCGAACGTTTCGTCTCTGTTTCCGGTTCAAACGTCAGTGAGGAGATCTGCTTCGATAATGCACGGATTTTGCTGGTTGAAGATAATCCGACAAATGTACTGGTTGCAACAAAAATAATCGAAAAATTTGGTTGTCGTATAACATCCGCAGTGAACGGGAAGGAAGCCGTGCAGGTTTTTAAAACCCAGCCGAAATTCGATCTGGTTTTTATGGATTGCAATATGCCGGAAATGGACGGGTTTGAGGCAACAAGACTTATTCGTGATTATGAAAGCGAAAAAGGCGAGGAAAGGACACCAGTCATTGCATTTACGGCCTACGCGATGCGTGGAGACGATCAGAAGTGTTATGCGGCCGGGATGGACGATTATATTACCAAACCTGTTGATGTCAGTGATATCCGAAGAATTCTTGAAATATGGCTGAATAAGGAACGCAGACATTCAGGCGGTGATGAGGGAGAAAAGGAAACAGGGAAGGCAAACATCCTGGAAACCGTGGCCGAAGGGCCGTCACTTAAACTGCAGGAGAACACAGAGATAGATTTTAAAGTATACGAAAAAATGAAAGCAATGATGGGCGATAAGTTTCCCTCCTTGCTTGAAACCTATCTGAATTCCGCCAGAATGCATGTGACAGAAGTCGATAAAGCGTTAAAAGATGGAGATCCGGAACGTCTTGCCGGCCACGTTCACCCGTTGAAATCTTCAAGTGCAAATCTGGGTTTTGCAATGATTTATAAAACGGCGCAGGATATAGAAACACTGGCAGACCGGATTCACGAGAATGGGGGCGATTTGTCACCCGTGCAGGATTTGTATGATGAATTAAGATCTTCATTTGTTATAATAGAGAAAAAGATATATGAAGAACTGGAAAGCTAGTTTTTCATTTTTAACATTTGCTGATAAATAAATGGCTCAGGTTTCAAAGTTAAACGTATTCAGAACCTTTTTTAAAAATCATGGTAAAAAGGCCTTATGGATGTGGATAGGTTACCAGTTCATTAAGGGCACCCTGACCACGACGTTTATATGGGTGCCTCTTTTATATTTATGGATCCAGGCATCCTGAATTAAAATTTTTTGCACTCTTAAAGACATTGTCACGCGGCGTTGTTTTGGTGTTTCAGCCAGGCATCAAATCCGCCCTCAAGGCTGACTATATTCGTATATCCCATATCTTTTAAAATTTGTGCAGCCTTTAAGCTGCGTATGCCTTTCAGACAATATACAATAATCTGATCTTCATCTTTGAACTGCGGGTTTATTCCGGCCTGAAGTTTTGAAAGCGGGAAGTGTGTTGCGCCAGGTATCCGGCCCTCATCCCATTCATCAAGTTCCCTGACATCCACAAGCAAGGCGTATGATGCCTTCATACACAACTCGCCGGCATGCATTTCAGTGATGCGAACCTCTGAAAAGACGGAGTTGAGTAAGGACGGATAGATTTGTTTGCTGCATGTTTTGCAGTCTTTGTCTCTGTCAACCGAAACCAGAGTTGTGGTCATCGTTTTCCCATCGATAACAAGAATGCGGCCTTTCAGCGTTTCAAAACTGTCGTGGCCGATAATATATTTTATGGCTTCCGTGGCCTGAACCGTTCCGGCCATTCCTGCAACAGGGCCCAAAACGCCGGCTTCCCGACAATTTTGTGCGGGCACCATCGGTTCAGACGGGTAAAGACACCGGTAGCAAGCTCCGCCGCCCCTTGGATCAAAAAGGCCGATTTGCGCCCTGAACCGGTGCAGGGCGGCGTAAACAAGCGGCTTCCCGTATTGCGCGCAGGCATCGTTAAGAATGTATTTTGTTTCATAGTTATCACTACCGTCTATGATAAGGTCATAGCTTTGTACAAGCGGCCCGACATTATGCCTGTCCAGTCGTATCTGATACGTATCTATCACACAGCCCGGGTTAAGAGCTTCAAGCTTTTTTCCGGCAATTTCTGTCTTGGGCTTTCCGATATCCTTCATGTTGTAAAGGATCTGGCGCTGCAGATTACTTTCATCAACGCAATCATGATCCACTATACCGATATGTCCAATACCGGAAGAGGCCAGATAAAGAAGAGCGGGGCAGCCCAGACCGCCCGCGCCGATAACAAGGACAGATGCCTGTCTCAGCATTCCCTGGCCCTTCTCACCAATTTCAGGGAGTGTTGTTTGTCTTGTGTAACGGCTCATAAGTCAAATTTAAATGGATAAACCGCCGCTTTGTCAATGTTGAAGAGAAAGGTTTTAT
>CAYLKN010000058.1:0-5168 GCA_964384335.1 uncultured Pseudobdellovibrionaceae bacterium
CCGGTCACAGCGCGGGAATGGTTTCTTGTGCCGTTATTTGTCATTGATGAAATGGTCGAAAAAATCAAAGAGGGGACAATTGGCGATTACCGTTATGATCCCGGCTCCGCCAAACTATTACCACGTTCAAAACGGAGTGAGGGGTAGAATATATCTCCGGTTGTTACCGGGGGGTTCGATATAATCGTCACGATCTCCGGTACAGAAAAGGCTTTTTTAAATCCTCATCCTATTACCCTTAAACGCCGGTTTCACCGGGTCTTTCCAGACCGGGAAATTTTTGATAACTAATAAACGCAGGGCAGGATCGGATCGCACCATATCAATCATGGCCTGCCATTTAAGACGATTGGTTAACTCCGGCATCTTAAAGAAGCATTTAAAAAAACAGCAGGCCGGAGCCTGCTGCTTCATTTTGTGAATCTTTCGTCTTGTTAACGGAAAGACCCCTATTTCTAATGATCTATACTTGAAAGACAATAATATTTTGTTTTTAATTGTCAAATATTAATTTTATTTTTTTAGGGGATTGTAATATGAAATATCGTCTTGCACTTGATGCCGGTACAACATCGCTTGGCTGGTCTGTTTTTGAACTCGGTAAGGATCTGGAACCTGTCCGTCTGATTGATATTGGGGTGCGCATATTTTCCGACGGACGTGATGATAAAAAAGAGCCTTTGGCGGTTTCTCGCCGTAATGCACGTTCCATTCGACGAAATCGTGACCGCACACTTATACGCCAGAAACGATTGATGAATATTTTGATTGATCTTGGCTTGATGCCGGCATCAAAAACCGAACAAAAAAATCTTGAAGGCCTTAACCCATATGAATTACGCGTCAAGGCACTAAATGAAAAAATCCCTCTATATCATCTGGGGCGTGTGCTCTTCCATATAAGCCAAAGGCGCGGCTTTAAAAGTAACCGTAAAACCGATAAACGCGAAAATGATATGGGCGCAATGAAGCGCGCCATCGAGGATTTACGTCTTGAGCTGGATTATAAAAAGTGCCGGACGGTGGGTGAATATTTGTATCATCGGCTTGAAAGTGGTCAAAATACGCGCATTCGTCCCGTAATAGAGAAAAATAAGGCCAATTACGAATTTTATCCGGGGCGTGAAATGATTGCGGATGAGCTTGATCTTCTCCTTGAAAAGCAGCGCGGCTTTCATCCTGAATTAACTCAAGACATTTGCAAACAGATAATAAAAGAAATTCTGTTTCAACGCCCTTTAAAAAAGCCGGATGTTGGATATTGCCGTTTTGAGAATGAAGAAAAACGCGCCCGCCTTTCCTATCCTGAGGTTCAGAATTTTCGTATCTGGCAGGAAGTGAACAATCTGGATCTTGAACAGTTTAAAGAGCATGATCCGCGGCTTGATCATAATGATCGCGAGAAACTGGCGCATGCTTTAATGCAAAAAAAGAAAATGACTTTCGGTCAAATGCGCAGCTTGCTGGATATTCCCAAAAACATGCGTTTTAATCTGGAATCGGATAACCGTAAAGAGCTGAATGGTAATGACACCAATGTTTTATTATCGGACGAAAAATGTTTTGGTGAATCCTGGTATGAGATGGATCCAGATCAACAGAACGCATTAATTGATCTTCTTTGTGATGAACCGGATCATGATGAATTGATATTCAAATTGATAAGTGATTGGAATGTTAACCAGACGCAGGCTGAGAATATTGCCTCTGCCCCATTAAAAGACGGGTATGGTCGCGTTAGTTTAAAGGCCATCCGTAAAATTTTACCGGAACTTCAGAATGGGCATGGGTATGCCGGGGCCTGCCAACGTGCCGCATATCACCATTCCGATGACCGGACGGGGGAGGTTTTTGAGCGCCTTCCCTATTATGGTGAAATTTTGCCAGAATCACTCATTGGTGGGACATTCAGTGAAGCCGATCGTAATCGTCCCGAAATCTACTTTGGAAAAATCAATAATCCCACCGTTCACATCGTCCTTAATCAAATTCGCAAACTGGTGAATACGTGCATTCATTATTACGGCCATCCCGAAGACATTGTTATTGAGATGGCGCGTGATTTGAAGGAACCGCGAGCAGATATAATTAAGGAGCAAACCCGCAATAAAAAAGAGAATGACCGCATTAATGCGGAACTTGAGGAGCTCCGCGTAAAGCAAAATTACCGTAACCGTATGCTGTTTAAGTTATGGGAGGATTTATGTCCGGATGATCCGGTAAAACGATGCTGTCCACTCAGCGGTTATCAGATATCAAAATCGGATATCTTTTCCGGTAATTTTGAAGAGGAGCATATTCTGCCATTCTCACGCAGTTATAATGACGGGCGCGGCAATAAAATGCTGTCCCATCGTGACTGGAACCGGAAGAAGGGAAATAAATCACCGTATGAGGCATTTGGACATACAGATGAATGGGATTTGATCCTTGCAAGGGTGAATAACATGCCGAAAAACAAACGATGGCGGTTTCAACCCGATGCATGGGAGATTGCAAAGGGAGAGGGCGAAGATATGATCGCCCGGATGCTTAATGATACGCGGTATATGGTGCGTATGGCAAAGAAATATATGTCGGCAGTTTTTAATAATGAATATGGCCGCAACCGCGTGCGTGCCATTCCCGGCCAGATGACGGCGTTGCTGCGTGATAAATGGGGTCTGGATAATCTTCTTGATGATGTCTGGCGTGAAGAACTTGAGGCACTTTTTCCTGATAAACCGCAGCTGGTTGAGATGTTGATTCAAGAAGATGACAGCCGGAAAAACCGCATGCATCATTTGCATCATGCCGTGGACGCATTTGTGACCGGATGCACGACACAAGGCATGCTGCAGAACCTGTCAAAAGCCGCCAGGCAGGTTGAGGAGAAAAAAGAACTGCGTGAAAAACGTAAAAAACTGATAATGGATATGCCGCAGCCATTTGACGGTTTTCGGGAGCAGGTGCGTGATAAATTGCGACAATTGGTAATATCCTATCGCCCAAATCATGGCGGCGCGAAACAGGCCATTGCAAGGGGTAAAACGGTTGCGCCGCTGCATAAACAAACGGCCTATGGCTATAAAGGTGAAGGGAAAAAGAAAAACACGCAAATATTTACAACCCGCATAGCGCTTGAAACTATTAAAAAACATAAAGACATTGCGCAGATTGCCGATGAAACCATTCGCAATCGCATTGCCCAAAAACTTGATGGCGTTAAGGAGGGAAGCTCCGAATGGAAGCAAAGTATTGAAGAATGCGGCCGGCCGGGTGTGATTATCAAGCCGGGTATACGTCATTTGCGGATTAATATTGAAAAGTCGGATGGCAGTATGGTTGGTATTTCCAGTCAACAAATTGGAAAGCCTTATAAATTTTATGAATTAAGGGGTAATTATTGCGCCGAAATCTGGTGCCCGCACAAAGGAAAAAAAGCCGGACAATGGCAATGTGAAATTATTCCGAATTATTATGCGCATCAGGCCGATTTTATCCCCCATTGGAAACGTGAAAACCCCACGGCAAAATTGATAATGCGCCTGCATATTGATGACATGGTGCGGTATGAAGAGGACGGCCGGTTGATAACGGCAAAAGTGAAGAAGATGGATGTTAGTGGAAGAGTGGCTCTAAGAGATAATCGTATAGCCGTTGAGCAAGCTGATAAGCTCAGTTGGGCTGCCTCTGCCGGTCAATTGCAAAAAAAGAATGGGCGTAAAATATCCGTCGATATTCTGGGGCGCGTTTTGGACCCTGTTTTGATGAAGGAGAAAAACGCAGCTTGATATCAGGAAAATAAAATGCCGGAGAGGATTATTGAGATTAATAGTGATGGCCGTCATCTGGGGGTTTATCGCGGCTTTATGACTGTATCGGAAAAGGGGCAGGAAATAACCCGCATTGCCCTTGACGACATTGCCGGATTGATTGCCAGTGCGCACGGCCTGACATATTCCAATAATCTTCTGGTGGAACTGGCAAAACGTAATGCCAGTTTTGTGCTGTGCGGAAGTAATTATCTTCCCGTTGCATATCTATGGCCGGTTCAGTCACATCATCGACAGGCGGGAAGACTGGATGCACAGATTGCATTATCACTTCCGCAGAAAAAAAGCATCTGGAAACAGATTGTTAAGGCAAAAATCGAACATCAAGCCGCCGTGCTTGAGGCCATTGGTGCGCCCAACGCCCCGGTTCTGTCTCTCGCAGGAAAGGTACGGTCCGGTGACCCGGATAATATTGAGGCGCAGGCCGCACGTCGTTATTGGCCGTTATTATTTGGCAAGGCTTTTCGGCGTGATCAAGATGCGGTTGATGAGAATATGTTTCTGAATTACGGATATACGATTTTGCGTTCTTCTGTGGCGCGTGCAGTCCTTGGTGCGGGGCTTCATCCCGGAATACCACTCTTTCATAAAAATGCGTTAAATCCAATGCGGCTTGTTGATGATGTGATGGAACCGTTTCGACCAATTGTGGATATGTATGTTTGGACTTTATTAACATCCGGATGCGATAATTTGAATGCGGATGCAAAACGTTCCCTTGCGGGAATACTTGAAATGGAAGTACCCGTTTCAACGGGAATGACGGCCTTGCGTACCGCCATTCATAATACGGCCACTTCACTGGCCAGGATTTATGAGGGCAAGTGCGCAACACTCGACTTACCAGACAGAAAGCCACCATTATGGATGCATCCAGACAGGTAATAAAAACCCTTTAAGAAACGGGGTGGAATGCAAAAATATAGCGGGCATCGATTAATGTGGATGATGGTAATGTTTGATTTGCCTGTAATGACAAAAACGGAAAGGCATAAGGCAACAAAATTTCGAAATACTTTGCTGGATAACGGGTTTGAAATGTCCCAGTTTTCAGTCTATTTCAAATTTGTGGGGGATCGCAGTAATATTGATCCCTATGTTAAAAAGATTAAACAGGCCGCGCCGCCGGGCGGCAGTATCAGTATATTATTTTTTACGGATAAACAATTTTCTGATATCATTAATATTCAAAGTCGAAATGTAAAACCATCCGTAAAAAATCCGGATCAATTTGTATTGTTATAGCGATGTTTGATTGTTTTTTATATCCTTTAAACAAGAAAAAACCCTCTGAAATCAGAGGGTTAATTCATATCAAATTATAGATCATTAGAAATTGGGGTCAATCCGCAA
>CAYLKN010000059.1:0-3557 GCA_964384335.1 uncultured Pseudobdellovibrionaceae bacterium
AACTGTTACCTATGTCTCACTAACAATATGTTACCCATGTGTCCGGGCTGGACCTGACAAAGGTGGTTGCGGGAGTTGGATTTGAACCAACGACCTTCAGGTTATGAGAAAATAGATCGCAGGGAATCTCTATAAAATTAGAACAAATAAAACAAATGCTTAGCTATCTAGTCTCCTGCGTAAGAACGCGCGTATGACATTTTTGTATGACACGCGGGCAAATATACAGTTTCATGCCTCTTTTCATAGCTCCGTTACGATTGCAGAACGCTATCTATAAGGAGCCGAAGGGCTTGAACGGCAGTTTCAAAATCGGGAGTCTGCCCCGATTTTGCGTAGGAAACATCCTCGACAAAACGCCTGTATTCTTCCGCGTATTCCGTATCCTCTGTCAAAATGCCCAGCATCTTGGCAAGTTTTCCAGATGTGTCCATGCCTTCTAAAGAAGGATCGTTTTTGGCGCGGTTATTATCCTCCTGCATGGATTTTGCAACCAGTCCCGCAAATCCGGTATGAACCAAAGCCCGGTCTTTAAGTACGGCCAAATCGTGAACATGCCGAATAACGGAAGGATCGTCATACTGATCGCCGCGCATCCTGTCGGGAATGCGCCATGCAAGCGCGCTGAGTTTGTCCGCCGCGCTTTCAACCGGGTCAATACAGCCTATGACAGCAATTTCCGGAGGTTTTTTTGCCAGTTCGTTCAGGAAAGACGATACCGGAAGCGCAATTTGGGGAAGCTGAATATCTCGCACTGTCATTTCAATCTGGATATGAGGGGGACGTTCATCTGCGATATTATGAGGGCGCAGTGCGCCCGCTTTCGGGAAGGCCGTTTCATATTCCAGATCAATGGCAAAGAAACGGTTTTGATCTCTGGCTTTCACATGGTGGTCTTCTATGGCGAAGCCATCAGCCCGCAGTGCGTCAACAACGGCATGTTTGAAACCGGAAAGATTTTTGCGATTTTCAAACTCCGGTTTTACCAGCACCCGGAAATCCACGTCTTCCGAAAACCGGAACAGCAGGTTATGAGCTTTTGAAAGCGCCGTGCCGCCTGAGAAGACAATTTCAAAGCCCTCCCGATTTATGCTCCTGATTGTACGAATAACCTGCGTGACCAGCCAGTCTTTCTCAACGAAAGATTCCTCTATGCGCTTAATCCTGGCAACTTCTACGATCAGGTCTTTATCAGGCAGAATGTTCATAATTTACATAGGTTCCATCATATCCGATTTTCCGGCTCACACGCCCTTTAACGGCAATTTTTCGGCCGGTAGGAACCTGAGTCGTCAGACCGGCATTATAAAGCTTTTCCAGTTTTGATGCACCTGTTTCCACGCCCAAACGTTCCAGAGCTTCTTTTGCCAAACGCGGTAAAGGAAGAATGGGGGTAATCTCACCCGTCAACGGGGAAAGCTCCGCCTTCGCATACAGACCATAGCCGATCTTGATAAGTTGGCCAGAAGCTGTGAGCTGACGCAGGATACGGCCAATTTGGTCATATCCTCCAATATCTGCAAAATCCTCCCGCACGAAAACGGATTCTTTCTTCCTCGCTATACGTGCAGAAACTTTATATGATAATGTTCCATATTTAGCCATTTTATATCAAATAGTTAATTGTTCAAAAATACGACATCTTATATCTACAAAAATACGACATTTTTGCAGATTTATCAAGGTTTTTGCCTTCAGGAAAGCTGTCACCCTTAATTAAGGCCGTTTAATTAACAAAGGCCACTAATAAAGAAAATGGCAAAAAATTTAATTAGCGCCTTGTTTCCTCTGTAATTTGAAAGTTTAACTTTCAATTTACACGATTTAACTATTAAAATCTTGTAATTTGAAAGTTTAAGTTTCATACTGGGAGGATGATACCACGTTTTTTAAGCGCTGATCTCCTCAAAGCCCTAAAAGCTATGCCCGCCGTGGCTTTGCTGGGGCCGCGGCAAGTCGGCAAAACAACCCTGGCACATGAAATCGCAAATAGCCAGATTGAAAAAAAGACATCCTATATGGATCTGGAGCTGGATTCCGATCTGGCAAAACTGGATGATGCGGAAAGCTATCTCAAGCGATTTGAAAACCAGCTTTTAATTATTGATGAAGTCCAGTTACGGCCTAACCTGTTTCCCATCCTGCGCAGCCTCATTGATGCCCGCATACGCGCCGGGGAAAAAAGCGCACAGTTTTTATTGTTAGGCTCGGCCTCACGCGATCTTTTACAGCAATCCTCCGAAACGCTGGCCGGGCGCATTCGCTATCTGGAACTTCGCCCTTTTACAGTAACAGAACTCCTTCATACGATTGATCCGCTGGAATTCAATATAGACAAGCTTTGGTTTCGTGGCGGGTTTCCCAAAAGTTATCTGGCGCAGGACGATGATGAAAGCTGGCACTGGCGCTCCGATTTCATCTCCTCATATGTTGAGCGCGATATTCCGCAAATGGGGCTACAAATTCCGGCAGCCAAGATGCGCCGGTTCTGGACAATGCTTGCTCACCTGCACGGCCAGCAGATTAATATGTCCGACATTGGCAAAAGCCTTGAGGTCAGCCATACAACGGTCCGCAATTATCTGGATATTCTCACCGATCTTTATATGGTGCGCCAACTCCAGCCCTGGGCAGGCAATACTAAAAAGCGGCTGGTTAAATCGCCTAAAATTTACATCCGCGACACAGGACTTTTGCATCATCTTCTTAAAATTTCCGAATTCGATGATTTATTAGGCCATCCGGTTGTTGGTGCATCTTGGGAAGCCTTCATCATAGAGAATATTCTGGCGCAGCTTTCCGATAAATGGGCGGTGAGTTATTACCGGGCCTCAAGCCAAACCGAAATTGATTTGGTGTTAGAAAAATCAAATAAAGAAAGATGGGCGATTGAGATTAAAAGAACTGCCGCGCCAAAGCTGAAAAGCGGTTTTCATACGGCCTGCGATGATGTCAAAGCAACCCAAAAATTTGTGATCTATTCAGGATCGGAACGCTTTCCCATGTCAAACGGCGTCGAAGCGATAGGCATTATTGAATTTCTTGAGCTTGTAAGCTCTGCAAGCTGAAAGACGGCTTTTATCAGGCGCTATCTCTTTCCTCCAAAGCCTTGAGAGCCTGTCTTGAAAGCAAAGCCGGGTCGGTAACGGGTATATCGACCGGGCGCATTTTGGCCAGAGCCTCCACACTTCTCTTAAGGCGTTGATCGGAGGCCAGAAGGTATTTTTGCGTGGTCGTAATATCTCTATGCCCGGCTATTTGCTGGATTGCTGAAATATCGCCGCCAGCCCCCAAAGCCTCGGAGCAAAACGTGGCGCGCGTATCGTGCCAGCGGTAACTGATCCCGACTTTCTTTTTGACGGTTTTCCGGATGCAAGAGCGCGTGAACGTGATCTATGAGATTTTTACAAACACAGTGGCCGAAAACCGGGGCTTATCAGAAAGCCGCGTTATTAAGACCGAGGCAGATTGCTTTGACGGCGAACAGGCCGTGCAAGCCGGTCTATGCAATTTTGCAAGTCTTGATCCTGCCATGCAGGGCAAAGGGTTGAAAGGAG
>CAYLKN010000060.1:0-3434 GCA_964384335.1 uncultured Pseudobdellovibrionaceae bacterium
CGGGGCGTGTAAGGCTGTCATTTCGCTGCTCCTTTGTAAGCGTTGGCTTTATGGAACAGCTCTACTCTGGACACGCTTAAAGATGAATCCTCTAATTTCTGTTAAGTCCCGTTTCTCCGCGCGTGAGCAATATTGTTTTCCAAAAGTTTTCACGGTCTATGACTTCTTCTTTTATCATGCGCGCCGGACAATCTTCCAAAAGCGCAAACCTGAAATACTGGCGACAATAATCCAGACCTGACTTTTCAACGATTTTTACAAGGTCTTTGTTGTGATTATCAACCAGTTCTATCAACCCTTTGTTAAATCCGTGGCCGACTTTTACATACACGCTCCAACGGCCCCATACGCCGTGGTTACCATAGGCAGAGCCAACATAGCGCTTGCCGGTTTTTGTATCGGTAATCAGATAAACACCCTTGATGTTTTCAAGTGCGGTTTTCCATTGAATACGCTCGCGTTCGACAAGCGTTTCCAGTTCCTCAAAGGACATTTCGACACGATTATAGCCGGGGAAAGAACGCCCGGAATATGGCTCGGACAGTATTTCTTTGACCTCAAAATCATCATAGTGATTTTCCATTTTTGGCCGTGTCGTTCTCTCCCGGTAGGATGATTTAATTTTCAGGCGGCCAATTAATTCAGCTCCGGTCCCAAGTTTTTTGACTTTGTAGCAATCAGGAAGCCTTTCCAAAACCTCATAAATACCGCCGAAAAGCCAGACATCCGTTTCATGATAAAACTGAATAAGTGAAAAGATATATGGTCTGTTGAAATCATTCCTACCCGGATAATATTCCTGCCAGCCTTGCCATTCTTTTTCACTGCGCGCCCAGACTTCCAAAGGCTGGTTATGGCCGTTCCACCGGGCAAAATGGATTTTGTAATCCGTTATATTCTCAATCGGCCATATGTTTTTCAGTAAAATTGTCATTTTCGTTCCTTCAAAACTACTTCAAATTTCACTCCGGCACATCCGGCGGCGGTTCTCCGGCCATGGATTTTTCAACCAGCCCGGCGAGGAATTTTGTAAAAGGCACAATATCCTGCCCCACGCTAGCTTTTTCGAGGGCCTCCATATAGGGTGCGCGTTTTTCAACCGGAATGACCGTCCACGGATAGCCGCCTGCGGCCAGCATGCTGTTCATCAAAAATCGTGCAATACGTCCGTTACCGTCAAAATAGGGATGAATATACACAAAGATAAAATGCCCGAGAACTACGCGCGCGGCAGGGCTTTCTTCTTCGCTTAACAGCTCGAAGAATACCGGCATAACATCCCGCACCGCCTCATGGCTCATAGGCACATGCATGGAGCGGCGGATATAAACCGGGCCGGAGCGATAACCCGCCAGATCAGACGGGCGGAGTATGCCTGCTGTGACAATCGGCGCGAATAATTCCCGGTACCATGCGCCGTGATCTTCATCGGCGACCTGTCCGGGATTTTCTTTGCTCAGAATGTTTTCAACGCTTTGGTGCACGGCCTGAAATGCCTGCCAGTAACCGCGGGCGGCCAGGGCGTTTTTATGCTCGCGGTCTTGCGCGTTTGTATCCGGATTCCAGCTTCCTTCGCGCACCCGCTCAATCAATTCTTTTGTGACGCGATAGCCTTCAATAGAAAGCGAGTGATAGGCATCCGTGACATAAACGTCATCGACATGTTTCATATAGCGTTTGACGGCGCGGGGCAAACCCGGCGCTTCGGGGAAATGATCCATCACCGGCACGCGCATCGTCTGCCAGAGCAGTTTGATCCGGTTCACATAGGGCGAAGTTTCGCGCGTTGGCAGGATAAAGGGCGCACTATCTTCAAAAGGATCGTTTTCGCGCACATCATACCCGGCGGCTTGCATTGTTTTAAGAATCTCCCCGGCGATGCGCTCCCGCCCGATATTGCGGAATGCTCCGGTCAGCCGTCCGGCGATAGAGCTGTGCCCGCCGTCCAGCAATTTTGCCAGTAGTGCAGAAGAATCCTTGGCCATAGACAATGCCGCCCGCGCATCAGTCGGGTTTTGCGTGTAAAATTCGGGTGTACAGGCAATCAGTGCCGCTTCCACAGAAAACAGCCGCAGGCCGTCTTTTTCTTCCGTATCCTTGGCGGCTGGTATGGCGGCCCGCACATCCAGCAGGGAGGTATTGTGCGGCAGGTTGATAATCTTGTTGCCTGCCTTTGGCGCACGGATTAAAAGCTGGCGCGGCACAGTCCAGTTTCCGGCATGAAGCAACAGCGATTGCTCTGGTGACAGGCACCAATCTTTATCAAAACGTTCCTGCAGGTAAACAACACAAAAACGCCAGAAAGAAGCATACCAGGCCGTACTTTCGCCCTGCTGCTCATCCGGGCGGGCGGGGATGTACCAGCCTTTCATGACCTCTTTAAGAAAGCCGTTCTTCAGCAAGCGTTCCCGGTCTGCGCGCGGCATGTCCTTTGAACGGATTGCCGCCGCTCCGTCCGCGCTTTGCAGATTTTCAAGCTGCTCTAGTGATTGCGCCAGTTTTTCCGATGGTGTCGCCATATTTTTGTTCTGTCTTTAGGTTTTTATGCTGTATAGATATTAGGTTATTATGTTGTATAATATTTAGGTTATTGTGTCGAGTTGTTTTTAGGTTATTGTGCTCTTTTATGGGCTTTGTAAAATTATAAACCCCAAAAATTTAAGAATCAGGACTTATATTCCTCAAAAAATAAAAAAAATGGAGATTTTGCATCTCTTAAACCCCGAAAAATAGAAGCCGCAATAAACAAAACAGCATAAATATCCTTGATATCTCAAGTTCTTATCTTGTTCTCTGCCCGCTTTTCCTTTAATTTCTCATGAATGGATACAGAAATCATGACAATCCGGGAGGTTGCGGATTACCTGCGCCTTGCCGAAAAGACCGCTTACCGCTATGCCTCCGAGGGGAAAATCCCCGGCTTTAAGGTCGGCGGTGCTTGGCGGTTCCGGCGTGATGAGATTGAGAAACTGACAAAAAACGAGCTGCAGGAAAAACAGGATAAGAAAAGCAGACAAAGAAAGGATAACGCTTGAACGCTGTAGAAATCGAAGAAGCCATTTCCGAACTGGCCGGTCAGCCCTTTGACCCGGCGGAGTTCCCCTATGCGTTTCTGGAAGCGTTCGGCAACAAGGCCACCACGATCAAGCGCCTGAAAACTAGCAACAGCAACAAATCCGATATCGAGGGCGGCGTTTTACAGCGCAACAACATTCATATCGCCGTTTGCGCGGAAGGCGCGGTTTCAGATATCCTCACAGAGCTGAAGGAAAGCCCGGCCACGACCAAGGCCAAAGCCAAATTCATCCTCGCCACGGACGGCAAGGAATTTCAGGCCGAAGATATTAACAGCGGCGAAACAATTGCCTGCGATTACCCGGATTTTCACGAGCATTTCGGCTTTTTCCTGCCGCTGGCCGGGATCAGCACCGTCA
>CAYLKN010000061.1:0-3070 GCA_964384335.1 uncultured Pseudobdellovibrionaceae bacterium
CCCCTGAATACTGAGGACGCTCCCCTGAATACTGAGGACGCTCCCCTGAATACTGAGGAAACGGCCCCGCCGCAAAATCCAAGGTCCGGGGGAAAGGCTCGCGAAAGCCGTCAACTGCGCTATCTGGCCCAGTCCGTACGGCTTGAGGAAGCCGTTGCGCCAAAAGTTGTCAAAATAAGTATCGCCATTATCAGTATTGCCGTTATTGCTTTTCTGTTCTGGGCCTCATTGACCCAGGTCGAGGAAATCGCCCGTGTCGAGGGTGAGATTACACCGATCGGTTTTCAGCAGGTTGTTCAGCATCTGGAGGGCGGAATCGTTCGCGACATTATGGTCGATGACGGCGACATTGTAGAGGAGGGAGATATCCTTCTGCGGCTTGTGGATGTTGACACAAAAAAAGATCTGGAGCGCACCGAAAAGAAACTCCTTAACCTTAAACTCCAGCGCATCCGTTTCAACGCCAAGATAAAAGGACAAAAACCCGACTATTCCGATTTTATCTTTACCAATGCCGAGGAGGTTGCAAACCAGCTGAATATCTACAACGCCTCTATCGACGCTGAACTTAAGGAAAAGCGCGTTCTTGAGGAACTGATCGCGCAGCGTCTTAATTCCATCGACTCTCTCAAACTGCGTCTGAGGACCACGGGCAACAACTACAAAATCGCGGAAAAGCTTTATGAAACCCGCAAAAATCTGGTGGAGGAGGGGATTATATCCGAAGTCCGTTTTCTGGAAACCCGCCAAAGGCTTAATGACCTGAAAGGGGAGATGGAAAACATTCAGAACCAGATTGTAACCGCCTCCTTCGCGCTTGATGAATTTCAGAAGCGCCTTGAATCCCTTGACGCCGGCAACCGTGATGAAGACTACAAAAACCTCGAAAAAGTCGAGCAGGAAATCGTCCAGACGGAAGAAGTACTGGCCAAACTCAGGGACCGCGCCCGAAGGCTCGACGTACGCGCACCCACGAAAGGTATTGTGAAAGGGATGGAGATTAACACGATAGGAAGCGTTATACAGCCGGGGCAGCTCATCATGGAAATTGTGCCGCTTGATAAGGAACTCGTTTCCATTATCCGCATCCCGCCTGACAACATCGGTTATATCAACATCGGCGACAGGGTAAAACTTAAAGTCTCTACTTTCGACTTTTCAAGATATGGCACCGTTCCCGGCGAACTTGAATTCATATCTGCCACCACTTTCACCAATGAGGATGGAAAGAGTTTTTATGAAGGACGCGTGATGCTTGAACGCAATTACGTTGGGGAAGACCAGGATAACCAGGTTCTGCCGGGTATGACTGTCATTGCCGATATTGTTATCGGCCGCAAAACGATTATGCAATACCTGCTGAAACCTATCCATCAATCTTTAAAAACCGCATTTTCCGAGCGTTAGGAGCTGTCTTTCATCCTTACTCCACAGCCGAGCCTGCATATGCTAATGTTGTTTCATGAATAAAACGCACAGCTTATATTTTCCACTTGTCGATACCTGTAAGCTTAAATTCAGGACCCTTGAAGATCTCGAGGCGGTCAAAGCCTTCGCCGACGATTTTTTTAACGGAGATGACAGAATTGTGAAAGGCGTCAGCGAACTTGCCATGAACGCCATCGAACACGGCAATCTGAACATCGGTTATCAGTACAAGTCCGAGCTTATGGCTGAAATGATCTGGGAAGATGAGATTAAAAAACGCCTTGAAGATACTGATTTTAAAAATAAAACCGCAGAAATGACAATTGCAAGAAAAGACGGCGGCATTTACGTCATCATTACTGATGAGGGGAAGGGTTTTGACTGGCGCCAGTATCTGGCAATCGACCCCGGCCGGGCCGGACACCCGCACGGACGCGGCATCGCGATTGCCAAAAATCTCAGCTTTTCAAAACTGAGTTATAATGAAGACGGCAATCAGGTCGTCGGCTTCGTTAAAACGGAATAGTCGCCAGGAAATTCAGCAAGATGAACTTTTTTTGAGTTTGAAATAGTCCGGGTAACGCTATATCAACCTGGATGCAATTGTGTTGCACCACGTTCTTTAAGTGCCTCTGTAAATGTTAGTGGTTGGCGTTGTGAATTGGGGTACTTACCGGAAAGCGCCATCCTTTCCAAAACTCTTACGCAGTGATTAAAGCTTTCGCCATCCATATCTTCTTCCGGCATGTGACTGTGTCCCACATCCTGTTTAATAAAAATCATAGCCGCTGGGATGCCGGCTTCTGCCAGAACGGAGGCATCATGACCGGCACCTGAAGCTAATTGCATATATGGTATTCCCTCATTTTTACAAACAGTGCTCAATTCAGAAACTAACTGACCGTGCGTTTGAACAGGCGTGGATATTCTGGCCTCCGGGAGGTTATGCTGGGATATATATCTACCGGCTGCTTGAAATATTATTTCTCGTGCTGCCTCTAAAATCTTAATGTCTGTGCTTCTAACCTCAACCCTTCCAAGTGCTTGCTTACAAAGGGAAGTGGGTTGACTTCCCGGTGTATCGAATTCGGGAAATGCCCAGACGATATCGTGTCCTTTTTGCTTTATTATTTCTAATTCTTTGTCTACTTCACATACAAACCTAGCAAGTTTTATTGATGCTTCATCCCGGTCTGGTTGTGGTACAGTGCCTGTGTGACCTCCGGTTCCGGGAAAATCAAACATAGTGCTAAATCGAAGATTACCGCGTATGGCTGTAACAAGACCAAGAGAAGTATCTGAATGAGACAACTGCCAACACTGTTCAATATGAGGCTCAACAAATGCTCCGATTGATTCCTTTGGGATTAATAAAGTTCCTGTATTCAAACAATCAACCAATGGGTCTGGATTGAGCCCACATTGAATCATGTGTGATTCAAGTGTTCTGTTATCCCGTCCCGCTCTCTGCAAAAAATCCGGCCCAAGTTGACCACAGGCGAGTTTTGAGCCTACTGCAAATTGATCGAAACCCGGACTTTCCTCACACCGCGGTATAAGTGTGATCACCGGTTGCCGCGGAGTTACTTGTTGATTATGCAATGAATTCATCACTGTTACGCCCGCAACCACGCCCGCCGCG
>CAYLKN010000062.1:0-2522 GCA_964384335.1 uncultured Pseudobdellovibrionaceae bacterium
CGGAATCGGACATTTAGCATGGTATCTAATCGGACATCTTTGCATGTTGTTGACAGCATTAGTTTCGCATATTGTATTTATCCTTTGGCGGGCGCGGTTTTGTGCATTAAATCGAAGGTGCGATGTATATGAAGTCGGAGCATTTGCCTTTCCCTTTTCCGCCCCTCTTGCCACCGAACACGTTTCTGCTTAAGTAGAGAAATTCCCGTATGTAATCAAGCAGACCGGCACTGTCAAAGCCGGAGCGCTGCAAAAGATAAACGAAATATCCCGCCTCATGCGCACGGTTTACAAGCGCTTCGTCGTCGGAAACGAACAGGGCGTCCAGGGGCCTGGATATGCTCGACCGTTCCCTGAGGCGGTTCGCCATGAGCACGTTGACCAGAGGCCGGGACATCGTTTCAGGCGTCCCGGTGAAGGCGTACCCCTCCAGAGTATCGGCGCGGATGTCCGGGCACCCCCCGCTGAACAGACAGCCGAAAGCGGTTTCCCAGATATGCGGCTTGCTTCGCTTATCCTGCCGGGGCAGCTGGGGCATTAGATATTTTATCAGGATATCCGCACAGTTTTCCTCATTATAAACATCCTGGAATGTGGCCAGGGTATCGAAAAAGATTTCCTCCTCTTTAGACAGATAGGTGTGAGCCGTTATGGTTTTATAAGCCCGGTTTCGTATATCGGCCGCATTTTGCATCAGGGTTACGGCATCAAAACGGTTTGTATTTGTACTTAATATATCAACCAGATTTTCAAAAGCATCCTGTTGCAGGGGATGAAAATAAAATCCCGGAAACTCCGCCATAAAATGACTTTCCTGACATTCCGAAAGAGACGGAACGCCAAGCTGTTCACAAAAGCGGGCGAGCGCATACTGCCGCGCAACAATAAAATTTTGGGCAACCCTGGCAAAACACAGACTGGCAAACCTGCGCGACGGCGCAAACAGGATAAGCTTGCGGGATAACCTGACCTTGTTGTAATCGGCCCTGTTATCCGGGATTTCATGTATCCAGATGTCCTTGTTTCTTGCTGTATACCGGTTTTGCATGGCCGCCCACCCTTATGGAAATTGATCTTGTATAACTGGTTCTTATGTAACCGGTCCTTTTGGAACCGGCTGCGCAAAAGGCCAAAACTTCTGTTTTCATTGAAGAATAATAGTCTTGGCTTTATCCGCCCCTAACTTGCGAATAATTCTTAATTGCATCTTGAAAATAAAAAACAGGAATGTCAATAATAATGAGAATCATTTTCAACAAAGGGTGCGGCATGACAAGAATGAGTTCTGGTTCCGGCGAAGATATTTGCGAGGAATTTATCGGGCTGGTGATTAAGGTTTCGGAAACACTGAAAAGTAACGCCGGTGATTTATCGCCTGAAAATCAGGCGGTAACCACATGCCTGACGCACTTTGTCGCCGCCGTTCTGGACTTAAAAAAAACCGGGGATCCGGCCCTTGAGGGTCGTATTATGAGGGACGAAACGGTCAGGATGCGACGGGAAGACATGCTGAATCATCTGAGTGATGCGGAATGCTGTATGGAACGTTATTTTGCGGAGAGTCTTACACAATACCCCGCACTTTCCGCCCAAAGTCTTGATGATTTCCCGTACAGGGCTAATTACCGCCGCATTGTAGAGGATGAAATTGCGGCCATACGCAAAGCAGGACTGGACCTTTCAGGCAAAAGGATTGTTTTCGCGGGCTCAGGGCCTCTTCCTCTGACTGCAATTGAAATGTGTTATGCCCTGCCGGATGAAGATATACATATCATATGTCTCGATACTGACAGGGAAGCTGTCAGGCTTTCATCAAGCCTGATTGAAAGACTCGGCCTTTCCGAACGTATTACCGTGCGGCACGGGGATGCGGAAAACTTTGACTTCCGTGACACCGGGCCTTTGTCCGGTTCTGCCCCCGATCTTGTTTATATCGCCTCGTTGATCTGTGAAAAAAGCAGAGTACTTACACGTATCAAGACAACCTGCCCCGGGGCGTTCGTCGCCATTCGTTCTGTCGAAGGAATCAAGACTTTATTGTATGAACCGGTCGATCCGCGGGAAGTCACGGAATATGGTTACACAAATGTCGGAAAGTCCCCCGACGCCCCCGATACGATAAATACGCTTCTGATTTTCGCGCCGGAACCTCAAGTAAGGGGCCCGCATCCACCCTGGCATTCCGGACCTGATAATGGGTCGGGGCAGGTCAAGCCGAAAGAATTCGGCATGGCCTGAGAAAACCTGACTTAAGGTAATAGATTAAACAGAGTTTTTGAAGATTCAGGCTTGAATTCAGCAAGTCAGAATAATACGTAAAATTATTTTCAGGTTTGCGGTTGTTTTGTTTATTTTCTGTTTTGGCCGGACCTGTGTAATTACAAAGGCATTGCTTAGGTACTTGATTTATTTGCGTACAAAAAGGGTTTATGCGGCAAGTCTTTGGCATAAAATTATTCTTTACATTGATATGGCGTGTTGTTATGAAAGCGTATTAAGAATGATTATTAATAACATATATG
>CAYLKN010000063.1:0-1721 GCA_964384335.1 uncultured Pseudobdellovibrionaceae bacterium
CCCAGCGGTTAAAGCCGTCCGTATCATGTACCATCAGGAAACGGTAATCCGCTGTGCTTAAATCTGTTTTCAAAATAACAGGAGCGGAAAAGCCGCGCAGTATAGACGGCACAGGTTTTTCTGTGATGTTATCGAAGGTGAATGTCTCGCGCTCTTTTTTTAGCTCAATCGTTTCTTCGTGAATGTCAGAACCGTTAGGGCCGAGCAGGCCGATACGCACAGGGATATGGTGCGGCTTCTTTCCTGTCTGTCCCGGCGTGTCAGGAATGACCTGGTGAAAGTGCAGCGTATATTGCTGCGTGGCTTCATCATAAGTGCCTGTACTGTATAGTTCAGGCGTACCGGCTTGCTCGTACCAGCGGAAAAACTGGGATAAATCTTTACCGGAAGCGTCTTCCATACATTTCACAAAATCCTCACATGTTACGGCTTGTCCGTCATAGCGCTCGAAATATAAATCAGTGGCCTTGCGGTATGTTTCAGGGCCAAGCAGCGTATGCTGCATACGGATTACTTCCGCACCCTTTTCATAGACGGTGACAGTGTAGAAATTATTGATCTCGATATAATTGTCCGGCCTTACCGGATGTGCCATTGGCCCGGCATCTTCGGCAAACTGTAAGCGGCGGAGCAGGGCGACATCGTCAATGCGTCTTACGTCTCGCGAGTTGAGGTCTGCGGAAAATTCCTGATCGCGGAAGACAGTCAAACCCTCTTTCAATGAGAGTTGAAACCAGTCACGACAGGTTACACGGTTGCCTGTCCAGTTGTGGAAATATTCGTGCGCAATTACGCCTTCTACACGTTCAAAGTCACTATCTGTTGCGGTTTCGGGATGCGCAAGCACAAGCGCTGTATTAAAGATATTGAGCGACGTGTTCTCCATTGCGCCCATGTTGAAATCGCTTACAGCGACAATGTTGAACAAATCATAATCATAAAGGCGGCCATAAACCTCTTCGTCCCATTTCATTGACTTTTTCAAGGATTCCATGGCGTAATCGCATTGTTCCTGATCACCGTCACGGACATAAATCCGCAAGGTGACATCCTTGCCTGCCGCTGTTTTAAAATGATCTTCGATATGCACCAGATCTCCGGCAACAAGCGCGAACAAATAACACGGCTTCGGGAACGGATCGTCCCAGACAGTAAAATGCCGGTCTTGATCCAAATCGCCACTTTCGATCAAATTCCCGTTTGACAGCAGGACAGGGCAGGTTTTCTTGGCCGCTTCAACACGCACACGAAACGTGGCCATAACATCCGGGCGGTCCTGATAATAGGTGATCGTACGAAAGCCCTCCGCCTCGCATTGCGTGCACCAGTTCCCGCCGGATTTATACAACCCCTCCAGCCGTGTATTGGATGCCGGGTCAATTTCTGTATCAATGCCAAGCTTAAAGTCATTTTGCGGTGGTTTCAGTAAGGTCAGGGATTTATCATCCACGATATAATCAACCCCGGCCTCTAAAAGTTTACCGTCAAGCTTTACGGCCTTTAGAACCAAATGCTCGCCATCCAGCTTAAGCGTATCGTCAAGCCCATCCTGTTTCCCTATATCCAAAACGGCAGAGACCAGCGTATGTTCGTCAAAAATTCTGAATGTCAGATCGGCATGGCGGATCATCCAGCCCGGCTTTTGATAGTCTTTCAAATAAATCGTTTTCGGTGTTTCAGTACGGAGCATTTCGTGTTTCCTTCTTTGACAATCAAAATAG